>JBGAHV010000011.1:0-73383 GCA_044225995.1 Ferruginibacter sp. | reverse complement strand
ATGTTCATTTCTGTTTTACGTCATGATAGGCTTGCGTCCAACGAGCAGGGCTTTATGCAAGTTGGGAATTAGTATTCCGTCCGCCGATAACCGCTGCTGATTGAAAATATAAAGTTGAATTTAAGAACTAAAGTTGAAAGTTGATTGTCCAGCCCGAACCACAGCCTGGATTTGCAATTGGTTGATGTTTGCTGGTCATGCCCAACTTGCATAAAACCCAATGTTAGCGGTAGTTACTTTAGTTTGAATTCGTCAGAATATGAATAAATTGTCTGTTCAACATATACATTCTCTTCAAGATTATTTTTGGGAGGGTTCTTTTCATAAACCCTATTGTTAAACATGTAGTCAATTCTCACTCTGTACGTTTCACCGATTTTGAAATTACTGACAGGACATCCCAAAATCATGTCAGTTAGTGTTTTCCCTGTAGCTCCTTTTTTTAAATCCATTTCTATTCTAGGAGCGTTACAACTTAAAGGAATCCAATTGGAATCGGATTTCTTTTCAAGTCTCATGAAAGCAATATAGTGTGGTTGAACCCAATTTATAGAAAGCATTGATGAAAAGCGTAAGTAAGCTCCATATAGTGTACTGTCATTTTTGTTTGTCACTTCATAGTTCGGCAATAAAATTGTGTCCTTTTTAAATTGCTCTTGTGGATTCCAAAGCCTTTTAAATTCAATGGACTGTAAACTATTTGAGTACTGGTCTAAATATATTGCATTGTGCACTCTTCCTCTTTGCGGTTCATTTGCCAATTCTATATTTAGTGAAAACAATTCTGTTTCTGGTTTTATTACAATTTCTTTCTTAGTCTTGACAGTCTTGTTGTCCTTGTACCAAGAGAGAATTAAAGTATATTTTCCTGTTCTAACTTTTTTTCCAATCTGTCTCATTCCCCAACCTTCTAAAGAACCTTGATGAATAAAAGCAACCGAGTCAAAACTGTTTATCATTTCAATTTTTAGAGAGTCTTTATTTTTATGCTCATTATGAATGCCTAGAATTATTGGAACAAATTTGCCATAGTCTGTTTTGTCCTGCAATACTTGTGAACTACAGCTATTAACTGTAAAAAGAACTAGTAGTAAAATTGGAAAGTGTCTCATAATAATTACCGCTAACTCGTAAATATGCGAAAGTTTGCATTTTGAATTTTCAGCCAACCATCGCACTAAGTTGCTTATTAAAGATATACATAAAAACAATATTAAATACGAAGTTTTCCAAACTTTCGCATTTTCAATTGCCGGTACAGCGACAATACAAAAAACGAAAGTTTTTTGCTATGAAGCAGTTCAATAATATCTACGCTTCAATAAAAGCTCAATTGCGGTATGCCCTCAAAGTGAGTGACACAACGATGCTGAGCAATGTTACAAAAGCCTGCCTCCAAAAATTACGGCAGATAAACCCGTAACATACCTTCGTTATTACTCCGGCATGCAGGCAAAAAAATGTCACCCCTTTACGAAGTGACATTCTTTATGGTGAAACGTAAACTTTATATGCTGCGGTTTACATCAAAATTTTCCAGCTCTTTACTTACAGCGTTTAAGAAAGTACTGCCGAGTGCACCGTCGATGATGCGGTGGTCGTAACTAAGGCTTATGTACATCATGTGGCGTATGGCAATGCTGTCGCCCTGTGGTGTTTCAATTACCATGGGGCGTTTTTTTATGGCACCCACCGCCATAATAGCCACCTGCGGCTGGTTAATAATGGGTGTGCCCATAATGCTGCCAAAAGTGCCCACGTTGGTAAGGGTAAATGTGCCGCCGTTGGTATCATCGGGTTTTAATTTTCCGGTACGGGCTGCATTGGCTAAGTTGTTTACCTGTTTGGTAAGGCCCACCAGATTTAACTGGTCGGCATTTTTAATTACCGGCACAATTAAATTACCGCTGGGCAGGGCAGTGGCCATGCCGATATTCAAATCTTTTTTTACAATTATTTTGTCGCCTTCCACGCTGCTGCTGAGCCAGGGGTATTTTTTAATGCACTTTACAATGGCTTCAATAAACAGCGGCGTAAAGGTTATTTTTTCGCCTTCACGTTTTTCAAATTCTTTCTTCACTTTTTCCCGCCACATTACCAGGTTGGTAACATCGCACTCTGCAAAACTGGTTACATGCGGAGAGGTATGTTTACTGTCCACCATATGCTTTGCAATCAGCTTGCGCATGCGGTCCATTTCTATTACTTCCACGTTGCCGGTAAAAACGGTGGGTGGCTGGTATTCTGTTGGTGGTTTGTTGTTGGTGGTTTGTGGTTGCGGTGCAGCAACAACAGCAGTTTGCGGCTTTTGGCTTTCAGCTTTTGGCTGGTAGCTCTGTGCCTGCCCTTTATTTGCTACATAAGCTAAAATATCTTTCTTGCTCACACGGCCATCCTGCCCGGTGCCTTCAATATTCTCCAGCTCGGCCATGCCAATGCCTTCCTGCTGTGCAATGTTTAAAACAAGCGGGGAGTAAAAACGAATTTTAGAAGCACCATTGTTCGTTGTGCGTTGTTCATTGTTCGTTGGCTGATATGGAATTTCTTCCACCACTTTGGCTTCTTCGTATTGTGGTTGTGGTGCCGGTGCGGCTGGTGGTTCGCTGGTTACAGCGGCATTGGCACCCACACGTATTTTGGCAATAACGGCGCCAATGGGCACCACATCATTTTCATTAAATAAAACAGATTCTATAACACCTTCGGCGGTAGAGGGCACTTCACTGTCCACTTTATCCGTGGCAATGTCTAAAACGGTTTCATCCATTTTAACAGCGTCGCCGGGTTTTTTGTGCCAACGCAATATCGTGGCTTCCATAATGCTTTCGCCCAGCTTTGGCATAACTAAATCTACTACACTCATAAAAAAAATTAGGTGTTAACAATCGTTGTTCTGGCAGGGCAAATGTAGGGAAAAAATGGTGGAAAGAGGATAGAGGAAAGGGGAGAGATGATAGCTTAAAGCGGGAAGCTGAAAATCAACAAAGCTCCTGCCACTTTCAACTTTCATCTATCCACTCTCAACTCTCTAAAATGAACTTCCTTAATAAATTCAGCGCTGTTACGGCGGTTAGTTCAATGTTCTTCATCCGGTCGAAACGGAAGTGGAGTTTTTGGGTAATGATTTTGTCTTTATTGCCCACGGCAGCCCAAACGGTGCCCACGGGTTTTTCGGGCATGCCGCCGCCGGGGCCCATAATACCGCTTACGGCAATTACATAATTGCTTTTAATATTTTGCAAAGCGCCTTTTGCCATAGCGGTAACCACTTCCTCACTCACGGCGCCTTTGTCTAATAATGTTTGATGATTCACCCCCAGCAGATCTTCTTTAGCACCATAAGAGTAACTTACCACGCTGCCATCGTAAAATGCAGAAGAGCCGGCAATGGATGTAAGCAAATGGGCAATGTAACCGCCGGTACAGCTTTCTGCCGTACACATGGTTTGACCCTTTGAAAGCAGCAGGTTGCCCACCACTTTTTCCATGGGCAAATCTTCGTTGGTAACTAAATAATCTTTTACCAGTGTTTGCAGTTGTGTAAACAATGCGTCAATTTCTTTTTCAATGGCTGCTTTATCAAAACCGGTTGATGTTAACCGCAAGCGCACCATGCCATAATTGGGTAAATACGCCAGCTTAATATGTGCAGGTAATGCTTCTTCAAAAGTTTGAATCATTTCTGCAATCATACTTTCGCCAATGCCGGCGGTTAATAAAGTGCGGTGTATAATTACCGGCAGTTTAAATGCACTGCTTAATTCAGCAATCACCACATCTTCCATCATGCCCTTCATTTCATGCGGCACACCGGGCATGCTTACAAATATTTTTCCGTCTTTTTTAAACAACATGCCGGGTGCAGTGCCCCGTTTGTTTTGTATAACGGTGCAGGTATCCGGCACTTCGGCCTGTTTTAAGTTGCGTTCAATTAAAGGGCGGTTTAATCTTGTAAATATGTTGATGACGTTTTGCCTTGCGGCTTCATCCACGATCATGTTGCCGTTAAAGTATTTGCACAGTAATGGTTTGGTAATATCATCGGCGGTGGGGCCAAGGCCGCCGGTAATTAAAATTATATCGGCGTGTTGGGTTTCTTCATCCAGTGCATTCCAGATTTCATCCCATACATCACCCACGGCCACACGGCGGGTAACTTTTACGCCTGCTTTGTTTAACTGCTGCGCCATCCATGCGCTGTTGGTGTCAATAACCTGTCCTATTAATAATTCATCGCCAATGGTAATGATGGAAGCCTGTGTCATTGTTCTGTATAATAGATTAATTTTAATGCAAGTTAACTCTTGATATGAAAACAAAATTATTGCTGGTTGGTTTATTTGGTGTTGCTTTTTGTTACGGGCAGGATGTTGCGCAGCAATTGAATGCTGCTGTAAAAAAGCTGGAAGCGGATTCTCAATGTAAGCATGCCATTGTGAGTATGTACGTGGTGGAAAGTAAAACAGGTAAAGTGGTGTTTGATAAAAATGCACAAATTGGTTTGGCACCGGCAAGCTGCCAGAAGGTGATTACAAGTGTGAGTGGGTTTGAAATGCTGGGAAAGGATTTCAGGTATAAAACTTATATTGGTAAAGACTACCCTTCCAACCTGGATTCTGCAGATGCCGGTTGTTTATTTGTGATTGGCAGTGGCGATCCTACATTGGGAAGCCCCCGGTGGAAAAGTACATCCGCTACTACTCTTTTTACTACAGTGTTAAATGCTTTAAAGAAAAACAAGTTTTACAAGTTTAGCGAAGATGTGGTGATGGAGGATTATTTATACGGCACTAATGTTATACCCGACGGATGGATATGGCAGGATATAGGAAATTATTATGGTGCCGGCTGTTTTAGTATTAACTGGAAAGAGAACCAATATGAGTTTTCATTACAGCCAGATGCAAAAGTTGGGTTTCCGGCAGAAATAGCGGGTGTGGAGCCTGTATTATATGATGTGGCTTTTGATAATAAAATAAGAATAGGATTGCCCGGTAGTGGTGATAACGGCTATTTATATACTGCTCCTTTTTCAAACATTATTGCAGCAAGAGGTACAGTGCCAAAACAGGGAAAGCCATTTACAATAAGCGGCAGTATGCCCAATCCATCTAAAGTTTTGGCAATGGAGCTGCGCAATTATTTGCTGAAAAACAATATTAGTTTTGGCGGCAGTACATATTCAGCTCTTGAACATGCACTCTATAATTTGCCTGCACACCTGGCAACGCATATTATCGATTCTGTATTTTCTCCTTCTTATGATTCTATCAATTACTGGTTTCTTAAAAAAAGCGTAAACCTTTTTGGGGAAGCTTTTGTAAAAACCATTGCCTACCAGAAAACAAAATTTGGATCCACTGATACAGGTATTGCCATCATCAAAAACTTCTGGCAGCAAAAAGGCATTGAGCCATCTGCTTTAAATATTATTGATGGCAGCGGGCTTTCTCCTGCCAACCGTGTTACCACCAATGCTTTGGTTACAGTAATGCAGTATGCAAAAAAGCAAAACTGGTACAGCTCTTTTTATAATGCCCTGCCGGAAATGAATGGTATTAAAATGAAAGACGGTTATATAAATGGAGTGAGAAGTTATACAGGCTATATAAAAAGTAAATCGGGAGCGGAGTACACTTTTTCATTTATAGTAAATAACTTTAGCGGCAGCGCCGGTAGAGTACGGGAGAAAATGTGGAAGGTGCTGGACTTGCTGAAATAGAAAATCAAAATTAAAAAGTAAAAAATGGCAGAGCAAAGTTTTAAAAATCACAGCAGGTATGTGCCGCTGTTTCATTTTGGTGCATTTTCATTATTACTGGCTGCGCTGGTAATAAACAGCATTTATTTTTTTAAAGCACTGGGTGCCGGCAGCGGAAGACTGCAGGCTGCCGGAATACTTTGCCTTACGCTGGCTGCGGGGCTGGCACTTTGGTTTGCCCGTGCTTTTGCTTTGCGTGCGCAGGACCGTGCCATACGTGCGGAAGAAAATTTTCGTCATTACATACTTACAGGCAAACCGTTTGACGGCAGGTTACGCATGCGTCATATTATTGCACTGCGTTTTGCAAGCGATGCAGAATTTGTGGAGCTGGCAAAAAAAGCAGCAGAAGAAAATTTGTCCTCCAAAGAAATTAAAGCAGCCATAAAAAACTGGCGGGCTGATTTTAACAGGGTGTAATAATTAACAATGAATAACGAAGAATGAACAATTGTATTCAGGCTTGTTTATATTGTTAATTGTTCATTGTTATTTGTTCATTACTAAAAATACCCTTCCAGCTTTTCTTTCAGCACTTGCGGCATATCGCAGCGCTTCATTGTTTTGGCATCAATAAAAAATAAAGTGGTTTGCCCGGTGTTCAGCAGTTCGTCTTTTTCATTGTATATCTCTGACTGAAATACAATTTTATGATGCGTGGGCATTTCTTTTACGATCGTTTTAATAGTCACCAGGTCATCGTATTTAGCAGGGCGTAAAAAGCGGCTGCTCATTTCCACCACAGGCATAATAATACCCATTGCTTCGGTTTCTTTATACGTAAATCCAATTTGGCGTATGGCTTCGGTGCGGCCAATTTCGTAAAACTGTGCGTAGTGGCCATAATACACAATGCCCATCTGGTCGGTTAATGCATAGTGTATGCGGAGCTGGGTTTCGGTTACAAACATTGATTGATTTTTTATTTACCAGTCATACTGTCCACACTTATTTTGCCGGGCCCCAGCAACAGCAATATTAAAAAGCCAAGAAGGTATAAAGGTGCATTTTCATTCTTCAAAAACACATCGCTGTTATTTACTTTAAATATTACCACCAGCATTGTAATAATGAGGGGAATGGTGGCGGCACGGGTAAACAATCCTAAAATAATAAATAGCGAACAAAAGAATTCTGCAAACACCACCAATGCCAGGCTGATGGTGCTGCCCAGTCCTAAAAAATTCATAAAAGAATGTTGCAGCGAACCAAAGTTTACGAGCTTTTGATAGCCATGCATCATCATTAAAATGCCAAAGCCAAGCCGTAACAGCAGCATGGCAGTATTAAATGCACCCGCCGAATATTTAGTAGAAAGTAATTTCTTCATCTTTCCAGTTTTAAAAGGTTATTGTATTTTAAAAAATCAATTTTATAAAATCCTTAACAGCAAAACAAAAATACATTCGTTTAGCTTACAGCAGTTATCCACTTATTAACAATAAAGTGGAACAGTATTTGAACAAGGTGGCAATATAACTAATTTTACAACCGGCAAAAGCCTGAACATACCAACATGATTAAGCACAAATTTCTACTCCTGTTTTTTGCAGCAGGAATTATTGCAAGCGCCACAGCACAACCTACCAACGCCGTTACTGACCCGGAAAAAAAATACAAAGATGCCAAAGAGCTTTTTGTAAGGGAGCAATATGCATTGGCTTACCCGCTGTTAAAAGAGTTAAAGCAGCAATATCCTGATAACAGCATCAGCAACCATACCTACATTAATGATGATGTAAATTATTTTTATACGGCTTGCGGTTTAAAACTGATGCAGGAGGAAGCAGCAGATGAAGCAAAGCAATATATTGAAGTGGTGGCCAACGAACCACGCCGGCAGTTAATGAGTTATCACCTGGCAAAGTATTATTTTGCCAAAGAAGATTTTAATGACGCCATTACATACTACGAAAGGGCCGGGCTGGATAATATCAGCAATGAAGAAATTGCCGATACAAAATTTGAAATGGCTTACTCTTATTTTAACCTGAAGCAATTTGAAGAAGCCAAGCCTTTGTTTGATGAAGTGCACCAGTTGCCCAAAAACAAATATTACATTCCTGCCAATTACTATTATGGTTTTTTGTGTTACAGGGACAGGCAGTATAACGAAGCGCTGAAAGCTTTTAAACTGGTGGAAACAGTGGAAGAATATAAAGGTGTGGTACCGTATTACATTGCAGAAATATATTACTTCCAGGGAAAAAAAGATGAAGCACTGCGTTATGGTGAAAGTGTGCTGGCCCGTGGCGGTAATTTGGTGTATGATAAAGAAATGAAATTGCTGATGGGGCAATTGCATTTTGAACGTAAAGAATTTACAAAAGCATTGCCTTTATTAGAGTATTACGTCAACAACAGCGAAAAAGTTGATAAGGAAGTGTTGTATGAACTGAGCTATTGCTATTACAACGCTAACCAGTTAACAAAAGCTATTGACGGGTTTAAGCAACTGAGCAGCCTTAAAGACAGTATGGGACAAAACAGTATGTATTTGCTGGGTGATTGTTACCTGCGTACCGGTCAAAAAGAAAATGCACGTAATGCTTTTCAATATTGTGCTTATAATAACAGCAACAGGCAGCAACAGGAAGTATCCCGGTTTATCTATGCAAAACTTTCTTACGAATTAGGTTACCAGGATATTGCTTTAAAAGAACTGAAAACTTTTTTAAATGATTATCCAAGCAGTGAATATGAAACAGAAGCGAAGGAGTTGCTGGTTGGTTTACTGGCTAACACTAACAACTTTGCCGAGGCTTTGAGGTTGTATGAATCGATGGGCAAACCTACTGTTGCCATGCAAAAAGTGTATCCACGTATTTTATTTGGCCGTGCGGTTGAGTATATTAACGATGGACAAATAGCAAGGGCTGATGAGCTGCTGACTAAAGTTTCCTCGGATCAGTATGCTGCACCCATTATGCCGTATGTAAATTTCTGGCGTGGCGAAATTGCTGCACGGGAACAAAAGCAGGATGAAGCCATCAGGTACTTAACTGCTTACCTGCAAAGCAGTGCACCATCGCAGGGAGAAGCAACACCTGCTGCGGCAAGATATAATTTAGGTTACAGCTGGTTAAAGAAAGAAGATTATAAAAAAGCGCTAACGTATTTTGAGCAGGTTACAAAGACCGCCAGTGTTACAGCGCCACCTATGGAACAGGATGCATATGTACGCAGTGCCGATTGTTATTTCATGAACAGGGATTATGCAAAAGCAAACAGCATGTACGATGCGGTAATTAATAATGCCCTGCCACAAAGTGATTACGCCTATTTTCAAAAAGCAATGATTGCGGGAGTTAAAAGCAGCACAGATAAAATCAAAACACTTAATACACTCACAAGGCAATACCCTAACAGTGGTTTGGTGCCGGATGTTACCATGGAAATTGCCAACACCTATATGGCTGATGAAAAATTCCGTGAAGCGATACCTTACTTAGACAAGCTTACCAAAATGCCTGAAGCCGGAGGTATGCAGCCGCAGGCTTATTTAAAACTGGGGTTGAGTTATTATAATATTGATGATAATAAAAATGCGCTGACCAATTATCAAACACTCATTCAAAAATACCCGCAAAGCCCTGAAGCAGATGATGCACTGGATAACATTAAAAATATTTACGTGGAAGAAGGCAGGCCGAATGACTACGTGGAGCTGATGCGTAAGAATGGTAAAAATATTTCGGTATCGGAAGCAGACTCACTCTCTTATATTTCTGCAGAGCTGAAATACAATAACAACGATTGTACAGCAGCAATCAATGGATTCAACAGTTATTTAAATCAATACCCCAACGGTGCATATGCACTGGAAGCAAATTATTACCGCAGCGAATGTTACCTGAAGGCCAAAGACTGGAAAAATGCTTTGACTGGTTATGATTATGTAAACATGAAAGGCGCTAACCGCTTTTTTGAAAAAGCAACCCTGGAAGCTGCCCGTATCAATTACTTTGAATTAAAGGATTACACCGGCGCTAAAAAATACTTTGAATCGTTACTTGATAACTCTATTAACCAGGATAACCAGCTGGAAGCACTTCGTGGAGTGGTGCGCTGTTATTACCTGCTGAAAGATTACAGTAATGCCAATGATAAGGCAAAAACATTGCTTACTAAAAAGGGCATCAGTACCGATGATAAAGCGGTGGCTTATTTGGTGCTGGGTAAATCGCAGCAACTGGCTAACGATTGTGCAGGGGCCATTGCCTCTTATAAATCATGTGCAGCTATAAACAAAACAGCATGGGGCGCAGAAGCCAGGTATGAAATTGCCAACTGCCAGTTTACATCCAGCAGTTATGGATTAGCTGAAAAATCCGCCCTGGCTGTGATCAAAGAAACTGGTTCATACGATTTATGGGTTACAAAATCATATATACTGCTTGGTGATATTTTTATGCAGCAAAAAGATTATTTCAATGCAAAAGCCACTTACGAAAGTGTTGCTAAAAATGCAGTAATACCGGAGTTGAAAAACGAAGCACAGCAAAAACTGGACAAGGCTATTGAAGAGGAAAAAGTAAATAGTAAAGTAAGCAGTAATTAAGAAACCCTGAATCCCCCGGAGGGACTTTGAAACACTATGATAAATTATAAAACAACAGCAATGGGCAGTATAAAAAAATATTCAATCGTTTTATTCCTTCTTTTTACATCCGCTTCGGCGCTGGCGCAAAAAGATACCTTGAAGAAAGGCACCACCATCGATATTACTTCTTCGTACAAACCGGTATTGCGTAATGCCGTTAAAATAAATTTTTCGGCATCTCATTTAAATGCCGATACCGGCAAACCAAAAATGTTTTATACCGTTCCGGCACAAAACCTTTTTTATTCTTACCAGCCGGTAACTTTAAAACCATTGTCCCTGCAGCAGGACACCAACCTTAATTTAGGAATGCGTAATTACTTAAAAGCGGGTTTTGGCAACTTCAGCACACCTTATGTAAGCGCAGGTTTTAGTTTTGGCGATGGTAAAAAAAGTTTATTAAACCTGTATGCGGATTATATCGCTTCTAAGGGAAAAATAAAATACCAGGATTATTCACAAATGAACCTGAAAGCAACCGGCAGTTATTTTTTACCAAAAAGCGAAGTGTACGGTAGTGTGGCGTTCAGTCAGCATGATACTTATTTATATGGTTACGACCACACATTATACAATTACAAAAAAGACAGCATCCGCAACCAGTACCAGGATATTAATTTAAAAGCCGGCATCCGCAATACTGTAACCGGCGACTTTGGAATTAAATACAACCCCAATGTTACCATAAACAATTTCACCCTGAAAGATAAAGTGAGTGAAAGCTCTTTAATTGTAGATGCCCCCGTAGAAAAATGGTTTGGCGAAGCCATGGCTGTTAAAGTGGAAGGCAAGGCAGATATTACCACTTACAGTACTAAAAATTTAACCAGTAATGCAAAGCTTAATAATAATGTATTGCAGTTAATGCCATCGCTGGCGTTTGCATCTCCACGGTTTACCATTAATGCAGGTATAACGCCCACATGGGATAATGGCAATTTTGTATGGCTGCCCAATGTGTATGCCGAAGCACAGCTGAAAGAAAAAGTGTTTATGGTGCAGGCAGGCTGGGTGGGTAACTACACAAAAAATACCTTCCGCAATCTATCATTGGTTAACCCGTATTTGCTGCCCATCACTTTTCAAAAAAATACAAAAGAGGTGGAATACTATGGCGGCATAAAAGCCACTGTTGGCAAACATTTCAGCTTTAATGCAAAAGCAGGCTTTATCAGTTATACCGATTTTCCCCTGTATATAAACGATACCGCAACCGATGGAAAAGCATTTAAAGTGGTGTATGAAGGCAAAGCAAATAACCTGCGTATTCATGGCGATTTAAGTTATATCAGCCAGGACAGATTTACTGTTACCACCGGGCTTACATTAAATGGTTACACCGGTTTTGCTGCAAAAGCGTGGAATACTGTTCCCATGGAGCTGAATGCATCTTTACGCTGGTGGGCATTTAAGCAGGTGTTGTTAAAAAGCGATTTTTATGCATTCGGTGGAGGTAATTACGTTGATAAAGGCAATGTGGCAAAAGGCTTTAATGGTGGCACAGACTTAAGCGCCGGTATGGAATTTAAAATAAATAAAATGTTCAGTGCATGGCTGGATGTAAATAATATTTTAAACAACAAATACCAGCGCTGGCATAATTATGAAGTGTATGGGCTGAATGTATTGGGCGGGTTAAGGGTAACATTTTAAGGAATTAACAGGGTATGCTATCGGATAGCATGAAGGCGTTGGGCTTTTTATAAGCTCAGCGCTTTTTTTATTTGCGTAAATCTTTTGTAATAAGGAGTAGCACATAAAAGCGAAGGTTATGCTTTCTGTTTCGTTTGCACCAACCCGGGTTATATGCATATAACCGTTAATTTTCTTAAATTACAGATGCATCTCCGATGCGCATGTATAAAGAAAGCATAGCCTGCATATGAAAAACAACAGAACTGTTTACAGAATCTCTTTGTTGCTGGCGCTGGTTTCAGCGTTTTTTATCACCTGTAAAAAGGAATACAGTTATGAAGGTGGCGGCCAGTCAGGTAACGCTGCCGGCACGGCGCTGTACAGTTTTATCAGCACGGGTACGGAATGTTCCGGGGCCGTTGTTAACGGGCTTTATTATAAAGGAACAGCACTTGACGCTGCAAACAATGTGCAGTTGCAGGTAAACGTTACCCAGCCCGGCACTTATACAGTAAGTACCGGAACAGTTTCCGGAACCAGGTTTACCGCTTCCGGACAGTTTACCACAACAGGAACACAAAGTATTCTTCTCAGCGGAGAAGGCACACCATCCGGCAGCGGTACTTTCCGGTACAGCACACCGTTGGCACCGGCATGCAGTTTTACTGTACAGGTGGCCGACCCGCAAACCATACCCTCAGACTTTACACTGGCAGGGGCACCTGCCGATTGTTTAAATGCAGTTGTGAATGGCAGCTACATAGAGGGAACTGCCTTATCGAATATTAATACCGTAACCATCAGCGTTCATGTAAATTCCATTGGCACCTACACATTAAAAACAGATACACTCAACGGTATCAGTTTTTCAAAAAGCGGGGTATTTACAAGTACCGGCGATCAGCAGGTTACCCTCCAGGGCAGCGGTACACCCGGTACACCTCATATGCTGAATTTCCGGCTGAAGGGCGGTTTGTCATCCTGCGGCATTCCCGTGGCGGTGTATCCTCCGGCACCCAATGCCACTTATGTGCTCGAATCAGGTTTTGGGTCGCCCAGTCCCTGTATATATACCATAAGTGGTAATTATGTTGCGGGAACAACCCTGAATGCATCCAACACCGTTACAATACGGGTATATGTTAGTATGACGGGAAATTTTTGTATTGACACCGGCATAATAAACGGAATGGAATTTTATTACAACGGCCAGTTCAGTAATACGGGAGTGCAGTATGTTGTGCTGCAGGGAAGCGGCACACCGGCTGTAACCGGTTTCAGTAGTTTTATTCCGCAAATTATCGGGCCGCATCCGCTGGGCGGACAATCCTGTGGGTTTACTGTAAATGTAAATTAAGGTGTAGCTGGTAACTGCGCAGATATGCAGGTTGGATTCTTGTGTTTGCGTATTTGTACATTAATTGTATTAGTAAAGTAAGGTTTAGCTCTTTACCAGCGCCGGCATAATTACGAAGTGTATGGCTTAATGTAATAGGCGGATTAAGGGTAACATTTTAGAATTACTCGCTTGCAAAATTATTTAGCCAAAGGGCAGCAAACTAAAAGTTTGCTGCCCTTTTTAAGTATAGTTTCTTTGGTTTAAAATCTATTCTACGGTAAAACTCACTTTTATATCTCCCCACAATAAAGTTACCAACCCGGTTTTATCAATACTAAAGGTCATTTTTTCGGCAAAGGTTTCTGCTTTGCCGGGCTTGGCCGTGATGCGCAATGCATCATCTTCTTTTTTATAACTAAAGGCACCCCATTGTTTCCATGTTTTATTAAAAATGATGGTCCACTCTGTTGGACCGGATATACTGAACAGTCCGTATTTGCCAGCCGGCAAAACCTGCCCGTTTATTTTTACATCTTTGGTGGTTTCAAAAACGGTTGCTTCATTGGCGCCAGTACGCCATACCTCGCCATCTTTAGGTTCAAGATCTTTACCAATGGTGCGCCCTTTTACAGAAGGCTGGCTGTAGTCAATACTAATAACTGCGCCGGAAGCAATTTCCTGTGTTACCAGTGCCGGGGGGCTTGGCCTTTTGCTTTTATCCTGTTGTGCAAAACCTTGCAGGCTTGTAAACAGGCAAATGGCTGAAATT
The DNA here is from genome assembly GCA_044225995.1 of Ferruginibacter sp. Taxonomy (GTDB): domain Bacteria; phylum Bacteroidota; class Bacteroidia; order Chitinophagales; family Chitinophagaceae; genus Ferruginibacter. Next base: position 59,276 of record JBGAHV010000011.1, on the reverse strand, counting down.
ATAAATGCTGCTTTTTTCATAAAATGTTTTTGTTGATGGAAAGTAAATATACCATATTTTATAAGTGTGCTTATACCGTTTATAAATTCGGAGATTCAGATATACTTTATTATGCCTGTTATTATAAAGGATATCAGGACACCACATGACAACCCCTTTACAAGTTTTAACTAAAATGCATTTTCATTTAAACCTAACTTGCCAATATGAAAAAGCTTGCAGGTATTATATTGCTGGCAACTGCAGTGCAGTTTGTCCATGCGCAAAAACTGCCGTCTAAAAAAGCAGTATTGCAAACCATCACCCTTGCTAATAAATATTTTATGGATAAATGGCCCGACCCGGGCAAACCCATTTTTGTACCCAGCCGCAACCGCACCTGGCCCAGTAATATCTGGACAAGGGCTGTGTATTACGAAGGGCTGATGGCATTGTACAGCGTTGATAAAAAGAAAGCATACTACGACTATGCCATTGACTGGGCCACCAAACATAAATGGACTTTACGTAACGGCACAAAAACACGTAATGGCGATGACCAGGCATGTGGCCAGACATTTATCGATTTATATAATATAGACAAGAAGCAATTTTATATAGACAGCATTAAAGCTTCTATAGATAAAATGATGGCCACGGAAAAAATTGATGACTGGCATTGGGTGGATGCGGTACAAATGGCCATGCCAGTTTTTGCAAGGCTGGGAGTGCTGTATAAAGACACTAACTATTTCCACCGCATGTACGAGATGTATGCATTTACAAAATACAAACATGGTGATAAAGGTTTGTTTAACCAAGCAGATGGTTTGTGGTGGCGTGATAAGGATTTTGATCCGCCTTATAAAGAACCCAATGGAGCAAATTGTTACTGGAGCCGTGGTAATGGCTGGGTGGTAGCGGCGCTGGTACGTGTGCTGAGTATATTGCCAAAAAATCATCCGCACAGGGAAGAATATTTAAGTGATTATAAAACCATGATGAAAGCATTGCTGCCTGTACAACGTGCCGATGGATTTTGGAATGTAAGCCTTCACGACAGTACTAATTTTGGCGGTAAGGAGTTAACAGGTACCTCATTGTTTGTATATGGAATGGCCTGGGGCATTAACAATAAAATTTTGGATAAGAAAACATATTACCCGGCAATGGCTAAAGCCTGGAATGCCATGGCGAAAGACTGCGTGCATGATAACGGTTTTTTAGGTTATGTACAGGGAACAGGAAAAGAACCCAAAGAATCACAACCTGTGCAGTATGACCGTGAACCTGATTTTGAAGATTTTGGGCTTGGCTGTTTTTTATTGGCCGGAAGCGAAGTGTATAAAGTAAAAAAATAGAACTGTGAGCAACCGCAAAAAATTTGTAGCCCTTTTTGCAGCAGTATTTTTCTCAGCATTTGTAAATGCACAAGCGCCTGCATCCACACGAGAGAAATATAATTTTAACCCGGGATGGAAATTAATGGTGGGAGATGATACAGCTGCTGCCGCAAAAAATTATGATGATAGTAAATGGAAAAACATTTCCTTGCCCCATGCCTGGAATGAAGACGATGCGTTCAGGGTTTCCATTGATGAATTAAGTACTGGCATTGCCTGGTACCGAAAACACTTCAGCATACCCAAAGAAAAAACGGGTAAAAAAATTTTTATTGAGTTTGAAGGTATACGCCATGGCGGCGAGTTTTTCATCAATGGGCAGTCTGTGGGTATGAGTGAAAATGGTATTATGGCTTTTGGTTTTGATATTACCGGCCTGGTAAAGCTGGGGGAGGACAATGTAATAGCCGCACGTATTGACAACAGCTGGAACTATCATGAGAAAAAAACAAACAGCGGCTTTCAGTGGAACGATAAAAATTTTTATGCCAATTACGGAGGCATCAATAAAAATGTATGGCTGCACATAACGGACAAAGTGTATCAAACATTACCGTTATTCTCCAGCCTGGGCACTACGGGCATTTATGTATATGCAACCGGTTTTGATATTGCCGGGCACGAGGCGTTAATCCATACACAGTCGCAGGTAAGAAATGAAAGCAATGCCGCCGTGCAACTCTCTTATAAAGTAATGGTGGAAGATGCCATAACCAAAAAAATGACCGGTACTTTTACAGGTAGTGGTAAAACAATACAGCCCGGAGAAACCGTCTTGCTGGATGCCGCAGGTAAATTATCCGGCCTTAATTTCTGGAGCTGGGGCTACGGTTACTTGTATAATGTTTACACCATTCTTTTAATAAATAATAAACCTGCCGATGTGGTGAAGACAACCACCGGTTTCAGGAAAACAACTTTCAGTAACGGTTATTTAACCTTAAACGACCGCCCCATACAAGTGCATGGTTATGCACAGCGAACTACCAATGAATGGCCTGCCCTCGGCTCCTCTGTTCCTGCATGGATGAGTGATTACAGTAACAACCTGATGATTGAAAGCAATGCCAACCTGGTTAGATGGATGCATGTAACGCCATGGAAGCAGGATGTGGAAAGTTGCGACAGAGTCGGCTTAATGCAGGCAATGCCTGCAGGAGACTCAGAAAAAGATGTGGATGGCAGAAGATGGGAGCAGCGTAAAGAGGTAATGAGAGATGCAATCATATACAACCGTAATAACCCCAGTATAATTTTTTATGAATGCGGCAACAATCAAATAAGTGAAAAACACATGGCCGAAATGAAAAGCATCCGCAATGAATACGATGCTTTTGGTGGAAGGGCAATCGGCAGCCGCAACATGCTGGCCAGTAAAGAAGCAGAGTACGGTGGTGAAATGTTGTACATTAATAAAAGTGCAGCAAAGCCCATGTGGCAAATGGAATACAGCCGTGATGAAGGCCTGCGTAAATATTGGGATGATTACACACCGCCTTATCATAAAGACGGCGATGGCCCTTTACACAACAACCAACCGGCTGCAGAATATAACCGCAACCAGGAAAGCCATGCTGTTGAAAATGTAATACGGTGGAGCGAATATTTTGACGCAAGGCCGGGAACCGGCAGCCGGGTAAATGGCGGCGGTGTAAATATTGTTTTTTCTGAAAGTAATACACATCACCGGGGCGCTGAAAATTTCAGGCGCAGCGGGGAAGTGGATGCACTGCGGATCATTAAACAAAATTATTACTCCAATAAAATTATGTGGAACGGATGGGTGGATGTGGCACAACAAGGTATTCATATCATCGGGCATTGGAATTATACAGATAGCGTTACCAAAAATATTTATGTTGTTTCAACTGCCGCTAAAGTTGAATTATTTGTAAACGGAAAGTCGATGGGCTTTGGGGAAAGGAGCAATGATTTTTTGTTTACGTTTAAAAATATTCACTGGCAGAAAGGAAGCATCAGCGCCAAAGGTTATGATGCAGCGGGTAAAATAATTTGCACCGATGAAATTAAAACAGCCGGTAAACCGGTAGCACTCAAACTAACAACAATCGGGCATAACCAATTAATGGCAGATGGTGCTGATGTGGCTTTGCTTGAAGTGGAAGTGGTGGATGAAAAAGGCAACCGTTGCCCAACGGCATTAAATATGATACACTTTAATATCAGCGGCCCGGCAGAGTGGCGTGGAGGTATGGCGCAGGGCGAAAATAATTTTATACTGAGCAAGGATTTACCGGTAGAGTGCGGCGTTAACCGGGTGTTGATACGCTCCACTATGCAACCCGGCGCAATTATAATTGCTGCTGATGCTAAAGGTTTGCAGCCTGCAAAAATCAATATTACCTCAAAAGCTTTTTCAGTGATAAAAGGGCTTGCAACGACTTTTCCGGCAGATGATCTTTCTTCTATTTTATCAAAAGGGCCCACACCGTCGGCACCATCGTTTACAGTAACTAGAACAGCATTAAAAGTAATTAATTCAACTGCAGCAAGCAATGCAGACAGTACTTACAAAAGCTATGATGATAACGAAGCCACCGACTGGTATAATGACGGCAAATTAAATACAGCCTGGGTAGAATATGAACTGGAACACCCTGCAGTGGTAAATGAAGTGGTGATGAAGCTGAACAATTTCCGCAGCCGCAGTTATCCCATTCGTATTACTGTGGATGGTAAAGAAGTATTTAATGGCAGCACACAAAAAAGCCTGGGCTATTTCACGGCTGTTTGTAAACCCATTAAAGGCAGCAGGGTTAAAATTGAACTGCTGAACGAAGCAAAAAATGAAAGCGGCGATATTATGAAAGAAGTGAACGGTAAAAAACTGGATGATGGCGTTACAAGAAATGATGCCGATGCAAAAGGCCGGCTGAGTATTATTGAAGTGGAGTTTTATGAAAAGAAATAAGCAACGATTTTTTAGGTTTGCATAATAAACTTGCAGTAATGGTTAAATGTTTAATGACGGTTCTGTTATTTGCAGTCGTAACAGTTTCGGCACAGCAAAAAATAAAACAACCCAACATTATTTTTATTTTGGCTGATGATTTGGGTTATGCCGATTTGGGTTGTTACGGTCAGCAAAAAACGGAAACTCCCAATCTTGACCGCATGGCGAAGGAAGGGTTGCGGTTTACACAATTCTATTCCGGCTCCACCGTTTGTGCGCCTGCTCGTACATCATTTATGACGGGTTTGCACACAGGCCATACACCCATACGTGGTAACCGGACTTTTACACCCGAAGGGCAAACGCCTTTAGCGGAAGGGTTTGTAACCATTGCAAATATTTTACAGCAGCATGGTTATGCCACCGGTGCATTTGGTAAATGGAGCCTCGGTTTTATTACCACCAGCGGCGATCCGCAAAAGAAAGGCTTTGATGAATTTTTTGGCTACAATTGTCAAAGCCTGGCGCATGATTATTATCCTGATCATTTGTGGAGCAACCACAACCGGATCAACTTTGAAGCAAATAAAACTGCCAATGTTTTTTATTCTGCAGATACAATACATGCAATGGCATTGAATTTTATTAAAAGACAAAACAACAACAAACCGTTTTTCATGTACCTGCCCTACACGTTACCACACGGTGATGTGATTTTGCCGCACGACAGTGTGTACAATTACTACATTAAAAAATTTAATGAGGCCGCCATTCCTTTTGATAAGAAAAAAGATTCGCTGGCTTACGAACCGCACCCGCACGCAGCCTTTGCTGCAATGGTAAGCAGGCTGGACAGGTTTACCGGCGAAATTTTAAAGCAACTGGACAAACAGGGATTACTGGAAAATACAATTGTATTATTTGCAAGTGATAATGGTCCGCATAAAGAAAATGGCGGCGACCCAGAGTATTTCCAGAACCACGGAATTTACCGCGGCATAAAAAGAGATTTGTATGAAGGGGGCATCCGTGTGCCATTCATCGCATATTGGAAAAATAAGATCATGCCCGGCGAAACAGCACAATGGCTTACCATTTGGGATATGTATCCAACATTTGAGCAACTGGCAGGAATAAAAAAATCATCCAATATTGATGGGGCTTCTATTGTGCCAACACTTTTAAAAAACGGCAAACAGCAACAACCGGAATATTTATACTGGGAGTTTCATGAAAATAACGGGCGGCAGGCCGTTCGATGGAAAAACTGGAAACTGGTTAAGCTGAATGTAAACATTTCGGCAGAGACAGTTACAGAATTGTACGACCTTGATAAAGACCCGTCTGAAAAAAATAATGTTGCTGGGGCCAACCCTGCTGTAGTGGCAAAACTGAATGCAATGATTAAAAAAGCACACATTACAAACAAAGACTGGCCGTTGCTTCCCGAAGAGATAAAAACCCAAAAACCGGCTAATGACTAAGCCATGAACACAGTCATGTAACTACAGGATGGTTTATGCTGGTAAATAAATAAGTTGTGTTGCTGTTCACACCTTCGTTACGATTGTTCACGCTAAAATTTGCTTCATGAAATTATTATTGTTTTCGCTGCTGTGTGCAGGATCATTTGCAACGGCCGCAGCGCAGGAGGTAATGGAAACAGGCGGCAAGCCCATGCCTGCTGAATGGATAGACAAAGACACCAGGCATAAAGTGGTAAAACTAACAGCAGGTCTCACGGGTAACAGCACCAGTTTTTATTTTCATAACAACCCTTTTATTGGTAACAACATGGTATTCTACAATACCAGCAAACCTGCAGGTGAGGCTACTGATATGAAACGGGAAGAACCCAAAGCGGTAAATGAAAATAACCGGCAGATATACAGTATCGATCTCAATACGAAAAAGCTTACGCAGCTAACACACTGCAGCGCACCCATGAGCAGCGAAGTAGTGTGCGAAAAAACAAGAACCGTTTTTTACCAGGTAAAAGACTCCGTTTTTGCACTAAATTTTGATACAAAAAAATCAAGGCTGGTATTTGTTTTTCCTGCAGATTTTTTATCGGGCATAAGTACGGTAAATGTAAACGGTACATTGCTGGCCGGCGCTTATGCAACGCCTGCTGAAAAGGAAATTTTGAAAAACAATCCTAATAAAGGCAGCTACTTCAATTTAATTTATGATGCCCATCTGCCTAAAACGCTTTTTACCATTGACGTAAAAACAGGAGAACTGAATAAATTTTATACAGACAGTGCCTGGTTAAACCACTTGCAATTTTCTACTTCCGATCCTTATTTATTATCATTTTGCCACGAAGGGCCCTGGCATAAAGTAAACCGTATTTGGCATATTGATGTGCGTACAAAAAAAGTAACACAAGTGCACCACCGCACTATGGATATGGAAATTTGGGGGCACGAATGGTTTGGTAAAAGTGGTAAAATGATGTGGTTTGATTTGCAGCAGCCAAGAGGTAAAACATTTTTTGTGGGAGGGTACAATGTGGCAACAGGTAAAGAAATAAAATATGAATTTGGGCAAAATGAATGGAGTGTGCACTACAACAGTAACGCCGATGAAACATTATTTGCAGGTGATGGCGGCGACCCCGGTGCTGTGGCAAAAGCACCCAACGGCCAATGGATAAACCTGTTTACACCTAACGGCAATAAGTTTGATGTGGAGAAACTGGTGAACATGAAAAACCACAATTACAAATTAGAACCCAATGTTCATTTTAGCCCTGATGGAAAGTGGATCATCTTCCGTGCAAATTTTGAAGGCGAGTCGAATGTGTATGCGGTGGAGATAAAGAAGAGTTGAAAGATGAGAGATGAAAGATAATAGTTCACAGGGGTAAGTAAATTAAAGTTCAACTGTATATTGATAACAAATCGTAAAGCATAATTAAAATTCAATAAAGAAATATTGTTGAAGTGTGGTTATTTTCACTCTTTTACAAAAAGGGTGAAAATAACAAACATCCGTTGCCACTGAAGCTGATTAAAGATTCTAAAGACCGTTACAAAAATGAAAAAATATTTCCCTTTTTTAGTTCTGTTTATTTTAGTGAATAATGTTACTGCACAAATAAAATGGCCTGCCATAACATCGCAAACAAAACCATGGACAAGATGGTGGTGGCAGGGCAGCCAGGTTAAAAAAAATGATTTAACCAGTGTAATGCAGGCCTATCAAAAAGTTGGGTTGGGCGGACTGGAAATAACGCCTATTTATGGTGTGCAGAAAGAGGATGACCAGTACATTCCTTTTTTATCGCCGCAGTGGATGGATGTTTTTGGGCATACATTAAAAGAAGGAAAGCGGCTGAACTTAGGCATTGACTTGGCTAATGCCACTGGCTGGCCGTTTGGTGGCCCGTGGATTGGAGACGAAGATGCCTGCAAAAATATGCAGCTGAAAACTTACACACTCAATGGCGGTGAAACGTTGAGTGATACAATAAAATTCATTCAGGAGCCGCTGGTGCGTACTGAAAATTATAAGCAGCTAAAAATTGAAGATGTGCTGTATCCTGTATCTGCCAATAAAAATTTACAGGCACTGTCAATTGACCAGGTACGGTTTGTGCGCCCCTTACCATTGCAAACACTCATGGCCTATTCGGATGCAGGTGCGGTGGTTGAATTGACGGATAAAGTAGATGCCAATGGCAAACTAAACTGGACAGCCCCCAATGGTAAATGGAATTTATATGCATTGTTTATGGGCTGGCATGGCAAGCAGGTTGAACGTGCTGCTCCCGGTGGAGAAGGAAATGTGATCGATCATTTTTCTGCAAGCGCTTTGCAGCACTACCTTAAAAGATTTGATGAAGCATTTAAAAATACTGACATCAGCAACCTGCGGGGTTTCTTTAATGATTCCTATGAAGTGGATGATGCAAGAGGGCAATCGAATTATACGCCTAAATTGTTTGACGAATTTAAAAAGCGGAGGGGGTATGATTTGAAAGCGGAATTGCCTGCATTGTTTGCTAAAACACATACAGAAAGAAGTAACCGTATTTTATGCGATTACCGCATGACGATTGATGAACTGATACTGGAAGACTTTACCGGTGAATGGAAAAAATGGGCACACAGCAAAGGAAAGATTGTACGCAACCAGTCGCACGGCTCGCCGGCAAACACACTCGACTTATATGGCCTGGTGGATATTCCTGAAACAGAAGGCACAGAAATTTTGCGGATAAAATTTGCACCTTCCACTTCGCATGTAATGGGCAAGCAACTGGCAGCATCTGAATCTGCCACCTGGCTGAACGAGCATTTTGTTTCTTCGTTAAGTGATGTTAAAAAAGCGCTGGATGTTTATTTTATTGGTGGTGTTAACCACATCGTTTATCATGGTACTACTTATTCGCCGCCTTCAGATCCATGGCCGGGGCGTTTGTTTTATGCAGCGGTAGAGTTTGACCAGGTAAATCCTTTCTGGAATAATTTTTCTGCACTCAATACGTATGTAACAAGAACGCAGTCTTTTTTACAACAGGGCAAACCGGATAATGATGTGCTGCTGTATTTTCCTATTTATGATAAATACTCAGAACCTGGCAGGGATCTGTTACTGCATTTTGATGGTATGAAACCCGACTTTAACGGAACGCCGTTTGAAACATCCGCCACCATGATGCAGGAGAATGGATATGCGTTTGATTATATTTCTGACAGGCAGATAGCACAATTGCAAACAACCAATAATAAAATCATTACTGGTGGTACTGCTTACCAAACGGTATTATTGCCCGATGCAAAATTTATACAACTGAAAACGTTGCAGCATTTATTTGAAATGGCAAAAAATGGTGCTACCATTATTGCTTATAAAAATATGCCATCAGATGTGCCGGGTTATGGTGAACTGGAAAAAAATACTGCTGCAATGAAGGGGCTGTTAAATCAGTTGAAATTTGTTGCGGGTGCTAATGGTGTTCAAACTGCTGCTGTTGGTAAAGGAAAATTTTTATTGGGTAATGATTTAGAAGTATTGCTGAACACAGCTGCTGTACGTAAAGAGAATATGGCAGCTAAAGGATTGCAGTTTAACCGCCGTAAAAATGCAGATGGCAGCAGTATATATTTTATTGCCAACCGCAACGGAAAAAAAATGGATGACTGGGTTACACTATCAACAAAAGATGTTAATGCAGCATTGTACAATCCAATGAATGGTAAAATGGGTGTTGCTAAAACACGTAAAAGCCCCGAAGGTTTTTTAGAAGTGTATTTGCCATTGAATACTGATGAAAGCTATATTGTTCAGGTAAAAGCAAAACCAATAACAGGTGCTGCATATCCTTACATAAAAGCTACCGGGGCAACGATGGAAATTGGAGGGGAATGGACACTGCAGTTTACAGAAGGCGGGCCTGCGTTGCCTGCAACAGTTAAGCTGTATGCTTTAAAACCGTGGACTGCATTGGAGGATAACAGTTATAAAATATTCTCCGGTACTGCATCCTATAGCGTAAACTTTGAAAAACCTGCGGGTGCAGCAAAACAATATTTGCTTGACTTAGGTAAAATATATGAAAGTGCAGAAGTATTGATTAACGGAAAGAGCATTGCAAAATTAATTGGCCCCGATTATACAGTTGTAATTGATGCCGCAATGCTGAAACCAGCAAACCAGCTGGAAATAAAAGTAGCTAATAGTATGGCTAATCGTATTATCGATATGGATAAGCGAAATGTGTATTGGAAGAAATTCAATAACACTAATTTCCCTGCACGCTTTCCTCAAAACCGCGGCGCAGCAGGTATTTTTGATGCGTCAAAATGGGAACCTAAAATATCCGGCCTGGCCGGCCCTGTTACTTTAACGGAAATTAAAAATTAAAGCGGTGTTCGTATATTACTGTTGCTTCATCATAACACCATAGAACCGTGACGTTAAAAAAATATTGTTTTACAGCAGCCTGCCTGTTGTTTTTTTATTTTGGAATGAAAAACAAAACGGGTGCGCAGGTGGTGCAGTATTGCCGGGAAAATGTTTCGCTTATCAACCCTGATGATGTGCAGCTGGTGCCTGATATTGCAGGTAACTATCATTTGCTAAGCCTTACCAAAGAAGAGCACCCTTTACTTTTTGTTTACAACAACAGAATGGAACTGTACAGGAAACTGGAACTGCCTTTTAAATTCCTCGACCGCTCCCGGGTTAATATCATTCCTTTAAAGAACTATTATTACATCAGCCTGTACACAATGAATAAGCGGGAATATCAATTATGGAAAGTAGACAGGGAAGGTAACTGTACCGATCAAACAACTGCCTTTAAAAAATTACTGGCATCCCAGTCGGCTAATATAAAGCTGGGGTTCCAGTTAATTCCATATAAAGAAGAATTATGGTTAGTTTATCACACCGCCATGGATAATATGGAAAAGAACACCATAATGATAGTGCAGGCCGACAGTTTGCTGAATATACAGTTTGCTCATAAAGTGGAATATGAATTTAACCGTGACGAGGAACAGCTTTTGCAGGAAGCGTTGGTTTTTAACCGGCATTTGATTGTACTAAAATCGCTCCAAAGCGGCTCGGCGCTGGAAGTAATGAAAGTGAACCTGGCAACAGGTTACACAATTCGTAACACGTTTACCAGCTCGGGTTATATTTATTCACAGGCGGGTTTTAATTTTAATGAAGACGATACCACCATTACCGTAACATCGCTGCTTACGGAACCCATCTTTTCTTACAAAGCAAAACAGTATGTATTTGTAAGCCGGCTGGATAAAATATTGAAAGAGACCACACCCTTTACTTTATTAAAAACACAGTTCAGAAAAAACACCAATGCCAATTTTTTAATGGTAAACGGCACTTCCCGTTGGATAAGGCTTAAGAAAAGAAAATTCAATTCCGGCCCCGTTATTCAAAATAACCCGGTAACGGTTTACCAGGATATGATCAACTCCAGCGAAGCAAACCAGAACAGCCTTACAGTAAACAGCCTGCTGGCAAAAATGGATGCAGAAAATTACACAGTTTCTTATACCGATGAAATTGGCGTGCGGTTTTCCTTATTAAACGATTCTCTCGAAATAACATCTGACACACTTGTAAAAAATACAAAAGATTCCTATACAATCAAAGATGAACAATCCACCCGCTTTGAATTAAAAGGCCGGGAGTATTTACTGGTGGCCCAGCAGTTTAACCAGCGAAAAAGCGGGTTATTGCTGGTAAGTGCTGATGATAACAATAAATTACAGTATGATTTTTTACGGGTGAATGAAAGGAATAAATATATGGTATCAAAAGCAAAGAATATTCCCGGGCAGGGTATTGTAATACCTTATGTAAGAAAAAGCGAAGTGGGTTTTATAAAGATCACCGAAAACTGATTTTATAACAGAAAACGATTTTTAATGAAACGAAGTTTTTTATTACTGCAGGTATTATTAGCTGCTCTATTTGCATGCAGCACATCTGCACAAATAGGCAGGCGCTTCCCATCCGAAAAGAAAATTATAAAAGACCCTGTAACAGGAACAGAACTTAGTTTTTTAACAAGCACCCCCGCAGGCGATTCAAAAATTTATCAAACGCATAACCAGTGGACGAGTGACGGGCAATGGCTCATCTTCCGCAGTAACCGGGTTCGTAACGAAGCGTTTGCGGTAAATGAAAAAAATGGTGATATCGTACAGGTAACAGAAGGCGGTTACACCGGTATGCTCAATGTGGCGAGGAAAAGCATGAAGCTGTATTTTATGCGGAATGAAAAAACAGATACTATTCCTTTAACACCGGGTGATACGGCAAGAAGAAGAGTACAACGCCCAGTACAAATTATAGAAGTGGATTTAGAAAAAGTATTTGCAGACAGTAAAGCAGGCAAATTAAAAAATGCCGGTTACTACCAGCGCATTTGCGGCACCACACCAAAAGAAATTGGCGCCGGTGGAGATATGGCACTGGATGGTGATGAAGAATGGGTGTACTTCAGGGTAAACACACAAGAAGCTGCCAAACATTTAGCACCCAATACAAAACTGGAACAAAATTTCGGCCCCCGCAACATGGGTGCCGGCCCTTCAGGCATTGCATCTATGAATATAAAAACCGGCGAAATAAAATATGTGGTGAGTGTGCCGTTTCAAATAGGGCATATACAAACGAACCCCTGGGTAAAAGGCGAAATTGTTTTTTGCTGGGAAACCGGTGGTAAGTCACCACAACGCACCTGGACGGTAATGAGTGATGGTTCAGGCCTGCGGCCACTTTACCCCGAAAGCGAATATGAGTGGGTAACGCATGAAGCAGTGATATCAAAAGATGAAGTGGCGATTGCTATTATGGGGCATAGAAAAATTCCCGGTACAGATAAAAAAATGGATGAAGCCACGGGAGTTGGCGGCGCCAATCCGGGGCAGGAAGCAGCGTGGGGACCAAGCGGCACAAGAGAAAAGCCAACAGGCCTGGGCATTGTAAATTTGCGTACCAGGGAAATGATTATTGCAGGGCAAACAAAAAGCGGCAGTGGCTTATGGCATGTAAGCGGTTCGTCCGACGGAAGATTTGCCGTGGGGGACGATTTTGCAAGAAATATTTATTTAATTGACCGGCACACCAATGAAATGATATTGCTTTCAGCCGGGCATAAAACAACGGCCGCAGATCATCCGCATCCAACCGTAAGCCCGGATGGAACTAAAATTGAAATTCAGTCTGCGATGCTCTCTGAAGATAACCGGTCTATGAATATTTGTATTATACCAATACCGGAGGAATGGCTGAAAAGAAAATATAAGGATTGATTTTTTTTTTAAACGGGCTTTATAACCCTGATGGAGCAACATTGGCGACGCTCCGTTCAACATAATATCTTTGTTCAACTTTTAAATAAGCAAATAAATTAGACCTTATACAATGAAAAGATTTCTTTGGTTTTTAAGCGCAATGTTATTTTTCAATAGTACGGTTAATGCACAGCAAAAACGCACCGTTACAAAACGCACTACCATCACCAGCCCCAATAAAAAAATTACAGCCGAAGTATTACTGAATGATAATAAACAGCTGGTGTATAACATTGAGTTTGCAGGCAAAAAGATAATAGACAATTCCATGTTAGGCATTGTAAGGGAAGATGCCAATTTCACTGACAGTTTGCAATGGCTCAGCATTACAGACCCTGTATATGTAAAAGATAATTACAAAATGCTGACGGCAAAAAAATCCGGCATTACTTATACCGCCAATAAAAAAACAATTACGGTGCAAAACAGTAATGGAGATGCCATGCAGGTTATATTCCAGGTTTCAAATGATGGCGTGGCTTTTCGGTATGCATTTCCTCAAATATCAGCCGATATAAAAAAGATAAAACAGGAAAACACTACATTTCATTTTATTGAAGGCACCCGTGCATGGCTGCAGCCAAAAACAGAAGCACAAAGCGGTTGGGAGCACAGCAATCCAAGTTACGAAGCACATTATAAAATGGATATTGCCACCGGCACACCATCACCCGGCCCTAATGGCTGGGTATATCCTGCCATGTTTAAGTACGATGATGTGTGGATGCTGATAACAGAAGCGGCATTGGGAAGAACTTATTGCGGAACATCACTACAGCAATTTTCAAACAACAACGAATACAAAATAAATTTTCCTGAACCTGCCGAGAAATTTACCGATGGTGTGTTGTATCCAGAGTCAAAACTGCCCTGGCAAACACCCTGGCGTATTATTGCCATTGGCAGTTTAAAAACAATTGCAGAATCAACATTAGGAACAGACCTGGCATTGCCTGCAATACAAATAGACAGCAGTTTTATAAAAACAGGCCGAGCTTCCTGGAGCTGGATCATGAGCAAGGATAATTACATCGTTTACGACGAACAAAAAAAATACATAGACTTTGCGGCAGACATGCACTGGGAATATTGTTTGATTGATGCTGCCTGGGATAAAAAAATCGGGTATGATAAAATAAAAGAACTGGCGCAATACGCTGCATCCAAAAAAGTCGGCGTGATACTGTGGTACAATTCAGCCGGCGCATGGAATACGGTAAAATATACACCCAAAGATCTGCTGCTCACTCATGAAGGACGTGAAAAAGAATTTGGATTAATTGAACAGATGGGAGTGAAAGGAATTAAAGTGGATTTTTTTGGCGGTGATGGACAGTCGTTCATAAATTATTACCAGGACATACTGGAAGACGCAGCGAAGCATCATTTACTCGTGAATTTTCACGGTGCCACATTGCCCAGGGGGTGGCAGCGTACCTATCCTGATTTAATGACCACAGAAGCCATTTACGGGTACGAGATGATCACTTTTAACCAGAAAGATGCGGATACTGCGGCACCGCACATGGTAATGAGTGCCTTTGCCCGCAATGCATTTGACCCGATGGATTTTACGCCGGTAAACCTGTATAAGATCACAAAAATTGAACGCAGAACAAGTGTGGCCTTTGAAATGGCAACGGCGGTAATATTTTTATCGGGCATACAGCATTTTGCCGAAAGTCCTGATGGTATGGCACACATGCCGGAAGCGGTAAAAAATTATATGCAGAATATTCCGTCGCATTGGGATGATGTGAAGTTTATTGATGGCTACCCCGGTAAATTTTATGCGGTGGCAAGAAGAAGCGGCAGCAAATGGTACGTGGCTGCAATTAATGGAGATACTGCAACCAAACAAATTACCATTAACAAGCTGCCATTTATTGCACCATTTAAAACAGGCACGTTGTTTACAACAAATGATAACCGGGAAATTACCATTGATAAAAAAACTGTGGTTGCCAATAAACCGGAAATAATTACTATAAAAGCAAACGATGGTTTTGTATTGGTGATTGAATAACCTTAACTCAGTAACATGTCTTCCAAAATAAAAACCTTTGTGTTGCTTTGTGTTCTTTGTGGCTTTGTGGTTCAAAACTCTTCTGCACAAAAAGCCGCCCCTAGGCCATTATTTGACGATCCTGTTTATCACGGCGCTGCCGATCCCGTAGTTATTTACAACAAAGCAAAAAGGAAATGGTGGATGCTGTACACCAACCGCAGGGCATCCATCAATGACTCCACCGTGCAATGGGTGCATGGCACCCGTATTGGTATTGCAGAAAGTAAAGACGGGATGAACTGGAAATATGTGGATACTGCCAACATCAATTACCGCCCCGATGAAGGTTATACACACTGGGCACCGGATGTAACAGAATACAACGGCACTTACCACATGTATTTAACTTATGTGCCCGGTACGTTTAAAGACTGGCAGCATCCCCGTGTAATTATTCATTTAACAAGTACTGATTTAAAGAACTGGAATTATCAATCCACTTTAAAATTATTTACAGAAAAAGTAATTGATGCATCCGTGTATAAAGTAAATGATAGTTTGTGGCGCATGTGGTACAACAATGAAAAAGACGGCAAGAGTATTTACTATGCAGAAAGCAGTGACCTGTATCACTGGACGGATAAAGGAAAAGCCATTGCCACAAGGGGAGAAGGGCCCAAAGTGTTTTACTGGCAAAACAAATATTTTATGATCGTAGATGCATGGAAAGGCATGGAAGTTTTTTCCAGCGATGATTTATTAAACTGGAAAAAACAACCACAACGTATTTTAGAAGAACCCGGTACCGGAAAAGATGACCAGGCCATGGGCGGGCATTGCGATGTGGTGGTGAATGATGGCAGAGCTTATGTGTATTATTTTACGCATCCCGGCAGAAGCAAAGCCAACCCTGCAGCAAAGGGAAGTTTTGATGACAAGCGAAGTGTGATACAAATAGCCGAGCTGGAATATAACAACGAAACAGTAACTTGCGACCGTAACAAACCTGTTACTGCTAAACTTAAAAAGCCCCGCTGATATGCCTTACGTTGCTGCAGAAAACCGTTACACCAAAATGCAATACCGCCGCTGTGGAAAAAGCGGTATTTTATTGCCTGCTATTTCATTAGGCCTTTGGCAAAATTTCGGCCAGCCGGATGATATGAATGTGTTTCGCCAAACATTGCATACCGCATTTGATAATGGCATTACACATTTTGATTTAGCCAACAACTACGGTCCGCCGGCAGGCGAAGCTGAAATAAATTTCGGTAAAGTTTTTAAACAGGATTTTACGGCTTACAGGGATGAAATGATTATTTCCACCAAAGCCGGTTATTACATGTGGCCCGGGCCTTATGGCGAGTGGGGCAGTAAAAAATATTTAGTAAGCAGCCTCGATCAAAGTTTAAAACGTATGGGGCTTGAGTATGTGGATATATTTTATCATCATCGCCCCGACCCAAACACACCATTGGAAGAAACGATGGCAGCGCTGGATTTAATCGTTCGCCAGGGCAAGGCATTGTATGTGGGCATTTCAAATTACCCGGCTGATGTTACTGCTGCTGCTGTAAAAATGTTGCAACAACTTGGCACACCCTGTTTAATTCATCAGCCAAAATATTCTATGCTGGAACGCTGGGTGGAAAAACAGCATGATGTGGTAAATAAAAATTTACTGGAAGTGGTGGATGAAAGCGGCGTAGGTTGTATTGTATTTTCTCCATTAGCACAGGGTTTATTAACCGATAAATATTTAAAAGGCATTCCTGCGGACTCAAGAGTAGGAAGAAAATTACCCAATGGTGCGTTAACCGAAAATGGTTTAGATGAAAATGTGTTGAAAAAAGTGGCGGCATTAAATGAGCTGGCTAAACAGCGCAATCAAACCATGGCGCAAATGGCAATTGCATGGCTGCTGAAAGATGCAAGGATAACATCCGTTTTAGTAGGAGCCAGTTCATCGGCACAATTATTGAATTCAATTGACAGCATAAAGAATATTGAATTTTCTAAGGGAGAATTGAGTGCAATTGAAAAGATATTGAAATGATGGTGAGAGGGTAGAAGGATTGCTGTACGGGCATTTATCAGCTTAAATAGAGAAAAGTATAAATAGATCCATCCAGCTTTCTGGATTCATTATTACGTAACAGCACAGGACAATACCTGCTCTGCAATAAAATACATTTACAGTAACATTTACGAATTGCTGTATGATGAATTTTTGCACACCGGTTTATCATTTCCCTCAATTAAAAAATAAGTGCAGGGAGGTATTTGTTAAACTTCTATATTGCTCAATATGGATATGCCTGTTTATATTAAATGCAATTGCAGCTAACGCACAAAAACAAACAGCTATTTACTCCGGCATACCCTTGTTTGATGATAAGGGAAATGCAGTGAGTGCACATGGCGGCTGTATTATAAAAGATAACAAACGTTATTATTTTTTTGGCGAACGCCATAGCGATACCAGCAATGCCTTTGCAGGATTCAATTGCTATTCTTCCGCAGATTTGTACAACTGGACATTTGAACGCATTGCATTACCGGTGCAACAAAGCGGTAAGCTGGGGCCCAACCGGTTGGGAGAAAGAGTAAAAGTAATGAGTTGCCCTGCAACAGGCGAATACATGATGTATATGCATGCAGATACATTAGGTTATAAAGATCAGTTTACCGGTTATGCCACTGCAAAAAATATTACAGGGCCTTATACATTTAAAGGGCCATTGCTGTTTAATGGTAACCCCATTAAAAAATGGGATATGGGCAGCTTTCAGGATAAAGACGGCAACGGGTATATATTGTTGCATGGGGGAGATATCTATAAACTCAGCGATGATTATAAAAGTATCAGCGAACAGGTAAACAAAGCCTTTGAAAAAGGATTTGAAGCACCTGCAATTTTTAAAAAAGATAGTCTCTATTATTTTTTAGGTTCCGACCTTTCAGGATGGGAGCGCAACGATAATTATTATTTTACTGCCACTTCATTAAAAGGCCCGTGGACAAAACAGGGTTTCATTGCACCTCAAGGCACACTCACCTGGAACTCGCAAACCACCTTTGTATTGCCGATTGAAGGAGTAAAAGAAACAACATACATGTTCATGGGCGACAGATGGTCTTTTCCCAAACAAGCGTCTGCAGCAACTTATGTGTGGCAACCATTAACCGTTTCAGGCTATACTATTTCGTTACCGGAGTTCAAAGAAGCATGGAAGATTGATTTGAAGACTGGTGTTGCATCATCAGCAAGCATTAAAGGGAAAACAATTACAGCTGCAGATCAGCAAATAAACTATAACGGCAACTGGAAGCAGGATACATTAACGATAAAAAGTTCCGATGAGAAAGGCGCATCCTTTTCTTTTACAGTAAAAGGAACGCAAATTGGTATTTACGGACTTGCACGTCCTGATGGTGGATATGCAAGTGTTGTTATTCGTAACAGCAAAGGAAAAGCTGCTCTTACTTCTTCAATCGATTTCTACTCAAAATATCCAGCGGTATTATTGAAATTTCTAAGTCCTGTACTTAAGAAAGATACCTACACTGTCACAGTTACTGTATTGGGAGAAAGATGGTGGTGGAAAGAAAAATCGGGGAGGCTTTCGGGAAGTAAGGGTGATGTTGTATCGGTTGAAAAAATAGTTATTACTGAATAAAAAAATAAAATGAGCATTAAAATTTCATCAATCCTTATTGCTATTTGTTTTGTATCGTCAGTATGTTTTGCACAAGCGAAAACGGTTAAACAATCCTCACAATCTGCGGCAACGAAAAATGAATTCAGGTACACCAACCCCATTACCCGGGATTCATCTATCTCTATGAGGGACCACTTTATATTTAAGGTTGATAATAAATGGTATTGTACAGGGACGTCAAATCCTGCCTGGGCAGGCCCAAACCCCGGTGTTCGTTTATTGGTATCAGATGATTTGTTGCACTGGAAACATTTAACCTGGTTAATTGATGCTGCTAAACTTCCTGCCGATTGTCCTTACAACGGACGATTCTGGGCTCCTGAAGTTCATTTCATTAAAAACAAATTCTACCTCACTGTAAACAGTGGTAAGGTAACAGCAGATGATTCAGTTGGATTAAAAACACACAGCATCTGGTTATTTTCTTCCGACAGTTTAACCGGTGACTATAAATTGGTAAATGGCCCACTAACGCCGCAGTATAATAATGATGCTACTTTGTTTGAAGATGAGGATGGCCAAACCTATTTGTATTGCAGCGGTGGTGGTTTGTTTCAAGCCAAAATAGATTTGAATACAGGTAAGCTTACTACACCCATTCAAAAATTTTTAAATAAAAAGCAACAAGGCTGGCCCGAATGGATGGTAGGTGGTATTGAAGGTCCTTTTGTTATAAAAAAAGAAGGCACATATTTTATGTTTTTCTCTACCTGGACAAGGGGATATGAGGTAGGATTATTAAAATCAAAAACGCCGTTAGGCCCATGGGAATTAGTTTCTCCCGAACCAATTTTTGGGGCAAGAAAAAGATTACATAGACAGGAGTTAGCAATAAAGGATGGTTATGCAAATTTAAAATACCAGGATACTGAAGACCCTTACGGGGAAACAGGACATAATGCTTTATTTATTGGACCGGATGGGCAACTATGGAATTCCTGTCATTATTTAATGTATGAAAAAAGGCCCTATCCATACAGCCAAACTTTTGAACCCTGGGAAGGCACTCCGCAGATGGGGATAGAACCTGTTTCTTTTAAAAACGGAAGGTTTTATATAAAAGGCCCAACATGGACAGAACAAATTGTTTACTACTAAGATGAAAGAGTTTAAAAGAAGTAAACATTACAAATGTTTTTTAAAACAATACTAAGTATTAAAATTACAATAAACAGCATGAAAATTTTATCAACCATCATTGCCATTTTTTTTACAACATTTCTTTTTGCTCAAAACAATAATGAGCAAGTAAGAATAAATCAACTTTTTAATTTCGGTTGGAAATTTAAAGCCGGTGATATGCCTGATGCAAAGAATATTTCCTTCGATGATGCTAACTGGCGTAAGCTGGATCTGCCCCATGATTTTCAAATTGAGCAACCCTGGGATAGTACGGCCAGTCGTGGCCGTGGGTTTAAAGCAATGGGCACAGGCTGGTACCGAAAAACATTTAAAGCTGATACATCATGGAAAGGCAAAAGAGTATTGCTGGATTTTGAAGGCATTATGCTGCACGGCGATGTTTGGCTAAACGGAAAGAAGATCGGCGGAACTGATTATGGCTATCTTGGTTTCGAAACTGATATAGCAGATATTATTAAATATGATGCTGCCAATGTAGTGGCCGTTCGGGCGTCCACGGGCGAAAACGGGAACTCCCGCTGGTACACAGGTGGCGGGCTTTTCAGGGATGTGCACCTTATTGTAACAGATACCATTTCCATTGCACGCCATGGAATTTATATAACTACTCCAAACATTACTAACAACAACGCTGAAGTAAGCGTACAGGTTGAAGTGGCAGGTGTAAAATTTAAACAATATCAACTGGAGATCGTTACAAAGATAGTTGACCCGCAAGGCAAGCCGGTAGGCGAAACAAAAACAATGGCCCCGCAAAAATATTATCTTAACACGGCCGAAGTTCCTTTGCCAAAACTTAATATAGCTAACCCGCAGCTTTGGAGCTGCGAAACACCAAACCTTTACACCGCAGAAGTTTCATTGGTATTAAACGGTAAATTAGTTGATAAACTCAGCAAAAAATTCGGCATACGCACCGTTGAGTTCTCCAAAGATTTTGGGTTTAAATTAAATGGCAAAAAAGTATTTTTAAAAGGTATTGCCAATCACCACGACCTGGGTGCAGTGGGTGCAGCTGCATATGAAACTTCCATTGCAAGAATGATGGATAAATTAAAATCATTTGGTTTTAATCATATCCGCACTTCGCACAACCCATATTCAGAATCATTTCTGGATATGGCTGACGAAAAAGGAATTTTAATTGTAGATGAATTGTATGATAAATGGGGTGGGCCAGCCTGGCCCGGTCGTCTGCCCTGGACCGAATTGTGGTTTAAGAATGAAAAGGAATGGATTAAGAGAGACAGGAATCATCCCTCCGTAATCATGTGGAGCTTTGGAAACGAATTACAGTTTCAAGAAGAACGCTGGGGTATTCCCACGGGTGATGGTGGAGTAACCACATACAACATTATGAATGTAGTGGCAAAACGTTACGACCCTACACGTAAAACAACAGTGGCGATGTATCCTGCCCGTGCCGGTGGCATCATCAGAGCTAACCCAGATTTTCGTATTAAAGAAAATATTGTTCCACCTGAATTGTCAACCGTAACTGATGTTGCCAGTTTTAATTATACATGGGAAGATTATCAGGAATATTTGAAGCATGCACCTGGTATGATTGTTTATCAAAGTGAGGCGGTTACCAATGAACTGGCTGCACCATATTTTGGTATGGACAGAGAAAAAATGGTTGGCCTTGCATATTGGGGTGCAGTTGAATATTGGGGGGAATCGGACAAATGGCCAAAGAAGGGTTGGAACTATTCTTTTTTCAATCATGCAATGGAGCCTTTTCCGCAAGCATGGTTAACTAAAAGTATTTTTACAAACGAACCATTGGTGCATATTGGTATAGTTGATAATGAAGGCGATTCAAAAATGTGGAACGACCAGATGGTGGGGCAAAAAATTATTTCATCACATTGGAACCGGCAGGAGGGAAAAAAATATAATCTCTATACATATACGAATGCTGATGAAGTAGAATTATTCATCAACGGAAAATCGGTAGGGGTGCAACAAAATAGTATGGATGTAAAAAAACGCAATACTATTTATTGGAAAGACATTCCCTATACACCGGGTAAAATAACAGCCATTGCAAGAACAGCTGGAAAGGAAGTTGCCCGTCACGAGTTACAAACTACCGGCAAAGCAGTTGCTTTAAAAATTGAAACAGAAAATACAAACTGGAAAGCTGATGGTATGGATTTACAATATGTAAAAGTGTATGCTGTTGATAGTATAGGAAATAAAGAGCCCACTGCAACGGACGAAATTAGTTTTGACATAAGTGGAGCAGCTACTTTAATAGCGGTGGATAATGGCAATCATTTAAGCGATGATTTATTTGCAGGCAATAAAAAAAGATTGCACAATGGCTTTGCAATGGCTATTTTGCGTTCGGTACAAACAGGTGGAAGCGTAAAGTTGACAGTTACGGCAGTTGGATTGAAGCAGGATTCGCAAACTTTTATGGTAAAATAAATGCAGAATATAAATTAACCATTGTATAAACTGATATCTAGTCACATGAAAAAAATAAGCTTGCTTCTTTTCATTTTTCAATGCGCTGTAATATCGACCATTGCACAGCTAAAAGTACAACACCTCCGCACTGAAAATTTAAACAACCCCGTTGGTATCGATGTA
The DNA here is from genome assembly GCA_044225995.1 of Ferruginibacter sp. GTDB lineage: Bacteria > Bacteroidota > Bacteroidia > Chitinophagales > Chitinophagaceae > Ferruginibacter. The sequence continues at coordinate 36,660 of JBGAHV010000011.1, read as the reverse complement.
CTGCAGCCACAATTCAGCTGGCAGCTTTCTTCCGATGAAAAAAATGTAATGCAGTCGGCTTATGAAGTAAGAGTAGGTGATGAAGCGGTATTGACAAAGGGGAAGAATAACTGGACGACAGGTAAAGTAGCCAATGATCAGTCTGTTCATATTCCTTACAATGGTTCTGCATTGGCATCTGGTAAAAAGTATTACTGGCAGGTAAGAGTGTGGGATAATAATGGCAAAACATCTAACTGGAGTGAGGTGGCTTCTTTTCAAATGGGCTTACTAAAGCCCGATGATTGGAAAGCGCAATGGATTATGCCCGGCTACGAAGAAGACAAAGAATTTGCTTCGCCTTTGTTGCGCAAGGAATTTAACAACACTAAGAAAATAAAATCGGCCACAGCATTCATAACCGCACATGGTTTGTACGAAGCACAGCTGAATGGTAAACGTATTGGTGATGCGTATTTAACTCCCGGCTGGACGAGCTATAATAAGCACCTGCAATACCAATGTTATGATGTAACCGGTATGTTGAAGAGTGGTTCCAATGCCATTGCAGTTACCTTAGGCGATGGCTGGTATCGTGGTAATTTCTCTTTCGACCACAGAAGAAATATTTATGGCAGTGATATTGCATTGCTTTTTGAATTAGATATTACTTACACTGATGGTACCACTGCCAGCATTGTTTCCGACGGCAGTTGGAAATCTTCCACTGGTGCCCTCCGTTCTAACGGTATTTATTTAGGCGAAACCATTGATGCAACTAAGGAGAAAGCAGGATGGACATTAGCAGGATACGATGATTCTAAATGGAGTGCCGTAAAAACAGCTGACTTTTCAAAAACGGTTTTAACCGCCGGTTATAATGAGCCCATTAAAAAACATGAAACATTTGCGCCTGTAAAGATTATTACCACACCCAAAGGAGAAAAAGTAATTGATTTTGGCCAAAACTTAGTAGGCTGGGTACAGGTAAAACTAAAAGGTAATGCAGGTGATACCGTAAAAGTTTTTCATGCAGAGGTATTAGATAAAGAAGGGAATTTTTATACAGAGAATTTGCGTGGGGCAAAAGCAGAAGCCATATATATATTAAAAGGAAAGGGCGAAGAATTGTTTGAGCCTCATTTTACTTTTTTTGGTTTTCGTTATATAAAACTGGAAGGTATAGCTGGTGAACTGAAGCCTGAGAACTTTACCGCCGTTGCATTGTATTCGGATATGGAACAAGCCGGAACCTTCACAACATCCAATGCAAAAATTAACCAGCTGCAGCATAATATTGAATGGGGGTTGCGGGGAAATTTTTTAGATGTGCCCACTGATTGCCCGCAACGGGATGAACGCATGGGCTGGACCGGTGATGCGCAGGCATTCTTCCGCACGGCAACTTTTTTGCGTGGTGTAAATAATTTCTTTACCAAATGGCTGAAGGATGTGTCGCTGGACCAGGTTAAAACAGGCAGTGTGCCGCATGTTATTCCGAATGTATTGGGAGAAGCTGGCTGGGGGGCTGGCGGCAGCGCCGGGTGGTCGGATGTATCCACCATCATTCCGTGGCAAATGTATTTGGTGTATGGAGACAAAAGAATTTTAGAAGCACAATATAACAGCATGAAAGCTTGGGTAGGTTACATGCAAAGCCAAAGCACCAACGATTTATGGAATAAAGGCAGCCATTTTGGCGACTGGTTGTTTTACACGATGGCAGATGATAACGATGGCAGAGCCGCCATTACCAATAAATATTTAATCGCTCAATGTTTTTATGCTAACTCCACACAATTGTTGATTAACGCGGCGAAGGAGCTGGGCAAAACAGAAGATGTAACAACATATACAGCACTGCTGCAAAAAATAAAAGATGCATTTTTAAAAGAATACACCACACCAAACGGTGCCACCATGAGCAATACGCAAACAAGTTATGTACTGGCATTGCAGTTTGATATGCTGCCTGAAAATTTACGGCAACAGGCTGCAGACCGTTTGGTGGCAAACATCAAACAATACAATAACCATTTAACAACAGGATTCCTGGGCACACCTTATTTATGCCATGTGTTAAGCCGCTATGGTTATACAGATGTTGCATACACATTGCTGTTGCAGGAAACCTATCCTTCATGGCTGTATCCTGTAACAAAAGGAGCCACCACCATTTGGGAGCGTTGGGATGGCATTCGCACCAATGGCGAATTTGAAGCTGTAACTATGAACTCGTTTAACCACTATGCATATGGTGCCATTGGCGACTGGATGTACCGTGTAATGGTGGGGCTGGACAATGAAGAAGGTACGGTGGGGTATAAAAAAATACGCATTATGCCACATATTGGTGGAGGCTTCACCAACGCTGCTGCCACTTATGAAACAGCTTATGGCAAACTCAGCAGCGGCTGGAAAATAGAAAATCAAAAATTAATACTGAGCGCAGAAATACCTGCCAACACAACTGCCACTGTTTATATTCCTGTACAGGATGGTGATGTAATGGAAAGTGGTCAACTTGTTACATCATTAAAAAATATACAGGTTGTTGGTAAAGAGAAAAATTATTTAGTTGTGAAGGTGGGTTCTGGTAAATATGAATTTAGTACGGTGTATATAGTGAAATGATAGCACACTGATGACACGGATAATAATGATTAACACTGATTTTATCTGTGCTAATCAGTCCAGTCAGCGTTATCTGTGTTCTTATAAAAGAAAAATGAAAAAAATTATCCTCCATATTTTTTTATTTTGTTGTGTGATACATTCATCAGCACAAAACAACACAATTGATTCCAGCTTCCATTTGTATTTACTCATTGGCCAGAGCAATATGGCAGGCAGAGGTCCAGTGGATGCAGAAAGCAAACAGATGAATCCACGCATTGTAATGCTGGATTCTTTCAACAACTGGGTACCTGCAACTGACCCTGTACATTTTGACAAACCGGCAATGGCCGGTGTAGGTCCTGCCATTTCCTTCGCAAAAGAAATGCTGCAGGGAAACGATAAAATAAAAATTGGATTGATACCCTGCGCATGGGGTGGCTCACCCATAAAAGTGTGGGAGCCCGGAGCAACCTATTTAAATGCACATCCTTACGATGATGCTGTTAAAAGAACAAACATTGCCATGCAGCGTGGCGTGCTTAAAGGAATTTTATGGCACCAGGGAGAATCGGATAATGATTCTGCAAGAGCACCGCTTTATATTAACAAGCTGCAGCAACTGGTAACCCGGTTACGGGACGATTTACATCAGCCACAATTACCTTTTGTTGCCGGTGAAATTGGTTATTTCAACAAGGCAGATTTCATCAATAAAGAAATAAACAAGTTGCCGCAGCAGGTAAATGCAACAGCAGTGGTAAGTGCAAAAGATTTAACCGACAAAGGGGATAAGCTGCATTTCAGCACGGCGTCTGCAAGGGAACTGGGCAGGCGGTATGCTGTTGTAATGCGGCAACTGCAACAATAATTTTTTGAAATCCACAACAGTACAGGACAATAAAATAGTCTTACAGTAATATTTTTATGTCATTATATCGCTTGCTTTATGAATAAAACAATTTCACTGCTTTTTACAATTTGTATTTCTGTTAAAGCAATTTCAGCTTCCCCAAATAAACTGAATCTTTTTATTGCACCAGCCACATTGACTGATAACAGTGTTACATTTTTGTGGGATAAGCAATATGCAAAAGCCGCTGTTGTTTATGAAGTATTGCTGAACGGTAAGCCAATAAGCACTACTGCCAAAACAAATTATACTGTTACCGGTTTAAAGCCGGCCACATCTTATAAAGTTTCAGTAAGAATTAAAAATGATAAGGCTGCAGCTTTTGCACTCCTCTTTAAAACAGCTGCAAAAGGTAACTTATATAATATTTTGGATTTTGGTGCAAAGGCAGATTCATCATTCAAAAACACAAAAGCAATTCAGGCTGCCATCAATGCATGTGCAAAAGGAGGAACAGTAGTTATACCAAAAGGTGTTTTTGTAAGCGGGGCTTTATTTTTAAAAAGCGATATGACATTGTATATTGAAAAAGGAGGAGTATTAAAAGGCAGCACCGATACAACCGATTATCTCCCGCTATACTTTAACCGTTTTGAGGGCTGGGAAATGGAAACTTATGCAAGTTTGATCAACGCAGGCACTTTAAACCGCAATGGTTCTTACAATGTAAAAAACCTGCGCATTACCGGCGGCGGCACTATTGAAGGCGGTGGTAAAAAACTAGGGAACGATATGATTGCCGCAAGAGGAATCCGCAGCCGCGGCCGCCTCATTTGCCTGATGAATTGCCAGGATGTTTGCATATCTGGCCTCACCATACAAAACCCTCCTTGCTGGACCATTCATTATATATACAGTGACAATGTTACGCTGCATGATTTAACGATAAATACTTACGGCATCCGCAATAGTGATGGCATTGACCCCGATTCTTCCACGGATTCCTATATTTTTAATTGCACTTTTGATAATGGCGATGATTGTATTGCCATAAAATCAGGCAAAAATCCCGAAGGATTTTTTGTGGGCAAGCCAACAAAAAATGTACGTGTTACCAATTGTGATTTCATACGTGGCCATGGCATTTCTATTGGCAGCGAAATGAGCGGAGGAGTTAGTGATGTGCTTGTGCAGGATTGTACTGCAGGTAATTTAATAAATGGTATGCAGATAAAAGGAACTAAAGAACGCGGCGGTTATGTAAAAAATGTTACAGTAACCGATTGTGAGCTGATGAAGATTACCGTGTTTTCGGCGCTGAGTTATAATAACGATGGAGAGGCAGCACCCGAACCGCCCACATTCGAAAATTTTGTTTTCAAAAATATCAACCTGTCAAAAGCAGATGCAAAAGATGTTGTTATAAATATTAACGGGTTTAAAGATCCGGCGCATCGTTTAAAGAATGTAAATTTTACAAATATCCTTCTTCCTGCCAATGCAAAAGTGCTGGTGAATGATGCTGAGAAAGTGCAATTTAATCATGTTGCAGCCGCTGACGGTTCTGTGCCCGTATACACAGTTAACAACAGTGCGGATGTAAAATACTGATGCTGTACTTTTATTCTCCTGCTTCAAATGCACCTAAGTCCGGTTGCTTACCTTTAAAAGGGAAACCAATATTTTTCCCTTTATCAATAAACTGGCTGCCGCTTTTCAATTGCATAAAATGAATATTCGGCAAACTGCCATCCGCTTTTCGTGGAGTGGTTAAAAGCGTTTCATCAAGATTAATAAAATCTCCATCGGATGCCTCCAGCTTCAGGTCAAAATAATTATTAGACAAAGTGCAGCTGCTGGTGTTAATATTTTGTGTTTCACGCCCGCCTTTGTAACCAAGATTATTATACATCACATGATCAAAGCCCGGCACATCCTGTATGGTATCTCTCAGGCGGTTCAACATGTTATAATTAGTGCTGTTGCGGTAAGCAGAATTATTAAACCAGTTGCTGCCACCGGTGTGGTGATTTGAATAAAATCCGTTGGCCTTGTTACGTACGGCAAGACAAAACTGTATGGTCATACGTGGTACAGGATTGGGAATTTCATTACCGGTTTTTTGTAAACCGTAACCACCGCTTTTAAAACCATTGCCGTCGCCTTCGCTCACAAAATCTTTTGAAAAACCATTGTAAAATGCCCAGCAATGATCAAAGGTGGTGGCTTCGGCAGAGTTAATGAGGTCGTAACCGTCATCACTGTTAAACCAGGCCCTGCATCCCCTGAAGATATTGTTTTTGCTTCCGGCACGGGGATGGCATCCAAAACCATCCGTGTTACCGCCACGGCCGTTTTCAGAAAAATAATCCCAGTTGCGGTAAGCATCGCAATTCAGAATTAAGTTATCCGATCCTTCCAGCAAATAAAAGCCAATAGCCATGCCGTCATGCACACTCAGCTGTTCATAAATATTATTGCTGCCATGGTTTTCAAAACACTCTGATTGTGTATGAGTTTTAATAGTAACCTGCACACCGGTAACTTCAAAACCTTTCAGGTGAATGAATGAACCCGTTACATAAAATGCTGCCACACGCATGCCTGCAGGTTTTACATCGCTGTAATCAAATACCGGTGTTTCCCCGGGATAATTAATATAATGAATGTACTTGCCGGCAGAACCACTCTTGTCTAAAAAGGTAACACAGGCATACACTCTTTCATTGCGGGCAATTTGCGCTTCTGTAACATGGTAGGTTCCGCCGCGTAAATAAACAGTATCGCCGGGCTGCACCAGTGATTGTGCTTTTTGTATTGTGGCCAGCGGCTGTTCTTTTATTCCGGAATTATTATCATTGCCGTCTACAGCCACATAATAAATGCGGGGAAATGCCTGGGCCATTAACAGCAGCAGCAGGCCGGTGAGGATTGTTTTTTTCATACGCAAAAAATAAGATTGCTAAAGTAGCAGATAGCAATTACCCGGCATCCTGTTGCATGCTGCACAATGAAAAGAGTATTTTTAACATATTAAACTTCAGGATGCAACAGGACAGCCCTGCGGCCGGCTGCAAGTACCTTAGAATTACTTAAAACGGTTGTATGCTGCGGAAATCTATTGCGGGGTTAGCGATGTGCCTGTTAGCATTTGTTGTAACGGCTCAAAATAAAAATACATTTACAATTTCTGAAAATTCCTCAACAGGAGCTTTTACTCTTTTTAATAATACAACTGCAGCTTCTATTTGTACAGATACCGGGGACGCAAAAGTGGTAACCGTTGCAGCAGCAGCATTGGCTAATGATGTAAAACTGATAAGCGGCCTGCAGATGCAAGTGTCGCATCAGGCATCTTCAAAAGGGTTTACCATTATTGCAGGCACTATTGGTAAATCTAAATTGATTGATGATTTGATTAAATCAAAACAAATTGATGTTACTCAAATAAGAGATAAATGGGAATGTTATACTATTCAGATAATTAAGGAATCTGACAAAGTTAAAAGCAGCAGGCTCCCCTTCAGGGGCGGGGGGGCACTTATTATTGCCGGCAGCGACAGAAGAGGAACTGCTTTCGGTATTTTTCATTTATCAAGATTGATGGGTGTGTCGCCATGGGTTTGGTGGGCCGATGTTACACCGGTTAAGAAAAAGCAATTGTATGTTACCGGAACTTATACTTCCAAAGAACCTTCTGTAAAATACCGGGGTATTTTTATTAATGATGAAGACTGGGGTTTTTATCCGTGGGCAAAAAAAAACATGGATACGGATGTAAAAAACATCGGCCCTAAAACCTACGCAAAAGTATTTGAGTTATTGCTGCGCTTAAAAGCCAATTACATCTGGCCGGCCATGCACGACAGCACCAAAGCATTTTATTATTTTAAAGAAAGCCCGAAAGTTGCCGACGATTATGCTATTGCTATTGGCGGCAGCCATTGCGAACCCATGCTGCGTAACAATGTATGTGAATGGGAACAAACTTTTGAAGAAGAATATAAAAAGAAACCAGGTGAGTGGCGCTATGATGTAAACAAAGATGAAATATTTAAATACTGGAATGACCGTATCAAAGAAGCGGTGAATTACGAATCGGTGGTTACAATAGGAATGAGAGGTGTGCATGATGGTGGTATGCCCGGCCCCAACGATGCTGGTGAAAAAGTAAAGTTGCTGGAAAATATTATCAGTGACCAGCGAGGCATTCTCTCAGCTAACTTTAAACAGCCTGCAGAAAAATTGCCGCAGATATTTGTGCCATACAAAGAAGTACTTTCATTATACCGCCGTGGTATGAAACTGCCGGATGATATTACGATCATATGGCCGGATGAAAACTTTGGTTATATCCGCCAGTTGTCAACCCCTGAAGAACAAAAGCGCAGCGGCGGCAGTGGTGTGTATTATCATTTGTCTTATTTAGGCGGACCGCATGATTATACATGGTTGTCTTCCACCGCACCACCGTTAATTGCTTATGAAATGACGAAGGCTTACCAGTTTGGTGCTAACCGTTTGTGGGTGGTGAATGTGGGTGATATAAAACCTGCAGAGATGGAAACCCAATTCTTTTTAGACCTTGCATGGGATATTAATGAGTGGACGCCTGAAAAAGCAAATCAATACAGTGCTTACTGGGCTGCACAAAATTTTGGAAAAGCATTAGCACCCACAATTGCTGAAATAAAAAATGAATACTACCGGCTGGCGCAGGAAGGCAAGCCGGAGTTTATGCGGATGCTGAAATATTTACCTGCTGCAAGAGTGGAACGGTTGATTGCTTACACAAAACTTGCGGAAAAAGCAGATGCCATAAAAAAGCAAATTCCGGCAGATTTACAAAATGCATTTTTTGAATTGATTGAATACCCGGTGAAAGGCGCTGCTCTCATCAACCAAAAAATATTTTATTCCCAATTGAGTTTTGAAGTGTCTGCACAGGCAAAAGAATATTCTGCAAAATCCAAAGCAGCCTTTGATGAAATTAAAAAAATGACGCAATATTATAATACCGGTATTGAAAGTGGTAAATGGAACGGCATCATCAGTTATATGCCCCGTAACCTTGCTGTTTTCGGTATGCCTGCAGTGGCTGCGCCGGAAGTGTTGGAAGGCGGCGTTAATAAAGACGTTGTTTACGACAGACGATATTTAGACAGGACTGTTGATTCATTTGGTGTGGAAACAGGCAAGCCCTCCTTACTAAGTTTACCAGCGGCAGATTATAAAAGCAAAAATGAAATTGCCGGAGAAAAATTGATTACAGTTCCCGGTTTGGGTGCTGGTGGTAAAAGTATTTCCCGTTATCCATTTACGGGTATTTCTTTTAAAAAGGAAGAGTGGCGCAAAGCACCTTACGCAGAGTATCAGTTTTCATTAAAGACCGGAAGTTATAAATTAGTGTTGAAATGTTTGCCCACGCATGCTATACACAAGGGAAGAAGTTTGGGGCTTGCTGTAACTGTCAATGGAGGAGAAGTAAAGCTGATGGACATTGATAATCCGCAGGAAGATAAAACATGGAGGACAGATATTTTAAGAGGATATTCTGATGCAACTGTTCCATTGAGTGTATTAAAAGATGAAACAGTATCTATTAAAGTTTATTTACTGGATACTGGTTTGGCGCTGAGTAAGGTGGATATTCAAAGTAACTAAGTAAGGTTATGTCATTTAATTAACGCAATAATAATAACGTTGCTTTAAATAACAGTATGAACAGGAGAAAAGCATTAAAAAATATAGCCGCTGCCGTGCCGGCGATTTATCTAAGCAATGCATTGCAGGCGTATTCAATAATGGATGGTGCTGCAGATAATGAACAAATACAAAAAGGCCCTTTTATACCCAACTGGGCATCACTGCAGCAATACCAGGTACCAGAATGGTTCCGCAATGCAAAGTTTGGTATCTGGGCACACTGGGGGCCGCAATGCCAGCCTGAGTTTGGTGACTGGTATGCACGTGAAATGTATATGGAAGGAAGCAGTAAATACAAATACCACCTGGAAAAATATGGACACCCTTCAGCATTTGGTTTTAAAGATGTGATCAATGAATGGAAAGCAGAGAACTGGAACCCGGAAGAATTACTGGGGCTTTATAAAAACGCTGGCGCCAAATATTTTATGGCGCTGGCCAATCACCACGATAACTTTGATTTGTACAACAGCAAATACCAACAATGGAATTCGGTGAACTTGGGTCCCAAAAAAGACCTCATCGGCGGCTGGGAAAAAGCAGCACGAAAGAACGGTTTGCATTTTGGCGTGAGTGTGCATGCCGCCCATGCCTGGAGCTGGTATGAGCCTGCACAACGGGCAGATAAAACGGGGTCTTATGCAGGAGTGTCTTACGATGGTACGCTTACCAAAAAAGATGGCAAAGGAAAATGGTGGGAAGGGTATGATCCGCAGGAACTGTATGCACAAAATCATGCATTGAGCGAACGCAGCGAAGACAACGGGGCCATTCACTCACAATGGAACTGGGGCAATGGTGTAAATGTTCCGTCAAAAAAATACTGCGATAAATTTTTAAACCGCACCATCGATCTGATTAATAAGTACGATCCTGATTTAATTTACTTTGATGATACCGCATTGCCGCTGCATCCCATTAGCGATGCTGGTTTGAAAATTGCCGCACACTTTTACAATAAAAGCATCAAAGAAAAAGGTAAACTGGAAGCAGTACTGTTTGGAAAAATATTAGACGAAGCCCAGCGCAAATGTATGGTGTGGGATATTGAAAGAGGACAAAGCAACAGCATTGAGCCACTGCCCTGGCAAACCGATACCTGTATTGGCAGCTGGCATTACAATAAGCCCATTTTCGATAATCATAAATATAAATCAGCTAAAACAGTCATTCATACATTGGTGGATGTGGTGAGTAAGAACGGCAATCTTTGTTTGAGTGTTCCGGTAAAAGGCGATGGTACCATTGACAGCGATGAAAGAAAAGTGGTGGAAGAAATTGGCCAGTGGATGAAGATAAACAGCGAAGCCATTTATGATACCAGGCCGTGGAAGGTTTTTGGCGAAGGTCCGGCGATTGAATCGGCCGCACCACTTTCCGCACAAGGTTTTAATGAAGGAAAGGGTAAACCATTTGGCTACGAAGACATCCGCTTTACTCAAAAGGAAAATATGCTGTTTGCCTGTGTACTGGGATGGCCCGGTGAAAAAAACATACTTATCAAATCTCTTGGTAAATCATCGGCTCATTCGGCAGATCTGGATATTAAGGGTATTTCATTAAATGGGTATAACGGTATACTGGATTGGGAACAAAAAGCGGAAGGGCTGCAGGTGAAAATGCCATTGCAGCCTCCATGCGATTATGCTTATGTTATTAAGATTATAACAGGTTAAAATCATCATTTCAACTGGTCAATATTCAAAAAAAAAGACAATGCTTATTAAAAGATTTCAGTTAACACATTTATCGTTGCTTTTTTTTGCGATGCACCTGCAGGCGCAGCAAAAACAAATTCAATATTTAAGCGGTAGCGATGCTGCACATACAGTGCAATGGGATTTCTTTTGCACAGCAGGGCGCAACAGCGGTGAATGGAAAAAAATACAAGTACCCAGTAACTGGGAGCAGCAGGGCTTTGGTAATTATAACTATGGACGGGATTATAAAACCAATGGCAAGAATGCCCGCTTTTATGATGAACAGGGAAAATATAAATATGAATTCAAAGTGCCGGCGGCCTGGAAAGGTAAAGTGGTGAATATTGTGTTTGACGGCAGCATGACGGATACGGAAGTTAAGATCAATGGCAAGAGCGCCGGTGCCATTCACCAGGGCTCATTCTATCGTTTTAAATATGATATTTCTTTACTGCTGAATTATGATAAAACCAATTTACTGGAAGTAACCGTAAGCAAAATGAGTGCCGATGCCAGCGTGAACAATGCAGAACGTTTAGCAGACTACTGGGTGTTTGGCGGCATCTTCCGTCCTGCTTTTTTAGAAGCTACACCAAAACAATTTATAGATTATGTTGGTATCGATGCAAAGCATGATGGAAAATTTACTATGCAGGTTTGGATGAAAGGCTTGATTCAGAATGCTACTGTTGTTACTACGATTACCGACGTAAATAGAAAGATTATTGGTACAATAAAAGTTCCGGTTGAAAAAAATGCTGAGAATGTAATTGTAAACACTGCAATTGAAGGAATAAAATCATGGACTTCAGAAACGCCGAACCTTTATAATGCAAATGTTGTGTTGCAGGATGCAGCAGGAAAAAAGTTGTATGAACTCAATGAAAAATTTGGTTTCCGCACCATTGAAATAAAATACGGGCAGGGCATTTATATCAACGGCGCACAGGTAAAAATGAAAGGCACCAACCGTCACTGCTTCTGGCCGGAAACTGCCAGGGCATTGAGTAATGAACAACAATTACAGGATGCATTGCTGTTAAAAGAAATGAACATGAATGCCGTGCGTTGTTCGCATTACCCGCCTGATGAATATTTTTTAAAGGTTTGCGATAGTTTGGGTATTTATGTTTTGGACGAACTGGCGGGCTGGCAAAAATGGTACTCCACCAAAGCGGGAGAACCATTGGTAAAAGAAATGGTGCTACGGGATTTGAATCATCCTGCAATTATTTTTTGGGATAACGGCAACGAAGGCGGCACCAATAAAGAACTGGATGATGATTTTGTAAAGTGGGATTTTCAAAAACGGCCCGTCATACATCCGCATCACCGCCCCGGTAACCAGTTCAATGGTATCGATTGTAATCACTATGAAGATTTCTACAGCACACAAAAAATTTTACAGGATTCATTGATATACATGCCAACCGAAATGCTGCATTCACAAGATGATGGTGGCGGTGGTTCCGGTATGCAGGACATGTGGAATTTACATTGGCGCTCACAAAAAAGTGGTGGTGTATTTATTTGGGCCATGATAGATGAAGCAGTGGTACGTACTGATTTGAATAATGTGCTTGACGCAAACGGGTTGAACGCTCCTGATGGCATCATGGGGCCGCACAGGGAAAAAGAAGGCAGCTTTAATGCACTGCGTGAAATTTTTTGCCCTGTACAATTGCAATTGCCCCCGCAATTGCCTGTTGATTTTAACGGCCAAATTGCATTAGAGAACCGCTTTCATTTTTTAAACACCAATCAATGTACTTTTTACTGGGCATTGGTTGATTTTAGTAAACCATTTGACCGTTTTGATGGATATGTTGTAAAACAAAAAGGAACCATTGCAGCTCCCAATATAGCAGCAACGCAACAAGGATCATTGCAGTTACAGTTGCCGGCTGATTATAAAAAATATGATGCGCTGGTAATTGTTGCTAAAGATAATTTTGGCAAAGAGCTGTACAAATGGACAAGCGAAATAAGAAGCAAACAATTGCAGCTGGATGGTTTTGTTACTGTAAAAAATAATGAAACATCTATTAAAGAAACGGATACGGTGTACACCATTACTGGTGGTGAAGTAAGTGTGGTGCTGGATAAAAAGACCGGCACTTTAGTTACAACAAAAAACACTGCCAATGATTATGTGCTATCATTTAACAACGGTCCTGTGTTAGTAAAGGGAAATGCGGCAGTCATTAGTTCTAAAGCTTACAAAGAAGGAAATGATGCCGTGGTGGAATTTACCTGCAGCGGGGATATGAAATATGTAAAATGGAAAATGAATGGCAGTGGCTGGGTAACTATGGAATATGAATACAGTGCCAATGGTGATTTGCCCTTTGCCGGTATCAGTTTTAAATATCCTGAAAATTATGTGCTGGGTGCAAGATGGCTGGGTAAAGGCCCATACCGCCAATGGAAAAACCGCATGGCAGGTACACCCGTTAATGTTTGGCAAAATTTATACAACAATACACAAACAGGCTATTCGCCACTTGTGTATCCTGAGTTTAAAGGATATTACGGCGACATTACCTGGATGGAATTAAGTACAGTGGAAGGTAAGTTATACATTGCCTCACCCGATACTGGTTTATTTGTAAGGCTGTTTGATTTTTATGGCTTGACAAGCGCCACCAAGCCGCACCCGGAATTGCCTTTAGGCAATATTTCTTTCCTGGATTGTATACCTCCAATAGGAACCAAGCTGGCAACAGGCTTAACTACCAATACAAAAGTATATGGGCCCATGAGTGAGCTAAATCACCTCAGTGGAGATAAAAAACGCACTTTGTATTTTTATTTTGGCTTGCCTAAAACAACGCAGGACAAAGAAAATTATTCAAGGCCCGCTGTAGATAATGTGTTTTAATGATTCTTTGCTTTGGTAACAATGCTTTGTTTTAAAGGCTATATGTTTTATACGTAATTTAGGGAATGCGATTTTCTTCAGCAATGCTGTTTCTTCTTATTGTGGCTTCAACAAAAGCCCAGGATATTAGTGCTGTCAAAAAAATTACAGTTGACAGTGCATGGTCTGCAAATTCTGTTAACACTGTCATCTTTCGTAAAAATGCGCTATGTACTTTTAAAGGCACGCAATACATCAGCTATTACAATCAGGCTGGGGAAGTGATGCTGGGTAAAAGAAAAATGGGCTCTTCCCAATGGCTATTATCCAATACAGGTTTTAAAGGAGATGTTACCGATGCTCATCGCAGCATCAGCATTATTATTGATGGTGATGGCTTTTTACATATGTCATGGAATCACCATGGCAATAAACTGCATTACAGCAAAAGCATTGTTCCTGGTTCTTTAAAAATGGAGCCGGAACAATCAATGACGGGTGTTGCAGAAGCCAATGTTACGTATCCTGAATTTTACCTTTTACCCAACGGCGATTTATTTTTTTTATACCGGGATGGAAGCTCCGGTAAAGGCAATTTAGTACTTAACCGGTATGATATAAAAAACAAACACTGGAAACAACTGCATCAAAACTTAATTGATGGCGAAGGAAAGCGGAATGCTTACTGGCAGGCCTGCGTGGATACTAAAGGAACCATTCATGTTTCATGGGTGTGGCGGGAAAGCCCTGACGTGGCAAGCAACCACGATATGTGTTATGCAAAGTCAGAAGACGGCGGTATTACATGGACGAACTCAGAAGATAAAAAATATACAATCCCCATCAATGCAGCCACGGCTGAATACATCAGCCATATTCCTCAAAAAAGTGAACTCATTAACCAAACAAGCATGTTTGCTGATGCGCTGGGCCATCCGTTTATTGCCTCTTACTGGAAAGAACCCGGCGACAGTATTCCACAATATCACGTGGTATATAATGTAAACGGCAACTGGGTTACTAAGAATACCGGTTTTCGTAAAACAACTTTTACTTTAGGTGGTACAGGCACCAGGCGCATTCCCATATCACGTCCGCAAATCATTAGCTTTAAAAAAAATAACCTGCAGTCAATTGCCATTATTTTTCGTGATGAAGAAAGAGGCAGCAAAGTATCAATGGCCTTATGTAATGACATCAACAAAAATAAATGGCAGGTAAGTAACTTATCAGATGAATATGTAGGTTCGTGGGAACCTGTTTATGATACGGAACTCTGGAAAACAAAACAGCAACTGCACTTATTTGTGCAGCATACAGAACAGGCAGATGGCGAGGGCAAAACGAACACAGCCCCTCAACTGGTAAAAGTGTTTGAAATAAAATTTAAATAGCGATGAAGAAAATTGTTTGCTCAATGTTTTTGTTTACCTGCTGCCTGGCAGCAGCAGCGCAACCGTCATTTAAAGCGGATAAAAAATTACTGAATACTATTGATAAAAATTTTACTGATGCCGCTGCACAATACAAAGTACTGATGAAAAACCTGCCGGAAAATAAATTTCCAAAAACTTTTTTCCTGGCAACCGGTAAATATGAATGGAGCAACTCCGGCTGGTGGTGCAGCGGGTTTTACCCCGGCACATTACTTTACCTGTATGAGCAAACCAAGGATACTGTTTTATATCATGAGGCTTTGCGAATAATGGAGGTGTTAAAAAAAGAACAGTTCAATACCTCCACACACGACCTTGGTTTTATGATGTACTGCAGCTTTGGTAACGCCATCAGCATAAAGCCATCGGCAGATTATACACAGGTATTGCTTAACAGTGCAAAATCTCTTTCAACAAGATTCAACCCTGTGATTGGCTGTATAAAATCCTGGGATGGAAAACCGAACGAATACCTCGTTATCATCGACAATATGATGAACTTAAAATTATTGTTTTGGGCAACGCAGCAAACCGGCGATTCATCATTTTATAAAATTGCCGTAGCACATGCCAACACAACTATGCAAAATCATTTTCGTGCAGATAACGGTTCTTACCATGTGCTGAACTATAATGCTTCAACAGGTGCTGTGCTGCAAAAGAAAACGGCACAAGGATTTGCAGATGAATCGGCATGGGGCAGGGGACAGGCATGGGGCTTGTATGGCTATACAGAAACATACCGGGAAACGAAAGACAAAAAATACCTTGACCAGGCCAATAAAATTGCTCAGTTTATTTTAAACAATCCCAATTTGCCTAAAGATGATATTAGTTACTGGGACTTTAATGCACCCGATATTCCTGCTGCATTAAGAGATGCGTCTGCAGCAGCAATTATGGCGGCTGCTTTTTTAGAATTATGTGAGTATGCGGATAAGAAGCAGGCCAAAAAATATTTTAAAACGGCTGAAACGATTTTAAAAAACTTATCTGAAGCGAAATATAAAGCTGCTGCTGGTACCAATGGCGGTTTTATTTTACAGCATAGTGTGGGCAGTATACCCGGTAAAACAGAAATTGATGTGCCGTTAACCTATGCCGATTATTATTTTGTGGAAGCGATGATGCGGTACAAAAAAATTACCGGCAATAAATAAAAATACTTCACTCTTATTTTATGAAAAAATGTTTAATACTGGTAAGCTTTGTAACACTGTTGGTTGCTTCAGCTGCAGCGCAAAATAACAAACACACCTTTGCGCTGGGAGATTCTGTTTTCATGCTTGACGGCAAACCTTTCCAGATGATATCGGGTGAAATGCATTATCCCCGTGTGCCGAAAGAAGCCTGGCGCCAGCGGATGAAGATGGCAAAAGCGATGGGATTAAACACCATTGGGACTTATGTTTTCTGGAACCTGCATGAGCCGCAGAAAGGTAAATTTGATTTTAGTGGTAACAATGATGTGGCCGCCTTTGTAAAAACAGCACAGGAAGAAGGCTTGTGGGTAGTGCTACGGCCAAGCCCCTACGTTTGTGCCGAATGGGAATTTGGAGGGTACCCCTGGTGGCTGCAAAATGAAAAAGGCCTGCAAGTGCGTAGCAAAGAAAGCCAGTATTTAAATGAATACCGTACTTATATTAATGAACTGGGCAAACGCCTGGCGCCGCTGCAAATAAACCATGGGGGTAATATTTTAATGATACAGGTGGAAAATGAATATGGCTCTTATGGTAGTGATAAAGAATACCTGGACATTAACCGGAAGATGTTTATTGATGCAGGCTTTGACGGGTTATTGTACACCTGCGACCCAACCGGTGATGTTGGCAAGGGCCACCTGGATGGTTTACTGCCCGCAGTAAACGGAACAGACAAACCTGCACAAATAAGGAAATTGGTTCGTGAAAATCATAATGGTAAAGGGCCATTTTATGTAGCGGAGTGGTATCCTGCATGGTTCGACTGGTGGGGAACAAAGCACCATACAGTGCCTGCAGAAAAATACACACCGGGTTTGGACAGTGTGCTTGCTGCCGGCATTTCCATCAACATGTACATGTTTCATGGAGGTACTACAAGAGATTTTATGAATGGTGCCAATTACAACGACCGCAATCCATACGAACCGCAAATAAGCAGTTATGATTATGATGCACCGCTGGATGAAGCAGGTAATGCCACACACAAGTTTATGGAGTTTCGTAAAGTGATTCAAAAATATTTACCGGCAGGAACGGTTTTGCCAGATGTACCCGTAGCCAAACCGGCAATGAAATTACCGCCGGTTCATTTTACTGCTGTAAGCAACCTGTACGATGTGCTGCCCAAGGCTATAAAAAACAAAACACCGTTAAGTTTTGAGGAATTGGAACAGGCTTATGGTTTTGTAATGTACCGCACGGTACTTGCCAACGCATCTCCTGGTATTTTAAAAATTGATGGACTACGTGATTATGCAGTGGTAATGATTAATGGAAGCCGTGCCGGAACTTTAGACAGGCGTTTAAAACAGGATAGCATGATGCTGAATATTCCTGCTGGAAAAGTAGTACTGGATATTCTCGTAGAAAACCTGGGGCGTATCAACTTCGGCCCGTATCTTTTAAAAAACACAAAAGGAATAACAGGCAAAGTTACGCTGTCGGGTAATGTTCTTGAAAACTGGCAGATGTATCCTCTTCCTTTTAATGATATCGCTAAACTAAATATCATCAACCGTAAAATCTATCCTGCACATCCGCTTCTTAAATCGGGTGAATTCAACCTAACTGAAGTGGCAGATACTTACTTCGATATGACAAACTGGGACAAAGGTGTGGTTTGGGTAAATGGTCATAATTTAGGAAGATACTGGAGTATTGGCCCGCAACAAACTTTATACGTGCCCGCAGAATGGCTGCATAAAGGCAATAATAAAGTGGTGGTGCTGGAATTAATTAAACCGGAGCAATCTGTGCTCGAAAGTTCAGACAAGCCCATTTTAAATGTTTTAAAATAAACGGAGATGAAAAGATTTGTTGTACTGCTGCTGTTCTTTTGTACAACTAAAGGAATGATGGCGCAGGATAATACAAGAACTACCTGGCTGCATTATATGGATAAGGTTGCACGGCCGGTGCTGAGCAATCTTGCCGCCAATACATTAAAAGAACAAATGCCCCCGGTATTGTCAGAGCGGGTGGATAATAAAGAAGTGCGGAGTAAAGTGGGCTACCTGGAAGCCTTTGCACGTACCCTATGCGGCATTGCCCCGTGGCTGCAACTGGAAGAAGGAGATGCGTATGAGAAAAAATTACGGCAGCAATACAGGGAGCTTGCTTTAAAAGCTTTATCCAATGCTGTAAATCCTTCAGCAAAAGATTTTATGCAATGGAACGGCGGGCAGCCATTGGTAGATGCTTCGTTTCTTTCATTTGCGCTGGTACGGTGCCCATGGTTGTGGGAGCATACAGACAGTGTAACAAAAAAAAATGTGCAGGCTGCTTTTTTACAAACACGAAATACAGTGCCTTCGTACAGCAACTGGTTGTTGTTTACTGCCATGATCGAAACTTTTTTTTGTAAATACAATTTGCCTTATGATAAAGTGCGTATTGACTTTGCAGTAAAAGAATTTTCCAATCACTGGTACACTGGTGACGGGCTGTTTGCTGATGGTAACCAGTTTCACCTGGATTATTATAACAGTTATGTAATACAACCTTACCTGCAAAGTATTGTAACGGTCATCAACAGTAAAGACAGTTCCTATAAAACATTTGCTCCCAGGCTGGATAAAATAAACAAGCGTTATGCGGTAATACAGGAACGTATGATAAATAGCGACGGAAGTTTTCCTGTTACAGGGCGTTCCATCACTTATCGTGGTGGTGCATTTCATCATTTGGCTAACATGGCATTGCTGCATTTGTTGCCGGATGAACTGGCGCCGGCACAAATTAGAAATGCTTTAACTGCTGTATTAGCAAAAACATTGGATGCTCCCAATACGTTTAATGATAAAGGCTGGCTGAATATTGGTTTGGCCGGCTCACAACCCGGCCTTGCAGAAGGATATATTAACACCGGCAGCTTATACTTATGTTCAGAAATATTTCTTCCTTTAGGATTATCACCTGCCGATGATTTTTGGGTAAAACCAGCTTTGCCATGGACAGCCATAAAAATATGGAGCGGACAGGATGTAAAAGCAGACCATGCAGCTGATTTATAAAATTAAACCTGTTATTAAATTTATCTTTATTTCACAAACCTGTCATGAGTAAAGCGGAAATTATATTTGTAAAACCAACAGAAATGCACGAACGGTTTTACAGTATCCTGCTTAAAAACGGGCTGGTTGCTGAAGCCGCACAAACCTGCGCTGCTGCTTTTACAGCAAACAGCATTGATGGTATTACTTCACATGGTGTAAACCGGTTTTCACGTTTTGTTGAGTACATACAAAAAGGGTATGTAAATACAACTGCTAAACCATCGCTCAAAAACAAACATAATGGCGTGGAGCAATGGGATGGTAACTCAGGTGCAGGTATATTAAATGCCATTGCAGCAACAAACCGCAGTATGGAGCTGGCAAAAGAATTTGGCATTGGTTGCGTTGCTTTATCTAATACACATCATTGGTTGCGTGGTGGCACGTATGGCTGGCAGGCAGCAAAAGAAGGTTTTATCTTTATCGGGTGGACAAATACCACTGCTAACATGCCAGCGTGGAAAGCAGCGGATGCAAAACTTGGTAACAATCCTTTGGTAATTGCTATGCCTTATCATGATGAGGCAATTGTTCTCGATATGGCAATGTCTCAATATTCGTTCGGGGCATTAGAACTTGCTGCAATGAAAAACGAATTACTTCCTGTTGCAGGTGGTTTTAATGAAGCCGGCCATTTAACAAATATCCCTGACGAAATTCTTGCAACAAGAAGGCCATTGCCTGTTGGTTACTGGAAAGGAGCGGGGCTGTCATTATTACTCGATATATTGGCAACCGTTTTATCCGGAGGTTTTGCAGTACATGAAATAACAAAGAAGGAAGCAGAATTCGGATTGTCGCAGGTTTTTATTACTATCGATTTTGCAAAAGCCGGCCATGCATCTGGCATCAGCCGCATGGTTGATGCAATTATTACCGATTATAAAAATTCAGAACCGGCGGATAAAGACAGCGCAATTTTATACCCCGGAGAACGGGTGCTTGAAACAAGAAAAAGAAACTCCGAAAATGGCATTCCCGTTTTAAAAAATATCTGGGATGAAGTATTAAAACTTACTTAAATGAAAAAGGTTATTCTCATTTTTATTACATTTTTTGCAGCACAAATATTATTAGCGCAGCCCGCTGAAAGTGTCTATATGTTCTGTTATTTCAATAATAATGGAAAAGACGGGCTGCATCTTGCCTATAGCAAAGATGGTTACCAATGGACAGCATTAAACAACGACAGCGCTGTATTAAAACCAATGGTGGCCAATGATAAACTGATGAGAGACCCCTGCATCATTCGGGGTGCAGATAATTTATTTCATATGGTATGGACAGTGAGCTGGAATGATAAAGGCATTGGTTATGCAAACAGTAAAGATTTAATTAACTGGAGCGAACAAAAATTTGTTCCCGTAATGGCGGGTGAAGACAGTGCCCGTAATTGCTGGGCGCCTGAAATTACTTATGATAAAAAGAAAAAAGAATACATGATTTACTGGGCCACCACCATTGCTGGTAAATATCCAGCAGATAAAACAGTGGAAAATGGGTACACCCACCGGCTGTATTATGTAACTACCAAAGATTTTAAAACTTTCAGCAAAACACAATTGCTGTATGATAAGGGCTTTAATGTAATTGATGCCACCATTGTTCCTGACGGAAGACAATACATCATGTTTTTAAAAGATGAAACAAGAAACCCGCCACAGAAAAATATTAAAATAGCCACCAGTAAAAAATTGACAGGCGGATATTCAGAAGCGTCGGCACCCATTACCGGCAATTACTGGGCAGAGGGACCCACCACTTTAAAACTGGGTAATACATGGCTGGTTTATTTTGATAAATACCGGGATCACAAATATGGCGCTGTACAATCAACCGATTTAAAAACATGGACGGATGTTTCAGATAAAATTGTATTGCCAAAAGGGATAAGGCATGGAAGTATTTTTGTAATTACAAAAGCTGAATTTGAAAAAATGATTGCAGCGTTACCGGTTAAAGCATAGCAGTTACTTTTTTATGGTTTGTCTCTTCCAATAAACCGCTCCTGCCCGGTTAAAAAATTTATTGCCCTTTTTATATTGCGCTCAACAGAAGCATCCGTTTTTAAAGAAGAAATATAACGGGTAATTTCTTTTTGCCTGGATGGAGGAAGTTGATTGAAAGCCTCCCTGGCTTTTTTATTTTTAGCAAGAGCTTTGTTTAATTCCGGGTGTGGTGGAATGCTTCTGTCTTCCGGGTCAAATGCAATGGTGATGGCAATTTTTTCACCCACTTTTTTTGGCGAATGCGGTAACATGGTTGTATTGATATACAGCCGCCATACACCGTTGTATTTTACCAGTGTTTGCTGGAATGTTTTTTCATTAACCGTTCCTGTAACAGGAATGTGGCCTTTGTCCTTTGCTGCCTGTTTAAAAATTTTTTGTAAAATTTTATCAGGCACAGTTACGTATGGGTTTATGCCGATAATTTGTATGACAGCTTTAAAGGAATGCATTATTGGTTTATGAATAACTAAAGATAAATGTATTGCAGCGTTAAGCAGCTACTCAATTTCTTTTACCTTACTTACCATATAACTGATGCCCAGCCCTAAAAATGCAATCGTCATAAAAGAATACTGCAGTCCTGCCAACTGAGCAATATATCCAATAAGCGGCGGCCCCATAACAAACCCTAAAAAGCCAATACTGCTTACTGTGGCAATGGCAATACCACTGGGTGCTTTGGAAGCTTTGCCGGCAGTGCTGTATAAAAGCGGAACAATACTGCTTACGCCAAATCCCACTATCAAAAAACCAATGGTGGCTGTTACCAGTTGTGGCAACAGTACGGCTGTCATCATACCACAAAAAATAAGAACACCACTAACCTGCACCATTTTTTTACGGCTGAATTTTTCAGCCAGCTTATCCCCGGCAAAACGCCCTGTTGCCATGGTAATCATAAATGCAGCATAGCCCAGTGACACTAATGAACCTTCTGCCTTTACCACTTCTTTAAAATATACACCGCTCCAGTCAAACATGCAACCCTCGCAGCTAAGGCAGCAAAAACCAATAATACCCAGTTTGATTAAAAGTTTTTCAGGCTTTTGAATATTGCGTATAGAACCGGCAGATTTACTGGTAGCAGTAATCAAAAGATACTTGGCTGCAAATAATTCTGCAATAATTACAAATGCTGCCACAATCCAGAAATGGATATAAGGAACCAGTTGCAGTTTCATCATCAACGAACCAATTACTGCGCCGGTAAAACCCGATACACTCCATACACCATGAAAGGAAGACATAATAGAACGTCCGTATAAATTTTCTGCATTAATACCTTGAGTATTCACCGAAATATTACACATGTTGCCACATATACCAAATGCAAAAAGGCATAAAGCCAGCTGCCATGGCTTTGTAGCAAGGCCAATATTGGTTAATGCAATGGCATAACAGGCTGCCGCAATACGCAAAACAGTTTTGCTGCCAAAACGGGTAACAGCACGGCCACTGAAGAACATGGTAAGTATTTGCCCAACCGGCAGCCCGAGTAAAATACTGCCCAATGCTGCCTCACTTAAACCAATAGATGTTTTAATATCCGGTATGCGGCTGGCCCAGCTGGCAAAACATAACCCCTGGCAAAAAAAGAATACCGATACAGCAATGCGTATATGCAAACGGGGATGGGGCGATGTTATGACTGCGGCTGTGTTCAAATTGTGTCGTAGAGACACAAAGATAAAACAAAATGAAAGTGGCAATGGCTTTTCTGCACCATCATCAACGAAAACGTTTGCATAAACGCAACAGTAATTTAACCGGGTGCTGTATCATAAATATATTAATACGCAATACATGCAACTATAATAGCTGTAAGTGCGATTATGAGTTGAACTGGTGATGAACTTACTTTTACAGTGAATTAATTATCCTGCCTTTTATTATTGCGTGACAAAACAGTTAAGAAAATAATAGTGAATTAATTCAGGTGTACTGCAAAATCTTTCATGTCTTTTCTCACTTTGGGAGCTTTTGCTAAAAAATCATTGGCTTCATCCCGGTAACCTAAAACAAGCAGTGCAACACTTTTTAATCCTTGTTTGTTAAGCTGAAGTATTTCATCAAAAGCGGCGGGGTCAAATCCTTCCATAGGCGTGGCGTCCACTTTTTCTTCGGCGGCAGCAATTATGGCGGTACCCAATGCAATGTATGCCTGCCTGGCTGCCCAATTAAAATTGGCTTCATCGCTGCGGCTCAGTATACTGCTGCTGATTTTATTTTTAAAGCCGGCTAAATTATCAGTACTTATTTTTTTTACCGCAGCCTGCAGGGCAATATATTCATCAATATCTTTTGCGGTAATCTTTTCATAGGCGGCAAACACCAGCAGGTGAGAAGCTTCTGCTATCTGCGGCTGATTAAATGCGGCTGGCTGCAATTGTTTTCTCAGTGTTTCATTCTCCACCACAATTAATTTATAAGGCTGTAAACCTACCGAGGAAGCACTTAACCTTGCCGCTTCCAGTATCCGGTCAACTTTTTCGGCAGGGACCTTTTCGCCTGTCATTCTCTTTACGGCATATCGCCAGTTTAAACTTTCTATCAGTTCCATATTTTTTGAAATTTAGTTATTATGCAATGGTTGTTTTAATGCCCGCAGCAGTTGTTCTGTTCTTTTTAAAAAGAAACAGGTAGGATACTGCCAATACAGCTAAAAATACAAGCGGCGTAATGATGGCTGATGCCGGGTCGCCACTGCTGTAATGGGCAATGCTTGCAGAAATGAAGGTGATGGCAAAACCTGCATAAGCCCATTCCTTCAGCTTTACAGGTACTTGCGGAATAATGAGGGCCAGGGCGCCTAAGATTTTAGCAATGGCCAGTTCATAACGGAAATAGTCAGAAAAGCCCAGGTGTTTAAAAGCAGCACTCATTTGGGGGTTGGTAAAATAATTCCAGGCGCTGAACAGCATCATAAAGCTTAACAGGCCTGTGCTTACCCAGTAAATAACCGTATTCTTTTTCATTGTTTAATTTTTTTTGGTTGAATTGTTTGTTTCAGACCGCAAACTTATTTACATTTGCTATACTTTTGATAGTACTATACAAGTGTATAGCACTATACTTCAATAAAGCACTATACTTAAGGATAGTAAAACAAATATTATATGCCTCTCGTAAAAAAAGGACCTGAACACAGCCCCAAACAATGCCAGGCGCAATTATTGCCTGTAAGGGATGCACTGGAATTTTTAAGTGGTAAATGGAAGCTTCCGATCATTATTTCTTTGTCGTTTGGCAACAAACGTTTCAGGGAAATGGCCAATGAAATACAGGGAATCACGGATAAAATGCTGTCGAAGGAATTGCGTGACCTGGAGCAGAACCTGCTGGTGAAACGTACCGTGTATGATACCGTTCCCGTTAAAGTAGAGTATTCGCTTACCGATTATGGCAATTCGCTGGATAATGTAATTGATGCTTTACGTTCATGGGGGATACAGCACCGGAAGAGGATTATGAAAAAACAATAAGTGGTTTATTGAAGCTTCCAGATTCTTACATCATCAATAACTTGCCTGCTTTTGGTGCTGCGGATAGCAAACCAGCCTTCCGTAAATGGTGAGGGGTCGGTAAATTCAAAAAATAATTCACCGTTTACAAAAAATTTACTGCTGCCATTAATGTATAATATTCTTATTTGGTATGGTACGTTTGGTTTTAATAAATGGCTGCTGTCTTTATACTCGCCTGCAATTTTTAATTCACCTTTGCCATCGTAACGGCGCATTCTTGTAGTGGTATTGTAGTTGCCCCCCATGCCCACATAATACATTTGCAAGGAGTCATATTCTTTAAAACCGCCTTTACGGGAAAACATTTTTTGTGCAGGATCGGTAGCCATCCAAAATTGATTCAAATCGCTGAGGCGGTCATTGCGGCCGCTGTCCATAATAACGGTACGTGTATATTCAATTTCAAAATTGCCGGTAAGTTTTTGTTTGTACCAGATAGTAACGCCATTTTCTGTATCCAGCAGTAATTTGCCTTTTTGTACTGAAACAGAAGAACCTTTTACAGACGTTGTTTCAATAATCCAGTTACTGCTTAAACTGTCTTTAGTAAAATCATCGGCAAACAATAATTTTTTTTGCTGGGCAAGGCTGTTTGTAAAAAATAGTATTCCTAATATGATGGCAGGCAGTTTCATTAAGTGTATAAAACAATGTGTTTTTTTAAAGATAAAGCATGTTGTACAAAAACCGTTGCTTCAGGATGCAGCAGGATACTTCCGCAAAGCTATTCCTGTACTTTACAAACTCAATTCTATTGCTATGCTATATGATATTGCTCCGTTAAAAAAAGTATGGGTGTTCTTTGCTCTTATTTCCCTGCAGGCAGCTGCACAAACTCCCAAACTGGATTGGGCAACCAAAACAGGCGCCAAATCTTTTCCTTCAGTAAAAAAAGAATACAGTGTGAATGACTATGGCGCTGTAAGCGATACATTAACAGTAAACACCGTAGCCATACAAAAAGCCATTGATGAATGTGCTGCTAAAGGCGGTGGTATTGTAACATTTAAGACCGGTACTTACGTAAGTGGCAGCATCTTCATTAAATCGAATGTGCAGTTGCGTATTGATAAAGGCGTGCTGTTGCTGGGCTCACAAAATTTTAATGATTATCCTGATATTGATACAAGGGTGGCAGGGCTTGAAATGAAATGGCCTGCTGCATTAATTAATATGATTGGTGTAAAAAATGCAGCACTTACCGGCAAGGGAACAGTAAATGCAAGAGGAAAATTCTGCTGGGATCTGTATTGGAAAACCCGTAAGGAATATGATGCAAAAGGCCTGCGCTGGATTGTAGATTATGATGTAAAAAGAGTGCGTACAGTGCTGGTACAAAATGCCAGTGATGTTTCTGTAAAGGAACTTACATTTAAGAATGCCGGTTTCTGGACAGTGCAATTATTGTACTCCACGCAAATAACCGTGGATGGGATTGTAATTAAAAACAATGAAGATGGCAGCGGCCCCAGTACCGATGGTGTGGATGTGGACTCCAGCACATGGGTATTGATACAAAACTGCGATATTGATTGTAATGACGATAATTTTTGTTTAAAGGCCGGTCGTGACTGGGACGGATTACGTGTAAATAAACCCACAGCTTATGTGGTAATACGCAAATGTTTGGCAAGAAGAGGAGCAGGGCTGGTTACGCTGGGAAGTGAAACATCCGGCGGCATTCATCATATACTGGCAACAGACCTGTATGCCAAAAATACTGATAACGGCCTGCGTGTAAAATCTGCTTTTACACGTGGTGGCACTGTCGAAGAAATTTATTTTCAAAATTCAGTGCTTGATTCTGTAAGAACCGTTTTCCAGTTTAACCTTAACTGGTATCCTGCATACAGTTATTCTGAACTGCCCAAAGGGTACAGTTACGATTCTATTCCACTGCACTGGAAATCGATGCTGCAAAAAGTAACCCCCCCGGAAAAAGGGATTCCGTCTGCAAAAAATTTCTATATCAGTAATATAAAAGCAAATAATTGCCGGCAGGCATTTGATGCAGTGGGTTACCCGCAATCCACGTTAAAGAACTTTGTATTCAGCAATACCGCTGTTACTGCTGCTGTGCTGGGCACCATGGAATATACAGAAGGCTGGAAGTACAATAATTTTACAATAGGAGTTAGTAAGGCAGCACCACCGCCAAAAGTTACAGGTAAGGAAAACGAGGAAAGGCTGAAGTAACAATAACACGAATTTTCAGAATTACACTAATTACACGAATGAAGAATGTCGTGTTAATTAACCAACCCGTTTGCCTACAATGCTCAGGCTTCTTTCAATGCCATCAAGCACAGCAATATTGGGGAATGTGCCCCATTCTTCAAAGCCCAATTGTTTAAACAGTTGCATGCTGGGTATGTTATGAGAGAAGATAAAGCCCAGCAGTGTTTTAAAAT
The DNA here is from genome assembly GCA_044225995.1 of Ferruginibacter sp. Taxonomy (GTDB): domain Bacteria; phylum Bacteroidota; class Bacteroidia; order Chitinophagales; family Chitinophagaceae; genus Ferruginibacter. The sequence continues at coordinate 9,302 of JBGAHV010000011.1, read as the reverse complement.
TATAGCCCGGCGCTTTTTCTATACAGTGTTGAAGAATTTTTTTTCCATAGCCATTGCCCCGCTGCTTTTCATCCAGGTAAATACTTATCTCGGCAGTGGCATCGTATGCAGGGCGGCCATAAAATTTTTGAAAGCTTACCCAGCCAACAATTTCGCCTTCGTCATTACTCACCATCCACAACGGATGTGTTTGCGGCAGGTGTTCTTCAAACCACTCTTTACGGCTTTCAACAGTAACGGGTTCTGTATCGGCAGTAACCATTCTGCCTGCAATAGTGGAATTATAAATAGCAACAATAACGGGAAGATCGCCTGTAACAGCATCTCTGTAATGCAGCATGCCTGTATTGAGATTTAAATTTTTTATGGTTGTAATACTGCTATCAGTCTTTTCTTCATGCATACGCTGTTGGCTACATCTTTATACTGTCCGTAGTTAGGTGTAACAGCATAACCCACTTTTTTATATAAGGCAATGGCTTCCGGCTGGCGTACGCCTGTTTCCAAAATGCAACTGGTAAAGCCAAGCTCTACAGCCCATTGTTCCAGTACAGCCACCATGCTTCCGGCAATGCCCATGTTACGATAATCCGGGTGAACAAACATGCGTTTCAGCTCGGCCGTTCCCGGTTCATATTCTTTAATGGCACCACAACCAACAGGCACTTTATCGTTATAAGCAATTATAACATGCTTTATCGCATCCACTTTATTGTATTGTGCATAAAAACTGTGTTCATCACCATCACGTTCTGCCAGTTCTTTATCGAGTAGTGTCACCAGGTCACGAAAGTCTTCATTCTGAGAATTGGTTTTCTTTAATTTCAGCATAACAATGCTTTATCGGGTTTACATAAAAGGCAAAGTTACAGGCATTGGGGTATTAGTTTTAATGACTTCAAAATAATTATGCACATGATGCAGCAATTTTACGTCACCCTGCAATTGAATTGTGAAATTTGCAGGGAGGGTAGAATTTATTATAAAACAGCTTTACGCAGTTTTACCAGTTTTTCCAACAACGGCTGCAGCAAATCCAGTTGCAGCATATTAGCGCCATCACTTTTGGCAACGGCAGGGTTGGGGTGTGTTTCAATAAATAGTCCGTCTGCCCCGGTGGCAATGGCAGCTTTGGCAATGGTTTCAATTAACTGGGGGTTGCCGCCTGTTACACCGCTGGTTTGATTGGGTTGCTGCAAGGAGTGAGTACAGTCCATAATAACCGGCACGTCGATCTCTTTCATCCAGGTAATATTTCTGTAATCAACCACCAAATCCTGGTAGCCGAATGTGTTGCCTCTTTCAATCAGGCCAATTTTATCGTTGCCGGCGTTTTTAATTTTTTCCACAGCAAACTTCATGGATGGACCACTGAGAAACTGCCCTTTTTTTACATTTACAATTTTGCCTGTTTGTGCAGCAGCTACTAATAAATCAGTTTGGCGGCAAAGAAATGCAGGAATCTGTAAAATGTCAACATACTTAGCAGCTTCAGCGGCTTCGTCATGCGCATGAATATCGCTGGTGGTGGGCAGCTTAAATTTGTCGGCCACTTTTTTTATTAATGATAAACCGGTATCATCTCCAAGGCCTGTAAAAGAACCGGCACTTGTTCTGTTTGCCTTTCGGTAAGAGGCTTTAAATACATACGGAATACCCAGGTTTTTGCAAATGCCCGAAACTCTTTCTGCCACTTCCATTACCAGTTCTTCACTTTCCACCACGCAGGGGCCCGCAATTAAAAAGAAGTTTTTTTCGTCGTATTGCTGTTTGCTGAATAGATCTTGTAAGTAATTTTTCATGCAGCAAAAGTACTAATAGCCAATGGCTTTCAAAAACTCCTCTTTTTTTCTTCTGGAAACTTCTATAAATGTGCCATCCTGCAATTCAATTTGACCGCCATCGCCTTTAATATAGCGTTTAATAAAATTCAGGTTTATTATGTGGGAGTGATGCGTACGGAAAAAAATATCTTCCGGCAACAATTCTTCAAAATCTTTTAATGTTTTAGACGCAATAATTTTTGCTTTGCCGGTTATATAAATATTGGTGTAGTTACTGCTGGCTTCTAAATGTATGATACTGCTGATGTCGAAAAATAACAAGCCATCCAATGTTGGTATGGCTAACTTATGCAGGTTTTTTTTAGGCTGCTTCATGTTTTGCTGCAGCAATTCTGCCTGTACTTTAGTGTTAATGGCAGCCGCTGTTTCAATTTTTTCAACAGCCAGTTTTAATTCTTCAATGTCTACGGGTTTAAGCAGGTAATCAAATGCTGCATACTTTATGGCTTTAATGGCATATTGGTCGTATGCAGTAGTGAAAATAAGGTGAAAGTTTTTTTCCTTTATTTCATTCAGCATTTCAAAACCATTCATGCCGGGCATTTCAATATCTAAAAATACCAGCTGGGGTTTATGATGGTTAATTAACAATAGTCCGTCTTGCCCATTGTCGGCTTCAGCAACAATAGTTACCTGCCCACAGTAATCGGTTAACTTTTGCTTTAAAGCCAGCCTGCCTTTTGCTTCATCGTCTATTATAATGGTGTTTATCATGTCAGATTATTTTAAGAAGCACTTTAACAGCGGTGCCACAGGCTTTTCCTTCTTTGTATAAATCATCAATTATTACCGAAGGGATCTTTTCTTTATTAAAAAGTTTAATCCTGTCAAAACTTAATTGCATGCCATACGATGTTTCTTTGCTTTGTGCAATGACCGCTGCTGCGGTTCGTCCAATGCCGTCGTCTGTAATTGTATAATCTATATTATTGGCACTTCTTTTTATAACAATATGCAAATGGCCATTATTACCAGCTTTATTTTTTAAACCGTGCAAAATTGCATTTTCAACAAATGGCTGTATTATAAGTGGCGGTACTTTATAGTCGCTGTTCATTAATTCAGGATCAATATCGATTTCTGTGCTGAATTTATTTTCATGCCTTAGTTCTTCCAGCTCAAGATAAAGTTTCAACGTATCAACATCTTTAGTAAAGTTAACAGTATTTTGTTTGCTGCTGTCAAGCACATTGCGAATGAGTTTTGCAAATTTATTCAGGTAAAGGGTTGCATTGTATTTGTCATTACTTTGAATAAATGCATCAATACTGTTTATGCAGTTAAACATAAAATGTGGATTCATTTGCGCTTTAAGTGCTGCCATTTCGGTTTCCTGCTTTTGCAATTCAATGCTTTCCTTTTCCTTTTTTTGCACATAGGTTTTATATCCAAGTGCCAAACCGAAGAAAACCATCTCTACAAAAATGCCGAACTCAAAAATCGAAATGGGTGCCAGAAAATTAAATTTTTCGTACAATCCGCTTCTGTTAATATAAACAACAGTAAGTGCAGTAATAACAACAGTTGTAAAACCAACTATCACAAACTTTACAGAACGGTTTTTACCCTTTAACATCATCAAAAAGAGCAATAAAGGAAGCATCGCAACAGCACTTACAAAAACACCGTAATTGTATACAATTGTTGTAATAGTAGAATCTATATCAATGAAAAATGGAATGATGTTGAGGATACATCCAGCTAATATCAACCGCTGAACGATATAACAATACCAGTATAATGATTTATCCTTTTTAGATAATTCCAATAGTTTTTTTAAAAAGCCGATATAAAAATAACTTGCCAATAATTGCAGAATAACATGTGAATAAAAAACATAGTAAGGGAAGAAGTAACTAATCAGGTTAATAGCACAGTTCGATTCCATTACCTTTTCCAGGAACAGAAATATACACAAACCATAAGCAGCGTATAATAAATAAGCCTTATCCCTGTTAAGAAAATATTGGGCAAACATAAAAATGCTGATGATAAGGATGCCTCCCAGTATCAAGCAATGATATATCAGTTGAAACCTTGTTCCATCAATTTCATGAATCGTATTTAGCTGATAACTTCTTTCACTTAATAACAGTGCGCTACTATTCTCTTTAAAAGAACCGATGAACCGGGCATAAAAGAGAAATGAGCTTGTCTTGCCGGGAAGCAAGGTAACGGGAAAATATGCGCTTGGTGAAAAAGGAGATGTTCTGTTATTATTGCCTATGAATCCACCTTCAGCTACTTGTTTTAAAGAGTTATCAATGCAGGTAAACTTTGACAGATCTGGTAAACCACATTTGAAATAGACCAACCGTTTCTGCGGTGAGGAATTATAAATTCGGAACAGCAAATTGAACTCATGGACAGATAGTGAAATGTTATTGTTGATGGGAGAAAAATGCACTAAACCGGTTGTATCTAAAATGCCACTTTTCTCAAACAGCTCAAACGTGCCGGGCTTACATAAACTTACCTGGTTTGAAATGTCTATAATAAATTCTTCCGGTAAAGAGTCAGTCAGTTCAAAAACATTTAAATTAACTGCATTAATATTTTGAAAATTCTGTGCATAACCCAGCTGAGCCAACAAACAGCTGTAAAAAATCATTAACCATGCACATTTCTTCATGCTTTAAGTTACAGTTTTTACTATAGAGTTTTTACGTTTATTACAGCTTGTGTCAACTACATCTTATCTGCCTCTGTAAACTGAGCTTCGTAAAAATGCAGGTTTAATCCAATAACCCTTCCTGTTTCATCCTTTGTAAATCTATACAGGTGTTGCTGAATGACCAGGATTGAAATTCATCCTTTGCGTTCCAGCCCAGCATATTACTAATTTTTCATAGATTTTTTATTGTTTCCCCTAATTCTTCTTTAGACATTTCCCTGGTGCCTTGTCCTGAAACGAAGTGCTATTTTCCTTCTCGTTTAATAAATGTTTCTGCCCGTACTACTTTTATGGAGTGTTCGCCACCGGGTGTATCAAACACTACATTCAAAATTGATTTACTCACTGCAGCATCGCCATTATAAATTCTAAGTATGGTTGTTTCCGGAACCGGTGTAACAAATTTAAAGCTGGCATTTGCGTCCATAAATCCTGCTTGCTATTCATTAAAACCGTATGAAACTTTGCCTTCAGCCCCCACTGCAATATAACCATCGTTATAATAAACCGAATTGTCTGTAAAGTCTATTTTAGCTGATAATTCGGCAATTGCTTTTCTGTCTTTTGGATAGCTGGTGGTATCATATTTTCCCGGCGGAGGAACCTGGCTCAAACTTGTTAATGTGTTTAAAATTGTGGTAAATAAAAAAATGAAAATGATGTTGCGAATTCTGACTTCTTTTTCATGTTTGATAAATTTTATTTTGGGGTTATGATATTGCAGATCAATTTTAAATATTTTTAAACGGGAGTTATTCTTTAGCTCAGTAAATATTAATTCCTACTCGGGCTTAAAATTTTTATGCCCACATTGCCATAACAGAAAGAACAGATTTTTTAATTGCGTAGGTCTCATGTCTGTAACACTGGTTGTATTGGCAGTACCAAAATGTCCGCCTTCAAAATTAGTGTGCCGTAAAACCGGCTTACCCGATGTGCTGTTTGCTTGTAAAGTGGCTGCCATTTTACCGAGCATCCAGGATGCCCCACGGTATAAATGTTAACTGCTCAGGCTTGTAAATTTTCTGTTCGGTGCAAACCCAGATGTTCCCGTTCCATTCTGCAATTACTCCTGAAATATTTTTTTGCTTGGCAGCAACCTATACCACGGGCAGTATTTTTAAATTACAGTTTAACTTTTGTTTGATCCATTTAGACGCTAAGAACACTAAGCAGCACAAAGTTTTTTTCAGTGAGGCTTTGGCCTTTGTTGTGCTGCTTGCAGAGCAGTGCTGAAGCGCAGGAAAAATGTACTGAAAGCTTTTAAAGTTACTGTTTATAACCTGTTTGCTGTAAAATGAAAGCCCATTTTTTTGCTTCTTTTCTGTAGCCAGCAAACTTATCTTCACTGTCGCCATGCCCGGCATTATAGTCCACCTGCAGCAAAATGGGTTTTTGTGAACTGTTAGCTTGTTGCACAGCGGCAGCAAATTTTGCTGGCTGCCAACTAATCACTCTCGGATCATTCCACCCGGTGGTGATGAGCATGGCAGGATATTTAACGCCGGGCTGTACATGAAGAGTGGCATCCATTTCCATCAACGCAAAAAATTCGTTGATGTTTGTAACAGTGCCAAACTCTGGTGTATTAACCGGCCCGTTAGGAGCAAACTCCTGCCGTACCATACTCAGGCAACCTACCTGTGGTATGGCACAGGCCCACAGATCGGGCCTTTCCGTAACAGCCCTGCCAATTAAAATGCCGCCGGCACTGCCGCCTTCGCAGGCAAGATGCTCAGGTGAAGTGTACCCTTTGCTGATAAGATATTCGGCGGTGCTGTTTAAATCTTTCCAGGTGTTGGGCTTGCTTTGTTTAAAGCCGGACAGGTGCCAGTTTTCGCCCTTTTCTCCACCGCCTCTTACATGTGCAACAGCAATCACTATTCCTTTATGTGCCAGTAATAAAAAATAAGGATTAAATCCTGCTGCAGAACTAATGCCATAGGCACCATAGCTGTACACATACGCCGTGTTGTTCCCATCCATTTTCAGCCCTTTTTTATGAATGACTGAAACAGGTATCATCACACCATCATGCCCGGCAATCTCCACTTCTTCCACCACCATTTCATTCACATAGGGGTACGCTGCATTGGTACGAAAAGCGAATGTTTTCTCTTTAGCAAAAGGTTTTTCGATGTTACTGTACGAATATGTAAGTGGTGTTGTCCATCCGCTGCGTACCAGGTGCACATTGTCGTTGTCTTTATTAAAAGGGGTTATATACAGCAGGTTTGTATTTTCAACAAAAGGAATTTTTGCGAATTTGCCGGTACGCATATCTATAGTATAATGATATAACTGGATACCGTTTTTCATGTAGGGTACAATCAAAAAATTCTTTGATTGCACCAGTCCGTCGCCAATTTCAAGCGGAATATCTTTTTCGGCGGCAATCAGTTTTGCTCCAGCCATTACCGGGTTATTCATATCCAGTTGCAATATTTTTCCGTTGGGCGCATTCTTTTTGGAAACTAAAAAAAGTTTGTTACCGCTGGCATTTACCGTGGTTATTTCATCTTCGTCGCCAATCAGTTTTTTCCAGGGAGCCTTGCTGTTGATCTTCCGGTAGTACATCTCAAAAAATGGTGACACACTGCTTGAGTATACAAACTCATAACTGCAGTCTTTATCGAGGCTGGCAGGCCAGAGTTGCCGGGTATTGTCCATAGAATATAATTCCGGGTTTAGTTGGTAGGAAAGAAAAATTTTATCCTGCGTGGTATCGGTACCCAGTTTGTGAATTTTAAAAACACGGTCTTTGTCCTGTACCATTTCATGTACATCCCAGCCAGGCTGCTGCATGTAAAAAACATTTCCTTCGCCCGGGGCATAACCGGCATAGCGACCCGGCAGTGTATCTGCCAAAAATCTGCCGGAAGCAATATCATAGAATTTGGTTACTGCCGTTATCTCTTTACCACCTTCACCTGCAGTAATGGCAATAAATTTTTGGTAAGGGTCTATTTCATAATCGCTGAAAGAATAGTTGCTTCCCCACATCTTATTGTCAGCAAGCAATTCTTCTTTCCCATTTTCGCCATTACGTTTATATATTTTTGCTTTGGCGTCGCCTGTTTTAATATTGAAGTAAAACAATGTGCCGCCCACCTGTCTCACCTTTCCAATTTTATCCGGCTGTATAGAGTCAAGTTTTAAAAAGCTTTTATACAATTCGTCGGTCATGGGTAACTTATCCATAATGCTGCTGGTATAATCGTTCTGCGCTTTAAACCAGTTTTTTGTTTCCTCGCTTTTCAGGTCTTCCATCCAGCGATGGGGGTCTTTTATTGTTACGTTGTGCCAGGTGTCGCTGCTGTCTACTGTTTTGGTGGGCGGGTAGTTATACTGGCAAAAAGCACATGCAGTTATAAGAAGGATACTGCTGAGGAGCATTGATTTTTTTTTCATGGTTACTATGTATTTTTTTTATTTAATTTTTTTGCTGTTTTTAAATAACAATCCTTGGATCATAATGTGCATCGAAAAATTTCCAGCTTCCCATATTGCTGGTTATTTCAATAGGAGAGAGACTCTTCCTAAGCATGTCATCAGGGGTTTTAATGCTTATGGGTATTACCTGGCTTACAAAACCTGTGTCAAATCCCGCGCTGTTATCATGTGCGGAATGGATGAAGCGGATTGTATTTCCGGATTTTATGGTGTATCCGGCACCACTGCCGGTTAAAGGCTGGCTTCCACCCACCCGTAAAAAAATAATGCCGTTTTGAATTACAAAATTCCGGTTAAATGTTATGGTTACCTTGCCCGGTACATTATCTATCCAGGCACCATCAAAAAACCATTGGCTGAAACTGTAATAATAGGGAGGTTTACCCCAGTCCTTCACTGTTACATATTTATTAAGCGGCACCGCCAAAAATGCTTTACCTGCCGCAACAGGGTCATGTGCATTTAGCGTAAAGCCAAACCGGTTGTTGTTGTTTCCGGCGGCCAGGGGTAACTCCAGTTTTGACGCTAGGAATTTTAGTTCTGCAGGGGTTGGATAAGCCGCAGGTTTTTGATTTACCGCCGATTTTTCCAGCACCGTGAATAAGTGCTCTTTTTTAATAGTTGCCATGATTTATCGTTTATTTATTTTAAAAAATTTGAACAATTACACAAAACAAACTTGTTTGTTAAATCCATTTTTAGTCATTGCCATGTTTCAGCTATCCTGCGGCAGAAAACATTTACAGTTGCCGTCATTTGATAAGATCTGTATAAGAGCATGGTGGCATAATGGTAATGCGTTTCATTATTTTGTTTTTAACTGGTGAGCAATATTTATCCCGATGTAAATATGGTAATGAGTCCGGTATTTTAAAATGCAGATTGAGCCATTTACATAATGCGGTGCGCCCGTGGTAAAAAAGTATTATCACCTTACATTTGTATTAACTAAACTAAAACCCATGCAAAAAGAAAAAATACTGGTAATTGGCGCCAGCGGGCAAATAGGAGTAGAGCTTACACTTGCACTACGGAAGATTTACGGCAATACAAATGTTGTTGCATCTGACCTGCGTGAGGAGAATGATTTACTGAAAGGCACCGGCCCTTATGTAAGCCTTGACGTAATGAATAAAGAAATGCTGCATGTGCAGGTAATACGCCAAAACATTACACAGATATATTTGCTGGCAGCTATACTTTCTGCCACCGGTGAAAAAAATCCTAACCTGGCTTGGAGCTTGAATATGCAGAGTTTATTAAACGTGCTGGACATTGCAAGGGAAGAAAAACTAACCAAGGTTTACTGGCCAAGCTCCATTGCAGTTTTT
>JBGAHV010000010.1:60885-73805 GCA_044225995.1 Ferruginibacter sp. | reverse complement strand
CAACGGTAACTAAATTGGCCAGCCAGTTGTATTGCGACATATAGGTTTTAATGGCATAAGCAACTGAAGCTTCTTTACCAGCTTTTACAAAATCAGTAAACGGAGCAACACCCGTTAGCACCCAAGAGAAAAGAATATATAATACCGTACAAATTGCTAATGAACCCAAAATACCGATTGGCATATCTTTTTTAGGATTCTTAGCCTCCTGCGCTGCAGTACTCACCGCATCAAAGCCAATAAAGGCAAAAAACACAATTGCCGCACCTTTTAATACACCGCCCCATCCATGATTAAAAAAGCCTTTGTATGAATAGGCAGAGCCATCAGGCTGTACTGCATCTGGCTGATTGGCGGGTATGAGGTATGGAGTGTGGTTTTCACCTTTAATATAACTCCAGCCAATTGCAATGAATAAAAGAACAATAGCAACTTTTACAATTACAATAATTGCATTTACAATAGCCGACTCCTGTGTGCCCTTAATGAGTAACAATGTCAGCAGTATAAGAATTAGTAAAGCAGGTGCGTTGATGATACCATGATGTAACACGCCGTTTGCATCAAGCGCTTTTTCAAAGGGCGAATGGCACCATTCATAGGGAATACTGCCGCCCAGAAGATTATTTAAAAATTCACTCCAAGCGATGGATACTGTAGCAGCACCAAGCGCATATTCAAGTATCAGCGCCCATCCAATTATCCATGCCACAAGTTCTCCCATTGTTGCATATGCATATGTGTATGCACTGCCGGCAATAGGAATAATGGATGCAAACTCAGCATAACAAAGCCCTGCAAAGGCACAGCCAATGGCGGCTACAATAAAAGAAAGTGTTACTGCAGAACCAGCGTGGCCACCAGCAGCAGCAGCAGTTCTTACAAATAAACCAGCGCCGATAATTGCTCCAATACCAAGTGCAATAAGGCTGCCGGCACCCAGCGTCCTCTTTAAGCCTTTTTCAGAATCATCAGCATCTGCTAAAAGTCCCGCAAGGGGTTTCTTTACAAATAAACTCATACAGTTGTGTTCGTTTTAGTTATGAATAGGCTGGAAAAATAAGCAATTAATTGTTAAATACACCACCACTGATACTTTTTTACAGCCTGCATGTGGATAACGGCATTAAATATTATATTGCGTTGCTAAACAAACTAAAATGGAAATTACCCAGCAGCCCAGAAAAAAAAGCAGGCTTACTTTATATATTTTTATCGCTATGCTTTTGGGTATTGTTGCCGGTTATATTGTTTATCAAAACTATCCTGCTGCTTCTGCAAAAACGTTTGCTGATAATATAAAGTTGCTCACCACTATTTTTCTCCGCCTGGTGCAAATGATCATTGCGCCCATTGTATTTTCAACTTTAGTGGTGGGTATTGCAAAACTGGGAGATATGAAAACAGTTGGCCGTGTGGGCGGCAAGGCTATGTTGTGGTTTATAACTGCCTCGCTTGTTTCGTTAGGCCTGGGCTTAATTTTAGTTACCATTTTTCAACCCGGCGCTGGTGTGGACACAAGCCATGTTGATATTTCAGCAGTAAAAGATGTAGTGGAAAAATCTCAAGGATTTTCCCTGCCAAAATTTGTGGAGCACGTGGTGCCACGCAGTGTGATTGAAGCGATGGCTAATAACGAAATTTTACAACTGGTGGTGTTCTCTGTTTTTTTTGGAATTGCCCTGGCCGCCATTGGTAAAAAAGGAGAGCCGGTTATTCATGCGCTGGATGCATTGGCGCATGTTACTTTAAAAATGGTAAGCTATGTTATGTATATGGCACCCTTAGGTGTATTTGGTGCAATGGCTGCGGCTATTGCTAAAAATGGATTGCATATATTGGTCACCTTCGGAAAATATATTGGCTCGTTCTATTTTGGCTTAGCGGTGTTATGGATTTTATTGTTATTGGTTGGCTACTTGATATTTAAAAAAAGACTGCCACAACTGATCAGGCGCATTGCATCACCCATGTCCATTGCTTTTAGTACAGCAAGCAGCGAAGCCGTGTATCCAAAATTGGTAGAAGAGATGGAACGCTTTGGCTGCAACAACAAAATAGTTTCGTTTGTGTTGCCACTGGGTTATTCTTTTAACCTGGATGGCAGCATGATGTATATGACTTTTGCCAGCATGTTTATTGCACAGGCTTTTAATGTTACCAGCATTACAGGAGATGTGAGTCAGCAAATAATAATGTTACTGGTATTCCTGATTACCAGTAAAGGCATTGCGGGTGTGCCCCGGGCAAGTTTGGTGGTGGTGCTGGCAACCGGCGCTATGTTTAAGTTGCCTGTTGAAGAAGGTGTGGCATTAATATTGGCAATAGATGTTTTTTGTGATATGGGCCGTACCATGACGAATGTTTTAGGCAATGCACTGGCCACCGCTGCCGTAAGCAAATGGGAGGGTCAGTTAGAGCATCCTTAATAAATCCAAAATATTTTTACATGTTCGATTTTATTTTTCTTGATTTTCATTGGTCGCAGTTACTGCAGCCACAATGGTATATTGCCAATGGTGGTTTATGGTTGCTGCTGTTTGTGGTGTTTGCAGAAACAGGATTGTTTGCCGGGTTCTTTTTGCCGGGAGATTCGCTGTTGTTTGTGGCAGGAATTTATGCACATGAAATTAAAGACCCTGTTACAAATGTTATTGAACCGGGGCTTGGTTACCAGGTATTGAAATATTTTGGCTTTGAAGCCTTCAAGTATAGTTATTGGCTTGACCTTTTTATTTTAGTAGCTTTTATTGCAGCAGCGGGTATTTTGGGTAATGCATTGGGTTACTGGACGGGAAAAAAATTCGGGCATACTATGTATGAGTGGAAAGACCGCTGGTTCTTTAAAAAACGTTACCTGCATGAAGCACACGACTTTTATGAGAAGCATGGCGGAGGTGCCATTGTTGCAGCCCGCTTTATTCCAATAGTAAGAACCTTTGCACCTATTGTGGCGGGCATTGTGGATATGGATAAAAAGAAGTTTCATTTTTTTAATGTTATTGGTTGTGTATCCTGGGTAATCAGCATGATTCTAGGCGGCTTTTTTTTACAGAAATGGGTATGGGATTTATTTCACTTTGATTTAAAACAACACCTTGAAATAATTGTACTGGGCATTGTATTGGTTACAACAGCCCCAGTATTTATAAAACTATTGACATCACGAAAGAAGAAAACGAATGACGATCATTCAAAAAAATAATCATTCCATTTTCAGTCTTGCTGTTATTGTGGCAGCACTGGGTTACTTTGTTGATATTTACGATTTGCTGCTGTTTGGAATTATACGGCTGCCAAGCCTTACCTCGCTGGGACTTACACCTGAACAGGCAAAGATCACCGGTGAAAATATTCTCACCTGGCAAATGCTCGGCCTTCTCATTGGCGGTATTATATGGGGAATGATGGGTGATAAAAAAGGCAGGCTGAGTGTATTGTTTGGCTCCATTATTTTATATTCAATTGCCAATATTGTAAACGGCTTTGTACAGAATGAAATGCAATACTCCATTGTGCGTTTTATTGCCGGTGTGGGGCTGGCAGGAGAATTGGGTGCAGGTATCACACTCGTATCTGAATTAACACCAAAAGATAAACGTGGTATTGCTACTTCATTGGTGGCAGGTATTGGTTTAACGGGCGCTGTGGTGGCATTTGTTATGAAAGAAAATTTTCACTGGCGCACCTGCTATTTTATTGGTGGCGGACTGGGGCTGTTGCTGCTGGTGCTGCGTATTTCTGTTGCTGAGTCGGGCATTTATAATGAAGTAAAGCAACTAAATGTAAAACGGGGCAATTTCCTGATGCTGTTCACCAATGGCGACAGGTTTAAACGATATTTAAAAAGCATTCTTATCGGTCTTCCAACCTGGTTTGTAATTGGGGTGCTGGTTACTTTCTCCAACGATTTTGCAAAAGCATTTGGCATTACCGAAAAAGTAGATCCGGGCAAAGCCATCATGTATGCGTATGCTGCTATTTCAATCGGCGATGTGGTGGTGGGGCTCGTAAGTCAATGGCTCAAAAGCAGGAAAAAAGCGCTTTACATATTTTATGCAATCACTGTTGTTTTTATGATACTGTTTTTTACAGCGCTTAAAAACAGTTCGGCAACGGCAATGTACATTATTTGTGCAGGACTTGGTTTTGGTACCGGCTTCTGGGCAATTTTTGTTACCATAGGAGCCGAACAGTTTGGCACCAACCTGCGGGCCACTGCGGCCACCACAGTACCCAATATGGTGCGTGGAATGCTGGCCATCTTTATTCTGCCTTTGTTCAAGTATATGCGTGGGATTACAGATTATGTTACCGGTGGATGGATCACAGCAATCATTATAATGATAATTACATTGATTGCAGCCGCCCTGATCAAAGAAACCTTTCATAAAGATCTTAACTATGTGGAAGAATAATTTAGCGTAATTTTTTAACTGATAATTCGTGTCTCAAAAATTTCTCATCATACGTTTCTCTTCCATAGGTGATATTGTGCTTACCACACCAGTAATACGCTGCCTGCGTAACCAGTACCCGGAGGCAGAAATTCATTTCCTCACCAAGCAGTCATTTAAAGGTATTGTTGCATCCAATCCTTACATCAATAAAGTGCATACTTTGGGGGATAGTTTTGAACTGATGCTGCATGAATTAAAAACAGAGGAATACGATTATGTCATCGACCTGCATCACAACCTGCGCACCCTGCGCATTAAACGTTTTTTAAAAGGAGTGAAATCATTTTCATTCAGTAAACTCAACGTTGAAAAATATATTTATACCAACCTAAAAATAACCTCTAATTAATATTCTTCTTGATGTACTGCAAAATGCGTGGGATTATAATTTATGGCAAAGCGGTGTAATTATCAATCTGTAGTGATGATAATTGCCTTTATTGCTTTTTACTTACAGAAGAAAAACCTTTCACAAAAGATCTTAACTATGGGAAGAATAATTTGCTACATTTCTTTAATTTGATAATTCGTGTCTCAAAAATTTCTCATCATACGTTTTTCTTCCATAGGGATATTGTGCTTACCACACCAGTAATACGCTGCCTGCGTAACCAGTACCCGGAAGGCAAGAAATTCATTTCTTACCAAACAGTCCTTCAAAGGCATTGTTGCGTTCAATCCTTACATCAATAAAGTGCATACTTTGGGTGATTAGTTTGAACTGATGCTGCATGAATTAAAAACAGAGGAATACGATTATATCATCGACCTGCATCACAACCTGCGCACCCTCCGCATTAAACGGTTTTTAAAAGGAGTGAAATCATTTTCATTCAGTAAACTCAACGTTGAAAAATATATTTATACCAACCTAAAAATAAACCTGCTTCCTGAAAAGCATATTGTTGACCGGAACCTTGAAGCAATTGCTTCGCTGGGTGTTGTAAATGATGGCAAGGGGCTGGATTATTTTATTCCTGAAGAAGACCGTATTTCAAAAAACGATATCCCCACATCACACCAGTTTGGATATATTGCTGTGGTGATTGGTGCAGCGCTGGCCACTAAAAAAATGCCACTGCATAAATTAAAAGAGCTGTGTACAGCCATACAGTATCCAATTATTTTATTGGGAGGGAAAGAAGATGCAGTGGATGGCGCTGCCATCGCTGCTGTGGACGATATAAAGATTTATAATGCCTGTGGTAAATTTAACCTGAATGAATCTGCTGATATTGTCCGTGGCGCTAAGCTGGTTATTACGCACGACACTGGGTTGATGCATATTGCTGCTGCTTTGCAAAGGCCCATCATATCTGTATGGGGAAACACGGTGCCTTCTTTTGGTATGTATCCTTACTACGGCAAACTATCTGCCCAGCATTATGATGTAGTGGAGATAAATAAACTCTGGTGCAGACCCTGCAGTAAAATTGGATATAATAAATGCCCGAAGGGGCACTTTAAATGCATGGAGCAAATTGCTGTTAACGAAATTGTAAATATGGTGAACCATCGTTTAAGTAAATAATATTTGTTGTTGATTTGGGTTGTACCATAATAAATATGAAGCAGCTTTTTTTATTTTTCTTCATTGCCTGTGCAGTAACCAGCAAAGCACAAACAACAGTAACAGTAAAATGGTCGCCTTACATACCACCTGCCACCGGCGACACCATGTATTACAACAACTCTCAAAAACTTACCTGGAAAGATTTTAAAGGCAAACCGGATTTAAGTGGCGATGCGCTTGCCATAACTTCATCGGGGTTTGGGTATACTGCCGGTGCAAGTAACCGGGATGGCAAAGCCTATATAAGTATTAACGTGTATTGCTATTTCAGCAAGCAGAAATCATGGGTGATAAAAGGGAAAGAATCTGACTATGCATTAAACCACGAGCAGCATCATTTTGACGTAACATGGATTGTTGCAAATACATTTTTTAAAAAATTGAAAGCAGCAAAATTCACCTGGAACAACTACAACCAGTTGTTAGATGAAATTTACCAGCAAAGTATGGAGCAACTGGAGAACATGCAAAATGCATACGATGGAGAAACACGAAATGGACGCTTGCAGAATATTCAGCTAAAATGGAATACTAAAATTGAAGACATGCTGAAAGGAATTACTATAAATTAACCACCAGCACCGGCATTTTCAATTCATGCCTCACTGCATTCACCGTTTCTCCATAAATAAAATCTTTTAGTGCAGTGTGACCATGGGCACCTATTACCAGCATATCTGCATCGCTTTCTTTTACCAGCCGCACAATCTCCTTTACCCTGTTACGGAAGCCAAGTTTTCCTTCAACATCAAATCCTTTCTCTTTTAACTGCGATACATAAAATCCCATTTGCTCCGCATCTTTCAAGGTTTCAAAATCGGCACTTTCCTTTCCCAGCAAATTAGCACTGGCACTTTCCACAATGTGTAACAGGAAATAACTGCTTTTTTCACGGCCTTGCCCAATGGCATATGCCAGCAGTTTTTCATCATTCACAGAAAAATCAAGCGCCACCGCAATTTTGCTGAATGCAGGTATGGACAAGTTTTTTATGGTGTTGATGTCGGGGTGCATTTGAATGGAAACACGCTTTTGCTGTTTGGTAATAAAAGGATGCAGTACAATATATGCCAGCAATGATACCGCTGCCAGCCCGGCAGCAACAAGAGTAATTTTTAAAAAAAGATTATTGCCTGCAAAAACTGCAGTTGCCTCATTCATCAGCATTTTTCCATTTAGGTAAATGAGTACAGATGCAATAAGCCAGGCAGCAATTTTTGTGGGTGTTTTAATGGCAAAACGTCCCATGGTGTTTTTCTCACTTACAAAATGAATAAGTGGTATAATAGCAAAGCCTAACTGCAGGCTCAATATCACCTGGCTTAACACCAGCAGTGCATCCACTCTTTCTTCTCCGTAAATAATTATTACCACCAGTGCAGGAATAATGGCCAGCAGCCTCGTGATAAGCCTGCGTAACACTGGGCTGATACGAAGGCTTAAATAACCTTCCATAATGATTTGGCCGGCCAATGTACCTGTAACAGTACTGCTTTGCCCCGCAGCAATTAGTGCCACCGCAAATAAAACGGGAGCAGCATTGCCAAGAAACCCGGGCAATAACCGGTGTGCTTCTTTTATTTCTGCTACATCTGAATTGCCTGATTTAAAAAATACAGCGGCCGCCAGTACTAAGATGGCAGCATTTACTAAAAATGCAATGTTGAGGGCAATAGTACTGTCGATTCGGTTAAATTTTAGTGCTTGTTTAATGCCTTCATTGGTTCTGTCAATTTTACGGGATTGCACCAAAGCAGAATGCAGGTATAAATTATGCGGCATTACTGTAGCGCCTATAATTCCAATGGCAATATAAAGTGCTTCTTCACTTGGAAAAGAAGGCATAAATCCTTTTATCACTTCTGTAGCTACTGGCTTTGCCATAATAATTTGTATCAAAAAAGAGAAAGCCACAATTGCCACCAGTGTAATGATAAAGGCTTCCATTTTTCGAATGCCACGCTTTTGCAGGTACAGCAATAAAAAAGTATCAAGCACAGTGAGGGAAACTCCCCAAATGAGCGGAAGGCCTGTGAGTAACTGAAGGCCGATAGCCATGCCGAGTACCTCTGCAAGATCCGTTGCTGCAATGGCAATTTCTGCCAGCAACCATAATGCAATGTTTACATGCCGGGGATAGGTTTCCCTGTTGGCTTGTGCCAAATCACGCCGCCTTACAATGCCCAGCCTTGCTGATAATCCTTGCAGCAGTAAAGCCATCAGGTTACTCATCAGCAATACCCAAATCAATGTATAGCCAAATTTACTGCCACCGGCAAGATCGGTTGCCCAGTTACCCGGATCCATGTATCCAACACTTACCAAATATGCCGGGCCAAGAAAAGACAACACTTTCCGCCAGCCGGTTTTTTTACCGGTGTCAATCGTTTCGTGAACTTCACTTAAAGAGGTATGTGGATGCAGGGTATTATTCATAACGTACAAAAATGTTTTTTGCAATGGCTTCGCTGATGATGCACCCGGGCTGCCGCTGCACTTTCACTTCCATGGAGCCATCAAATTCAAATTTTTTAAGCACTTTTATATTGGTGCCAATGCCAATAGAATAATGCTTCAGCATTTCCAGCATTTGCGGCGACTGGTTCGTTACTGAACTTACCACTGCACTTTTATTTAAGGGGAGGACGGCTAATGGCTGCTGGTTAAGCTTTGGAATTCTTCCATTGCTGTCAGGAATAGGGTCGCCATGCGGATCAAAAGAAGGATTATTTAAAAAGCGTTGCAGTCGTTCTATTAGTTCATCACTGCTTACATGCTCCAGTTCTTCAGCAATATCATGCACTTTATCCCACTCAAATCCCAGCTTTTCAACTAAAAAGTATTCCCACAGGCGGTGTTTGCGCACTACCGATAACGCTACTTTTTTTCCATTATCTGTAAGTTTAAATCCCCTGTATTTTTCATACTGCAGTATTTTTTTATTGGCAAGCTTTTTCAGCATGTCTGTAACAGATGCCGCCTTCGTTTGCATTTCGGCAGCCAGTGCATTGGTATTTACCAATCCGGTTTCCTGCTGCAGGTGATAAATACTTTTTATATAATTCTCTTCACTTACAGAAAAAGTCATAATGTCTAAATTATAATTTAGACAAATCTAAAAATAATATTGCATCCATAAAAATATTTTTACTGTTGCAGTTTTTGAATGATTTGTAATTTGTGATTCAATTTTGCTGCATGAAACAATATATAAGTTCAGGGTCGCCCTGGGA
This sequence comes from Ferruginibacter sp., assembly GCA_044225995.1. Classification (GTDB taxonomy): domain Bacteria; phylum Bacteroidota; class Bacteroidia; order Chitinophagales; family Chitinophagaceae; genus Ferruginibacter. The sequence continues at coordinate 64,539 of JBGAHV010000010.1, read as the reverse complement.
AGATGTGGTAGGATACAGCCGTGCCATAAGGGCGGGAAATATTATTGAAGTGGCTGGCACTACAGCGATGGATGGAGACGAACTGGTTGGCAGGGGAGATATATACCTGCAAACCCGTTTCATTTTTCAAAAGATTGAAAAAGCACTTCAGCAGGCGGGTGCTTCTATGCAGGATGTTGTACGCACCCGTATGTTTGTAACCGATATTTCCCAATGGGAACAAGTGGGTAAAGCCCACGGTGAGTTTTTTAAAAATATTAAACCTGTTGCCACCATGGTGGAAGTAAGCAGGCTGATAAATGATGACCTGCTGATAGAAATTGAAGTAACCGCAATAATAACAACGTAAAAATGGCAACAGTAAACATAGAATTTAAGGCTAAGACAGATGAACTGGAAACACAGGAAGCAAAGCTGCTTTCTCTTAACCCTTTATTTATAGGGCTCGATAACCAGTGTGATACTTATTTTAATGTTTCCACAGGCAGGCTGAAACTGCGGGAAGGCAATATTGAAAATACATTGATCTGGTATGAACGCAGCAATACAGCCGGGGCAAAACAATCTGATATTTTGCTGTACCATCATAAACCTGATAAAGCGCTAAAGGAAATTCTAATAAAAACCAACGGCATTAAAGTAGTAGTGGATAAGAAAAGGAAAATCTATTTTATAGAGAATGTTAAGTTTCATTTTGACAAGGTGAAAGGCTTGGGAACATTTATAGAAGTGGAGGCAATTGACAGTACTGGTGAAATTGGTATTGAAAAACTAAAAGAACAATGCAGCTATTATGCCCGTTTTTTTTCCATTAAGCCTGATGATTATATAGCTGTGTCGTACAGCGATATGCTTATGGAAAAAATTAAAGCTTTCTGAAAAGTATGTAATAGATATTTTAGAAAATTTCTAAAAATCAAAAGCTATTTTCATGCTGCAGGGTTTTAAACATTTTTTAAGTGCTTGTGAATATCTTCCTTTAAAGGGGAGGGTTACTTTTCACTTACGGCTGTATAAAAATCAGTTTATTTAATTTACTGTTGAAACTATTACTGCTTAGGTTTTACTTTCAACAGTTTAGGCCCGTTTTTAACCGAATAACCAAAACAATTTGATTGCTGTATATTTTTTCGCCAGAGCAATTCATTTCCGCACTGCAACGTTATATGCCGTAGTAGTTTGGCCCTTTTGTGTCAAACATACACAATCCAAAATTTCAAAGTATATTGCATCCTCAAAACACTAACCAACAATGAGTTTTACAAATTTTAATGTTCCGTATTCTGTTGATGACAGGTATAGCAAAAGAGTGGCTTATTTTTCAATGGAGTTTGCTGTACATCAGCCTTTAAAAATTTATAGCGGAGGCCTTGGTTTCTTAAGCGGCTCTCACATGCGCAGTGCATATGAATTGCGCCAGAATTTAATTGGCATTGGCATTTTATGGAAGTATGGTTACTATGACCAGGCACGTAACCAGGATCAAACATTACAGGTACAATGGAACGAAAAAATATATAATTTTCTTGAAGACACGGGGATCAAATTCCAGATACAAATTCACGACCATCCTGTTTGGGTAAAAGCATGGTACCTTAATCCAGAAACATTTAAAAGTGCACCCCTGTTTTTATTAAGTACTGATTTACCGGAGAACGACTACGTTTCTCAAACCATAACACACCGCTTGTATGATGCAAACGTTGCAACAAAAGTGGCACAGTTTATTTTGCTGGGTGTTGGCGGGGCTAAACTTGTTGATGAATTGAACTTCCGCCCCGAGCTTTATCATTTAAATGAAGCACATGCTGTAAGCTCTGTGTTTTACCTGTATAATAAATTTGGTAGTGTGGAGGAAGTAAAAAAGCGTTTGGTATTTACCACACATACACCTGAAGAAGCAGGTAATGAAAAACACGATATTTTTCTTTGTGAAAAAATGAGTTACTTCTGCGGCTTGCCCCTGGAAAAAGTAAGAAGTATTACCGGAATGGATAGCGACCAGTTTAATCATTCGCTGGTGGCGCTGCGTTTTGCAAAACTGGCAAACGGCGTTAGCCAGTTGCATGGTGAAGTTAGCCGTAAAATGTGGGGGAAGTATACTGGCATTTGCGAAATAAAGGCAATTACCAATGCACAAAACTGGCGTTATTGGGCGGATAAACAGATGTATCATTTTATGAACGAGAATAATGATGGTGCATTTGATGACCGCAAAAAATATTTGAAGAGAAGGGCTTTTGATTTAGTGGCAGATCAAACAGGGAAGTTATTTAATCCTGATGTTTTTACAATTGTGTGGGCACGCCGCTTTGCCGGATATAAAAGAGCTGAGCTGCTTACCAGGGATGCAGAACGTTTTAATGCATTGGTAAATAATAAAAAATATCCTGTTCAGTTTATATGGGCTGGTAAACCCTACCCGGTAGATTACCCGGCTATCAGTGATTTTAATAACCTGGTGCACCTGAGTAAACGGTTTAACAATGTAGCAGTATGCACAGGCTATGAGCTGGCTTTAAGTAAACGTTTAAAACAATCATCGGACTTGTGGCTGAATAACCCCCGTGTACCAAGAGAAGCCAGCGGTACCAGTGGTATGACGGCTGCTATGAACGGCTCTGTAAACTGCAGTACCAACGACGGTTGGATTTGTGAATTTATCAACCACGGGAACAATGGTTTTGTTGTACCCCCGATTGATTATGAAAATGTAAGTGTGCATGAGCAGGATGAATACGACTTAAATAAGTTGTATGAGATATTAGAAAACCAGGTATTGCCGATGTATTATGACAACCATGACGTTTGGAGGCAGATTGTGAAAAACGGGATGAGAGATGTTCGTTTCCAGTTTGACAGTAACCGAATGGCTGAAGAATACTACGAGATTCTCTATAAATAAATTGATTTTTTAAGGCGGCTTTTGGCCGCCTTTTTCTTTGCTTTCCTTTCTTATAGCTTTTTATACCAATCGGGCCATGCCGTTACCATTCGTCCCTATTAGCTGCCACTAATTGTAAATTGCTTGCAATCTTTGCGGTGTAATTCAATTTACAATGACCTGCAAAACTTTCCATATCGAATTTTTTCTGAGCGATTTTATCCTCAGTAATTTCAATACTTCCCCTCCAGGACAGTAATCCACTTTGTATGGTCAAAATACTGCATAAAAATAAATGGCAGTACAGACTTTTCTCTTTAGCATTGTAGCCAGTACATTAAATACGCAAGGCTTAATTACGTAATGCCGTACCAGTGTGCGACGCAACGATGCCCGGGAGTGTACAAATGTTCGTAACCCGCCGTATAAATTTTACGGCAGAATAAACCAAATTTAAAACCCATAACAAATACAAGATCATGTCACCTCAATTTATCCCCTGGCTAATAGGCTTAGGAATCGTTTTATTTATTTTATTGTTCTACAAATTTATTCTCCGTGTGTTCTTCGGGCTGGTAATTGTACCGGAAGACCGCATAGGATTAGTTACCAAAAAATTCGTTTTGTTTGGCAAGCAGGAGCTGCCCGAAGGGCGCATTATTGCCACAGCTGGCGAAGCAGGCTTCCAGGCGCAAACACTGCCACCCGGTGTGTATTTCTGGAAATGGATCTGGCAATACGCCATCACCTTTCAGCCTTTTACCATTATA
>JBGAHV010000010.1:0-60877 GCA_044225995.1 Ferruginibacter sp. | reverse complement strand
GATGCAGAAGCTTTTTTAAGAAATGGCGGACGCAAAGGACGGCAAACTGCAATTATTACTCCGGGCAGCTACCGTATCAATACTTTTTTATTCAGTATTGAAATTACTGACCTGATAAATATTCCAGATAATGCCGTTGGTGTTGTTACTACCATGGAAGGTAAACCGTTGGAAGAAGGACAAATTGCCGGACGCATTATTAATGGCCACAACAAATTTCAGGATGTGGATACATTTTTAAGCAGCGATGGTTATAAAGGCTTGCAGGAACAAGTGATACTGGCAGGTAGTTATTTCCTGAATCCCTGGTTTGCCAAATTAGAAATGGTAAAGATGACGGAGATACCGATTGGACATGTGGGTGTGGTGATTAGTTATGTGGGTGAGGAAGGTAAGGACCTGAGTGGTGTGGAGTTTAAACATGGTAACATTGTTGCCAAAAATTATAAAGGTGTTTGGGCCGAACCATTGGGGCCGGGCAAATATCCCATTAACCCATACATTATGAAAGTGGAATTGGTACCTACAACAAACTTAGTGTTGAACTGGGCCAGTGCAAGAAGTGAAAGCCATCAGCTGGATAAAAATTTATCAACGATTACGGTACGCAGTAAAGATGGTTTCCCGTTCAATTTGGATGTGAGCCAGATCATTCACATACCAACAACCGAAGCACCAAAAGTAATTGCACGTTTTGGTAACATGAATAACCTGGTGAGCCAGGTGCTGGAACCAACTATTGGTAACTACTTCCGTAACAGTGCGCAGGACAGTGATGTGATTGCCTTCCTGGGCACCCGTAAAGAAAGGCAACAAAGCGCTAAAGACCATATTGGCAAAGTGCTTGACCAGTATAATGTGTATGGTGTGGATACGTTGATTGGTGATATTGTTCCTCCTGAAAGTTTGATGAAAACATTAACTGACCGTAAGTTGGCAGAAGAACAAAAGATAACCTACGAAACAGAAAAGCTGGCGCAGGAAACAAGGCAAACACTGGAAAAAGAAACGGCCATTGCAGATATGCAGAAAGAAATTGTAAAAGCTGACCAGGGTGTATTGATTGCAGAACGCATTGCCGATGCTTCCGTTAAAAAAGCAACAGGTGATGCCAACAGTGTACGTCTTCAGGCGAATGCAGAAGGCGACCGTTTAAAGCTATTGGCTACTGGTGAGGCAGAAAAAACAAGGTTGCTGGCAAAAGCTGAATCTGAAAAGATTGAATTGCTGGCAAAAGCAAATGCAGAGCAGATATCTCTAACCGGTAATGCAGAGGCTGAAAAAATTCTGGCAATAGGTAAGAGTAATGCAGAATCTTATAAACTTTCTGTAGAAGCCATGGGCGGTAACAACTTTACACAATTGAAAGTGATTGAATCCATCGCTTCTCAAAACGTGAAGATAATGCCGGATGTGCTGATTGGTGCCGGTGGCGACAGTGCCAATGGCGGCATAAGCGGCCTGCTGGGTTTGCAGTTACTGGAGCAAATTGCAAAGAAGAAAGAGGATAAAAAAGCAGAATAATGTATCCATTAAATCCATAAGGCCTAAAAAGGCTTTATGGATTTTAAATTAAAACCAGTGACTAAAGAACAAAAAATAAAAGTCATTAATGATTTAGAGTTACCTCCTGATTATCTGGACAGATTCTGGCCAATTTTCTGGGGGTTTGTTCCTGTTACGCTTGTTGGCTTTATTATGCCTTTTGTAATTTTAATAGTCAGTTTAACACAAGCAGTGGCGTTGCCGTGGATTTTTATTCCATTTTTTTTACTGGGTGTGATTGAGTTTAGCCTTTGCATTTATTACAGATATACCGACCGTAAGCTAAGGCTGCTGGTTACAGATTTAGACAAAGAAATTAATGAACAGATTGTAATGAATGCTGCTGAGGCTTTAGGCTGGCAAATACAAAAGAGCGAAAATTATATTGCTATTATTAAGCCTTTTGCTTTTGGGCAGAATAGCTATTTGATAAAAGTACTTACTAATGACACTGGTATTTATTATAATATTCGTACCAAGGGTACGTATAGAGGACGTATAATGCACTCATTCGGATTTGAAACCTTAAGGAGATTTCAGTTTTTACAAAAATTAAAACACTTTGCGAATAGTCAGCTTACATTTAAATAATTTTATAAGACAAGTACAATGAAAAATGGATTAATGATATCGATTGCTTTTTTGATGTTTGGTAATTTGTTTGCCCAAAACACCCAAAAAGAAAAAATTGAAGTTGTAAAACAAAAAGTAGTAAGGTATTTTAATGCCTACCAGCCCGACAGTATTTACACCCTGGCTGGCAATGCATTCAGAAAGCAACTAAGCGAAGAAGCTTTCCGGAAGATATTTGAAAATAACCTGGCGCCATTAGGAATATTGAATGCAGATGAATTTGAATCGATGGAAGGGAATGTTGCCAAATACAAAGCGGTGTTTGCAGCATCAACATTTTCCATGTATTTAAGCCTTGACAGTGCCGGGCAAATTGAAACCTTTTTATTTCAGCCTTACAAAAAACCAGTAACCGGCCCACTTGTAAAATCCATTACCGATAATAAGCTTTTATCTGACCAGGATAAAAAAGTGGAAGAAGTACTACAGAAGTTTATGTTTGAGTCACAAGCAGTGGCGCTCAGCATTGGTGTTTTGAAAAATGGCCAGTTGTTTTATTACAATTATGGAGAAACTGTAAAAGAAAACAAACAATTGCCTTCTAATAAAAACCTGTATGAGATCGGGTCTGTAACAAAAACCTTTACAGGAATATTACTGGCGAAAGCAGTGAATGAGGGTAAGATAAAACTGAACGATCCGGTTAACCTATACCTTCCAAAAGATGCTGCATGGCTGGTATATGACAGTGATACCGCCAGGATTGTTCACCTCAGCAATCATACATCTGGGCTGCCGCCATTACCCGATAATTTTGACATGACCAATATGGTGAATCCTTATAAAGATTATGATGAAGCCAAATTACTCACTTACCTGCATCATGCAAAGCTTCAACGCAAGCCAGGAGAAAAATTAGAATACTGTAATCTTGGTGTGGGGCTGCTGGGGTATATTTTATCGACTGTATACAAAATGCCTTTTGAAAAAATGGTCAGCAACTTCATCACTTCAAAAGCAGGAATGACTGACACGAAAGAGCTTTTATTAAAAAAAGACAGTGCACTTTTTATACAGGGATACAATGAAGCGTTGCAGCAACAGGGCCCGTGGGATTTTAAAGCATTAACTGCCGCCGGTAGTCTTCGCAGCAATACAACTGACTTATTGAAATATGCTGCCGTCAATTTAAACTGTAATGATCCTGAATTGCAAAAGGCAATTTCATTGTCCCATAAGGTTACTTATGAAGCCGGCAAACAAAAAATAGGGTTGAACTGGTTTATACAAAACTGGGGATGGGGGGATATTTATTTTCACAATGGCGCCACCGGAGGATACCGCACTTTTTTGGCAATAAATCCCGTAACAAAAACAGCGGTTGTGCTGTTATGCAATACTTTTGTAAATGTGGATGAAGCAGGAGTGTCGCTAATGAAAACTTTAGACAAATAACTATGAATGCAATTACGGTAAAAAGCGAAATACGCTGGGCTGATATTGACGCCAACTTTCATGTGCTGCACAGCAAATACTATGATTTTTGTGCGGATGCCCGTATGAAAGCATTGACAACAGCAGGCATCAGCATGCAGCTGATACAGCAGTTTGGAGTAGGGCCGGTGCTTTTACGGGAAGAAGCCGTATTTAAGCGGGAATTAAAATTTGGCGATGCTATTGAAATACGTATCTATTTACAAAAGGCATCTGATGATTTTTCCCGGTGGAGTTTTGTAAATGAAATCTGGAAAAATAACGATACCCTTGCTGCCATTGTTACTGTTGATGGCGCCTGGATAGATGTAAACAAACGCAAACTGGTTACCCCGCCGGAACAATTTCAAAATGTATTTAAAGAATTTCCCCGTTTACAAAACGATGCTGAATAAAATTGTGTAACTGTTTATGCCAGTTCCCCGGCATTAACTGTTAAACAAAAAAAATGAAAAAAATGATCATCGCTGCTGCAGTATATTTTGCAGTACCTGCTGCCTTTGCACAAAATAGCGTAACCTATCCTTCCGGTTTAAAAACAGGGGATGCGGCGCCACTTTTTAGCATTCCTCAAGCCAACGGAAAAACATTCGACTTGTCTGCCGCATTAAAAAATGGGCCGGTTGTATTGGTGTTTTACCGTGGCCAATGGTGCCCTTATTGTAATAAATATTTAAGCAGGCTGAACGATTCGCTGCAACTGGTAAAAGAAAAAGGTGCTTCCGTGGTGGCTGTTTCGCCGGAAATACAGGCCAATATTTTAAAGACCACAGAGAAAACAAAAGCAACTTTCCCTGTTTTGCATGATACGGGTATGAATGTTATGAAAAGCTACAAAGTAGATTATGCAGTAGATGAAAAAACAATAACCCGGTATAAAGAATACGGCATAGATTTTAATGAAGCCAATGGCAGTAATGGAACCAATCTTCCTGTTCCGGCCACATACATTATCGGCAGCAATGGTATTATTAAGTATGTTTTTTTCAATACCGATTATAAAAAAAGGCCTTCAATAAAAGAGATACTGGATAACTTATAAATTGTTAACACAAATGAGGCGCTGCAAATGGATATATTTGCAGCGCCTTTGCTTTTATGATAACCCCCGTAATCAATACTTACAAAAATGCATACAGCGGATTAAACCCCCGTATGTGGTTGCTGAGCCTTGTAATGCTCATTAACCGCAGCGGCACCATGGTGCTGCCGTTTATGACATTGTATTGCAATCACCGTGGCTATTCAGAAGTACAGGGCGGTATTGCTGTTGCCTGTTATGGTGTGGGCTCACTTGCGGGGGCTTTTTTAGGTGGTAAAATCAGCGACCGGTTCGGTTTTTATTACCTGCAGTTTTTATCATTGTTTTTTGGTGGCATCATGTTCATTATTTTAGGATACATGAACAGCTTTCCCAGTATTTGCCTCGTGGTTTTTTTATCCAGCACAGTGAATGAAGCGTTCCGGCCGGCCAATTCAAGCGCCATTGCTCATTACAGCACACCACAAAACCGTACACAATCTTTTTCACTTAACCGCCTTGCCATTAACATGGGCTGGGGTGTGGGCAGTGCACTGGCAGGTATATTATCAGAAATAAGTTTTAACCTGTTGTTTTGGGTAGATGGTTTAACCAATATTACATCCGCAATTCTGTTGCTGCTTATTTTACCAAAAGTAACTGTAGCGCAACAGCACCAGGGGCATCACCAGCATGAAGAGACGGGTGCATCGGGCAGCCCTTTTGCTGATAAAATATTTATACGCTTTGTAGGGCTTACCATATTATTTGCATTTTGTTTTTTCCAGTTGTTTACAACCGTGCCTTTGTATTTTAAAGAAGAGCTGCATCTTTCAAAACCCGTTATTGGAATTATAATGGCGATGAATGGTGTGCTGATAGCTTTATTTGAAATGGTGGTGGTGTTTCAGATAGAAGGTAAGCGGCCTTACCTGCGGTTGATGATGTATGGCTGTTTGCTGATGGCACTTTCTTATATAATGCTGAACCTTCCACTTGCCAATACAGTGTGGATAGCCACATTGGCCATGCTGGTGGTAACGCTGGCAGAAATTGCCGCCATGCCCTTTATGAACACCTGGTATATTGCCCGTACCAAACCTTCTAACCGTGGCCGCTATGCCGCATTATATACCATGGCATGGGGTGTTGCACAGGTGGTGGGCAGCCTTAGTGGCACCAGCATTGTGCATGCACTTGGCTTTAATAATTTATGGTGGATCATTGGCGGCATTTGTTTAATAACCGCCTGGGGCTATAAATTTCTGCAAACAAAAGAATAACTATTTTTTTCAGGTGAAGGCAGTATCAAATTACATTCAGCCGCTCTTCTTCAAGGTCTATCTGGTATAGTTGTGTGCGAATGATTTCCTCATCAATGGCAGGGTCTTTATTCAGCTCAGTAAGGTATTGCCGCTGGCTTTCGAGCATTTCAATAAAAATGGCTTTTGTTTTTGTATTCATCCAGTCTTCTTCTGCTAGCTGCGTTTTTTCTTCCCAATGTTTTAAAAACAACTGAAGGCCGGCATGGTCTTTTAGTTCGTTATCGTATTTATTTTTTAAAAATTGGTAAACATGTTCTCTCAACCCCTGCTTTATTCTTTTTCTTTCATCTTCTTCTTTTTCCTCGTTAAAAGCAGAAAACAAACCGCTCCGTTTAATAAAATAAGGCAGGGTAAGCCCCTGCACCACCAGCGTTAGCAGTATTACTATAAATGTTATAAAGAGAATGAGATTGCGTTGCGGAAAGGCACTGCCATCATCCAGCGTAACAGGTATGGCAAGCGCAGCGGCTAACGATACCACTCCACGCATGCCCGTCCAGCCCAGCAGTAATGGCATTCTCCATCTTCTCCCGGCATTAGTGGAGTGGGGCATCACTTCTGGCCGGAATATCATGGTGGCAATTAACGCCACGTACGAACTGATAATTCTTGCCGCAATTAGAACCGCAGTAACCAGTACACCATAGCCAATGGCTGCAGACAATGGAATGCCTTCAGTGCGTAACCCAGCTACAATATCCGGCAGCCCTAGGCCAATAATAAAAAATACAATGCCATTTAAGATAAAAACAAAACTTTCCCACACACTAAAACCCCGTACACGGCTGGTGCTGTTTAAAAAAAGTAATCTTCTTGTTGACATAAATAAACCACCTGCCACTACGGCCAGCACACCGGAACTGTGCAGCTGCTCTGCCACCCAATACATGGCGTATGGTTCAATAATGGTAAACGCAATATCCGACGGGGCATCTGTGGGGAGTATTTTATGAAGCTTAATAAATATCCATGCAAGTAATAAACCCACTGCTGCGCCACCAATCACCATCCACAAAAAACTTAATGCAGCCTGCTGCCAGATAAACTGCCCTGTACCTGCAGCGACTAATGCAAAACGAAAAATAATGAGGGAGGATGCATCATTCAATAAACTTTCTCCTTCAAGAATAGTGGCAGTTGCTTTGGGTATTTTTACAAACTGCGTAATAGCACCTGTGCTTACTGCATCTGGCGGAGATACAATACCTCCCAACAAAAAACCCAATACCAAACTAAAGCCCGGAATAAAATGATTGGTAACTACTGCAACGGATAATGCCGTAAAGAAAACCACTAAAAATGCAAAGCTGCCAATAATGCGCCACCATTTTTTCATTTCCTTAAATGAAACTGACCAGGCGGCTTCAAAAAGGAGCGGGGGTAAAAAAATGAAGAAAATAAGATTGGGGTTTATTTTAACCTGCGGCAGGCCCGGAATAAAACTGATAAGCAAACCAGCCACCACTAATAAAATGGGATACGCCACTTTCAATTTGGTGGCCCACATTTCCAGCAGCACAATGGCTGCCACCATTGCCAGTAAAAAAGGCAGAACTGTATGCATTACTTAATAGTTTCTGTTTGGTAATGTTTCAAATGTATGGAAAGTTTCTGCTGCTGACAATATGGTGCAGGAGCTGTAACGAAAAAAGAAACAGGATTTTATTTTACCGCACTTATCACCTGTGCACTGCCCTCCATCAGTATATTTCCATCAGGGTATTTATTATTTATCCGTTCAATCAATTCATTTTTTATTTTTTCTTTCATGCTGTCATCTGCCTTGCTGAGGGCGCCTACCACCGGTGCTGCAATTTCAGTCATCATTTGCCAGTAGCCTGCTGCTGATTCGCATTGCATATTGCAAGCCACTTCTTTTTCGGTAATGTTTTTAAACCCTGCTGCTTTAAAAATGCCTGCTATTAGCCCGGGTTCACCACAACGGAAAATTCCCGGGGCACCGGGCGGGGGAGCAGGCAGCTCCATATTCCTGCTAATGATTTCTGAAACAGCCGCTGCCCAAAAATTTTTATCAGCCTTATTCCAAACAGAAGTTGCAATGCTGCCACCGGGTTTCAGCACCCGGTATATTTCTTTAGCGGCTAAATGCATGTCTGGAAAAAACATGAACCCCATACGGCAACTAACACTGTCGAATGTATTATCCGCAAAAGGCAATTCGCACACATCACAGGCGCTGAACTCCACGTTGGCAATTCCTTTTTTAGCGGCGTTTTCACGGGCAATATCCAGCATTTCATCGGCCAGGTCGGTAATTACCACTTTTCCGCCGGTAAGTATTTTTGCTATACTCAAGCCGGGTTCACCGGTGCCTGCCGCTATATCTAAAATTATTTGTGTGCCTGCAGGCTGCAGTGCATCAATGATTGCATCGGAAGCCGGCTGCATGTGCCTGCATAAATCGGGTTCCCATTTTTTCCAGCCAGATGAAAACTGGTTCCAGGATGATTTTTGTTTTTCCCTGATGTCTGATAGTTCCTGTTGCATAAGTTGATTTTTAAAGAAAGGTTTAAATAATCAAAGCAATGAAATTACAGGGTACAAAATTCTTTATTCTCCCATCCATGATTTTAATATGGCCACCTGCAGCGTATCGGGATTCTCTACCGCACTCAGTGTTGCTTTGGTCACGGGCTTGCCCTTGCTGTTTTCTGCAGTAGTAAAATTAACTGAAAGCCCGCCCATATTCAGGTACTTATTATATTCCAGTTCTTTGGTGCTGTAAATAAAATCAAACAGGTTGCTGAGTGTTTTGCCTGCAGCCATTTCACATGACTGCTGAAACTCTGCTTCTGTAAATCCACGTTGCAGTTTTTTGTAATAGTGGTAATATAAATAGCGCATTACATCATCCAGTGATTGTTTATTCTGCGTGGCATTGCGGATATGAAAATCCAGCAGCAAACCAACCACCGGCCCTTTATCATAATACGAAATGGTTTTTCCCGGCTCATTACCGCCGGTGCCAAATGGCCCGTCACTCCAGGTATAATAACTGGCCTGCGTTAACGACTGGTACATTCTGCCGGGATTATTTTCCAATGCATTCATGTTGCCTTCAAAATTGTGCAGCAACGTTGCCGCATCAGAAAGCCCGGCACGTTTTACGGTTAAATATTCATAGTAAACTGAAATACCTTCACTCACCCACAGCAAATTGGTGCGGTTTTCCTTATCGTAATCAAAAGGCCCCAGTTCAAAAGGCCGTATGCGTTTTACATTGTAATGATGAAAATATTCATGTGCTAAAAAATTAAGCGTACGGTTCATGGCTTCGGGTTTATCAAGCCCGCTGCCTTCAAAACTAACCGTGGTGTTGTTTAAATGTTCAATACCACCACGGCCCGGGCCAATACCAATAAAAGTATATTGTTTGTAAGGCACATCACCCATAATGGCAACTGCAGCTTCCACAATTTTCTTCAGGTTATCCATCAACTGCCGGCCGTTAAAGCTGCCCATATTATATCCAATAAAACGGTGTTCAATTCCCTTTACATAAAAGGAGGGGAGCGCTTGTAAATTTCCCAGCAGCAGCGGGCAGTCGTACAATTCATCAAAATCAGCAGCGCTGAACAGATTGAGTTTTTTTGCAACAGGTGTTAAGCCGGTGGCAACATCTTTCCATTGCCGGGGTAAATTTACCTGCACGGTTACCGGTATTTTTAAATAACCCTCTGCATATAAAAAAGTATTGCAGGCAACAATATAGGCGTGGGCACTGTCTGTATAACTGTTGGCAACAAATTGTCTTTTGGTTTTAATGTTATAGCTGATGCTGAAAGATTTGTTTTTTATACCTGCAATGCGCCAGGTATTTTCATTCAGCTGTGCAAGCGCAATGGTTTTACCGGTCGATTGCGCTGAAATATTTTCAACATCAGCCGCATAATTTAGTAACTGGTAATAGCCGGGCATCCATTTGGGCAGTTTAAAATCAATGGTGTCTTTAGCCCAGCCACTGCTGTTTAACTGTACCTGGTACACATGCGTTTGAGGCTGTGGGAGTGAAATGCTGTACTGCATTTGTGGTGTTGTTTTTTGTGCAGCAGCATATAAACCACAAAATAACAGCAGCGGGAGCAGGCGATATCTCATAATGGAAATTTTATTTGCCAAAAATAAGTAGTATGTGTTTGTATACCGATTTTTAATTACTGCAGGCATAATCCATAAAAAATAAAACCAGCACGGTCTTTTATTTGTAAATAAGTAAAACTCATTTATGAAAGCCGCTTTTGCCACAGTGATTTTAACCACCGGTTTAGTTGCCTTTTTCTTAATGCGGGCAAATACAACTAAACAGTGTAAGGTTACCGCTGTTGCTGCAACTGATACAACGGGCATTGCTGTGCTGGAACTGTTTACTTCCCAGGGCTGCAGCAGTTGCCCGCCGGCTGATGCATTGCTGCAGAAATACAGTAACGGCAATAACAAAAACATCATTCCACTTTCGTTTCATGTAGATTACTGGAACCGGCTGGGGTGGACGGACAGTTTCAGCAATGCCGCCTACTCCCGACGGCAGCAAATGTATGCCCGTAGTATGAACCTCTCATCCGTTTATACACCGCAACTGGTTATTAACGGGCAAAAGGAAACTGTTGGCAGCAATGCTACTGCCATTGCCGCAGCCATCAACAGCGAAATAAAAAAGAAACCTGCTGTAAGCCTGCATGTTTCAAACTTGTCGGTTTCCTCTAACAAACTTTCTTTTAATTGTATGGCAGATGGAAATATGGAAGGCAATGAAATTGTTGCATTATTGGTACAGCACAGCGCAGTAACCCGGATTGCTGCGGGTGAAAACGACGGGGCTACTTTAACCGGCTGCAATATTGTAAGAGACCTTGTGAACACAGATTATGAAAGCAGCAAAAAAATTGAACTCGTTTTTCCCAGGGGTGCAATTACAAAAGAGTATAAACTGGTAGTAATGGCGCAGGACGCTGCCACCGGGCGTATTAACGGGGCAGCCATGTACAGCCTTTAATAATTATTTTAAAGGGCACAAAAAAAGCTGCGGGTGAGCAGCTTTTACCTTAGTAGTTGTAAGTTTTATTGTATAACTTTTACATTAACGGCATTCATGCCTTTTTTACCTTCCTGTAAATCAAACTCAACAACATCACCTTCTTTAATAGTAATGCCATTTAAGCCGCTTACATGTACAAAGGTTTCTTTTGCAGAGTCGTTGTGCTTAATAAAGCCAAACCCTTTTTCTGCATTAAAAAACTTAACGACACCTTGTTGCTTATCCATTTTATTTATTTTAATAGCTGTAAAGATAGGTATTTTGTGCCGTTGGTGTTACACTTAGGTAAGCGGTGAGGTAAGTAACGGTTTATTGACGGCTTTAACCGGTATAAAAATGTGGGTTTATTCTTTTGCTGTTGGTACGCTCAGCTATTTTGCTGCGCTGCAATAATACCAGCAAAGGCAGAAGAAATAAAACAGCTTAATGTTTTTTCTTCTCAGCTTTTAAAACTTTACCCGTTCCATTACAAAATGTGCATTTTACTTTTTTTGTGGCAATCGTGGTGTAGGTGCCAGATATCCCATTATAAGTATGCGAATAAGCTATCTCATCCATCATGCCGGTGCCATCGCAAACTTTACAACGCACCATTTCTCCCTGCGGCTGATTGGTGTTATTTTGTACGGGGGGCGCTATTGTTTGCGTTACTTTAACCGGTTTGTTTTTTTCCTGGTATATATCTACTAATTGGTTTTGCTGTGAGATACTCAGCTGCTTTGTAAGAGCGCCAAATAAGCATATCGGGAATTTTGCCACAGAAGTCATTTCATAAACAATCTCCATGCTGTTGGGCCGGTCAGCTACGTTTTTTACCTCGTTGCGTAACGCCTCTAATGCCTTATCGCAGGGAAACTGACCGCTGGTGAACTGGTTGGCCAGGTATTCCATGGTAGCGGCAGCAGTACTGGCCTGTGCGAAACCAGGGTGGTATTTTGTCAGCATCGAATCAAGATATTGTTCCTGGGTTTGTGTGATGGGTTTTGTAAACCATATCTCAAAGTCTAACTCATCAAAAGTTTGAGAAGTGTTTTTACTTGTTATAGTGTTTTCCCAAATATTAATACGCTCTATCCTGCTTTTGTCATTGGGCATATCAATTGGTGGAAGTGTGCGGATGATACTGTCAACCCGGTTTTTAAGTGAACCAAATATGGCCGGCCGTATAGTTTCTTTTGGAAGGCGGAGCAGGGTACAGGTCCAATACCAGTTGGCTGTTCCTTTTGCCCAGTCCCTGTAATCTCCCGAAACTTTTGCTTCCACTGAATTAGGCATGATAACAGTTGCATCATATTGGGGATGGCTGTAAGGAGCTTGCGGTACTTCAAAATCGGGATTGGTAACAGGAACTTTATAAAATGCAGCAGCAGGAATTGTACTGTCACTTATCATAGCCACCAGTTTAGCATAGGTTGTTTGAATATTGTAAGCCAGCGTGTCTTTAATAACCGGCTGTTGCGGTTTGGTTGTATTTGTGGCGGTTGCTGAATGTGTAACTGTCTTTGGTTTGGGACTGTTTTGCGCTATGGCAACATTGCATATTGTTAGCGCAATAATAAATGACAGCAATTTAAATGATAGATTCATACGCTATGGAGTAAAAGTAAAGCTAGCTAAATTAATATAAGAAGGGATACCCCGTGGTGGGTATATTGCACTTTCATTGCGGCACAGTCCAGCGGAATTAAGAAGAATTTTTTTTATCGGTTGGTGTCCTCACCAACCGAAACCTAGAGCTTGATGCTGCTAACCAAAAATATTAAATATAAGTGAATGAATAGTTAGCTGTTGCGTTCAGGTTGGTGGGATTGGAAACTTTGGCTAATAATAAAATGCAGGTTTATGCACTGGCTGTTGGTACGCCTTGCTGCTTTGCTAGCGCTGCATATCAGACAGCGGCGAGGCTTCACGAATACCAACAGGGGCGGAGCGGCGACGGCTTCAATAATACCAACAATGGCGGAGCAACTCCTGGTTGTTTTGCTGGGCCTGCTCCGTTGTTTTTTTAGGGGAACTGTTCATGCTGCTTGTGGAATAGTTTTGTTGATTTTTCGTAGGAGGCAAGTTATGTATTCCCTGGTGAATTTGCACCCATTTACAAATGGTGGTACGGCTGATGCCATACTTGGCGGCGAGTTTTCTAAAACCGCAGCCGGTGAGTAAATACTCCTGAATGATCTGTTCTTTTAAGTCCATTTTTGGTTGATTTTGTAGTCAACCTATTTCAGGACGAGACAATTTACCGTTGATTGAACTTCCGTCTGCCCGGCTTTCGTAATATACCCATGTTATGCACAGGCTTTAGGGAGATTTTATCATTGACCTAAGTTGTCCAAAGTCTGTCGCTATCCTTTTTTGTTCATTCGTTAAATATTCCTCTGAAAATGGAGAACCGCAATCCTGATTACTTATTTGATGGATAAGTCGTCGATTTTCGAAATAGCTTCTGTCTTCTTCAATTTCAGATTTGTTCTCATCAAAAGTTTGATTGTCTTTATTTTCTTTCATCGACGCTGAATCATGGTAAATCGGCCTATTGTATTTATATAACTTCTCAAATACGAAGGACAACTGTCCGTCTAATAAATAGTATTCAGTCAACTTTTGAAAGGTTTCGCCAAAATGCCGAGTTGTTATTTTTTCCAGACCAACATTAGAGTAGTAAAATATTGCCTCACCCCCTTCTGTTGTTTCGTTTAACTCTTTCGTTTCTTTAGATGACCATTTTTCAATGGAATTAATTCGTTTAAAATTTGATCGAATCGGTTTTAGTTTTTCTAAAAGATATTCATTATCTGCGAAGTCCTCTTGTTTAAAAGTCTCTCTTAAGACCGTGTCTGCATTTAAAGTGTCCGTCTTCGCTTTTGGCGAATGAACGGGCGAGTCTTTACTTTTTTGTTGTATTGAGTTGCAACTAAATAGAAAAACAGTGGTGGTTGTAAGAATGATATTAGAAAATTTCATTGGAAGGAGAGTGATGATTTAAGCTTGTGCATAACTCGTAAATATGCGAAAGTCTGCTTTTTGAATTTTCAGCCAACCGCCGTACAAAGTTGCTTCTTAAAGATATATATAAAAAACAATATTAAATACGAAATTTTCCAAACTTTCGCATTTTCAATTGTCGGTACAGCGACAATCTAAAAAACGAAAGTTTATGCAGTACTTCTCCGCTTCAATAAAAGCTCAACAGTGGTTTGTTCTTAAAACGAGCGTGGCAACGATGCCTCATCAACGAACAAATGCTCACCCAATAAAAATAATCTGCCTTCGCCAAGGCTAAGGCAGATAAATAAAAAAGCCCCTGCAATGCAAGGGCTTTAACTGTATATAACAAAGGTTAGTGAGCGGCAACTTCCATATAACTCTCTACCGGTTCGCAGGTGCAAACAAGGTTACGGTCGCCAAAAGTGTTGTTTACACGGCTTATGCTGGGCCAAAATTTATTCTGGCGTACATAGTCTAACGGGTAGGCGGCAGTTTCACGGCTGTATGCATGGTTCCAGTCGTTAGCTGTTACCACAAACTGTGTGTGGGGTGCATGCTTCAACGGGTTGTCTGCTTTATCGGCTTTGCCTTCTTCCACAGCACGTATTTCGTTGCGTATGCTTAAGAGGGCATCGCAAAAACGGTCAAGTTCTGCTTTGTCTTCACTTTCAGTTGGCTCCACCATTATTGTTCCTGCCACAGGAAAGCTTAATGTGGGCGCATGAAAATTATAATCCATTAAACGCTTGGCCACATCTTCTGCTTCAATACCGGCGCTTTGTTTAAAGGGGCGCAGGTCAACAATAAATTCGTGGGCACAAGTGCCGTTAATGCCGCTGTATAAAATTTTATAATCGTTCTCCAGTCTTGCCTTCATGTAGTTGGCATTCAGTATGGCGTATTCGGTGCTTTTGCGCAGGCCATCAGGCCCTAACATTTTTATATACGCATAACTGATCAATAAAATACTAGCACTTCCGTAGGGCGCCGCACTTACTGCTGATGTTCGATGTTCATTGTTCGTTGTTCGTTGTTCATTGCGCAGGCTTACATGCGAGGGCAGGTAAGGTGCTAACTTTTCATTTACACAAATGGGGCCCATGCCGGGGCCGCCACCACCATGCGGAATAGCAAATGTTTTATGCAGATTCAAGTGACAAACATCAGCACCAATATTACCGGGGCTGGTTAAGCCTACCTGTGCATTCATGTTAGCGCCGTCCATATACACCAGGCCGCCGTTGTCATGTATAATACTGCAGATTTGTTTTATGCTTTCTTCAAACACACCGTGTGTGCTGGGGTAAGTAACCATTAAGCCGGCCAGGTTGTCTTTGTATTTTTCTGCATTGGCTTTTAAATCGGCCACATCAATATTACCGGCATCATCGCATTTTGTAACCACCACTTTAAAGCCGGCCATTACTGCACTGGCAGGGTTGGTGCCGTGTGCGCTGATTGGAATCAAGATTACATTGCGGTGTGCTTCTTTCCTGTCTTCATGATAGGCACGTATGGTTAACAAACCTGCGTACTCACCTTGTGCGCCGCTGTTGGGTTGCAAACTGGTGGCTGCAAAACCGGTAATATTGCTTAACCAGTCTTCCAGTTCTTTTACAATTTTTGCATAGCCTTTCCATTGGTGTGCCGGTGCAAACGGGTGCATAGTGCTGAACTCCGGCCAGCTTACAGGAATTAACTGCGTGGCTGCATTCAGCTTCATGGTGCAGCTGCCCAGGCTTATCATGCTGGTATTAAGGCTAAGGTCTTTGTTC
This sequence comes from Ferruginibacter sp., assembly GCA_044225995.1. Lineage (GTDB taxonomy): Bacteria > Bacteroidota > Bacteroidia > Chitinophagales > Chitinophagaceae > Ferruginibacter. The sequence goes on along the minus strand of JBGAHV010000010.1, from coordinate 45,100 downwards.
TCTAAATATTTTATGTACCGCAGCATTTGGCTTTCGCTGTGGTGGGTATTAAAAACGGGGTGCGTTAAAAATTCGCTGGTACGTGTTAATGCTGCCGGGATATTATCTAAAAATTTATCGGCATCAAAACCGGCAGTGGCGGTATCGTTGTTTAAGGATGATGCAAACACATGCAGTATATCCAGCACATCGTTTTGTGTGGTGGTTTCATCCAGCGCAATGCCAATATGGTTGTTATCAAAATAATGGAAGTTGATGCTTCTTTCTTCTGCAATTTTTCTAACTGCAGCAACATCATTTACCTGCACTTTCAGTGTATCAAAATAAAACCCGTTTACGTTGGTAAAGCCCAGTTCATTCAGTTCATCACTTAACACGGCAGCCAGCAGGCTTACCCGTTTAGCAATGTTTTTTAAACCATCGCCACCATGGTACACGGCATACATGGCATTCATGTTTGCCAGTAAAGCCTGTGCGGTGCAAATATTACTGGTGGCTTTTTCACGGCGTATGTGCTGCTCCCTTGTTTGCAGCGCCATGCGTAAACAACGGTTGCCCTGCGCATCAATACTCACACCAATAATGCGGCCGGGAATGTTGCGTTTAAATTCATCCCTGGTGGCAAAGTAGGCCGCATGCGGACCCCCAAAACCCATGGGCACACCCAAACGCTGTGCGGTACCAATGGCTGCATCAGCACCCAATTCTCCGGGAGGAGTCAACAGGGTGAGGGCCAGTAAATCGGCAGCCATAATTACCTGTGCATTTGCAGCGTGTGCTTTATCAATAAAACTGCGGTAATCTTCCACAGCGCCATTGCTGTTGGGATACTGTACTATAGCACCAAAATAGGTTTCATCTAAAGCGGCAGTTTTATAATCGCCAAAAACTAATTGAATGTGTATGGGTGCGGCTCTTGTAATTAAAATATCTTTTGTTTGTGCAAACACATTTTCATCTACAAAAAACTTTGGTGCAGTTATGTGTTCATGGTCTTTGTTTTTATGATTAAAGAACATGGCCATGGCTTCTGCGGCTGCGGTGCCTTCATCCAATAAACTGGCATTGGCAATAGGCAGCGCCGTTAAATCACTCACCATGGTTTGAAAGTTGAGCAAACTTTCCAAACGGCCCTGTGCAATTTCTGCCTGGTAAGGTGTGTATTGTGTGTACCAGCCCGGGTTTTCAAACACGGTGCGTAAAATAACACTGGGCACAATGGTATTGTAATAACCCTGGCCAATGTATGATTTGCATACTTTGTTTAAAGAAGCGGTTTGTTTCAATTCGGTTAAATACTCAAATTCACTTACGGGGCCGGCAGTTTGCAAAGGTTGTTGTAAACGGATGGAGGAGGGGACGGTTTTTTCAATTAACTCATCCACACTTGATACGCCAATGGTTTTCAGCATGGCTTTTGTTTCCTGTTCGCCGGGGCCAATATGCCTGCCTGTAAATTCCTGTTGTTGTTGCTCAAAAAGATTCATATACCTGTTTAGTTTTTTGTTCCGCTTTTTTTAGCTGTAAAAAGTTGCGCAAATTTACGTTATAGTAACAAGATTTATGGAGACTGTACAGCCTTGTGCAGTACTGTGGAAAACTGTATATGAATTGTGCGTTTGTATTATCAGCAATAAAAAATCCAAATAGTTGAAAAATGATGAATAACCATCATGAATTACGTTAATTCATGCATTCAAAACCGATATTTGCATAATGGATGATATACTGCATAACTGGCAAAAAAAATCGGCCGATCATCAAAAGCAATACAAACAGTTGCTGAACCGTGCCGATAAAAACAAAGTGCTGAAGGCACTGCCGGATCTGCATGAAGAAGCATTTGAGAAAATTGACTGCCTGCAATGTGCCAATTGCTGTAAAAACTATTCGCCCCGTTTTAAAACTCCCGATATTAAACGCATAAGCAAGCAGCTTAAAATGAAAGAAGGGGAGTTTATTGACCAATACCTGTATGTGGATAATGAAGGCGATTATGTTTTAAAGAGCAAACCCTGTCCGTTTTTAGGTACTGATAATTATTGCAGCATTTATGAATACCGCCCCTCTGACTGTGCCCGTTTTCCATACACCGATGAAGATGTGATTTTAAAACGGCAGCCACTTACTTTAAAAAACTCCAGCTTTTGCCCGGCAGTTTATTTTGTACTGGAAAAACTGCTGCGTAATAACTGATATCTTTCAGTTGGCGGCTCATCATTCCTTAGTAACTTTACACCTCACAATCAATTTCACTTTCGGTGATTTTTTTTATGCATTGCGTGCTGAATAAACCTTTTTTTCTGCTTACTGTTTTATCTGTACTCTTTTTTACAAATAAACCAGCCGCACAACTTTGCACCGGCAGCCTTGGCGACCCGGTGGTGAATATTGATTTTGGTAATGGCTATGGTTCCAACACAGGTTATACACCTACCAATGCATACATTTACCAACCTGCAGATTGTCCTAATGACGGTTATTACACCATTACCCGTTCCACTTCTAATTGTTTTGGCAGCACCTGGCATACGGTAAGCAGCGACCATACCGGCAATGGTGCATTTTTACTGGTAAATGCCACATACAACCCGGGAGATTTTATGGTGGCAAGGGTTACAGATTTGTGCCCAAACATTACTTACGAGTTTGCCGCATGGTGTATGAATGTGATGAACCGAAACGGTATAAAACCCAATATTACTTTTTCTATTGAAACGGAATCAGGCACAGTACTGCAGCAATACAGTACAGGAGATATTCCTGAAACAGGTTCGCCTCAGTGGAGACAATATGGTTTTTTCTTTACCACGCCGGTAAATAATGCCGTTATTATATTGCGCATGACCAATAATGCACCCGGAGGCTATGGTAATGATATTGCCATGGATGATATTACGTTTCGCCCCTGCAGCGCTGTTAAGCTAAATGCCGCCATTACAAACAACAATGGCGATACAGTAAATGTTTGTGAAGGCTTTTCTGGTACGTATCATTTAACCGGTGCCATCAACGGCAGTTTTACCGAACCGGTTTATCAATGGCAGCTTAGTAGCGACTCGGGTAAAAATTGGAAAGATATTCCGAATGCATCATCTTTAACTTATACAGCAAAGCCGGTTGCACCCGGCAGTTACTGGTATCGTTTTAGTGCGGCAGAAAAAAATTCTTCTGCCAATACATCCTGCCGTACAGCATCCAATTATCTTGTTATTAATATTCACAGGAAACCACTGGTATATGCCGGTGGTAACAGGGCTATGATAATTGGAAATCCTGTTGTACTTGCAGGAAAAGTTGAAGGAGATAACCCGGCTTTTTACTGGAGCCCGCCATATTATTTAAGTGATGTAAACAGCATGAACCCAGAGGCATCGCCTTTATCAAACTTACGCTATACATTGCAGGCTACTTCTGTGTATGGTTGTTATAATTCTGATACAGCTTTTATAAAAGTAATCAAAGGTGTTTTCATCCCCAACTCCTTTACGCCAAACGGCGATGGTAAAAATGATTTCTGGCATATTCCAAACCTGGATGCATTGCCCGGAGCATCCGTTAGCGTTTTTAACCGTTACGGCCAGCGGGTTTACTACAGTGCTGCAGATGCTGTAAACTGGAATGGTACATACAAAAGCGAACCTCTGCCCGCCGGCGCTTATATATATTATGTAAGATTCAGCAATGGTCATCCCGCTATAAAGGGCACTGTTATTTTAATCCGGTAGCATAAGTGAACAATTAAACTGAATTGTTGTTACGGATTTTGGTATTTTAACAGTACAAAACTATTTAACATGCAACGCAGTGCCTTCATCCGCAATACCGGTTTTGCAGCAGCAGGTATTTTACTGTTTAACAAACACCTGGCTGCCGCTTTTTTTAACCAGCCCGCCTGGAAAATTAAAATGCTTACAGATGATTTAGGTGTTTTTACCGAGAGAGGCGGAACCATTCTTTTTTACATTTCTAAAAAAGGTATTGTGGTGGTGGATGCACAGTTTCCGGATACGGCCCCGCATTTAATTGAAGAATTGAAAAAGAAATCGGATAAACCATTTCAGCTTTTAATTAATACGCATCATCACGGCGATCATACCTCGGGTAATATTGCTTTTAAGGGAATGGTGGAGCATGTGCTGGCTCATGCCAATTCTCTTGCCAACCAAAAAGCAGTAGCCGAAAAAAGTAAAAACGAAGACAAGCAATTATATCCTGACAAAACCTTTACAGATACCTGGACTGAAAAAGCAGGAAAAGAAAAAATTGGCCTTCATTATTTCGGCGCCGGCCATACCAACGGCGACAGTTTGATACATTTTCAGCACGCCAATATTGTACACATGGGCGATTTGGTTTTTAACCGCCGCCATCCATTTGTTGATAAAGGCGCAGGCGCACACATGGGCAACTGGATAAAAGTGCTTGATAAAGCAGTGTCCACTTTCGATAGTAAAACACAATTTGTTTGCGGTCACTCCGGTGATGGGTATGACATTGTAGTTAAGGCGGATGATTTAAAAGCTTTTGGCGATTATCTTGGTGCTGTTTTAAAATTTGTTGAAGGGGAAATAAAAGCAGGCAAAACAAAAGATGAGATACTAAAAAACAAAACCATACCCGGTACTGACCAGTGGAAGGGTGATGGTATTGAACGGCCGCTAACAGCTGCATATACAGAGCTAACTACTGGATAGCAGCTTGGCAAATGTTTTTTAAAATTCAAAACCTAAGGCAAGAAAAATGTAATACTGATACTGCAGCCATTACCGGGGCTGCTGATTATTTCTGTTGTACCGTTGTAAAGTGTTGCCCTGTGTCTTATATTGGCAAGTCCAATACCGGAAATGATTTTTTCTTTATCAAAGCCTTTACCATTATCTGTTACTTCAAGTAAAAGCTCGTTCTTTTGCTGAATTATTTTTACAGTTACCTGTGTTGCCCCTGCATATTTTATTATGTTATTAAACTGCTCCTGTATAATGCGGTAAATGTTTACCTTAAAAGTTTCTTCCAGCTTTTCTTCAGTAATGTTAACTTCCAGTTGAACTAAAACGCCAGCCATTTTTAAACTGCTGCTCAGGTACCTGATGGAGTCTTCAAGACCAAGATTGTTGAGAGAAGGAGGAACAAAATGAGACGAAAGCAGGCGTATTTCTTCAATGGCGTTGCCGATAATTTTAACTCCATTAGCAAGTAATCCGGCATCTTTTTCAGTTGCAGGCTGTGTTTTTTTTAAGAAAAGGGTAGATGCCACCAGCAACTGGTTAATGTTATCATGAAGCTCTCTTCCAATGCCTGCACGGCTTCTTTCTTCTGCTTCAAGTGCTGCTCTGTCCACTACTTTTTGACGATTGTATTTTTCAGCAACCAGTTCTTCCTCTATTTTAATTTTTTCAGTAAGGTCGTTAATACTGATAAGGTAAACCTTTTTGTTTTTGAAGTTTATTTCAGTAATGGCTGGCTCAACAAGAATGATATCACCGTTTTTTTTCCGGTGCGGACGTATACTTTTATCCATAACGTACCGGCCCTCGCTGATGATGGACGAAAGTTTACTGTGTTCCTCAGGCACTCTTATATCGTAAACGTCCAGTTTCAAAAACTCATCTCTTGTGTAACCATATAATTTAGTAGCTGTCTCATTTACTTCTAAAAACCGCATGGTGGAAGTATCCATTAGCCCTACCGCAAACGGGCTTTCATTAAAAAGTCCACGGTACATAGCTTCTGATTCTTTCAATGCGTTTTCATTTTTTTTCTTGTCAGAAATATCCTGTACAGTTCCAATTACTTTTTTTAATTTGTCAGGAGGTTCAATATTTAATCTTGCTCTTTCGTTTACCCATTTTTCACCTGATGCTGTAATAATGCGGTGTTCCACTTCATAAAACCCTGTGGTAAGCGCCTTCTCCCAATGTATTTCTACTGTTTGCCTGTCATCAGGGTGTACTCTTTCCAAAAATTTATCATAATTCATGGGTGTACCTACAGGTATTTCAAAAATCCGGTAGGCTTCGTCCGACCATTGCAATGAATTATCAGGAATATTGATATACCAGCTTCCTGTTTTAGCGACCATCTGCGCTTCATATAACTGCTCCGATTTGCTTAAAAGCTCTTTTTGGTAGGCAGCCAGTTTTTCTTCATGCTCTTTTTGTGTAGTAATAAGGTTTCGTATAGAAAGGAACTGGAATGATTTATTATTTTTATCTTTTACCGGGGTAATTACTGTATCAACCCAGTAATAAGATCCATCTTTTGCTTTATTTTTTATTTCTCCCCGCCAGGGTTTGCTATCAACTATTGTTCGCCACATTTCTGCAAAAAAATCTTTAGAATGATACCCGCTGTTCACAATATGGTGCGTTTTCCCAATCAGCTCTTCTCTTGAATACTGGGATATTTCAACAAATTTGTCATTGGCATAAATTATTTTACCATTAAGGTCTGTTAAGGTAACTATGGCTACTTCATTAAATGCAGTAAGGTACGCCTGCAAAGTCTTTGAAAGCATTGAAAGTAACCCACTGGTTTCAGCAGGGCCTTTATTTCCGGGGGACACTTTGTTTAGTTTTAATACCCCAATGTATATAAACTTTTCAACAAAAAAAATGATTAACTAACAAAGGATAATAACTCTACAAAAAAGTTCTTATGTCAGTTATTTTATTGCTTGGGAAAGCTTTTCAAAGCAACACAAAGTAGCGGCTTTGCTATTTTTGATTTTTCTAAAACAACGTAAATAACGGCCTTTTTACTTGGTTACTGATGCAGTGGCCTCTTCTTAATCATGCCGCCTTTGGTATCTTTTACACTGTTCATTACAATAAAGGCATTGGGGTCAATTTTTTCCAGTTCGGTATTCAGTTTATTTATTTCAAGCCGGGTAATTACAGAATAAATAATTTCCACGTCTCTTGTTTCCCCGCTTTTGCCATAACCCCGCTTGCCAGTATAAACTGTTACACCACGTCCCATTTTATTAATCAGCATTTGCCTTATTTCTTCGCTGTGGGAGGAAACAATGGTAACGCCAATATATTCTTCAATACCTTCCACAATAAAGTCGAGCGTTTTTGATGCCGCCAGGTAGGTAATCATGGAATACAACGCAATTTCAACAGACAAAAGATAAGCGGCCGCAGAAAATATGAGTGCATTAATAACGATAATAATGTCTCCAATGGTTGCGCCAAACTTCCGGCTTAAATAAATAGCCAGCACTTCAGTGCCATCAATAACAGCGCCACCCCTTACAGATAATCCAATGCCACCGCCAAGGAAAAAGCCGCCAAAAACCGCTACCAGCAGGTTATCGTTTGTTACGTTAGGGAAGTTTACTGTTGCCAGCACCAATGCCAGTCCGGATATTGCCAATGCGGTTTTAATGGCAAACTGTTTGCTCATCACCGTATATCCTAAAATAATAAAAGGAATATTTATACAAACAATGAGAATATAAAGCGGTACAGTGGTAAGCGCCGATATAAGCAAGGAAATGCCGGTAGCGCCACCATCGATAAAATGATTGGTTAACAAAAAACCCTTAAATCCGAACGCAGCGCTGAAAATGCCCAGTGTTATCAAAAAGAAATCTTTGATATACCGCTTCAGGCTAATTACAAAACCCCTGAACTCCTTTGCCTCTTTATAACTGCCGGGGCGTTGTTTGTGTTTTAATACAGAACGTACAATGATATTTGTCCAATGCGGTGTCATATCACTGAAATTACTTAAAAACTATCGTAAGGCAAAGGAGCAGGCCCTGCGTGTAGATAAGATATTAACATGAAAATTAGAATGGCCTTATAGTGCTGTTATCAGTTCGATCAATTTTTGTATCATTTGTGCTGTAACATCCAGGTGCGTTACCAATCGCACTTGCGTGGCCGAAATAGGTAAGCATAAAATATTTTCCTGTTTTAGCCGCTCACAAAACTCCGGAGCAGTATAATCTTTTATGATCTCAAATATTACAATATTCGTTTCAATAGGAAAAATAGTTCCGGTAAAGTCTTTTTTAGAGAGGGCAGCCGCCACCTGCTTTGCATGATTATGGTCTTCTGCCAGCCGGTCAATATTGTTTTCAAGGGCATAAATACCTGCGGCTGCTAAATATCCTGCCTGCCGCATTGCACCACCAAATACTTTGCGAAAACGGCGTGCTTTTTTTATAAAATCAGGTTTGCCCATTAAAACACTGCCAACAGGCGTGCCCAATCCTTTACTTAAGCAAAGCGAAATGCTGTCAAAAATTTCTCCGTATTGTTTTGGAGATTCACCCTTGGCCACAATGGCATTATACAACCTTGCACCATCAAGATGCAGGCTTAGTTTATTTTTTAAACAAACTTCTTTAATATTTTGAAATTCAGTGAAATTATAACAGCTTCCGCCGCCTCTGTTCGCCGTGTTTTCCAGACTAACCAAACTGGTTTTGGCTTTATGAATATCATCTGGGTTTATGCTTTCAGCAACCTGTTCTGCGGTAATTCTTCCAAAATTTCCTTCAACTGCCTTAACCTGGCAAGCGCTGTTAAAAGCAATACCACCACCTTCGTAAATGTAAACATGGCTTAGTTTATCACAAATTACTTCGTCGCCCGGCTGGGTATGACATTTTATGGCAACCTGGTTTGTCATGGTGCCGCTGGGGCAAAAAATGGCTGCTTCCATTCCAAAAATTTCAGCAGTCATAGCCTCCAGTTTATTCACAGAAGGGTCTTCTCCAAAAACATCATCTCCAACGGGGGCTTTAAACATGGCTTCCAGCATTGCTGGTGAGGGCTTTGTAAACGTGTCTGAACGTAAATCAATAATCATTGGTTAAAGATAATGCAGGTTTTTCCCCAATCATCCCTTTTTTTGCCCAATTGCTATGAAATGCGGCTTTTGCGACGTAAATTTGCACCCGTTTAAAGGGCTTTTGGAGTATTAACCATTCATTTGCAACATTTTCTCCAACAACTATGTCTTTTAAGTGTTATAAAAACACAGTTTTAATACAATACAATGAGGCAACTTAAGATCGCAACGCAGATTACCAACCGGGATTCACAAGCGGTTGAGAAATATCTGCAGGAAATTTCTAAAATTTCGATGATTACTCCAGAAGAGGAGACCATTTTGGCCCAAAAAATCAAAATGGGAGATCAAAGAGCATTGGACAAACTGGTTCAGGCTAACTTACGTTTTGTGGTTTCGGTTGCAAAACAGTACCAACACCAGGGTCTTTCGCTCAGCGATTTGATTAACGAGGGTAACCTCGGCTTGATTAAAGCGGCACAACGCTTTGACGAAACCAAAGGTTTCAAATTTATTTCTTACGCCGTATGGTGGATTCTTACGCCGTATGGTGGATTCGCCAGTCCATTTTACAAGCGTTGGCAGAGCAGGGCAGATTAGTCCGCCTGCCTCAAAACAAAATTGGCACCTACAACAAGGCTAACAAAGCTTACATGGCTTTTGAACAGGAACATGAGAGGGAGCCAAGTACTGAAGAGTTAGCAGAATTGCTTGAGATGAGTGAAACGGAAATCAACAACATCTTCCAGAGCAACACCCGTCATACTTCCCTTGATGCGCCTGTGCATGAAGCAGAAGATGTAGCCATGGGGGATTTGCTGAAAGGTGGTGATGAAACCGATGAGGATGTAATGCATGATTCTTTAAAGAATGAAATCCGCCGGGTATTAAAATCTTTAAGCCCAAGGGAAGCTGAAATCGTTAATGCGTATTTTGGTTTGGATGGAGAAAATGGTGTTACCATTGAGCAAATTGGCCAGAAGTATGATTTGACCAAAGAGCGTATCCGCCAGATTAAAGAAAGGGCCATTAAGCGTTTGCAGAAAGCCCGTTACAGCGGAGCATTAAAAGCTTATTTAGGCTAATATCATTTTGATGGGTTACTACAAATTAAATCCTCCTGCACAAACGGGAGGATTTTTAATTTTAAACTATTTGCTTTTTTAACTGTTTAACAGCACAGGCAAGTATTAACTTTGTAAACTATGAAGCAACTTTCTTTTTTACTCATTTTCTCAATCATCTTTTTTGCTTCCTGCGAAAAGAATATAGACTTTAAATTAGATGCTGCTGAAAAAGTACTGGTTGTAGATGCTCAAATTGAAAACGGGATGGCACCGGTTGTAGTACTTACAAAAAGTCTTGATTATTTCGGGCAAATAAGCCCTGAAATTTTGGTAAACTCTTTTGTTCATAATGCCACCGTTACTATAGGTAATGGAACGCTCACTCACCAGTTAAAAGAATATACCATACCGCTTGCAGGCGGTTATAGTTTTTCTTATTACAGTATTGATTCATCTAATCTTGTCACAGCCTTTACAGGTGCATTTAACAAACAATATACCCTTAACATTATTGCTGAAGGGAAAACTTACGCCGCTAAAACCACTATACCATTACTCACTAAGTACCCTGATTCTTTATGGTTCAGGCGTGCGAACTTAAATCCTGATACAAATACCCGTGTATTAATGACACGTGCAACGGATCCGCCAGGGCTGGGTAATTATATACGTTACTTTACAAAGAAAAACGGGGGAAATTTTTTGCCAGGTGAGACCTCTGTTTTTGATGATAATATTATTGACGGAGCAACTTATGAATTGCCAATTGACCCGGGTATTGATAGAAATAACAGGGTGCCTTTTGACAGCAATTATTTTAAAAGGGGTGATACTGTTACGCTAAAACTCTGCAATATTGATAAACCAACTTTTACGTTTTGGAGTACGTGGGAGTTTGCACAACAAAGCATTGGCAACCCATTCAGCCAGCCTAATAAGGTAATTGGAAACATTAGTAACGGCGCCTTAGGCGCATTTTGTGGGTACGCCGCATGGTATAAAACTTTAATTGCAAAATAGATCCTGCAATTTCTTAATCAACTAAGACTTTCAATTATTAAATACCGGTTAATATAAGTTATCCAGATATGAACAGCTGTAACTTTAATTGCAAAACTCGAATAAATAAACCAGTATTTTCGCAGACAGTTTAAAACTTAATATCGAGATGGAAAAAGTACATTGCCTTATTATAGGATCTGGGCCGGCAGGTTATACAGCAGCTATTTATGCTTCACGTGCAGGATTAAATCCAGTTTTATACCAGGGAATACAACCTGGTGGACAATTAACAATTACAACAGAAGTTGAAAATTACCCGGGATATCCTGAAGGAATACAAGGCCCTGAGATGATGATTCATTTTGAAAACCAGGCAAAGCGTATGGGTGCTGATATTCGTTATGGGCTGGCTACAAAAGTTGACTTTTCATCGCATCCTTTAAAAGTGGAGATTGATGAAGAAAAATGGATGGAAGCAGACTCTATAATCATATCTACAGGAGCAAGTGCCAAATGGCTTGGGTTGGAGAGCGAGCAACGGTTGAATGGTTTTGGAGTAAGTGCCTGCGCCGTGTGTGATGGCTTTTTCTTCAAAGGCAAAGAAGTGGCTATTGTTGGTGCAGGAGATACTGCCGCAGAAGAAGCATTGTACCTTTCTAAAATATGCAGCCAGGTACATATGATTGTTCGCAGGGATGAAATGCGTGCCAGCAAAGTAATGCAGGAACGTGTGAAAAATACGGCGAATATAAAAATTTACTGGAGCAGCGAAACGGATGAAGTTATTGGGGATAAGAAAGTGGAAGCTGTTCGTATAAAAAATAATAAAACCGGCGAAAAAACGGAAGTGCCTGTAAGCGCTTTTTTTGTAGCTATCGGGCATCAGCCGAACAGCGATATTTTTAAAGGGTGGATTGATATGGATGAAACCGGTTACATTAAAACAATACCCGGAACATCTAAAACAAATGTGGAAGGAGTATTTGCAGCCGGTGATGTGCAGGATAAAACGTACCGCCAGGCAGTAACAGCGGCCGGCAGTGGTTGCATGGCTGCGCTGGATGCAGAAAGATACCTGGGAGAAAAAGGATTTCATTAATTAACAAATAGCAATGAACAATTAACAATAAACCTAATTGTTCAATATTCTTTATTCATTGTTTACTATTCATCTTTCCAATTTAAAATTCTTTTCCTTCCACGGTGTTCATGAAGAGGAAAAGGTGCTGGGTGGAGAATACCTGGTAAATGCCGATATTGGGTTTGATGCTGATTTTCCAGTTACAACGCTAGAGCAAACAATTGATTACTCAAAAACTTATGCAATTATAAAGCAGCGTATGGCACAGCCCACAGCTCTTTTGGAAACTGTGGCACAGGATTTGGCGCACCAGTTTTACATATACGATAACCGTATCAAAACCGTAACCGTTTGTATAACTAAAATTAACCCGCCCATTTTGCAATTCAGGGGAAGTGTTGCGGTAAGATACCAAAAGGATTTTTGAGTATGAAGCGGCTGTTTTTATTTTTATTTTCCTTTTTAATTTTTTCTGTAACTATTGCACAGGACGTAAATGCATTGCTTAAAGAGGCAGAAAAACTGGAAGCTGTGCCGGATGAACTGGGTGCTTTAAAAAAATTTAAGGAAGTGTTAGCCGTACAACCAACAAACATTAAAGCGCTTTGCAAATGCAGCGAACTATGCAGCAGGGTAGGCCAGCGTCAATCCATTGTAAAAATCAGGGACGATTACTTTACTGCCGCAAAAATTTATGCTGAAACGGCTTTAAAAGTGGATGCTAATAATTCTGATGCCAATACAGTAATGGCAATGGCTTTGGGAAAAAGCACCATGACAAAAAGTGGCAAAGAAAAAGTGGCTGCAGCAAAAGATTTAAAAAAATATGTTGATGCGGCGCTTAAAGCCAACCCTTCAAATTATGTAGCATGGCATATTTTAGGCCGCTGGCATTACGAGATAAGCAATTTAAATGCAATGGAACGGGCGGCAGTAAAATTATTTTATGGCGGCTTTCCCCCTTCATCTCTTGCAGACGGAATAAGCGCTTTTGAAAAAGCAAAATCGTTATGCAGCGGTTTTATTTTAAATTATCTTGAACTGGCAAAAGCTTATCACCGGAATAATGAAGACGATAAAGCCAAAGCAACACTCGCAGAAATGCTTAAACTAAAGAATGCTACAGAAGACGATGCATTACATAAAGAAACTGCAAAAAAACTGCTGAAAGACTGGGAGTAATTCCTTTCATCAAATCCTTTTATTCAAAACAGTTGTTTTCTCTATCTTCATGCTATAAAATGACAGATATGAAAAAATTGTTTTCCGCTTTAGTTATTAGTTTGGCGCTGCCTGTATTATGTGCGGCACAAAACGAATCAACAATAGAATCGAATTATGATCCTCATAAATTATTTGCACCGCTGTTTTATCCTGTTGGCGGCACAATAAGCCGGGCTGCAACCGGTGAACCGAATGTGGGATACTGGCAAAACAAAGCCGATTATCAAATAAATGCATCCCTAAACGATGTTACACATAATATAACAGGAACTGTTATCATTACCTATAAAAATAACAGTCCGCATGCATTGCCTTTTTTATGGCTGCAGCTGGATCAGAACCTTTTTAATAAAAACAGCCGCGGACAGGCACGTATGCCATTGGACAGCCGCAGCCGTTATGGCGACAGCAAAAGTTCGTTTGACGGCGGTTATAAAATTTCTTCAGTTAAAAACTTGAACGACAACAGTGATGCAAACTACCTGGTTACCGATACAAGAATGCAAATACGTTTGCCCAAGCCATTAAGACCAGGTGGCGATGTGATAAAAATTAAAATTGATTTCTCATTTACTCTCCCCGAATATGGAGCTGACCGTTGCGGCATATTATCTACAAAAAATGGGGAGATTTTTACTGTGGCACAATGGTATCCCCGCATGTGTGTGTTTGATGATGTACAAGGATGGAATACAGACCCATATTTAGGCCCCAGTGAATTTTATTTGGAATATGGTGATTTTGAAGTGGCCATTACTGCTCCTGCATCTCACATAGTTGTGTGCAGTGGTGAATTACAAAACCCTGCAGATGTATTAACGGCAGAGCAGCAGCAACGTTTGGCTGATGCAAAAAAAAGTGATAAAACGGTTACTATACGTTCAGAAAAAGAAGTTACCAGCCCGTCCTCAAGGCCCGCTGCGGCTACTTTAACGTGGAAATATAAAATTGCCAATGCCAGAGATGTAGCATGGGCTTCATCAAAGAGTTTTATTTGGGATGCTGCTAAAATAAATTTACCCAGTGGTAAAACAGCTTTAGCAATGAGTGTTTACCCGGCAGAAAGCAAAGGGAAGGATAAATGGAGCCGTGCCACTGAATATACCAAAGGAAGTATTGAAAATTACAGTAAAAGATGGTTTGAGTTTCCTTATCCTGTAGCAACGAATGTAGCCAGCAATGTTGGCGGTATGGAATACCCGGGTATTGTTTTTTGCGGCAATAATGCTGAATCTGAAGACTTGTTTGGTGTTACGGATCATGAGTTTGGTCATACCTGGTTCCCAATGATCGTTGGAAGCAATGAAAGAAAATATGGCTGGATGGATGAAGGCTTTAATACATTTATAAATTCACTGGCTGATGATGACTTTAATAACGGCGAGTATAAAAGCCAGCCACGTAGCATGGAACAAGCTGCTAAATTTATGTTTGGCGAAGGCAGTGAGCCGATCATGTTAACACCTGATGCTATGAAAGAAAGGAACATTGGTACTTGTCTTTACTCCAAACCCGGGTATGGTTTGGAATTGTTACGTAATCAAATTTTAGGACCTGATCGGTTTGATTATGCATTCAGGGAATACATCCGCCGCTGGGCTTTTAAACATCCTACACCATGGGATTTCTTTCATACTATGGAGAATGTGGCAGGTGAAGATTTATCCTGGTTTTGGCGGGGCTGGTTTTTTGAAAACTATAAGTTAGACCAGGCAATTGTATCTGTAAAATACGAAAACAGTATACCTGCTAACGGCGCAGTGGTTACATTGGCTAATTTGGAAGAAATGGCCATGCCGGTTAATATTACCTACGAAACAAAAAGTGGTAAAACCGGCAGCCTTACATTGCCGGTGGAAATATGGAATAATACAAATACATGGAAGATAAAACTACCTACTACAGAAGAATTGAAGAAAGTGGAAATTGATGAAGCAAAAATTTTCCCCGATTTTAATTTCAGCAATAATATTTGGAGAGGTTAGTAATAAACTGATCTAACGATAATAAAAAATGCCGGACAATTGTTCCGGCATTTTTTATTGACCTGATAAGGTAGTTTTAAAAATTTTAACAAAGACGAAAAGTAGTTTCTTTAAACCTAAATCAGCTGCTGTAGTCTTTAATAGCAAACAAACAATTTGCAAAACACTATAAAATTATTATCATGAAAAAATTCTTCTCAATTGAACTTAGTAAAAAAGAAATGCTGGCATTTGTGGTAATACTGGTATGGATTACTGCTTCATTTTTTGTTCCGCTTCCCGCAGTTAATTCGTTAGGCTGGTAAAATACTCCGGCAATTCAATATATAAAGGCAGGTGTATAACGCCGGCCTTTTTTTGTTTTGGCACAGTATTGGTAATAATGGGGTATACTATTGAATACTGTTCAGTTTACAATCATATCCGCAGCCCTGCAGGGTTTTCATATTCAACAATATTTGTTAACTATAAAACCATTTACCATGAGCAATCTATTATATACAGTTGCAGTAATACTTGTTATATTATGGGCAATAGGATTTTTGGGGTTTCATGCAGGAGCCATCATACACTTGCTATTAGTTATTGCAGTAATCGCTGTATTACTGCGAGTAATCAGGGGGAAAGACCCGGTTTAATACATCTCTAAAAACTTCATTGAGCAAAAAAAAGACTGTATCAAATGTGTGGCTATAGTTATTTTCATTTTCATGAAAGATTACTATAGCAACAAACAAACCTGTAAATTTTGTGACTTTATTTTACTGGTTTGTATATTTTGATACAGTCTTTGATTTTAAATAAACCCTATTTTATTACTGTTGCTTTATCTATTAAAAATGCCAGATTCGTGCGGTGTGCCCTTGTTTGTTCATCTGGCGAAACTGCTCCGGCTAACATACCTTTTATTTTCTTTAATGTACTAAGGGCGGCTGCTTTAGAAACATTGTCATAAACAGGACTGCTCATTGTGGCCGCTAATGCTTTTACAATCTCTGTTTGCAGGTTTTGGCGGTAAACATTTACACTGCTTTTCATGTCTGCATCAAACGCTCCTTTTGTAAGATCGGCTAATACATTTGCAACTGTGTATGTATTGCCATAAGTAGTACTGTTGGTAATACGCATTTGAGTAGTACTGTTAAAAATATGTGCCAGCGCAAGCCCCTGTAAATTGATAATAATGTTTTCTGGTTTTAAATCTTCATTATTACCAAAGAAATTATATCCCCTGCGCTGTAATTGCAAATAAGGAAATAGTTGTGCATCTGCATCAAATGCATTTGGTGCAAAAATGTATTTGCTTAATAAATCCATTGCCTTTTTTTGGTAGGCTGCTGGTACAGGCGTCATTGGTTTTACGGTGCCTTCCTGCCCGGGGAAACCTCTTTCTACCTGCACGCCACCAATAAAACGGCTTACAGAATTTACCATGCTGCTTCGCTGTCCATTAAGTGTGCCATAACGCACCCTAAGCTCGTGCCAGCTCTGATCTGGTTTGCTGTACTTCGCCTTTAATTTTGGCAGTAACGCATTTACCAGTTTAAAGCGGTCTTCTGCATAAGTAACCATATCATTACTCATATCATTAATCATCACTCTTGGGTCAATACCGCTTCCAACACTTCTCATATCATCTGCATCGTTACCAAAAGCTAACTGCGGGTCGTTACTGCGGCCGGCAATTTTTGCAGTTACTGCTGTTTCCTGATCAGCATCGCAGGGTGTATAACCAAACTCAATAGCCCACAAATCATACGGCCCGGCTTTGGTGGTGTAATAATCTCCTTGTTTGCTTCTGTCAAACGCAATATTAATTGCAGGGTAATCCATAACAGAACCCTGTAAACCTATTTTATGTGTGATGGATGTATTATTTACTTCTGCAGGAGATAACATGGTACTTGCTTTCATGTTGTGATTAAGCCCCATGGTATGGCCCATTTCATGCATAATGAGATAATACAAAAATTGCTTGTGCATTTCCTTTATTTCCTTTTCACCGGCTCCGGCAGTTTCCAGCGCAGTTAAGCCGGTTAAATATTGCGCTTTTAATTCACTGGCAATATTGCAAAACATATTATTCTTTACTCCAGGAATATTTAATTGCGGTGTGGGTGCTTCATTACTGCTGATTCCAAAAGCGCTTCCATTCAGTAATTCGTCAAGAATAGGAGTATAACTGCCGCTAAACCATTCTACGGTAATATCAGCACCCAATATCTGTCCTGTTTTGGGGTTAACAAAGCTTGGCCCAATAGCGCCATATTGCGGAATTGGTGACGATACCCAACGGATTACATTGTAACGGATATCCGCAGGATCCCAGTCTGCATCATCGGGCATTATCTTCATCACAACAGCATTTTTAAAACCGGCTTTTTCAAACGCTTCATTCCATTTTTCACCGGCCTCTTTAATGGTTTGCCTGTATTCCAATGGTGTGGTGTTTTCAATCCACCAGGTTATTGGTTCAACGGGTTCGCTTAATGCTGCCATTGGATCTTTCTTTTTCAAATTCCAGCGGTTAATGATGTCCCTGTAATTGGTAGCTGAAACAGTGGTTAAATCATCCACTTCCTGGCTAAAATATCCAATGCGTGGGTCATCCATTCTTGGCCTGAAATCATTTTCGGGTACTTCTAAAAATGAGTGCTGCATTTTTACCCGTACATAGCGGGCATCTGTAATGTCCTTACCGCCTCCGTTAAAAGGCATAGGATTGTCGTATGCCAAATCAACCACCACGTCTGTATTATTGGGATAAGAGCGTATTTTGGAGTATTTGGACTTTGCGGCATTCAGCATACCTAAATTAAATACAGCACCGGGGGGAGTGTTTGGTGCCAGTATTGGTTTTACCTGGTCTAATTTTTCACTCAGAAATAATGCATCTGCACTGATGAGATAACCGCCTTCGTCTTCAGCACTAACTTTATCAGAATAAAAAACAGATTCACCCACATCCACATTTGCAGCTTTGGATACCGGGTTCTTAGGATCGTAATAAAAATTGGTATTCACCTGGCTGAATTCAATTTTATCAAATGATTTCTTAATAGTAAACAGCCATGTGGTGCGTATCATATTCTGGTTTAAAAAAAGTGTTGTTGGCCCACCCATTGAAAAACTCTGGTAAATAAATTCTTTACCCAGTTGTTTCTTTTTAATATACAGTTGTACGCTGCCTGTAACAGTGTCCTGGTAAATGGTAAACAGTCCGTCCGTCTTTTTGCTCGATTTAACTTTGTCTGTAATACCGGCTTTTTTCGTTTTGGAACTGTCTGAAGGTGCAGCGGGAGTTTTAGGTGCATCCTGTGCCTGCGCAGCACTTATAATAAGTGCAGCTGCTAAAAGCAGCGGAAGTTTTTTGTATAGCATGTAAAATAGATTTAGGTATTATAAATATAATAACCTAAAACTGGTTACGCCAAAAAAATATTTAAACGTGCTGTACAAGTGATGAACGTAAAAGTTGCATGTACGGGCAGGCAGTACATTATATCCTGTTTGCTTCACCGTAAGTTTGTTTCCAGCGCCCGCTTTTAAGGTAACTAAAAGCAATTATGAATATGGTGCTCCAGTAAACCAGTTCATTGCTCCAGGCCATTGCCAGGGAAATGTAATGTACTTTCATAAACACCCAGGTGTAGATCAGGTAGATAGTAATGGCGGCTATTTCAATCAGTAAATTTATTTTTGTTTTGCCTGTGCCGGTTACACCATTCAGCCAAATGTTTGCTACACTCATCAGCATCATACCGGAAGAAACCACCCGTGCAACAGGTATTCCTGCCTTTGTAAATGTTTCATCCTGCCCAAACACACTAAAGAAAACTTCAGGAAAAATATTAAGCAATGCAATCATTATACTGCAGAATAAAACACTCCACAACATTATCCTTGTAATTGCAGGTATTACTTTATCCTGTTTATGCTGACCCATTAAATTGCTCACCACCACATTGCTGGTACTGGCAAAAGCCCATACAAAAATTCCCGACAGGCCAAATACATTCCGCATTACATTACTAACAGCTTTGCTTACCGGTTCGTGCCTGCTTTCAATTAAAAAGAAAAAGATGAGCCAGGTGGTAACGCTTATAACATACTGCATTACCAAAGGGGCAGAAACATTGATGATGGATTTGCTGAATTGCTTATTGTAACGCAGGTTTTGTAGCAGGCCATACTTATTTTTTAAACCGGTTTTCAGCAACACCAAAAAAACAACAACAGCGCCAACAGCCTCTGCAATTACTGAAGCTACAGCAGCCCCGTTAAATCCTAATTGCGGAAAACCATGGCGCCCCTTTATTAATAAATAATCAAGCAGGATATTTACCCCGGCTTCACAAACAAAACCAATTATTAAAAAGCGGCTGTTGAGTGATGCCACTAAGAAAGCATTACCGGTAAGAAACAAGTAAAGAAACGGCAGCCCCAATATCCTTATCCGCAGAAAGTTCATTTCCTGTGGATATGCACCTGCATCTGCCACTATTTTTAAAATAAAAGGCGCCATCAACCAGGTAAATAAAATGCCGGCCAGTGCAAACTGTAAACTGATGCGTATGCCTTGAGTGAAAATTGTTTTAAAGGCATTGGTATCACCACTGCCTGCAAAGCGGGAGAAAACAGTTTGAATGGCATTATTTAACCCATGGCCTGCCACTGCAAATATTAAATAGAATACACCTGTAATACCAGCATCACCCAACGCTTTAATATCAAATTGTCCCAGGAAAATACTGTTGGTAAGCATATTAACCTGTGGTATTAATATAGCAAGGGTAATAGGTAATGCAATACTCAATATCTGCTTATTGGTAACCTTTACTTTTAAATCATTATTTAGTGCGGCACTTTCCATAAAGTCAGCAAAATTATCTTATTTTGCCTGCCGAAAATCAAACAGTGAATCCATCATTTTACATACAATCCGCTTTTATATCCGATGCACATCTTTTTTTGTTTGCAGGAAAATATGAAACGGTGTTTGCGGTTTTAAACAGGCAGCGGCAGCAGTTTGAAGTACTGTGTGTGTATCACTACAACAATACAACGGATACTGCAGAAAGATTCCGGATGTTGCAGCAAATACTGGCACATGACGAACTTCAAAAGTTTTACAGCAAAACGGATATTATTTGGTGTACCCCGCAAAGTATTATTACCCCGCAGTTTTTTTTTAACAGGGACGATTGTGGTGAAATGCTTGACCTGGTTTATGGTGATGCCGGCGGATATGATGTAAAACATGAACTGGTGCTGAAGCAACAGGCATACAATGTATACAGGGAAGATGCTGCAACGGTACAACAGGTAATCAAAAAATTCCCCGCCGCAGTGCAATGGCATCAGTCAACATTACTGTTAAGCTTTTTACCTGAAAAAAAAGAGTTGCTGTACTGTAATTTTTCCCCCACAAGTGTAACTGTAATGCTGCGCAGGCAAAACGAGCTGCAGGCAATACAAACTTTTGACTACAACACACCTGAAGATGCGGCTTATCATTTATTAAATACCTGCCAGAATTTTGGTGTTACCGCTTCTGAAATTGCCATTACTGCCAGTGGCATGATTGATGAATCATCAGGACTGTATAAAGAATTGTATAAATATTTTTCCACGGTTGAATTTATGGAACTGCCGGATGTTTTTACTTACAGCGATGAAATAAAAACATACCCGTCTCATTATTTCAGCCATTATTTTGCCACAGCAGCATGCGTATTATAAGCGGCATACACGGGGGAAGGCGTATTACACCGCCACCAAATATGCCTCATACCAGGCCTACCACCGATATAGCCAAAGAAGGGCTTTTCAATATTCTTCAAAATAACCTGGAGATAGAAGAGTTAAAGGTGCTTGACTTATTTGGCGGCACCGGGTGTATAAGTTATGAACTGGCCAGCAGGGGAGCTCCTGATATTACAATTGTGGAGAAGGATACACAGATGTACAATTTTATTAAAAAAACTTCAGCCCTGCTGGAGTTTGACAACTTTAAAATTCAGCAAACAGATGTGTTTCGTTTTATTGATACAACAACGGAACAATACGATTTTATTTTTGCAGGCCCGCCATATGCATTGGCAACTATTGACGATTTGCCTGTAAAAATTTTTGAAAACCAGCTATTGAAACCCAAAGGATGGTTTGTACTGGAACATACCCCACGAAACGATTATAAAAAATTTGCTCATTACAAAACAGAACGCAATTACGGCACTACTGTTTTCTCAATTTTTATTAATTAAATTATGCTGCGCAGCTTCCGATATTTGTTATTGCCTGTTTCTCTGGTATATGGCGCTGTGGTTTGGCTGCGTAACTGGTTTTTTGACAAAAATATTCTTACTTCAGCATCATTCAATTTTCCTGTTATTTGTGTAGGTAATATTGCCACCGGAGGTACGGGAAAAACACCTATGACAGAATACCTGGTGCGACTGCTGCAGGCTAAATATAATACCGCCACATTAAGCCGCGGTTACAAACGCAAAACAAAGGGCTTTGCTGTTGCAGATGAAAATACGACGGCGCTTGAAATTGGTGATGAGCCAATGCAGTTTCATGTTAAATTCCCGCAATTGACGGTAGCTGTAGGCGAGGAGCGGTTAGTTGCCATTCCACATTTATTACAGGAAAAACCCGAGACTGAAGTAATAATTTTAGATGATGCATTTCAGCACCGTGCTGTAAAAGCAGGATTAAATATTGTGCTTACAGCTTACAACAATTTATTTACAAGGGATTTGATGTTACCTGCAGGTGATTTACGGGATGTAAAGGCCAGCATGAAGCGTGCGGATATAATTATAGTTACAAAATGCAAACCCGGGTTAAGCAGTGTGGAGAAGGATGCGATCGTTAAAGAGATAAATCCTTCCTCGCAGCAGTCTGTTTTTTTTACAGAAATAAAATACGCTGCACCGTATCACCTCTTCAATAAACCCACTGTAACAATTGGGCCAGATACCAATGTGCTGCTGGTTTGTGGTATTGCCAATCCAAGGCCATTAAAAGACTACCTGGCATCCAAAATGAATACTTACGATATGCTGCGTTACCCGGATCATCATATTTTTGATATGGATGACTTAAGTGAAATAAAAAAACAGTTTGAGAAAATTAAAAGCTCCGATAAAATTATTTTAACTACAGAAAAAGATGCTGTACGGCTGGTAAAGTTTGAACATGAGTTGAAAGATTACCCTGTTTATGTATTACCGGTGGAACACAGTTTTTTATTTGATGAAGGGGGATTATTCGAACAGAAAACCCTGCATTTCATAAGTTCGTTTTCAAGTTTGGTAAATCAACCTGCCAGCTTATAAAGAGGGCTGTATTTAACAAACTAAGTATATATGCCGGTCTTCTATACAGCCCTTATCTATTTACTCAAACTAAAATAATCTATACATTACTTACACTGGCAAGTATTTCTTCTGCTTTAGGGAAAAGCAAATTGTTCTCCAGGTGTACATGCTGGTGCAAATCTTCTTCAAAAGCTTTCAACTCATCCAATACAAGTTTAAATGTGGTGCAGGCACCTTCAGGAGCTTCGTAGTTCCCCGTAATTTCTCTTATGCGATACATGATTTCCCCGGCTTCGTCATGCTCATTTTCCATTACACCTACCGGACCATAAATATAATTTTTGTCAACCTGTCTTTGCTGGTTGTATTGCATCAGCGATTCCAGTTCCTTAATACGTGGAAACAAAATCACTTCTTCTTTTTGCAGGTGCATGTACATTTCGTTCTTTAAATGCGTAAACAGTTCCAGTGCCTCCTTCATGTAAGGATAATGGTCGCCGTGTTTAAATGCCACTTTTGTAAGATGCTCTTCTATTACTGGCATAATTTGTTTTACATAAAAGTGATGTTTGAGAATGATGTGTTTTATCAATTGGTCAGCATTCATCTCTGTAAAATCTTTTCCTGCTGCGGGCATATTTACTGATGCTTCCAGTTCTTTTAAAACACTGTTAACTGCCAGACCTTTTTCTGTACATGCTTGAGTTAATGTACGTTTTCCTTTACAACAAAAATCAAGGTTGTATTTTTCAAGTACTGGTGCTGTTTGATGATTTGCTGTTACAATGGAAGCCAGTGATTGTTCTGCTAAATTTGTCATAGTGATATATTTATTGAGCTACAAAGATGGCGGGTAAGGGAAAAACATTTTATGACTGCACGCACAACGTTTATTTTTTTTGACTGATATTGATCAGTAAAACACCTGTAAATAATAGTACTGCAGCAGCAAGCAGCAATTCGTTTATATAAGGCACCGGTGTATACGTCATGGCAGCTAAACCTTGTAC
The DNA here is from genome assembly GCA_044225995.1 of Ferruginibacter sp. Taxonomy (GTDB): domain Bacteria; phylum Bacteroidota; class Bacteroidia; order Chitinophagales; family Chitinophagaceae; genus Ferruginibacter. The sequence continues at coordinate 21,595 of JBGAHV010000010.1, read as the reverse complement.
CATTAAAAGCAACTCATTAATAACAATACCAAATACAAAAAATTTTACACCCTTTACAGACCTGGCCGAAAGAGAAATAAACTGATTATGCATAAATAAACCCAGCAGGTATAATGTAATTACGCCCAGTAAAATCAGGTGCAGGTAACCAATTACAATTGGCCTGAAGCCAAATGCAAGCACACTCAGTGAAGGAATGGTAGAACCTAGTTGCAATAACAGTTTTATTGTAAGTGCGACTCCCGCCAGTACAATAATCCATCTTACATCTTTTACAGTTACTGAACGAATAAAGGGAAACTGCTTTTTTACTTGTAATAGTGTAAGCAGCCAGCCCGCCATTTGGCTGAATGCCGCCAAAACAACTATGCCATAGGCCCACGCAGGTATCGGTAACCATAATGCAGACAAAACATAAGCAGGAATACAGGCGGCAGCAAATAACCAGAATATTTTTTTAAGAATTTGCCGGGGTACGTGTTTAAAAAACTTTGCTGTGGCAAGCCCCATACATGCAAAAAAGAACCAGCCATTATACTGAAAATGCAGAAAAAAGTATACAGCAGCCAAGTACCAATTTTGATGCATATTTTTTGTAGCCATCATAAAGGCCAGCCCAAAAGCACCTAAAGAAGAAAGTGCGTTAAATACTAACGCTGCCTTCATCCACCAATGGCTGATATCATTTTTTTTAAGTGCTGAAAGGCCTTTCCAAAATTTTACAACAAATACATAAGCAACAAATATGGACAATGTTGAAAAAAGGATAGAAAAAAGGCCATATCCCTGTATGGGGAAACTGATAAGCATTCCATAGGCCGTAACAAGATTTGCATTGAGCAGCCACCTGTATTTTTTTACAACATCATTACTGCTTTGTTGCTGCAAATAATTTATAAATAAAATCATCAGGGCTTGGGTGATCCACCCGGAAAAAGCAAAGTGTGAATGCCCATGCAACAGGTGCTTTTGGTCAATATAAGGTAGAGAGAAAGTAATTTTATACCGTAGGATTACCCCTATTGTAGCAACAAGCAAAAGATTAAAAAGGGCAATTTTTGTGTAGCGCTGCAAAGTAAAGTGCATATGTAAAGTTTACCGCAAAGTAAATATGGCACTTACACAGTTGTTGTGATTGCAATCATATTGTGCAGGAAAAAATAAGTGGAGTATTCAGCAAAATACTTTTCCTTTTTCAATAACAAGACTGCCTTTGTCGTGCAGGTGGCGTATGGCCCTGATTACTGTTTCTACACGCATGCCGGTCATATTGGCAATTTGCTGACGGGTAAGTTTTACTTTATTGCACTTTTCACATACATGCTTCCGGGTTCGCTTTAGGTAGTTAAGTAATGTGGTGATACTTTTTTCAGGGTCATGATTTGCCAGCTCACGTATTAGCAGGAATTTAAAGCGGATGCGCTGGGCCATCATTCTTGTAAATCCAAAATGAATATCGGGTCTTTCTGTAAGCAATTCTAAAAAAGCCGGTTTGTGCAACCGCAAAACCACACAGTCCGTATCGGCAATGGCAGTGGCTGCATAAGGCTCATCATCAAACAAAGGCATTTCTCCAAAGCATTCACCCCCTTCTATAATATTTTGAATGAACTCATTTCCTTCTTCATCAATATTACTCCACCGCACACTACCATCTACCAACTGGTGATAAAATTTACATTCTGATCCCTCATTGAAAATGATTTCGCCTGCAATAACTTTTTTATATGCGGCACCCAATGTAAGAAGTATATCAGTGTCAATCATAATGAAAATGTTTCTGTTCTTAATATACAAAATTACCCTGCATATTGCAACAACATCTGGTGCTTTGTCATTTTAAAAATGATTTTCATCAGTTTATATCTGTAAAGAAGAGGATTTCACTGAGTTTTTTACAAACATGACTCTACGCATAAAGTAAGTTTTTTCGGCTGACTAACATTGTGCCATCAATTTAAAAACAAAAACTTTTAATTATGAAACAATTGATAATTATTCTTTCAGCAGTAACTATTTTATCTTCTTGCGGTGGTGAAAAATCAAACAGCAATGCACCCGATCCTTATGATGCAGCAAAAAAAGATGCCACCAATGGCAACCCTGATTACGACCCCAACAGGGGTGAGGGGAAATTTACAAAAGTAGATATAGGCGCCACACTGGATGTAACCAAGGCCGGTGAAGGTGAAAAAGTATTTAGTGTTAAATGCAGCAGTTGCCATAAGCTTACTGACGAAAAACTGGTAGGCCCCGGATGGAAAGGCGTTACATCCCGTCACGAAGCTCCCTGGATCATGAACTTCATCACTAACACTGATGCTATGTTGAATAAAGACCCCAAGGCACAGGCAATGCTTGAAATATGCCTTGTGAGGATGCCTAACCAAAACCTGGGTGATGAAGATGCCCGCAATCTCTATGAATTCATGCGTAAAAACGACGGTGTAAAATAGTACTGACTCAACCTATAATTAAAACATCAAACAATGAAAAAGTTAACGATTGGCCTGGTGGCAGTTTCGGCGACATTGATACTGCTGGCTCCATCCTGTAAGCCTAAAAATGCAGGCTCGGCCGTAAATGCAGATGCTGCCGCTAAGGTATATGTAGCCCCAGGCAAATACGTTAGATTCTACAATTTTGTATCCGGGGGCTTCAGCGGGCAAATGAGCGTGTACGGTTTGCCCAGTGGCCGTTTACTCAGGGTAATCCCTGTTTTTTCGGTTGACCCCGAAAAAGGTTATGGTTATAGCGAGGAAACAAAACCCATGCTCAACACTTCACACGGTTTTGTTCCATGGGACGACCTGCATCACACCGAACTGTCTCAGACAAATGGTGAAATTGATGGCCGCTGGATATTTGGCAATGCCAATAATACGCCCCGTGTGGCAAGACTCGACCTGAGTACTTTCCGCACCGCTGAAATTATTGAACTGCCCAACAGCGCCGGTAACCACAGTTCTCCGTTTATTACCGAAAACACAGAATATGTTGTGGCCGGCACCAGGTTCAGTGTTCCTGCCGATGACAATAACGGCGATGTGCCCATCAATACTTACAAAAAAAATTTCCAGGGATCCATCAGCTTTATCAGTGTTGGCAAAGAAGATGGTAAAATGGATATCGCATTCCAGCTGCGCTGCCCGGCCGTTAACTTCGATCTGAGCCATGCAGGAAAGGGTAAGTCACATGGCTGGTTTTTCTTCAGTTGCTACAATACCGAACAGGCCAATACACTTCTGGAAGTAAATGCGTCACAACGTGATAAAGATTTCATCATGGCCGTTAACTGGAAAAAAGCGGAAGAATACCTGAAAGCAGGAAAAGGGAAAAAGCAAACTGTTAAATATGCCCACAATATTTATAATGAAAAAACACATACGGCCACTTCTGAGATTAAAACAGAAGTAACCGTACTGGATGTAAGGGAACTGAAAGATATCTGCTACATGATTCCTTGTCCAAAATCTCCGCACGGCTGTGATGTTGACCCAACCGGTGAATACATTGTGGGAAGCGGTAAACTGGCTGCACTGATTCCCGTTTTCAGTTTCGACAAAATACAAAAAGCTATTGCCGATAAAGCATTTGCCGGTGAATACGACGGCGTGCCCGTTATTAAATACGAAGCCGCTTTACATGGAGAAGTACAGAAACCAGGCCTTGGCCCTTTACATACAGAATTTGACGGTAAAGGAAATGCCTATACCACATTCTTTGTATCCAGCGAAGTGGTGAAATGGAATTTAGAAAGCCTGAAAGTGCTTGACAGAGCTCCTACTTATTATTCAGTAGGTCACTTGTGCATTCCCGGCGGCGATAGCAAAAAACCCAATGCAAAATATCTTATCGCATATAACAAAATCACTAAGGACCGTTATTTGCCAACAGGCCCCGAACTGGCACAAAGTGCACAGTTGTATGATATCAGTGGCGACAAAATGCAGCTGATACTCGACTTTCCCACTATTGGTGAGCCACACTATGCACAGGCTGTTGCTGCGGATGTTATCAAAAACCGTTCGGTTAAATTTTTCAAAATTGATGAAAATGCAAATCCATTTGTTTCAAAAGGCGAAGGCAGTACCAAAGTGGTACGCACCGGCAACCGGGTGGATGTATACATGACCTGTATCCGTTCTCACTTTGCTCCTGATAATATTGAAGGTGTGAAAACAGGTGATGAAGTATACTTCCATGTTACTAACCTGGAGCAGGACTGGGATGTGCCGCATGGTTTTGCCATTAAAGGTGCCAGCAATGCCGAATTGCTGATTATGCCGGGTGAAACACAAACGCTGAAATGGGTAGCTGAAAAACCGGGTATGTTCCCGTTCTATTGCACCGATTTCTGCAGTGCCTTACACCAGGAAATGCAGGGTTATATCAGGATATCACCAGCAGGAAGCAATGTGCCGCTGATGTTCAGCACCGGTAAAAACCTGCCGGTTGCCGACAGCGCTGCTGCCAAATAGTTCAAACAACAAAGCCGGTGACGAACCTGCTGCCGGCTTTGTTTTAATATTTTTAGACAGACACTCAGTACTACTATTTTAATGGTTGCGTCATTAACTGTTGCTTTTGCTTTGGTTATTTATTATTCACCAATAATCACCGGATATGAAAAAATATAAAATAGTTTTAGTTGGGTTGTTGTTCGCCGCTGTAACATCCTGTAACAACGCCACAGATAACAACCAGTCTGCTTCAGCAGCATCACAACCTGCAGCTCCTGCTGGTGGACAGGAAAATGTAAAAGATGACGAATCTGCAAAAGATGTGGTAAAAGTCGCTGTTGGTTCAAAAGACCATACTACACTGGTGGCTGCCTTAAAACAGGCCGACCTGGTTACCTCTCTTGCCAACGCAGGCCCGTTTACCGTATTCGCCCCAACAAATGACGCATTCAATAAATTACCTGCAGGCACTGTAGATGGTTTGATGAAAGATGATAAGAAAGACGACCTGCGTAACATCCTTCAATATCATGTAACCCTTTCGGCGCTTAAAGCGGAAAGTTTTACCGATGGGCAAACATTAGGAATGGTAAATGGCGATAATGTTACAGTGAGTGTAAAAGACGGTAAGGTAACGCTTAACGGAAACGTACACATTATTGCATCAGTTAAGGCTTCTAACGGCATGGTGCATATTGTTGACGGCGTGCTGTTGCCACCTTCAAAAAAATAAAACCGCTTTTACCCCTTATCCTCCGATGAAGAACCGATTAAATATTTTACAATGAAAAAGAAATTGAGCGGAATGACCAGGCTGCTGCTGTTGTTTGCGGCAGCAGCACTGGTTTTTGTTTTATACCTGCCTATATGGCGTATAGATCTGGATGCTCCGCAATATCCCGAAGGATTAAAATTAGAGATTCATGCAAAAGGATTGCAGGGCAATGTTGATATCATCAACGGCCTTAATCACTATATTGGCATGAAGACATTGCACAACGAAGATTTTGTTGAATTTACCGTGCTGCCATTCTGCATTATGTTTTTTGCAGCGCTGTTTGCAGCGGCTGCATTGTTTAACAAACGCAGCCTGCTGAATATTTCATTTGTTTTGTTTGTTGCATTTGGTATACTGGCCATGTATGATTTCTGGCAATGGGAATACAATTACGGACACAACCTTAATCCCAATGCGGCCATTGTGGTGCCCGGTATGGCATACCAGCCGCCGCTGATAGGCTTTAAGCAATTGCTGAATTTCGGCGCTTATTCTGTTCCCGATACCGGCGGATGGATCTTTATTGGCGCCGGTGCCGCTGTATTGCTTTGCATTATCATCGAATGGAGCAAAGGCAAAAAAAAACGTATGGCTTTTCCAACAACCGTATTGCTGTTACCCTTGTTATTACTGGGCAGCTGCAATGCCGGGCCCGAAGCCATTGCTGTTGGCACCGATAACTGCAGCTTCTGCAAAATGACGGTTTCGGATGCCAAATACGGCGGTGAGATAGTAACCAAAAAAGGAAAAGTATTTAAGTTTGATGATATCCACTGCCTGCTTTCGTACAGCAAGGGAAATATGGTGGAGCAAAAAGATGTAAAGGATATTTACCTGGTTGATTATGCAGGTACACATGCCCTGGTAAATGCAAAAGAATGTTTTTTGCTGCAGGGCGGAGATATCAAATCACCCATGAACGGGGATGTGATCGCTTTTAAAAGCAACGATGACATGAAACCATTCATCAAAAGCCTCAACGCAAAAGAGGTAACCTGGCAGGAACTTACAAAATGAAACAGTTTTTACTGATATTGAACATTTGCCTTGCACTGCAGGCAGCAGCAGGCACCATTACCGTGGGTAAACAAAAACAGTTTACCAGCATTACAGCTGCCATTGCTGCGGCAAAGCCAGGCGATACCATCATTGTTGACAAAGCGGTGTACCGGGAACAGAATATTATTATCAGCAAACCGCTGGTGCTGAAAGGAATTGATCATCCTGTTATTGATGCCGAAAATAAATATGAGAATATTTCCATCAGGGCTGATAATGTAACTGTGGATGGCTTTTTGCTGCAGCATACCGCCGTATCCAGCATTGTGGATTATGCCGCCATAAAAATTTATAACCGGCGCAATGCCACCATCATCAATAATATTGTAAACGATGCCTTCTTTGGCATCTATTCGCAATACGGTATTCGCTGCCTTATTAAAAACAATGTACTCACCGGCGACGGCAAGACCGAGCAGGAGAGCGGTAACGGTATCCATTGCTGGAAAAGCGACAGTATGCAGATCATTGGCAACACCATCAGCGGCCACCGCGATGGTATTTACTTTGAATTTGTAACCAACTCGGTGATCTGGCGCAACACTTCTTTTAAGAATATCCGCTACGGACTGCACTTTATGTTTTCCAATAACGATGCCTATATCACCAATATTTTTGAGAATAACGGGGCAGGAGTGGCCGTAATGTTTTCAAAGGAAGTGAAGATGTTCAATAATTATTTTAAAGAGAACTGGGGCGATGCGGCCTATGGTATTTTGCTGAAAGAGATCAGCGACAGTCATATTGAGGGCAATCACTTTGAGAACAATACATCGGCCATTTATGCCGAAGGCGCCAGCCGCATCCAGATGTACAGGAACGTTTTTAAGAACAATGGCTGGGCATTTAAAATACAGGCCAGCTGTATGGATGTTACACTGGAACGGAATAATTTTTTGGGTAACACGTTCGACATCGGCACCAACGGTTCGCTGGTGCTGAACAAATTCAATAATAATTACTGGGATAAATACGAAGGATACGATATCAACCGCGATGGTATTGGTGATGTGCCTTACCGCCCGGTAAGTATGTACAGCATGATAGTGGAAAAAAATCCACCGGCCATGATCCTGTTTCACAGCATGATCGTGTCGCTGATGGATAAATCGGAAAAAGTAATTCCCAGTCTTACCCCCGAAAACCTGAAAGACGAAAACCCACTAATGAAACCTTTGCCATTATGATCATTGCCACCAATATCAACAAAAAATTCGGGAAACTGAAAGCGCTCGACAATGTTAGTGTTACCTGCAATAAGGGCGAATGCATTGGGCTGATTGGCCCCAACGGCAGCGGCAAAACCACGTTCATCAAAAGTATTTTGGGAATGGTGGTGTGCGACAGCGGCTTCATCACTTTTAACGGCAAAAATATTTTGCACGACTGGCAGTACCGGGCAAACATCGGCTACATGCCGCAGATAGGAAGGTATCCCGATAACATGACCATTGGCCAGCTGCTGGATATGATGAAAGATATCCGTACCAAAAAAAATACAGCGCTTGACGAAGACCTTGTTCAAAAATTTGAACTGGAAAAACTGCTGCATAAACGCATGCGCACTTTATCGGGCGGCACCCGCCAAAAAGTAAGTGCCTCACTGGCATTTCTTTTTGACCCCGATGTACTGATACTGGACGAACCCACTGCAGGCCTTGATCCTGTTGCTGCGGAAATACTCAAAGAAAAGATCATTGCCGAAAAGGCCAAAGGTAAACTGGTGCTCATCACCTCCCATATCCTGAGTGAGCTGGACGAGCTGGTTACAGAGGTGATCTATATGCAGGACGGCAAACTGCTGTTTCAAAAAAGTATTGAAGAACTGCGTGCCGATACCGGGCAGGAAAAATTGTCAAAAGCCATCGCTTCTGTAATGTTAAAAGCCAACTGATGATCAAAATAATCAAATACGTAATTATCGACATCTTGCGCAACCGTATCATGCTGGCCTATACCGCATTTTTGCTGGTGCTATCGCTGAGTATTTTTAACCTGGAAGATAACAGCGCCAAAGGTTTACTGAGCCTGCTCAATGTGGTGCTCATTATTGTACCGCTGGTAAGTATATTATTTGCCTCCATTTACGTATACAACAGCGCCGAGTTTTTAGAACTGCTGGTGAGCCAGCCATTGAAAAGAAAAACCATCTGGTTCAGTATCTATTCGGGTTTGGCATTTTCGCTTGTACTGGCATTTTTTATAGGTGTGGGAATACCGGTTTTACTATACGAATCCGGCGCCACAGGACTGATGCTGATAACAGCTGGGATTTTTTTATCGGTAATATTTGTAGCCATTGCCATGCTTGCCACAGTAAAAACAAGAGATAAGGCAAGAGGTATTGGTGTAGCCATTTTACTCTGGCTTTATTTTTCGTTATTATTCGACGGGCTGGTGCTGTTTCTCCTTTTTCAGTTTTCTGATTATCCCATGGAAAAAATGATGGTGGGCATCAGCGCACTCAACCCCATCGATCTCAGCCGCATTATGGTATTGCTTAAAATGGATGTAAGCGCCATGATGGGATATACCGGCGCTGTATTCAAAAACTTTTTTGGCACTGTTACCGGAACCGTAATTGCCATGACCGTTTTATTTTTATGGATGGCCGTACCGGTGTTGCTGTCGGCCAGGAGATTCAACCGTAAAGACCTGTAACATGAAAAGACATCCTTCACTGGTACCGCTTTCAAAAGAACACCACGATGCTTTGATACTGGCACAGCTGGTTAAAAAAAATGCACCTGTATACAAGGGGCTTCCGGAAACGGTGGAAGGGAAAAAGGATTATGCGCTTGCCATGTTCTGTAATCACCTGTTGCCACACTTTAAAAAAGAAGAAGCGATCTTACAGCAGGTGGAGGGTTGTCATCAAAGCATTGACAGGCTGGCCGGAATTATTATTGAAGAACACAAAGAACTCGTTGTGCTGTTCAGCCAGCTCGAATCTGACCCGGATACGGCATCTGTACTTGATAAAACCGGTTATCTCCTGGAATCGCATATCCGCAAAGAAGAGCGTGAGTTGTTTCCGCTGATCCAGGAATATTGTTCCGAAGAAATATTGCAGCAACTGAAATAACACCATTATAAATCAGCGAACATGAAAAAGGATATAGAAGGCCGTGAGGATATTGAACTGCTGATAGTGCAGTTTTATGATAAGGTAAAGGCTGATCCCGTTATTGGCCATATATTCAATGATGTTGCCAAAATAAACTGGCAAAAGCATTTACCGGTAATGTTTAATTTTTGGGAGAACGTTCTTTTTTATACAGGAGTTTACGAAGGCAATCCTATGCTGGTACATGAGTACCTGCATCGGGCTTTTCCTTTGGAGAAAGTACATTTCACCCGCTGGAACGAACTTTTTATTGAAACAGTTGATGCTTATTTTGAAGGCACCAATGCCATTCTTGCCAAACAAAGGGCGCTGAGCATTTCTACAGTAATGCAATTAAAAATATTAAACCCTGAAAGTTTTTATCCTCAGCAATTTTAAAGAAATTACTTACTGAATACTTCCAGCGCCTTCTTTACTCCTGTGTCGTTTTTGTTAATCGATTCATACAAACCTTCATTGCGCCAAACCTGCCTTGCAATGGCTGCGGCAATGCGGTTGATAATATCATTTTTTTCTGCCGGTATTGTTGTTGACAGATTTACAGAATCCTTTTGCGCAACCGATACAAATAGTTTCCAGTCTTCTTCAGTAAATGAAAAAGACTTTACAAAATCTGAAGGCGCTTTATAATTTTTAAACTGTTGCTGATGTTGCAAATAATATTTATAAGCAAAATTAGGAATGGTGTTTCTTGAATATAGTTTTGCAGTATTTAGTGTAATACCAGAGGTGTCCAGCGCTACAAAGTAATCCGGCGTAATACCGCCACCACCATAAACGATTTTACCATTCTTGGTTTTAAATATTTTTGTGGTGTCATTTTTTACAGAGTCGGCAGATTGTGTTTCACCATCATGGTAACGGTTTTTTATTTCGTCGTAATAAGCTTTACCTCCGTTACTGTAAGGGCGCTGAATACTCCGGCCAACGGGGGTATAATATCTTGCAACCGTCAAGCGTAATGCACTGTTATCACTTAAATCAAACTGTTCCTGCACCAGTCCTTTGCCAAAACTGCGTCGGCCAATTACGGTGGCCCTGTCCCAATCCTGCAAGGCACCGGTTAACACTTCACTGGCACTGGCGGTGCCCTCATCTACTAAAACAACCAAAGGCTCTGTTTCAAACTGGCCTACCCGTTTACAACGGTATTCTTTTTTTGCCACATGCTTTCCTTCGGTGTAAGTAATTAGTTTGTCTCCGGGTAAAAATTCGTCAGCAATTTCAATGGCTTCATCTAATATGCCCCCGCCATTGCCCCTTAAATCAAGAATTAATTTTTTAAGCCCCTGCTTTTTTAATTCCATCAGCGCTTCCATAAACTCCCGGTAAGTTTGCTGGCTGAATTTATTAAGCCTGATATAACCAGTACTGCCATCAATCATATAACTGGCATCGAGGCTGCTTATTGGTATAGAACCACGGGTAATGGTAAATTCCTTTTGCTCATTTCCCCGCAGCAGCGTTACATTCACATTGGTGCCTTTATCTCCCCGCAGCATGTTGCGTATCCGGTCTCCTTTACTTAAACTGCCGGTTACGCTGCTGTCACCTACTTTCAAAAATTTATCGCCGGTTTGTATACCAGCTTTGGCACTTGGCCCATTGGCCAAAACGTTAATTACATTAATGGTGTCGTCAAAAATATTGTATTCAATACCTACGCCATAAAACTTGCCAGCCAGGTCTTCGTTAACCTGCTGCAGTTCTTCGGCAGGAATAAAAACAGAGTGCGGATCCAGTTTGCCAAGCATTGCCTGTATGGCAGTATCGGTTAATGCGGATGCTTTAACATCATCTACATAATGGCTTTCTATTAAATCAATAATTTCCTGTACGGGCCGGCGCTTTTCAGTATAAAAAAAGCTTTTGCCCGGCATATTATCCCTCATTTTATAACCTAAAAATAACCCGGCAACCATTGTAATGCTCAAGAGCAAAGGAAGCCAAACCTGTATCTTACTTTTATTCATGTTGCGAAGATAGGGCTTAAAGAATGATTGATTTATGTGCTGTTTTATTCAATTGTAAAATGCACTACCTTCATTGTTCAATTCAATATTTCCCCAATGGCAGTAAAATTGATTGCAGACAGTGGCTCAACAAAAGCGGAATGGTGTTTACTGGACGGCAAAAGGAAAAAAATAGTTTACACACAAGGACTCAGCCCTTATTTTTTGTCATCGGAACAAATTAAGGATGTTTTGGAAAAAGAGCTGAAAACAAAAATTAAAAATGCCGTACCTGCCGAAGTGTTTTTTTATGGTACAGGCTGCAGTAACCCAGAGAACATAAGAAGTGTAAAAAAAGCAATTGCAAAATCTTTTCCCGGCACAAAAATTACGGTTAACCACGATTTATTTGGCGCTGCCAAAGCGCTGTGTGGCGATAAAAAAGGCATTGCCTGTATTTTAGGCACAGGTTCCAACTCATGCTATTATGATGGAAAGAAAATTGTAAAAAACAGCCCCGGACTGGGTTATGTACTGGGCGATGAAGGCAGCGGTGCATACCTGGGAAAGAAAGTGGTGCAATATTTTTTGTACAATACTTTTGATGCAGATTTAATGGACAGGTTTATTGCCCGTTTTAATGTTACCAGCATTGACATACTGGAAGCAGTTTATAAAAAACCTTTGCCTAATCGTTACCTGGCTGCGTTTACTATTTTTTTAGCCGAAAACAGGGGGCACTATATGATTGAAAATATTATTGAAGACGGTATCAATGATTTTTTCTTTCATCATATTTGCAAATACAGGGAAAGCTGGACACTGCCAATCAATTTTGTGGGAAGTGTGGCATACGGCTTCAGGGATGTGCTAAAGGAAATGTGCCAGTCTTACGAACTGGAACTGGGAAAAGTTATACAAAAACCAATGGATGGGCTTATTGCCTGGCATAGTTAACCTTAACAAGAGTATGGCATTTGAAAAAATAACAGAGTCGGTTTCTCCCTACCGCCATCTTGAAAAAATGAGTGTGGCAGACTTGCTGCAAAACATTAACAACGAAGATGCAAAAGTGCCTGCGGCAGTAACAAAAGTTATTCCTGCAATTGAAGCACTGGTGCATGTTATTGTTGATAAAATGCTGATGGGCGGCCGCATGTTTTACATAGGCGCAGGCACCAGCGGAAGGCTTGGGATTGTAGATGCCAGTGAATGCCCACCAACATACGGCGTGCCACAGGGTTTGGTAATTGGTATTATTGCCGGAGGTAAAAAAGCCATTACAGATGCAGTTGAATTTGCAGAAGATGATGCAGAACAAGGCTGGAAAGATCTTTTAGAATACAATGTAAGCAGCAATGATGTGGTGATTGGCATTGCTGCCAGCGGAACAACCCCATATGTAATTGGTGCCCTGGAGAAATGCAGAGAACATCATATACCAACAGGAAGTATTACTTGTAACCCGGAGGCACCGGTTAGCAGTGCAGCCGACTTTCCTATTGAAGTGGTGGTGGGCCCTGAGTTTGTTACCGGCAGTACACGTATGAAAAGCGGCACAGCCCAAAAGCTCGTACTCAATATGATTTCCACATCTGTAATGATACAATTAGGCAGGGTGGAGGATAACCGTATGGTGAATATGCAGCTTACCAACGAAAAACTGGTGGACAGGGGTGTAAAGATGCTGATGGAAAACCAGGGGCTTACCGATTATGAGCTTGCAAAACAATTGTTGCTAAAGCACGGAAGTGTTAAAAAGGCAGTTAACAGCCTCCACCCATAAAAAAAGCGCCACTTTTTTTATGTAAATTTCTTAATTTAGAAATCTCATTCTTTAACAAAAACTACAGCTATGAATTACAAAACTTTACTCACCTCCTCATTTATTGCTTTCAGTTTTTCAGCCAGTGCACAAAATGCGTCCACTTTTGCCATTACCGGCGATAACAATGGCGGTGCCGGCGATTTTATATGGATGAACATCCGTAAAGTGGATGTTGGTACAGGAAAACTCGTTAGCACTGTATACGACCGGCAAACTGCCACTCCGCAATTGCTGGATGCAGAGACTAAAAAAAGCTACACCGTTGCTGCTGCTTTCAATGGCAAGGCATACGTAACTACAGAACAACCCACAGCAACTTTTGTGGCTGCAGCAGCTTATGATAAAAGGCACGACAAACTATTTTTTACACCCATGCGGAAAGGGGAACTGCGTTGGTTAGATGTTGCGGAGAATAAATTTTACACTTTATCCAGTAAGCTTATTAACGCTGCTGATTTATCTGACGAAGCCAATCACATTACCCGTATGGATATTGCGGCAGATGGAAATGGCTATGCCGTAACCAACGATGCCAATCATTTCATCCGCTTTACTACGGGTAAAAAAACAGTGATTACTGATTTAGGGCCATTAAATGATGCGGAAAGCAACAAAGGCATTTCCATTCATAACCGATGTACCAGCTGGGGCGGAGATATGGTTGCTGATGCTTATGGAAAGCTTTATGTCATTTCTGCCAATCATACTGTATTTAAAGTAGATATTGACAGCCGCACTGCAACCTATGTTGGCGTTATAAGCGGACTGCCTGCCAATTATACCACTAACGGTGCTGCGGTAGATGATGACGGTAACGTAGTGGTAAGCAGCGCAAACAGTTATGATGGTTTTTATAAGTTCGACATGAAAGACCTTGCGGCAGCTAAAGTGGAAGGCAGTGATAAATACACTGCATCTGATCTTGCCAATGGAAACTTGTTGTACCAAAAAGAGGTGGATGCAAAAAGGAGCTTAGGCGTTACAGCCGAATTGCCAATTGCACCTATTAATTCTGATGCAAGAATATTCCCGAACCCTGTAACAAGTAATGAATTTAAAGTATTATTCGACAACCAGGCAGCAGGACAGTATTATGTGGTTTTATCTGATCTTTCTGGCAGAAGCGTTTTGTCTCAAACTGCACAGGTTTCTGCTAAAATGCAAACCGTAACTGTACACATAACTAACACTGTCGGCAAAGGCGTTTATTTTGTTAAAGTACTTGATGCATCAAAACAACTGGTGTTTACAGACAGGATTGTAATTCAATAATTTTCAAAATCCAGAAATAAAAAAGAGGCTTTAAACGGCCTCTTTTTTATTATATCTCAGTTTCATAAATATCTGATTGTGCGGAAAGTATTTCCCTGTATTTGGCAAACAATTTTGTTTTAGAAATAAATCCTTTAAAATGATGGTTGCCATCCAATACAGGAAGGTACCAGCTTTGCGTGGCATCAAACTTCTCCATAACCGAATGCATATTCTCACCTTCTTTTAAAAGAGCGGCAGGCCTTTTCATTATAGACCGGACAGAAGTTTTTTCGAGTTGTTCCGGAATAAAAATCTTTTGCTTGATATCGTTTAATTCTATGATGCCTGCAAAGCGCTCTTTGCCATCCAGTACAGCAAAAATATTTTTTTCACTTTTCTTAATTATCTCCACCAGGTCTTTTAATTTTTTGTCAATGGCAATGCTGTTGTATTCATCTGTAACTATTTCATCAAGACTGATGCTGGTGAGGATGTTTTTTTCTTTTTTATGGGTAAACACCTGACCTTCCAGCACCAGTTGTTTTAATTCCATTGAAAAGGGTTCATAGCTTTTTACAATAAAAAAAGAAATGGATGAAACAATCATCAGGGGAATAAAAAGCTCGTAGCCATTTGTAATTTCAGCAATAAGGAACACCGCCGTGAGCGGGCAATACATTACACCACTTAAAACACCTGCCATCCCCACAAGGCTGAAGTTACCCACAGGTATTGTTACCCACCCCGAGGTGTTGAATAGTTTGGAAAAAAAGAAACCAAGATAAGAGCCTGTAAACAGCGACGGGGCAAAATTACCACCGTTACCACCGCCGCCAATGGTAACACCGGTGGCTAAAGGTTTAAAAAGAATTATCAATGCAGCAAATGTTATAATGCCCCAGTTTTCTCCCAGCCTTGAAAAAAGAGTTGTATTATCTGTGAAGGTGCTGAATGTACCGTTAGCTACCAGTTTAACACTGTTGTAGCCTTCACCAAATAAAGGCGGAAAAACAAAATAGATCAGCATCAATAATGCACCACCAATAATTGCACGCATGTAGGGTTTTATTCTCCAATGGTGTAATGCCCCTTCTGTTTTTTTAAATGCCCTTGCATAATACAACGAAATGAAACCAGCCAATATACCCAATACAATATAGAAGGGCACATTCTTATAATCAAAATTTTGTTTGAGAATGAAATTGAACAAAAACTCTTCACGCAGAATAATTTTTGAACAAAGTGCACCAACAACAGAAGCTATAATTAGAGGGATAAAATAACTTACAATCGTTTCGGTAAGCAATACTTCTACTGCAAAAATAACACCTGCAATGGGAGCATTAAAAACCGCTGCTATTCCTGCAGCAGCACCGCAGGCTATTAATAAAGTCCGCTCCTGGTAATTCAAATCACTAATACGGGAAAGATTGGAACCAACTGCTGAACCTGTTGCTACAATAGGTGCTTCCAACCCTGCAGAACCGCCCAGCCCTACAGTAAGGGAACTGGTGATTACATGCACATACGTATGATTTAACGGTATAAAGGAAGATCTACGGGCTATCGCTTTTAAAACCATCGCAATGCCTCTTTCAATTTGTCCTCTGAAAAAACGGATGATGATAAAGACCGTAAGCACTAACCCAGCCATTGGAAAAAGCAGGTAAGAAAATTTACTTACCGGTATGTGTTCTATCCAGTGCTGCAGGTAATGCACCAGTGTTTTTAATAGCACTGCGGTAAGCCCGGATACCAAACCTGTAAGAGTGGCCACCAGCATTATCAATTGTACCTTGCTGAGTTTTGTACGCAGGTAACCGAGTGTTTTTTGATAAGCAAATTTAATCATGCGGTTAACTTAACTGAACGCAGCTGAAAAAGGAAAATAATAGTTTCTTAAAGAGATTTGCTGCAAATGGCAAAGATACGGGCATATGAAACGATAAAAACGTATAATAATTTTAAGTTTTCACAGAACTTTGCTTTACATATTTTGTTTTAATGCAGGATATAGAACCATATTATAACTGGCGCCACTTATACGCAGCAGAGGAGGATGAACGTAGTCCCTTTTATGGCCGTACGTATAGTGAGTTTGAATTTAGTCAAACTGTGTATAATTATTATATTCATCCGCAGTGGGATGATTTTGGCAGCCGCACTCTTTACATGAAAATTTTATTTACTGACTATGAACAGCAGTTTAGTATTATAGAACTGATTGGTGAATGGAACGATGCCATTGAAAATGATATTATGACATTGAGAAGGGAAATAACGGATGAACTGTATAAAGAAGGCATCAATAAGTTTATACTTATTGCGGAAAATGTACTCAACTTTCACAGCAGTAATGATGATTATTATGAAGAGTGGAGAGAGCAACTACAGGACGACGGAGGCTGGGTGGTGGTGCTTGATATGCCGGAACAAACACAACATGATTTTAAAAAAGCCAGGCTTACCAATTATATTGGATTGCTTGATTTTCCACAATGGCGCACAATGAAACCGGAGCTGGTTTTTCAGCAGGTGGATAACTGGATGCTGCGGCAGCTTGGTTAAAACCGGTATCGTTTGCGTAAAAACGATAAACAAAGTGGGTTTGTGTTTGATTGTGGCTTAAATTTGCTGACCAAAATTCAACATTAACTTTTGCACAATGACCTTTAAAATGCTATTTACTTCTTCCATCGGCAAGAAGTTTACAATGGGGCTCACAGGATTATTTCTCATTTCTTTTCTCGTTATTCACTGTACAGTAAACTCCATGATTTTTTTTAATGATGGCGGCGAAATGTTTAATACCTGGGCGCATTTCATGAGCCATAATTATATTGTACGTTTTCTTGAAATTGGTTTGTTTGCCGGTTTAATCGTACATATTATTCAGGGCTTACTGTTGTGGAAACAAAATAACGCCGCAAGGCCGGTTAAATATGCTATGAATGCAGCCGGCACCAACAGCAAATGGTACAGCCGCAGCATGGGTTTGCTGGGTACATTGCTTTTATTTTTTCTTATACTGCACGTTTCAAAGTTTTTTGTAAACACTAAAATCGCTTTATATGGCGAAGGTGGTGCTAACGATGCCTCTTACAACCTTTACAGCGAAATGAGAGAATACTTTAAAGAGAATTTGTGGGCAGTTATTGCTTATATCGCTGGTGTTATTTCTTTATTCTGGCATTTACTGCATGGTTTTTCCAGTGCATTTCAAACACTGGGCATGAATCATAAACGGTATACCCCCATTATTCAAACTGCAGGTATGCTTTACTCGGTAATAGCTTGTGTACTGTTTGCCTTAATGCCACTGGCTTTTTACCTGGAGTGGATATCGTAATGCTGAAGAAAGAAATACAGCTGAAGAGTGCGACGCCACTGAAGCCAATTAAAGAACATAAGCTGACTAAAAATAAAATTCCTAATTTCTAATTCTTAATTAATACAATGGCTCTTAATTCAAAAATACCGGCAGGCGAAATGAACGAAAAGTGGGAAGATTACAAAGGCCACGTTAAACTGGTTAACCCTGCTAATAAGCGCAAGATTGAAGTTATTATTGTTGGTACCGGTTTGGCGGGTGCTTCGGCAGCTGCCTCATTGGGTGAATTAGGTTATAAAGTAAAAACATTCTGCTTCCAGGATAGTCCACGCCGTGCACATAGTATTGCTGCGCAGGGTGGTATTAATGCTGCAAAAAATTATCAGAACGATGGCGACTCTGTATTCCGTTTGTTTTATGATACGGTAAAAGGAGGCGATTACCGTGCAAGAGAAGCAAACGTTCACCGCCTTGCAGAAGTAAGTGCAAATATTATTGACCAATGCGTGGCACAAGGTGTTCCTTTTGCCCGTGAATATGGCGGATTATTAAGTAACAGAAGTTTTGGCGGTACACAAGTACAGCGTACATTTTATGCTGCAGGCCAAACCGGCCAGCAATTGTTGCTGGGTGCTTACAGTGCTTTAGAAAGACAAGTTGCCTTAGGTAACGTAACACAATACAGCCGTCATGAAATGCTGGATGTGGTAATGATTGATGGAAAGGCAAGGGGTATTATAGCAAGAGATTTAGTTACCGGTAAATTAGAGCGGCACTTTGGTCATGCCGTGTTATTATGCACCGGTGGTTATGGCAACGTATTTTATTTAAGCACCAATGCCATGGGCAGTAACGTAACAGCTGCATGGAAGGCACATAAAAAGGGTGCTTATTTTGGCAACCCTTGCTTTACACAAATTCACCCAACCTGTATTCCTGTTAGCGGAGACCACCAAAGTAAGCTGACGCTGATGAGTGAATCATTAAGGAATGATGGACGTATTTGGGTACCCAAAAAACAAAACGATAACCGAAAGGCAAATGATATTCCCGAAGAAGAAAGAGATTACTATTTGGAGAGAAGATACCCTGCCTTTGGTAACCTGGTGCCACGTGATGTGGCATCAAGAGCTGCAAAAGAAAGATGTGATGCCGGTTATGGCGTGGGCTCCTCTAAACAGGCGGTGTATTTAGATTTTGCAGATGCGATAAAGCGCTACGGTAAAATTGAAGCCGGTAAACAAGGCATACAGGCTGATGAAGCTACCATTATTGCCATGGGTAAAGAAGTAGTGAAAGAAAAATATGGTAACCTGTTTGATATGTATGATAAGATAACAGGAGAGAACCCGTATGAAATGCCGATGCGGATTTATCCTGCTGTGCATTACACCATGGGTGGTTTGTGGGTAGATTACGAATTACAAACTACAATACCCGGTTTGTATGCATTGGGTGAAGCTAACTTTAGCGACCACGGTGCTAACCGCTTAGGTGCAAGTGCGCTGATGCAGGGGCTGGCAGATGGTTATTTTGTAATTCCTTATACTGTTGGTAATTATTTAGCCGATGAAATACGTGTGCCGGCAATACCTACCACACATGCCGCATTTGAAGAAACAGAAAAAGCAGTTAGCGACCGTATTAATACACTAATGAACATTAAAGGCTCACAAACAGTGGAAAGCTTTCATAAGCGCCTGGGTAAAATTATGTGGGACAAATGTGGTATGGCACGCAATGCAGAAGGATTAAAGCAGGCTATTACCGAAATACAACAATTAAAAAAAGAATTCTGGAGTGATGTACGCATTCCGGGTGATGTGGCAGAGTTTAATCCTGAACTGGATAAAGCCGGCCGTGTGGCAGACTTTATTGAATTGGGAGAGCTGATGTGCCTTGATGCCCTGAACAGAAATGAAAGCTGCGGGGGACATTTTAGAGAGGAAAGCCAGACAGAAGATGGTGAAGCAAAACGTGATGATGATAATTACAGTTATGTAGCTGCATGGGAATATAAAGGCGAAAGCAACTGGCAGTTAAATAAAGAAGAATTGAATTTTGAAATTGTGAAGCCAACACAACGCTCTTATAAATAGGCTGGCAGCATGAAAGTAAGTGGTTTCACCTTTGTAAAAAATGCCATTAAGTATGGTTACCCGGTGGTGGAATCAATCAGTTCAATTTTACCGGTGGTGGATGAAATGATTGTGTGTTTGGGCGACAGTGAGGATGATACAGAAGGATTAATAAAAAGCATTGGAAGTGATAAAATAAAATTTGTTCATTCCGTTTGGGATAACAGTTTACGTGAGGGTGGAAAAGTGCTGGCAGTGGAAACCGACAAAGCCATTGCGGCAACAGCAGCAGACAGTGACTGGCTCTTTTACATACAGGCAGATGAAGTGGTGCATGAGCAGTATCATGAAATAATACAAGATGCCATGCAGCAGTATCTGAATGATAAAAGGGTGGAAGGCTTCTTGTTTAACTACCACCATTTTTACGGCAGTTACAAATACATTGGCGACGGCAGAAAATGGTACAGCAAGGAGATACGGATCATCCGCAACGATAAAAAAATAAAAAGCTACCGGGATGCACAGGGTTTTAGATGGGAAGATAACCGCAAGCTGAATGTAAAATTGTTAAACGCATACATTTATCATTACGGATGGGTTCGCAGCCCGGTATTGATGCACCAGAAAACTGAAAATTTTCATATGCTGTGGGATGGCGAAGCAGGAAAGAACAAAAAAATAACTGAAGCATCTTTTGATTATTCAAATATAGATTCAGTCACCATTTTTGATGGTACTCACCCGGCAGTAATGAGGCATTTAGTGGAAGCTGAAAATTGGGACAGCGGAATAGACATGAGCAAGAAGAATTTTAAAAGTGTAAAACACAGGCTGTTGTATTTTATATGGAAAAATTTTGGATGGCGGCCATTTGAATACCGTAACTATGTAAGGGTTTGATGAATAAAGGGATTTGGTTTAAGTGAGTGACACAACGATGATTATTAGGATTACTGAAGCCTGTAACAAAAAATAAAAACTATTAGTTTATATACAATGGAACATTACAACATGAACCTCACACTTAAAGTGTGGAAGCAAAAAAACAGCAGCGACAAAGGGCATTTTGAAACGTATTCAGTAAAGGATATTTCAAGCGAAATGTCGTTTTTAGAAATGTTTGATGTATTGAACGAGCAGCTGATTGGAGAAGGTAAAGAACCGATTGCTTTTGACCATGATTGCCGTGAAGGTATATGCGGTATGTGCAGCATGTATATAAATGGCAAAGCACACGGCCCATGGGCGCAAAATACCACGTGCCAGTTGCACATGCGTGCATTTAAAGATGGCGACACCATTGTAGTGGAACCATGGAGAAGCCAGGCTTTTCCCGTAATTAAAGATTTAGTGGTTGACCGTACCGCATTTGACCGCATTATACAGGCAGGCGGTTACATTTCTGTAAATACCGGTAACGCTGTTGATGCCAATGCAATACCGATTGATAAAAAAGATGCAGACGATGCATTTGCTGCAGCTGCCTGTATTGGTTGTGGTGCCTGCGTGGCCACCTGTAAAAACGGAAGTGCTATGTTATTTGTTAGCGCCAAAGTTTCTCAACTGGCATTGCTGCCCCAGGGCCAGCCCGAAAGAGAAACCCGTGTGCTGAACATGGTAGCACAAATGGATAAAGAAGGATTTGGCAATTGTACAAACACGTACGCCTGCGAGGCTGAATGCCCTAAGGGAATTTCTGTTTCTAACATTGCAAGGTTAAAC
>JBGAHV010000009.1:0-75467 GCA_044225995.1 Ferruginibacter sp. | reverse complement strand
GAGTTTTTGGTAAAGGCTTTTGATAAATACATGGTTATTTGGCGTGCCTGCACAATTTCACGTTTACGTGTTTTTTGCAGCAGCTTATCATAAGGCACATCAAAGTATTCGCACACCATTTTTTGTATGGCATCGATGGTGATTTCCTTGCTGGAAGATTTTACAAAATTGCGTAATACTTTCTTAGCCAATTCGAGGTCAATTTCCCTCTTGTTAAGCGAAGATTGTGCCAACAATGATATTAATGCACCTTCCAGTTCCCGTACATTGCTGTTAATATTATAAGCAATATACTTTACTACTTCACGTGGCATATCAAAACCGTCATTCTTCATCTTTTTGTCAAGAATTTCGATTTTGGTTTCGTAATCCGGCACCTGCAAGTCGGCACTTAACCCCCAGCGGAAGCGGCTTAACAAACGCTCTTGTACACCTTCTAAATCTTTAGGAGGTTTATCACTGGTTAATATTAACTGTTTTCCACTTTGGTGCAGGTGGTTGAATATTGCAAAGAAAGCTTCCTGCGATTTTTCTGCCCTGTTAAAGAATTGCACATCATCAATAATGAGCACATCAATTAACTGGTAAAAATGTATAAAGTCGTTAATAGCCTGGTTGCGGCTGTGGTCAATAAACTGGTTAATGAATTTTTCGCTGCTTACATACAGTACTACTTTATTACTGTGCAGGCGTTTTACTTCGTTACCGATGGCTTGTGCCAGGTGTGTTTTACCCAAACCAACACCGCCATAAATTACTAACGGGTTAAAAGATGTAGTGCCTGGTTTTTCTGCAACGGTTTTTCCTGCACGGCGGGCTACACGGTTACAATCACCTTCAATAAATGCTTCAAAGGTATAGGCAGGGTTTAACTGCGGGTCAATCTGCATTTTTTTAAGACCCGGAATTACGAAGGGATTTTTTACGGGATTATTTATTACCAAAGGAAAATCCATTTCGTTATTTGAATAAGTTTTAAAACCATTACCAGGAACATCCATTGTCAGCGGTTTGTTTTTGCTGTTACCGCTGTCCACCATTATCCTGTACTCTAACCTTGCTTCTTTTCCTAATTCCCGTTTTAGTGTTTTTGCTAAAAGCGAAATATAGTGTTCTTCCAGGTATTCATAAAAGAACTGACTTGGTACCTGTATTGTGAGAACCTTTTCTTTTAAAGCAACCGGTTTAATTGGCTCGAACCATGTTTTAAAATGTTGCCATTCTACAATGTCTTTAATTATCTCCAGGCAGTTATTCCATACTTTGTCAAACGCTTTCTCCATCAGTTCTTAAGCAATTTATAATTATGTCGAGTTTAGAGTATTGTTTTCAGGAGGATTTTCCGGATAAAAATTACTATCATTTCTGTGGATGAAAATAATCTTCAGCAGGACAGCGAATATCGAATATTTTGTTGAAAAAAAAATTTTTTATTCCGTTGTTTTTTTGCCTTCAACCACAGTATGGCATTTCCGTAATTTTTTTCTTTTTTTACCCTGCCAATTTCCGGGCTTAAGCCTCTCTTCGGTGTACCTTTCAAACTTGCACTTTTCCACACACCCTGACTTATTAATTTGTAAGCCTGTTTCACTTAACAGAGGAACTATCGTCAGCTAAATATGTATCCTGTTCTGAACAAAAAACATCGCCTTTCCTGCAATTTTTTCTCTAATCTGCTAAGCCACATACCTTATCAAAAACTACCTCTCTTTTATGTTTAGCAACGGAATTAACTATTTGCTTTTACTTCAACACCCTTTCACTAAAAAATCATTCACGCACTTATCCATTTACAGCAATAAAGAACTTACTTATTCCTGTTTACATTCAAGCCGTGATCAATAAATTTTATTGGATGCGCTGGTAAATTGTTTTGCTGGGTACTAAAAAAATCAATAAAAAAACCAAATAAAAAGAACGGTTTTTAACCATCTTTTTTGGGCGGTTTGTTATTCCTGTCAAGGTATAGGTTTTTTATAGTAATGCCAAGTAAAGAAGAGAATAAAATATTTAAAAATAAAAGGAGTACATTTGGCATATTATATAATCATTATGAGTTACGAATTAACGGGAAAGCTGGTAGGTAAGTTTGATACAGTGCAGCGTACTGAGACTTTTAAAACAAGGGAATTTGCCGTTGAAAAAACGGAAGAAATAAATGGCCGTACCATTACCAATTATATTAAATTTCAGTGTGTACAGGATAAAACCGCTATTGTAGATAAGGTAAATATTGGTGATAACATAAAAGTGTACTTCAATATTAAAGGCAGCAAGTGGGAAAAAGAGGGCAAAACAAATTACATTACTAACCTGGATGCCTGGCGTATTGAACAAATACTGCAACCCGGCAGCGGTGCACAAACCGATAATGAGTTTATTGAGCCGTTAGACACTTTTTCAGCGGCACCGCCAGATGCGGTGGATGATCTGCCATTTTAATACTGCATAAAAATTCCGGAATAAATACCCGGCTTTTCTTAAATATGCAAAAACAATTTTCTTTTAAACTGCTGCCGCATGAGGCAACAGATGAGATGGCAATTAAAAAAGCTATTTCTTCCTCCTCTTCCAAAAAACTGACTTCGGTTTCAGGGTTTCATCTTTTGAAGAAATCTATTGACGCAAGGGCCAAAACCATTTGGGTAAACCTAACTGTAAATGCGTTTATTGATGAGCCTTTTCATAAAAGAGAAATACAGCATTTTAATTTTACAGATGTTAGCAATGCCCCGAAAAGAGTGGTAATAATTGGTGCAGGGCCTGCCGGTTTATTTGCGGCTTTGCAGCTGATTGAAAACGGAATTAAACCTATTATTTTAGAGAGAGGAAAAGATGTACGAAGCAGGCGGCGGGATTTGGCTGCATTAAATAAAGAAGGAGTTGTAAACCCTGAAAGCAATTATTGCTTTGGTGAAGGCGGAGCCGGTACTTACAGCGATGGTAAACTTTATACCCGCAGCAATAAGCGGGGCAGCATCGACCGGATTTTAAACCTGTTTGTACACTTTGGCGCCGAAGAAAAAATTTTATATGAAGCCCATCCGCATATTGGTACCAACAAGCTTCCCCACATAATTACAGCCATGCGGCAGCAAATTTTAAACAGCGGTGGCGAATTTTTGTTTGAAAAAAAAGTAACTGGGTTCATTTGTCAAAATGAAATTATTAAAGCCGTACAAACAGCAGATGGAAATGCTTTTGAAGCGGATGCTTTTATTTTAGCAACCGGCCATAGTGCCCGTGATATTTTTGAGCTCCTGCATCAACAGAATATTTTAATAGAAGCAAAACCTTTTGCATTAGGTGTGCGTATTGAACACCCGCAATCACTTATCAACTCCTGCCAATACAAAACCAATGCAGGCAATACCTCACTGCCCCCTGCAGCATACAGTTTGGTACAGCAGGTAAACGGAAAAGGAGTTTTTAGCTTTTGTATGTGTCCCGGAGGTATTATTGCCCCTGCAGCAACTGCGCCGGGCGAATTGGTGGTTAATGGATGGAGCCCGAGTAAAAGAAATAATCCACATGCCAACAGCGGTATGGTGGTGCAGGTGGAACTGGATGACATTGCGAAAGACTTGCAATTAAAAAATAAGAATGACGCATTAATGATGATGCGCTTTCAGCAAACAGTAGAGCAAGCCTGTTTTAAAGCTGGAGGCGGCAACCTTGTTGCTCCGGCGCAAAGAATGGTTGATTTCAGCACTGGAAAAATCTCTTCATCCTTACCCGAATGCTCGTACCAGCCCGGGCTTAATACAGTTAATTTAAAAGAGGTTTTGCCCGGTTTTATATATCAATCGCTGGCAAAAGGATTTATTGAGTTTGGCAAAAAAATGAAAGGCTATTACACCAACGATGCTGTGGTGGTAGCAACAGAAAGCCGCACTTCTTCACCGGTTCGTATTCCACGTAATGCAGATACTTTAACACACCCGCAAGTAAAAAACCTTTACCCCTGCGGAGAAGGTGCCGGTTATGCAGGCGGAATTGTGAGTGCCGCTATTGATGGTGAAAAAGTGGCGTTACAGGTGGCATCTGTTATTAAATAGTTTACCACTTATAGAATTACAAAGCGAACTGAGATAGTTTACAATATATTTGACCCTGAAATAATTCCTGTTATGAATATTTTAGAATTACACAACCTTAAAAAATTCTTTGCCACACAAAAAGCTGTTGATGATATCAGCATGACGCTTGAACAAGGCAATATTTTTGGTTTACTTGGGCCCAATGGTGCCGGTAAAACAACTTTAATAAGAATGATAACCGGCATCTTTTACCCCGATGCCGGGGAAATATTTTTAAAGGGTCGAAAATTTGACCCGGAAAATGATGTGAAATACATTGGATACATGCCTGAAGAAAGGGGGCTGTATAAAAAAATGAAAATTGGCGAACAGGCTTTATATCTTGCCAGGTTAAAAGGCCTTTCAAAGGCCGAAGCCATGCATAAAATTAAAGACTGGTTTAAGCGGCTTGAAATGGAAAGCTGGTGGAACAAAAAGGTGGAAGACCTTAGTAAAGGCATGGGGCAAAAACTACAGTTCGTTATTACTGTTTTGCATGAACCTGATTTAATAATTCTTGATGAGCCTTTCAGTGGACTTGACCCCATTAATGCCAACCTGATTAAAGATGAAATTTACAGGCTGGCTCAAAATGGCTCTACAATTATATTCAGTACACACCGTATGGAGCAGGTGGAGGAGATATGCAACCATATAGCGCTTGTAAATAAAGGGAAGAAAATTTTAGACGGGACAGTAAAAGGTGTAAAGCAGGATTTTAAGGAAAACCTTTTCAGCCTGCAGGCAGAAAACATTCCATCTTTATTGACGAATACATTTTTTGAAGTGGTGAAAACCAATGGTACCGAGTTAACAGTAAAAATTAATGAAGGTTATCAACCCAATGATGTACTCAGCTATTTTATTAATAATGGCGCCAGTATTATTTCATTTAAGGAAATACTGCCCTCACTGAATGATATTTTTATAAAACTGGTAGAGGGTACACCCACTGCAAGGCAATTTGAAAACATTACTGCTTAAACCCACCTGCAAATTTTATGAACAAGATATTTTTAATTATTAAAAGGGAGTTTCTTACAAGGGTAAGAAAAAGAGCCTTTATCATCGGAACTATACTTTTCCCGTTATTATACCTTGGTTTAATTTTTGGCACTGGTTATATTGCTGAAAAAACCAAAGAGGACATAAGGATTGCACTTATTGATAAATCAGGGTTATTTACCGAGGAGAAAATACTGAAAGCCAATGCCGGTGATACAACCGGAAAATTACAGCTGGTTACTGCAAGTGAAGAGCGTTTTAAGAAAAGCTTTGACTCTTTGGGTTATGATGGATATGTGGTAATTCCTGAAGACTTTAACTGGAAAAATGGAACTGACAGCTTAGTAATTAATACCAAAAAATCTTTTGGCATTGGTGCAGGCAACATGGCAGAAAAAAAGATTAACAAGGTTTGGAGCCTGCTAAAGCACGACAGCCTCGGGCTTGATTCCACAAAGGAAGCAATATTATCTAAAACAGTTCAACTCAAGTTTCATAATGAAAAAAACAAAAGTACAGATGCCGGAATTGCCAGTACTATTGGTTATGTATGTGGCTTTTTAATGTACTTTATCTTGTTACTGTATGGCAGCCAGGTAATGATGGGGGTAACAGAAGAAAAAACCAGCCGTATTGCTGAAGTGGTGGTATCATCTGTAAAACCATTCCAGTTAATGCTTGGTAAAATAATCGGCATTGCAATGGTGGCAGTTACACAGTTTTTAATTTGGATTGTATGCATATTTGTTATTTACAACATAGGCAAATCATCGGGCAGCAGCAGTGCGGCAGCCGGTGTGGTAGGACAAATTCAAAATGTTTTTACCAGCGTAAATATTCCGCTGGTGGTAGGGCTTTTTATTTTCTATCTTTTAGGAGGCTTTTTCTTCTACTCCTCATTATATGCAGCCATAGGCAGTGCTATTAATGAAGACATGAGAGAAGCCCAGTCATTAAGTTTTCCCATCACCATGCTTGTAATTTTCTCCATTGCATTAATGACACCTGCCATATCCAACCCAGGCAGCCCGGTTGCAGTTTGGGCCAGTATCATACCTTTTAGCTCACCAATTGTAATGATGGCACGAATTCCCTTCGGAGTTCCAAATACCGTTCCTTACTGGCAACTGGGTTTATCTATGCTGTTGCTCATTGGCGGATTTATGTTTACTACCTGGTTTGCAGGAAGAATTTACCGAACCGGCATTTTAATGTACGGCAAAAAACCTACCTGGAAAGAAATGATAAAATGGGCTTTTAGAAAATAGCTTTAAAAGCAAAAAAGCCGGCTGAAATCAGCCGGCTTTTTTATAGATATTTTCTATGCATTGGGGGTAACGGTCTGTTTTGGCTGCGAGGCCTTTTCAATGGCTTTATTCAATTCAGATCCTACATACTGGCTTATTATTTTCCAGCTTAAAGCTATGGCGCCAATAATAATTCCAAGCATTATTCCAATTATAGCATAAATCACAGGATTTTTTGCACCGGGTATATACGGTCCTTCTGGTTTATCAAGAGCCTCAATAATAGGAGTTTCTTTTTGCAATTTATACGCAGCAGCTTCACGGTTGTTTACCGCATAATAATATTGCGACTGAATGGTCTGTTTATCATTCATTATATTTTCCTTAGGAATGCTAAACCGCTTTAACTCTATGTTGGTGAAAAAAGTATTTTCATCGAGCTGAATCTGCTTTTTATCAAGTAGGTCTAGCACCGTTTTTAAAGAGTCTGCTTTTTTAACTGCAAACTCAAAATCAATTTGAGCTTTCTTCTTTTTAAGATCGATATAAAATTCAGATATCTTGTCAATGAAAATATAACTTACTGCCTTTACGATATCCTGGTTGCTGTTAGTATAATACAATTCAAGAATTCCATTTTTATTGATTTTGGCGCTGAATGTATTGTAAAGCATATCGCTTGCCACATTAATAAGTGAAGCACTGTCCAGTGGTTGCTTGATGGCAGTATTCTGCATAAAACCAGTACGTTTATTATTTTCCTCTACCAATAATTCAGCAATGGTTTTGTTTTTAAGCGATGGAACAACAGTGGTTGCAACCGCTTCTCTTGTACGGCGGCTGGTAGCCAGTTCCACAATATTAATAGCCGCTTCTGAGCTGAAAGATTTTGGAGCATCTGCCAAGCCTAAAATATTGCTGATGGCCGTGGTGGAAATAGTGTTATCGCTTGTACTGTTTAAAGGAAAAACGGTTGACTTGGCGGTGTATGTAACCACACTCTGCTTAGCCATGAAGTAGAATAATGCGCCAAACGCTATTGCAAAAAGCAGAATAACCCAGCTGTATTTTTTCAGCCTTTTTAATAATTGCTTTATCAGTTCAATATTTGTCATTCGTTGTTTTTTAAAATAATCGCTTTACAGCTTAGCTACAACTTTAGCCACTAATACACCCGTAACAATCGTAACCAGTGACAGACCCGCCTGTTTAACAATATCTGCTACCTGGCTGCCAGAAGGTTTTGTAGGCACATTCACCGTACTTCCCTCTTCTACCCTTGGATAAAAATGAAGGAAGAATAAATTTTTGGTGCGCCTGCTTTTGCCATTGGCATATTGTACATACACACGGCTCTTCCATGGACGAATACCATAACCACCAGCTTTGTCAATATAATATCCAAGCCCGGTATGCTCTTTGTCAAATGCCAGTTTTAAAGGAGATTGCACTGTACCTTTTACGCTAACAAATGGATTTATTTCCGGCACAAAAATTACATCGCCATCCTGCAGTATAATATCGAATTTTGAACCTTTCTCTTTCAATGCTTTGTATAAGTCAATACTTACAGGCTCCTGCAGCACTTCGTTTAAACTTACTTTTGCTGAATCAAGGGCTGTGCCTCCTAATGAATCTGAAAGTACCGCTGGCTTATTAGCTATATTATCCCTGAAATACTGAATTTTTTTACGATAAAGAATAGCGCCGCTTAAATCTGCATTTTCTTTTACCCCACCGGCTCTTTCTATATAAGATGACAACCTTTCATATTTATCCAGTCTTGGATAAGGGCCGGGATATTTAATTAGGCCATTAATCTGCACCAGTTGCTGTAACTCAAACGTTGGGTTTTTACGTACATAAATCTGGTCGTAAGGTTTTAATATTATTTTGGATGAAATACTGTCGATATCCAGGTTGGGAGATATTTTTATTTGCTTCACAATAACTCTTGTGGGCTGCTGTTCTCTTTTTGCAGAGTCAATATCCACCACACTTGAAATTTCAATGCGTCCGTATTCTGCAGATTGCTTTAATCCTCCTGACAGGTATAATAAATCCTGTAATGTCATTCCCCCATACTTATTTACTTTTCCTTCTTTTCTTACTTCTCCAAAAATTTCAACATACTGCCTGTCTGAAAAACTGTTGGCATTAAACAATAATACCTGGTCGTTGGGATACATTTCCACATTATACTGGCTTAAGTTGTTTTCAGATTTTGTTATGTCTGTTAAGTCAACTTCCAGCCTGTTAGAGTTAATTTTTGTACTATCGCCTGCACCCCTGAAAACAAATGCACGTGGCAGGTATGTATTACGTGTAATACCACCAGCCCTGTTAATAATATCAAATAAACGGTCACCTTTCCTTAATTCATATTGGCCGGGGTAAGAAATTTCTCCTTTAATATCTACCTTATTAATAAGGCCGGGGTTAACTGCAATTACCTTTATAATATCTCCGTCTTCCAGTTCAAAATCCTGGTTAGCAAGCCTCGGGTCGTTTGTGGGGTTGATAATAGCTGTGGCGTTTACATCCTTAATTATTTGTTGCTCTAACTGTGTGCGGTAAACCTTTACACCACTGGCAAAAGCATCTCTTTGTAAACCGCCTGTAAATTTTAGAAGGGCCTTCATGCCTTCTCCGGGTTTTAACTGGTAAAACATAGGGCGTTTAAATTTACCTTCTGCCTTAACTTTCTTTTTTACAGTTTGGAGTATAACAAAGTCATTATTTTCAAGATAGATGTGTTTACCAAAATCACCAGTGGTAAGATATTTATAAACATCCAGTTCATCAATTACACGGCCATTACGTTTAATTAAAATTGACCGTAAATCCGCCAGGTCGGTGGGGCCGCCGGCAAGTGCAATTACATTAAATGCATTGGTAAACGCCGAAACTGTTACCGGGCCCTGTTTATTGATTTCACCAGCAACATTAATATTAATGGAACGGGGCTGCCCCATCGACACTGTAATATTTGTTGTGGCAGGCACATAAGATTTAAAGCGTTGTATAATTAAGGAACGTACCTGTTCGAATGTAAGCCCCTGCAAATATATTTTTCCAAGCCCTGCAGGAAATATGGAACCATCTCTTGCTACTGTATAATCCAATGTTGCTTCAGCACCATTCCAAAGAGATACGATCAGCTGGTCATCCACCCCAATAGGATAATCAAGTGGCGGGGTTGAAAGATTAGTAACTTCTGCAATTACACCATTACTAAACAGGTTCATACCATAAGTCGTTTCAGTAATATTGGCTGATTGCGGTGTACTTTCCCTTATGAGGCTATCTTTAGTTATTTTGTTTTTATTATTATTGGTAAGGGGTTTGTTAATATCAATACCAAGCGAAGACTTTGTACCTTCCGGGTTATTGTTTTTTAATCCTTCATACAATTGAGAAGGTGTCATTTGTATTGGCAAAGGATTGCTCGGGTCGGTTGTTGGCGGTTGCCCCTGTGCTTTATTTATGGTAACAAATGCAAACAATACAACTGCAATGCTTTTTAAACGCAGTGTTACCCTATCAAATTTAAATGTCATTTTTTGGGGGTTGATTTTCAAAAAAATTGCGGTCAAAGATAGTGTTTTATTTTAGTGGCTGTTTCAGTAACAGTTCAAATTCATTCCATATTTCTTCCACAATTGCAGCAGCCGGTTTAATTGTTTTTATTAATGAGCTTACCTGGCCAATTTCCAGTTCACCTTCATCCAGGTGGCCTTCAAACATTCCTCTTTTTGCCCTGCCTCGTCCAAGCAATTCTTTCAGCTCCTCTGCCGAAGCACATTTATTTTCCGCTTCCTGAACTTTATTAAAAAAAGTATTCTTTAACAAACGTACAGGGGTTAGTTGTTTCAGCGAAAGCAGGGTGTCTCCTTCAACTGCATTAATAACTGCCTGCTTAAAATTTATGTGTGAGGATGCCTCTTCACTCGCTACAAACCTGCTGCCTATTTGCACACCTGATGCGCCAAGCACCATACATGCCAGCATCTGTCTTCCTGTTGCAATACCGCCAGCTGCTATTACAGGAATTGTTACAGCATCACAAACAGACGGTATAAGTACAAGTGTGGTTGTCTCTTCACGGCCATTATGACCGCCAGCTTCAAAACCCTCTGCCACCACAGCATCACATCCGGCTTCCTGAGCCTTCATGGCAAATTTGCTGCTGCTTACCACATGCACTACTTTAATGCCGTTGTCTTTTAAAACTTTAGTCCAGGTTTTGGGGTTACCCGCTGAGGTAAATACTATGGGTACTTTTTCCTCAATAACAATATTGATATGTTTATCAATATCCGGGTATAACAACGGTACATTTACGCCAAAAGGATTATTGGTAGCTGCTTTACATTTTTGAATATGCTCCCTTAAAACTTCAGGATACATACTGCCACTACCTATCAATCCTAAACCACCTGCATTACTTACGGCACTGGCAAGCTTCCAGCCACTGGCCCATATCATTCCTGCCTGAATAACTGGATACTTAATACCCAGCAGTGATGTTAGTCTATTTTGCATGGCGGCAAGTTACAAAGCCTGTTTTAAACATAATTAAAAGTACTTTGAAACGCAAAGTAATTAGTTTTATTTTAATTATCCAAGCTTTTTTGCATTTGATTTAGTTCCTGATGCCTCCGCCAAGATCAATAGCGGTATTATCGCCGATATTAAGGCTGCGGCTTACACCACGTACATCAGCATCATTACCAATAAGAGATGTGTTAAGCACTATTTCGAACAGGTTGGAGTACGAACCGATAATGGAGTCTTTTATAATGGAGTGATTTAGTGTAGCAAAATCTCCAATAGCCACGTTGGGACCAACTACTGAGTTTTTTATTTCGCAGCCTTCGCCAATACTAACTGGAGGTATAATTATAGTATTCTCAAAATTGTGCTTTTCTGAAACATTACCACCGAATTTTTTCAGGAGAGTGGCATTTGAATCGAGCAGGGTTTCCTTCTTGCCGCAATCAAACCAATTTTGCACTTTGAATGAATAAAACTTTACACCATTTTGAATCATACATTCAAGAGCGTCTGTCAAGTTAAATTCATCATAGCTTTTAACATCGGCTTCTATAATTTTTTGAATGCAGGAAAACAGAAATGTAGTTTCTTTTATTTTATATACACCCACCAACGCCATATTGCTTTTGGGAATGGCCGGCTTTTCAACAACCCGGCTAATCATATTCTCTTCATCAATTTCTGCTACTCCAAAATTGCGTGGGTCATCTACTTTTTTAACACCCAGCATGGAGAAAGGACTGGCCATAATTTCTTTTACATCATACTCTGCAATAGTGTCACCCAATACAATCAGTACTTCATCATTGCCAATAATATCTTTTGTCAGGCTGATAGCATGGCCGGTGCCATAGCGCTCGTTTTGTGTAACAAAGTGGCAGTTTAATGCCGGGTATTTTTGTTTAACGTAATCCTGAATCTTTTCACCAAGATAGCCGATGATAAAAACAAAATCTTTTATGCCTGCTTCGTGTAATTGATCTATGATTATGCTGAGAATGGTTTTTCCGGCAAGAGGGATCAACGCTTTGGGTTGTGTATATGTATGCGGACGCAATTTAGTACCGGCGCCAGCAACAGGTATAATAGCCTTCATGCTTTGCTTAGTTATTGTATTCCTTTTTAAAAAGGACGTGAAATTACTGATTTTTCAGTTAGACTGTGTATTTTTTACGTCAACTGCTTTTGGTTTACATAAAGCCAAGCGTATATCTTTGCGGCAAATTTTAAATACATGCAAAAAGACACAGCTGTTTTTGAACTGATTAATAAAGAACTGCAACGCCAGCGTAATGGAATTGAACTGATTGCTTCAGAAAATTTTACCAGCTTTGAAGTAATGCAGGCAATGGGTACTGTACCCACCAATAAATATGCAGAGGGTTATCCCGGTAAAAGATATTATGGCGGATGCGAAGTAGTGGATGAAATTGAACAGCTGGCCATTGACAGGCTTAAAAAGATATTTAATTGCAGCTGGGCTAATGTGCAGCCACATAGCGGTGCTTCTGCAAACGGGGCTGTTTTCCTGGCAGTAATGAAGCCTGGAGAAAAATTTCTAGGGCTTGACTTAAGCATGGGTGGTCACTTAACGCATGGAAGCCCGGCTAACTTTAGTGGTAAAACATACCAGGCACTACATTATGGGGTAACTAAAGAAGGTATTGTAGATTATGAGCAACTGGAAGCCACAGCCCGTAAGGAAAAACCAAAAATGATTATTTGTGGCGCATCTGCATATAGCCGGGACTGGGATTACAAACGCATACGTGCTGTAGCAGATGAAATTGGGGCTGTTGTATTTGCTGATATTGCTCATCCGGCCGGTTTAATCGCAACAGGTTTATTGAATGACCCTTTTGATCATTGCCATATAGTTAGCAGTACTACACATAAAACACTTCGTGGGCCGAGAGGCGGTATCATCATGCTTCGTAACGATTTTGAAAACCCATGGGGATTAAAAGATCCAAAAGGTAATTTAAGAACCATGAGCCAGTTACTTGATTTGGCGGTATTCCCGGGTTCCCAGGGCGGACCGCTTGAACATGTGATTGCGGCAAAAGCGGTTGCTTTTGGAGAAATATTATCTGACGGTTTTAAAACTTATGGCAAACAGGTAATCAGCAATGCACAGGCAATGGCAAAAGCATTTGTTAGCCGGGGGTATAACTTAATCAGCAATGGCACAGACAATCATTTAATGCTGATTGATCTCCGCAATAAAAGTCTTACCGGCAAAAAGGCACAGGAAACACTTGACAAAGCTCATATAACGCTTAATAAAAACGCTGTACCTTTCGATGACAAGTCTCCATTTGTTACATCGGGTATCAGGGTTGGTGTGCCAGCAATAACTACAAGAGGAATGAATGAGGCAGACATGGAAACTGTAGTTGCATTTATTGATAAAGTATTAATGAATGCTGATGACGAGTCTGTGATTACAACAGTAAAAGCTGATGTAAAAACGTTTATGCAGCAGTTTCCTTTGTATCCCGAATTAGGTTAATTAAAAGAAAATTTATGATACAGCGTATTCAATCAGTATGGCTTTTGATTGCAGCAATTTGTGTGTTTGCAACCTATAAGCTCCCTTTTTATAGTGGTGCCCATCCAAAATTTCCCGGGGTTGTTTATGAGCTTAACGGAAGAGAAAATTTTTTACTAATGCTTACAACTTTTATAACAGGAGGCTTAGCTGCCGTGATAATTTTTTTATTTAAGCAAAGGCCGCTGCAATTAAAGCTTTGTGTATTGGGCATTTTACTCGAAGCAATTTTAATATTTCTCTATTATCGTGCAACACAAACTTTTACATCCGGCACTTATGCATTGTGGGCAATTCTGCACAGCGTTGTAGTAATTTGTTTTTTTATGGCTGCAAAAGCTATTAATAAAGACGAAAAGCTAATTAAAGAAAGCGACAGGTTAAGATAACGAGTTACCCGATAAGCAAAACTACTAAATACAGCGCCCCGGCAAATTGCCGGGGCGCTTTTGGTTTTTACTTTTTATTTGTGCTTTTATTATTTGATAAACTTAACTGTATTCATATCACCGCTTGCAAAAGAGCCTTTGATAGTGTACATACCTTTTGAAAGAGAAGTAACATCAATATTAATAACACTTGTACCTGGTTGTACGGTTACTATCGTTCTGTAAACCACCCTGCCATCTAGTGAAATTACCTGCAGATCAACGTTGTCTTTTTTAACTGCAGCAATACTTAATTGTGCACTATTAATAACAGGATTTGGCGAAACGCCTACTAGCTGAATACCTTTTTGATCTGCTGAAATTTTCACAATGGATGAATACGTAGCCTTGCCATTATCATCAATCACTTTTAGGCGATAGAATACTGTACCAAAGCTTGAAGCGCCATTATCTGTATAATTAAATGGTTGCTGGCAGCGTGTTTGGCTGGCAGTAATAGTATTTATTGGTGCAAAGTCTGTACCGTTTGCAGAACGTTCTACAACAAATGTTGCTTGTGTAGAAGTGCATTCTGCCTGCCAGTTTACTGTGTTAGAGCTGCTGCCTTTTGCTGCATTAAAATAATACACTTTAATTGGCAATGTGGCACCAGCAGGGCTTAATGTAGTCCATGCAAAAGCAGAGTTAGCAGCTTGTGTGCTACCAGTGCCGTAAGCAGCTTTAAATCCATCAAAGTCGGCAGTTGCACCACTTCCTGTTTGTTCAATTGTAATTCTGTTTACAGCATTAGTGGATGCAGGAGCTGTTGATGGTGATGTGATATCTGTTCCTGTAGTTATTGATACATCAGCAGATCCTGTTGCTGGCTCTGTTGCAAGGCTTGGGTTAATCCACATGAACATCCGGTCGTTATTTGTTCCAGATACAAAATCATAACGAATTACAACCAGGTAAGTTTGGTTGAAAGTATAATTAGTGGAAGCAAAAGTTGCACCCGTATTTCCAGTTTTATTAATACCAAATTTAAGGTTATTAGCGCCAGAGCCATTATCGCCAATATAAAAATTACAAAACTGAGTACCACCAGCATTCTGCAAATAAAAACAAGTTCTGGTAGTGCCGTTCGCTGTACCAGTTCCAGAAGCATTTGGGGCCCGCACTACAAATGAAATATAAAAAGAAGACGTTGCTGCAGTGACGGTTGTTGACCCAATGAATGTTTTCTCTGGATCATCTGCACTATTTGCATTTTGAATGCTGAGGTAATTAGTACCGCTTGCATAACCAGAATAAACCATTGGAGTAGCACTAGTAACTTGAACGAAAGGAGAATTATTCTGGCCCGTCCAGCCACTTGATGCATTGTTAGCAGGGCTCAGATCACCAGCGTTCAGTGTTGTTAAATTGTCATTGATAAGAAGGCTCCCGGTTTGTGCCGTCGCCGTTAAAGTACCAATTACAAGGGCAAAAAGAGGTAAAAACTTTTTCATGTTGTACATTTTAAAATTGTAATAAAAAATAAGATTTAATGCTGGTTGTAACAACAGAATGTGGATTGGTAAGCGGCTTTCGGAGGAGAATGGAAAAATAATTAACCTTACGGTTAAATACGTTCAAAGGATTTACAAGGGGGAAACTTTGGTGTTTTCTTTATGGGATAACAGTCGGATAAGGGCACTGAGAACGGATAAACTAAATTAACACTTTCGCAAGCCGGTTGTAAAAGTAGAAACAATGTTTAAATAATCAAAAAAAAGGGATGTGTATTTTTTGAAACAATATTTACACAGAATTTACTGGAGTATGTTTCAAAAAAAAGGGATGTGTATTTTTGGAATTTTACTTTGATTTATACAAAAACTTTGCGGTTATACTCCCCTTCTCGGCAAAAAAGCTCCTAATATTACCAGCAAATACTAATTGTCCCCCTTCATTACCTGCTTCAGGGCCCAGTTCAATGATCCAGTCAGCACTTTTAATAACATCCAGGTTATGCTCTATCACAATTATAGAGTGCCCCTGCTCTATAAGCGCATTAAAAGATGCCAGTAACTTTTTTATATCGTTAAAATGAAGCCCGGTTGTTGGTTCGTCAAATATAAAAAGAATGCTTCCCTGTGCTTTACCCTTTCCTAAAAATGAGGCCAGCTTCACTCTTTGTGCTTCACCACCACTCAACGTGTCTGATGACTGGCCCAGCTTAACATACCCCAGGCCAACATCACTCAATGGCTTTATTTTAGCAGCAACAGCAGGCTCATCAGCAAAAAAGTCTATGGCATCATCTACACTCATCTCCAATACATCGTAAATACTTTTGTCATTATACTTTACCTCCAGCACTTCCTCTTTAAAACGTTTGCCACCACAAACATCACAAACCAAATGTACATCAGCCAAAAACTGCATTTCCACTATTTGCTCTCCTTCACCTTTACAAGCATCACACCGTCCGCCATCCACATTAAATGAAAAGTGTTTTGGCTGAAAGCCCCTGATCTTACTTAAGGGAAGTTTACTGAACAAATCACGTATTTCATCATACGCCTTTACATAAGTTACGGGGTTACTTCTTGATGATTTGCCAATTGGGTTTTGATCAACCAGTTCTATTTGCGTAATGCTGTCAATATCGCCGGTAAGCGATTTAAACACTCCGGCTTTATCAACAAATTCACCTTTTAGTTTTTTTAAAGCAGGGTATAAAATTTGTTTTACCAATGTGGTTTTACCGCTACCACTTACGCCGCTTACAACACATAATGTATTAAGCGGAAATTCAACTGTAATATTTTTAAGATTGTTTTGCCTTGCTCCTGCAACTTTAATTGAGCGATTCCATTTGCGTACATTTTTTGGAGGCTCAATCTGCAACACCCCGGATAAATATTTACCAGTAAGGCTTTTTTCATTTTTTATTATTGCGTCGTAATTCCCTTCTGCAATTACTTCTCCGCCCAAATGGCTTGCCAGCGGCCCCATGTCAATTACATGATCCGCTTCTCTCATCATCAATTCATCATGTTCAACGACTACCACAGTATTCCCAAGGTCTCTTAATTCTTTCAGCACATTTATCAGTCTTTGTGTATCCCTGGAATGAAGGCCGATTGAAGGCTCATCTAAAATGTATAAAGAATTGGTAAGATTGCTTCCCAAGCTTCTAGTGAGCTGAATCCGCTGGCTTTCTCCGCCGCTCAAACTATTAGCCAGCCTGTTTAAAGTAAGATATGCCAAGCCAACATCCATTAATGTTTTTAGCCTGTGATTGATTTCAAGCAGAATTCTTTTTGCTACCTGCTTATCATACTCACTTAGTTTTAAATTGAAGAACCAATGTTGCAAATCTTTAACGGGCATTTCGCACAACTGGCCAATATGTTTGCCACCAACCTGTACATACAATGCTTCCTTTCTAAGTCGGTAGCCATTACAATCCGTGCATTGTGTGCGGCCCCTGTAGCGGCTCAACAAAACACGGTATTGCACTTTATACAGGTTAGCTTCCACTTCTTTAAAAAAATCATGAATACCATAAACACCATTTCCCCCATTCCATAAATCATTCAACTGCTCATTGTTTAAATCTATTATGGGCTTATGCACAGGGAAGTTCAGTTTTTTTGCACCCTTAATAAATTGATCTTTCCACCAAACAAGTTTCTCTCCTTTCCATGGTGCCACAGCACCTTCATAAACACTCAATTGTTTATCGGGAATGATCAGATCTGCATCAATACCTAAAATTTGAGAAAATCCTTCGCAGGTAGGGCAGGCTCCATACGGGTTATTAAAAGAAAATAAATTAGGTACAGGTTCTTCAAACACAATTCCGTCTGCTTCAAACTTGTTAGAAAAATGTTTGTGCTTAGCATCTCCGTTAACTTCTAAAAACAATTCTCCTTCACCTTCATAAAAAGCAGTGTTAACACTATCAGCAATTCGGTGTTTATCATCTTCATCAAAATCTTTTATTACAAACCGGTCAACTAAAAGAAAGACATTTGGCTTTCCCTTTATTAGCTTTTCATTTTCTAAAGCATCTTCAATGCGTACTATTTCTTTATTAATATATAATCTTGAAAAGCCTTTTTGAAGCAGAATATTTAATTCCTCGCTTGCTTTGCGGTTTTTTTGTTGTTTAAATCCAACCAGCAATAAAACTTTATCGCCAGCATTTAAAGAAGCTATTGTTTGCACCACATCATTCACATCATCTTTTTTAACTTCTTTACCACTTACCGGCGAAATAGTTTTACCAATGCGGGCAAAGAGCAACCGCAGGTAATCATAAATCTCCGTCATACTCCCTACGGTACTGCGTGGCGTACGTGTAATTACTTTTTGCTCGATAGCTATGGCGGGACAAAGGCCTTTAATATAATCTACATCGGGCTTATTCATCCTTTGCATAAACTGGCGGGCATAAGCACTTAAACTTTCTGCATAACGGCGCTGGCCTTCGGCAAATAATGTGTCAATTGTTAAAGATGATTTCCCTGACCCGGAAACTCCGGTAACCACTATTAATTTATTACGTGGAAATTGTACATCTACATTTTTAAGATTGTGAACACGGGCGCCTTTGATTAAAATATTATTTTGTACTGAAGCTTTGCTCTTCGTCTGCATTTTTAGTGTTGCCATTTCTATCAAAAATATATAAATATTACTGCTGCTTTTGCTATGTGAAATTTTTCCTAAAGCTATTTACACATCTTTATTCAATAACAAATAGAATGTAGTTTTATATCAGCAGTAAATAAATCCCTTTTTTAAATACGGTTAGTAAAAATACGATTTATCCGTACGTATTCTTCCTAAGTATTAAAACATTAAAAATCGGGTGGGTTTACTCATACTTTTTTTAAATCATCCTATTACTTTTACAGTCCAATATCCAAAAAACGTGAAAAGCCGTTGAGCCTATCTAAAAGACTTCTACGAAATTTTCTCATTTTTTGGTCCTGAAATTAAAGTCCTAACAATCTAAAACTGTAGAAGTTTATGAAATGCCTTAACAATCTTACTGACCAGCAGTTAATCCATTTATATATGGATGGCGATGCTGATGCCCTTGCAACTCTTGTTCTCCGTTACAAAGAAAAAATTTACACTTCAATTTACCTGCTGGTAAAAGACAGGTATTTGGCGGAAGACATTTTCCAGGACGTTTTTATCCGTATTATCGACACTTTAAAAGGTGGCCGTTATACCGATGAGGGAAAATTTTTACCATGGGCTATGCGTATTGCACACAATATGTGTGTGGACCATTTTAGAAAAGTAAAACGCAGCCCGACTATTAAAACAAGTGATGACCGTGACATCTTTGAAGTATTAAACTTCAGCGAAGCTGGTGCCGACCAAAAAATGATGGACAGCCAAAGCCATGACCGCATACGCAAAATGGTGGATATGCTGCCTGAGGACCAGCGTGAGGTAATTATCCTCCGTCATTATGCTGACTTAAGCTTTAAAGAAATTGCTGAGCTTACCAAATGCAGCATCAACACTGCTTTAGGCCGTATGCGCTATGGTTTGATCAACCTGCGCAAGCTGATGGTGGAAAAGCAAATTGCACTTTAATTTATAATTCCCCCTTATAATAAAAAAGCCTTCTTATAAGAAGGCTTTTTTATGCGCTTTTCACTCTTATTTTTTATTAAATGCATCAAGGCCGCATTGTAGCCAGGCAGCATAATCTGAAATATAGCTAGATGTGGGGGAATAATCCATTGGATTTGTTAACAACTTTTCATCGGGTGTAAGCAGCACATAATGCGGCTGTGTTGTTTTTCTAAAATTTTCAACCTCAAAGGTTGCCCATTTATCACCTACTGTAATAATTTCTTTTTTTGCCCCATCATCTGTTGTATAGGTAAACTGCTTATGAGCCGGCAATTTTTTTCTGTCATCTACATATAAAGAAACAAGGATGTAGTTACTCATTAGTTTTTTAACCTGCTCATCGGGCCATACATTTTCTTCCACTTTGCGGCAGTTAACACAATTGTAACCCGTAAAATCTATCATAATCGGTTTGTTCCTTTCTTTAGCAAGCTTCAACGCCTCATTGTAATCTTTTAATGGTTCATCGCAATAGTAAGGCTGCTTATATACGCTATAGCAATATTGAGGAGGAAAGCCGCTGATTAAAGAGAGCTTTGAGTATTTTGTATTTGTTACTCCCGGAATCAAATAGATTGTAATAGCTGCAAAAAGTATGGCAAAAAACCATTTAGTCTTGTTTAGCTTTACGGGGTATTGTCTTTTAAAAGGCGGAATATTGAGCAGGTACAAAGTGGTGCATAATCCGCATAATAGCCAAAAGCCAATGAATACTTCCCGTTTAATTACTCCCCAATGCTGCGTAAGATCCGCATTGCTGATGAATTTCATTGCCATTGCCAATTCAATAAACCCAAGCACCACCTTTACTTCTCCGAGCCAGCCACCGCTTTTTGGTAACGAAGAAAGCAATTGTGGGAAAAGTGCAAACAGCGCAAAAGGTAATGCCAATGCTAAACCAAAGCCAGCCAGTCCTGCCGTAAGATTAATAGCTCCCCCATTCAACGCACCTACCAATAAACTTCCCAATATGGGGCCTGTGCAGGAAAATGAAACAATAGCTAATGTAAGTGCCATAAAAAAAACACCCAGTATGGTTCCCGTATTTGATTTGGAATCGGTACTGTTGGCAAAGGATGAAGGAAGTGTAATTTCATACAACCCGAAGAATGATAAAGCAAATACAATGAAGATTACAAAAAAAGCAATATTCAACCAGGGGTTTGTGCTGATATTATTCAGTATTTCCTCATTGCCTTTGGGCAAAAAATAAAAAGGCACACTCAACAATACATAGATTAAGAAAATAAAAAAGCCGTAAAGCAAGGCATTACCAATTCCCTTCTTGCGGCTGGTAGCTTTTTTTGTAAAAAATGAAACCGTCAGTGGTATCATAGGGAATACGCAAGGAGTGAGGAGCGCAATCAGCCCGCCTAAAAAACCAATCAGGAATATTTGCCACAATCCTTTTCCTTGATCTTCTGTAACGTTACCACAGGCTGCAGCCGGGTGGGCTAAGTCAATTGATGGTATTTTAATCCGGTTATCATTTGCATCTACCTCAATTCCTCCTTCCAGCTTTACTTCCGCTTTTTCACCGGCTTCTGGCAAAAAGCTTTCTGCATTGGCAAAGTTGTATACCAGTAAAAGCCGGAGCACTGAAGGTACGGTTGATGTAAATTTTATTCGTTGCGTAAAAATTACTTCTTTATCAATTGTACTGCTGGCCTGGCCCAGTAAGGGATCGTTGCCGGTTTTTTCATTACCGGTAATTGTAAGCGGAGCTGTTTTTTGAATACTGCTGTCAGTAAAATCTATTGCTGCTTTTGCCGAACCACTCACCTCTGTTGTGTTGGTATAGATATGCCAGCCATCAGCCAGCGTTCCTTTGGCTATTATGGCATATTCCTTATCGTTTATTTTTTGTGATGACAGCTGCCATTTTACCTGCCCTGTGTTTTGCGCTGAAGTATACAGCGATAAAAAAAGCAACAGTGACATTGCTGCCAGTTGCTTCCAGCATTTTGAAACAAAAATTGTCATTATAATTTTATTGCAGTGCGATAGTGAAGTTTTCTGTTGTGCCCGGCATACAGGTGCGGTCATTACAAATCATACTTTCCACCTTACCGGTAATATTGGTTTTAGCCTTGCCTTTCAGTGTAACAGTTTGTACAAAATCCACTTGCCCTTCAAAGTACATTACGTTTACTTTAAAATTTTTATCGTAGTACTGCACCAGTTTTCCCTTTTCTTTTGGCTTACCGGCGGCTACTGTTACCAGCGGATTGGCATTGAATGTAAACTCAGTTGGCAAAGGACCGCCATCGGGCGTATTTTGAGAATAAATATGCCAGCCTGCCGGAGGCGTCGCAGTAAGATGCAGTTCGAATTTATTAGCTGCCAGTTTTTTTGCAGCAAAACTCCAGGATACTTTTTGAGCAGAGGCAGTAACAGTGATGAACAATAACAGCAGGGATGCAAAACTTTTTTTCATTCGAGTTTCTTTACAATTTATATATACGCATATTATGCAAATAAGATTCCGTATAGCTGATAAAAGTTGGCCTTTTACTATTTTTTAACATTAGTTCACATCAAACA
Source organism: Ferruginibacter sp. (assembly GCA_044225995.1). Lineage (GTDB taxonomy): Bacteria > Bacteroidota > Bacteroidia > Chitinophagales > Chitinophagaceae > Ferruginibacter. Next base: position 53,464 of record JBGAHV010000009.1, on the reverse strand, counting down.
AATGCTCAAATATTTTTATACCGTCAGTATTGCTCAACTGTAAACTGGTAGCCCTTTCAGGATGCGGCATCATACCAAAAACATTTCTTTCTTTATTACAAATACCTGCAATGTTATGAATGGCCCCATTGGGATTACTTTGAGGAGTAATGTTCCCTTTTTCATCGCAATACCTGTAAATGACCTGGTGGTGCATTTCCAGCTCCTCCAATGTTTTTTCGTTGGCAAAGTACCGGCCTTCGCCATGCGCTACGGGAATTTTAAGCGCTTGCCCGCCAGATGAGGCAGCTTCTTTCATATAAATATTTTTGCAAACAAACTGCTGGTGGCTGTTCCGCAGCAGCACTCCGGGCAGCAACCCACTTTCGCATAAAATCTGGAAGCCATTGCATACTCCCAGAACTTTACCTCCCTTATTGGCAAATTCAATTACACTTTGCATCATAGGACTAAAACGGGCTATAGCACCGCAACGCAGGTAATCCCCGTAACTAAAGCCACCGGGCAGTACTATACAATCATTGGTGGTAAACATGCTTATGTCTTTATCCTTATGCCAAAGCTGTATTACTTCCTGTTGTAAATCGTTTTGCAGGGATTCAATCATATCCCTGTCGCAATTACTGCCGGGGAATACCACTACGCCAAATTTCATGTACTAAAATTTAAAAGAGGTTGTGTTAGGTGATGCATTTTGCAATACGGCTGAAGTGAGATTATTTTTTATTCATTCACTGAACGAAAAAAAATATAAGAACAAGTTCACAATAATGCTGGCCCTGTTACTTCTGCCGGTTACAAAATAATTATTTGCAAATGTACAATGCCGGTTTTAATTTACCCGTATGAAATAACTGATGGCAATTACAAAAGCCACCATTATCCAGTGTACCAACTGCGGGAATAATTTTTTTTGCGGATAGAAGAATGCGGCCCCCAATAAAGCTGATAATGGTACAGCTGTTAAAATCCAGTACTCAAAAGAGTGGGTGGCATTAATAAAAGGAACAAACACAGCCACCATAAGGTATAAAAAAATAAGGCTCCAGCTTTTACGTGCCTGTATCAACTGCTTGCGGAAATTTTGCTGCACATAAATAAACCCCGTTACTGCCATTATTATAACCACTGTAATAGCTGCCAGTGCCCAGTTGGTTTTATTCAGTTTGGGGTATGTAATTGCCACCCCGGGAAAATGATAGTTTTTAAAGCTTCCCGTAAGAAAGATTATTGACAAAATGAAATAATAGGGAGTGATGATGCCGAACAATGCAATTAGCCACTCTGCTGGCCTGAAAGGACGGGTTACTGCCAGCCCTGCAACAATAAGTATTACAAATGCTACAGACGGGAAATAAAAAAAAGTGCTTAGCCCAATAGCAATGCCAATATTAAACAAGGTGGTTTTGGGGTTGTTATCGTTATATAAACCACTCATACGTGCCCAAACCCAAATTAAAAGTGTATTTATTATTAAAGGAGATGAAAGTACATTCCACTCTGCAAAAAGTGAGGTTAGCAGCAAATAACTCATGCCGGCAAGGTAATTGGGGCGCTGCATCAGCCGCAATTCGTTTATCATTTTATTAAATGATACAGCCTGGGTATAAAGTAAAATAAAGGTTATAACCGGGTAAACCGAAGGGAAAGCCTCTCCAAAAGGGTGCATCCATTTTAGCAGTGCCTTATACAAAAAGCCATCTATTAGCTGGGGCTGCGGCACAACTGGATGCAAAAATGCAGACAGCTTTAGCAAAATGCCGTAAATCAGCAATAGAAAAGTATTATAAGGATTGTTGGCTTTAAATGTTCCCGTCACAACAAAAAAATAAACTTAGGTAAAAAATAAAAAATCACCGCAAAGGTGATTAATGTATGGCAACAAGGGAAATTATTTTTACAGGTCTATCCGGGCAAAGCAAATATACCCCCTGTATTCACAGGGAATAATTAACTGGCTTGCGCCCACCTGCTTGCTCAGTTTTGGCATAAACTGGTAGCCCCTTTCCTGGCTTTTTAAGGTTGGGTAACGTGTTACCTCGCCACTACCGGTTATGGCATGGTTAGCAATAATCTGGTTACGGTTTTTATCATCATTAAACAAAAAATGAATTTCGCCACCGCTGTTAAATGTGGAAAAAGAAAGAAAGTTATCGTTATCATCATCAAACTGTTCTTTGTGAATCACACGGTCCCACAAAAGCGTACCATTTTTATCATAGCTCAATAAAAGAATGTTAGAATAGTAATACCGGGTGCTTTGGTTACCATAACTGTTGTAAGGCCGGTAATAATATCCTGTGTATGGATTATAATAGTAATAAGATGAGTTGTAATAAGGGCTGTAATAGTTGTTCAAATAGTCCCAGCGGTTCCAGGAATTATTAAAGCCTGTTCGCTGGTAAGAATAATCTTCGGCAGTAAGTAAAAAGCCGCCGTCCTTTTTTGCAAATACCTGTCGTATAAAATAATCATTTAGTGCAAACCGCAGCTGACCTGTTGATTTTGCTTCGTCCCTTAATGAATCTGTAAATGATGAAAAAGTACGGCACATAGCGCTGTCGGCGGTTTTATTCCATATACAGGTAAACATGCCATCTATATTACCCCTGTTTTGTTTGTAGTAAAAAGAATTAAGAATATAACGCTTATTTAAATTGTCCACCTTTAGCTTTACCTCATCAATATAATTTTTATCTAGCAGAATACTGTGTCCTGTAAAAGTATCCTTGGCAGCATCTTTAATAAAAATCTCCAGCTGGTTACTGGTTTCCCTGTTACCTGATTTTGTGTCACGTGTAAACACCAGTGTACCATCATTATCCAGCATAAAATTGCCGTAGTTGTCCCGGCGTTCATCCATTTCAAGCTCCTGCCGGTTTCGTTCCCTTATTAACTTCATATCGCTGTTAAACAACATGGATACAAGGCTATATTTCTCATTTTTTTTAGGCATTTTAAAAACCATTATCCGTTGCTTATCCTCACTGTAAATAGTTGTATATATTTTATTGTCTGATAAAAAAGGGATTTGCGTAGTATCGATTTCAACAGGTTCGCCAATTTTTTGTGCATTGGCATCCATTTTTGCAGCCATGCAATGCAGGGTGTTTTTTTTCTGGTACTGGTAAATCATCCAGAAATAGTCGGGATAAATAACAAAATCAACATTAAAGGTTTTCTCAGGCATAAAATCCAGCTTCACGGTTTCTTTAATCTTCATATCATCACCAAATACATTTATTTTATGCATCCACCGGCGTATATTTTTATACACCAGTAAATTGCCCTTCATTTTTCCAATTATTTCAAACTGAATATCCCTGTTATCTTCCTGTTCATAATCAGAATAAGTAACTTTCTGTGCTTGGGAAAAAACCGGCAAAACAGTCATCACCAATATAAAAAACACCAGTTGTTTCATTGTAATCATCTTTGCATTAAAATTACGACATATGCCGTAAGTAAATATAATTTTAAAAGGCAGGTTTATGAACGGCCGGCAGAAAATTTGAGTTTTCACAATTCTTTTAACCTGTTTTTATATTGTTTAAAACGCCTAACAGGTTGCCTGCTGAACAAGATGAGCAGTTTTTTGTTTTTACATACTGGGAAATAAATTTAATTAATGGCAACAGTTTTAATTACCGGGGGAACAGGGCTGGTTGGAAAGGCCCTTACAGAAATATTGCTTGCGAAGGGCTATTATGTAATTATTCTAAGCCGTAAACCAGCATCAAATACACAAAAACCCAATTTGCAATTTGCCCGGTGGGATGTTACTAAAAAAGAAATTGACATTGCCGCATTGCAACAGGCAGATTATATTGTTCATTTAGCCGGGGCCGGAGTTATGGATAAAAGATGGACAACCGCTTACAAACAGGAAATTATTGACAGCAGGGTTAAAAGTGCCCAACTAATTGTTGAAAATTTACGCAACTACCCCAATAAAGTAAAAGCAGTTATAAGCGCCAGTGCTGTTGGTTGGTATAAACCAACCGGACTGGAGCACACGGAAGATGAAACGGCCGACAGCAGTTTTTTAGGTAATGTTTGTAAGCAATGGGAAGAAAGCATACAACCGGTAACAGCATTGGGAAAAAGGCTGGTTACCCTGCGTATTGGAATTGTTTTAAGCAAAGAAGGCGGAGCGCTTAAAGAATTTATACAGCCCTTAAAATTTGGAGTGGCGGCCATTTTAGGCAACGGCAAACAAATAGTTAGCTGGGTGCACCTGGAAGATTTATGCCGTATGTTTTTATTTGCAATGGAAAATGAAAACACAGCCGGTGTTTACAATGCTGTTGCCCCTGCACCTGTAAGCAATAAATTACTTACGATAACACTTGCTAAAAAAAGAAACCGGTTTTACATACCTGTATATGTGCCGGCATTTATTTTAAAACTGATGCTGGGTGGTGGCAGTACAGAAGTATTAAAAAGCTGCGCTGTCAGCTGCAAAAAAATAGAATCTGCAGGTTTTAGTTTTAAGTTTGCAGCACTTGATAGTGCATTGGCCGATTTAATAAAAGATTAAAGATCTGATTTAAGAAACTTCCTTCTTGCCCAAAAGAAAAATAAGGCCAGGTAAATTATTGCAAGGGTGAACACCAGCCAGGTAATGTCGGATGTTAAAATTGATTTACTTAAAGTTTTTACCGGGTTATCAGGAAACTCTATAAGCCCGTCTGATGCATTGAGGGGAAGATAATCACCCATATTTCCAAGATCAATACCATTTTCTCTTTTCAATTTTATACTCAGGCCCCACATTATTTGTGACAAAATATTCTCTGCCCCCAGGTAAATAAATAACAAACCAATTGAAAAGCCCGTACGCCTTACCAATACGGAAATTAATACAGCAAACAGGTTGTAGGTAAGTGCCTTCATAAAAAAATACCCAACATTAGATACTCCGCTAAAGGTAAAATCGGTACCAGAAAACAAGCCAAATACGAGTGCTGTAAGAAAGACAAGCACCGTTGCCACAGCCGCAAAAATGATGGCCAGCATCATTTTCACATTTATAAACTGGCTTCGGGTAAGTCCGTCAATAATATTCTGGCGGTGTGTTTTATAGCTATATTCATTGGTAATTAAAATAGCCAGCAACATTGCAGGAAGTATAAGTGTGAACCCTGTTGCATAGCTTGTGGTTTGCCAGGTCATGTTGAAATTATACGGGGAAAAAGAGGCGATTCCGCCTGCAGGAACGTTTTGAACTATGTTTTTGTTTACTTCATAAACTACATAGTTAACAGCAACAACACCTACACCAAAAAAAATAGCCAGCACTTTAAATGCAGTATAATTTTTCAGCTTCAGCCATTCAATTTTTAATAAATCCATCATGGTGAGTCAATAAAAAAAGTAATAATTATTTTTCGCTTTTTGTACCTGTAATTTCCAGGAACCTTGTTTCAAGAGATTTACGTTTTACGTTGAGCCTGGTAAGCACAATTCCCTTTTCAAAACAAAACCTGTTTACCTGTGCTGCCGTAATGCTATCAGTGCAACTGAGTTCAATGGCGCCATCCACCATACCGGCAGCAATAAACCCTCCCATTTGTTTTATGGTTTCCAGTAAAGCCGTGTTATCCTCTGCCGCAATTTCCATTAACACCGTACTTGCTGCTTCACTCACATGCATTACTTCTTTTACCGAGCCAACAGTTTTAAGTACTCCTTTTTGAATAATGGCAACATGGGTACATACTTTCTCTACTTCATCCAGTATATGGCTGGCCATAATAATGGTTTTACCCTTGCGGTTCAACTCTTTTATCAGTTCTCTTATTTCGGCAATACCGGCAGGGTCAAGGCCATTGGTGGGTTCATCAAAAACCAATACATCCGGGTTACCCAACAATGCTGATGCTATAGCCAGCCGTTGTTTCATACCCAACGAGAAGGTGCTGAATTTAGAAGTTTTACGCTGGTAAAGGTTTACCAGCTTCAGTACCTCGTCAATATCTTCTTCGCCCCTGCCTTTAATTTTTGCAGCAATGCGCAGGTTTCTTTCTGCACTCAGGTAATGATAAAAATTGGGGGTTTCCAGCAACGTGCCAATTTTTTTTCTTCCGTCTGCTGCACTTTCATGGCCAAGCCAGGTATAAGAGCCTGATGTGGCATTCAGCACTTCCATTACAATACCCAGCAATGTGGTTTTACCACTGCCATTGGGGCCTAAAATGCCGAATACAGTTTGAGGCGGCACATCAAAGCTTACGTTTTGCAGCGCTTTAATAACGCCATAATTTTTCGATAAATTCTGTATTGATAAAACCGCCATAACGGTACAATTATTTTATGGGTGAAGGTAACTGAATTTTATTCTACGGCAACTGCTTTTGATGCCAGATGGAGCTAAATCCTCCAAGAACGGCAAAACCATTTGAATTAAATTTAAGTTTATGCAGGCGAAGGTTATCAATATCTTCCTGCAACACTTTTCGTTTGTAAGGGTTCATTGTTCCGCCTGGGCCAAAAGGCACCGCATTGGGGTCGTATAAAAATTCTGCATCGGTAATGGTGCCACGGGGATACATAATACCCGGCACACCCTTTCCGCGTATGTCTAAATTTTCAGGATGATCCAAACCTATACTATGGCCAAACTCATGTGCAGCGGTGGTGGAATTATTTAAAAGATTGTCCAGTTTAAAATAACCGGTATTACTATTCAATCCATCAACAAAAGATATGTTGCCAGATGCATATTCTTCAATGCGGAAATAATTATTGCAGGGATTGGTGTTTTCAAAAATCATTTCGGGTTCCAGCTGTTTGCTCCAAACCCCGTCCATATCAAATACCACATTATACTGTTTGCTGTTGATTTGTGCGGTTCCTTTTGCGTCGTTCCAAAAATGCGCTATATCGGCTGCAATAAATTTTGCAATATCATCATTGGCAGCATCGCCATAAATAAAAATGGTGGCGTGAATGATTAAATCGCTGCTTTTTAATTCAACTTCTCCCACTGTTATTTTTTTGACTTTTCTTTTTTTGACTTTTTTATCCTCCCCATCCTTCCCTGTCCAAACTTCTGTACTGAATTGCTTCTGCCAAGTGCTCCGGTTTAATGTCTGCACTTCCGGCAAGGTCTGCAATGGTTCTGCTCACTTTTAAAATACGGTCGTAAGCCCTTGCACTTAAATTTAATTTTTCCATAGCAGCTTTTAATAAGTTTGAGCCAACAGTACTGATTATGCAAATTTCTTTCAGCTGCTTGCTGCTCATTTGTGCATTGGCATACACACCGGGGCTTTCTTTGTAACGCTGCTCCTGTATCTCTCTTGCCTTTATTACACGTTCCCGTATGCTGGCACTTTTTTCAAATTGTTGTGTGCTTGATAACTCACTAAATGCAACCGGTGTTACTTCCACATGCAAATCAATACGGTCTAACAAAGGGCCGCTTATTTTATTAAGGTATTTACCAACGGCCCCCGGCGGGCAGGTACATTCTTTTTCCGGGTGATTAAAAAAGCCGCATGGGCAGGGATTCATAGAAGCCACTAACATAAATGATGAGGGAAAATCCAGCGCTACTTTTGCTCTTGAAATAGTAACTTTTCTTTCTTCCATCGGTTGCCGCATTACTTCTAAAACGGTACGTTTAAACTCCGGCAGTTCATCTAAAAACAATACCCCGTTATGTGCTAAAGAAATTTCCCCGGGTTGCGGATTACCTCCACCGCCTACCAATGCCACATCACTTACAGTATGATGCGGTGAACGAAAGGGCCGTTTGGAAACCAGTGTTGCATTCTCCGGCAGTTTACCCGCCACAGAATGAATTTTTGTTGTTTCCAATGCCTCCATTAAAGTAAGTGGCGGTAAAATTGTAGGTAATCTTTTTGCCAGCATGGTTTTACCGGCACCCGGTGGCCCAATTAAAATAGCATTGTGGCCGCCTGCTGCTGCAATCTCTAAAGCCCTTTTAATATTCTCCTGCCCCTTTACATCACTAAAATCAATTTCAAAATCACTTTGGGCATTGGCAAATTCTTCCCGGGTGTTTACAATGGTTGGCTGAAGTGTTTCTTCATTTTTAAAAAATTCAATCACTTCTTTTATATGGCTTACGCCGTAAACATTTAAGTTGTTTACTATCGCTGCTTCTTTGGCGTTTTGCTTAGGTACAATCAAACCTTTAAACTGCTCTTTGCGTGCCTGTATGGCAATGGGCAGCGCTCCTTTAATAGGGCGTATTTCACCATCCAGGCTCAACTCTCCCATTATTACATACTCCGCCAATTTTTCAGGGTTATCAATTTGCTCTGTAGCACCCAGTGTGCCAATAGCAATGGGCAAATCAAAAGCAGTACCTGTTTTACGAATATCAGCCGGCGCCAGGTTTACCACCAGCTTGGTACGGGGCATAAAAAAATGGTTGCTTTTAATAGCACTTTCCACCCGCTGCAAACTTTCTTTTACGGCGTTGTCCGGCAGGCCAACTATATAATAATTCTGCCCCTGGTTATTTACATTTACTTCAACAGTTACCGTTATAGCCTCTACACCATATACCGCACTGCCGAATGTTTTTACTAACATATTCTAAAAAAATAAAAAGGGAAATTAAGAAAATTTTGGGGCTGTAATTTTTAATTTTTCAGGAAGGAATTTTTTTGCAGTAAAAAAGGGTGCTTGCGCACCCTTACATTAAAACTAAAAAGAACCCTCAAATTATCACCATATATTTAATTACTTGCGTCAATCCATTTTTTAAGTGTGGCGGTAAACTTTATGGCATCTTCATTGGCAGGGTCAATCCAAAGCATTCTTGTAAAATACTCCAATGAAGCCGGGTAATCTTTTTTTATGTTGGCTTCATATGAGCCCAGGTATCCGTAAGCATTCAACAGTACAGCCCTGTTTTTTACGCTATCCTTCATAGCAACTTCCACCAGTTTTATATAATGCGGTATTGCCAATCCTTCTGTCATGGAAGTATCTATTTGTGCATTGCTTCTGGCTCTCCACAAATAACCATATAACTGGTCGGGGTATTTTTCTTCATAAATAGCAAACACACTGTCTGCCATATGATAATCCTGCGCTGCGTACAATGCAGTTCCCCATTTATAAATATCAAGATTAGTAGGGTTGGTTTTTTGTTTGAAAATTGCACCCCGCCATGCTGCTTCTTCTGTACGGTGGTTCATATTTTTTTCCATATCGGCAAGCGTAATCATATACTCCAGTTTTTCGCTTTCATCTTTTGAAGCTTCAATCGCCTTTACATACCAGCCAGCGGCTAAAGAATCTTCTTTGCTGCTTTCGTAAAGCCTCGCCATTAATACAAAATCCTTGGCAACAAGTCCCGCAGTATCCTGCTTCATAAAATAGGTTTCCATATTTTTGAACGCTGTGGCAGAATCTTTTTCGGCGGCATAGCTATAAGCCGCCAGTTTATAAATTCTTGGTTGGGCTGAATCTCCTTCTGCATTTATAATTTTTTTCGCCCATTCAATTGCTTCGGGAAATTGTTGGGAAACAAAGGCAAGATCAGCTTTCATATAAAGCTGTGATGGATCTGGCTCTGCATGCCGTATATAAGCATCCAGAAAAAAAGCTGCCTTTTTTACATCTTTAAAAAAATACCAGGAGTACAATTGGTACAAAGCCGGAGCATAATTTGAATCTGCACCATAAGCTTTCATAAACCGGTCCAGCAATATTTCTTCATTTTGCTGTGTTTTATATATCAAGCCTTCCCTGTACCAGGTTTCTGCCAGTGAAGGAGTTTCCTTTCTTGCATCTTCATAACTCAGTACTGCATGTCCGCCATCAGCCATTTTACGGTATGCTTCACCCATGGCCAGGTAAATGTTGGCATCATGCTTCTTTCTTTTAGCAGCTTTTTCAAGTAACTGTAATGCAAAAGCTGCGTCTCCTTTTTCGGTTTCTATATTTGCTTGCGCTGCTGCCAGCAAAACGTCTGCATCTTTGTATTTTGTTTCGTCCAGTGCCGCATCAATAATTTTCAAGGCTTCATCTTTTTTCCCTTGCTCCAGTAACACATGTGCATAGCCGGCATTTATTAATGGCATTTCCTTTTTAGCAATTGTACCTGATTCAGATAATGATATTGCCTTTAACATTACAGCTAAAGCGCTGTCTGTGTTTTTTTGTTTGAGCCATACCCTGCCCAGCCAGTACCAGGCGGTTGCATTACCGGGCTCTTTTTCAACTACTGCATTCAGCAGTTGTTTTGCGGCATTGTAATGCTGGTAGTATACCTGTTCTGTTGCATCATTAACCGTTTGTGACCGGCTGCTTGTAGTGATAACTATTGCAAATAATATTAGTGCTAATTGTTTCATTTTTGAGTTTTCTGTTTTATAATTTTATAATGGTGATAAAGTCATTACCGGAGATTCTGTCTGCTGCTGTATTAACCTTCCCAACAGCCGTGAAAAGAAGCCGGGCATCTTTGTTTGCTCACCTGGATTTACAATAACCAGGTCAGCATTTTTTCCCTGCATGTATTCTGTAATGGCTGCTGCAACATTATCGCCTTTTACAGTTTGCATATCTGCATGTATAGAGCAATTTTCCTGTATAAGCCTGTAAGATTTGTACAAATAATATTCGCTGCTGTCGCCGGGTTTTCTGTTCTTAACCTGCAATAGCTGCAGGGTGGCGTTACTGGCAGTGGCCATATAAATACCATACATAATTTTTCGTACTGGCAAAAAATCGGTAACGGGAATAAGAATGGTATTAAGCCTGGTTATTTTTTTTCTGTAAGGGATTGTTATAACGGGAACATTTGTTTTTGAAGCAATAATATCCGCATTAAACTTTGCTGAGGACAATACTGACAGGATATTTTTCTGACCCACCATTACCAAATCGATCTTGTGTTTGTTGATATAGTTCGTCATGCAATCATTCCACGAGCCAACTTGCACCTCGGTATTTATATCATTAAGATGAACTCCCGCATTATTGCAACCGGCAGCGGCAATTTTTTTTAGCCTGAACTCAGTTTCTTTCCTGTTATCAATATATTTTTTATTTATTTCTCCTTCATAAAACGGTCCGGCGCCGGCGTGAATTCCTGTTACATGCATTAGCGTAATACTGCACTGGTACTGCCCAGCAAGCTGTACCGCTTTAGCAACCGCTTTTCTGGAAGGGGCGCTGAAATCAACGGGTACCAGTATTTTATTAAAAAGCTTCTGCATGTTAGCTGTTTATACAATGATAAGCCGCAGTTTTAAAAAGCCGGTTAAGTGATTATTAAAAACTCATTAAAATATTACGTGCTAAAAAAAACATATAATTATGCAGGCGCATCCGGGAAACGATAGTGAGGTTATGAAAGATGTTTTTGGAGAAGGGTAAAAGCTAAACGTCTGGTATTTTATTTTGTAGTTCGATTGTAAAGAAGGTGCCATTAAAAGGATCGCTTGAAACATCAATCTTTCCCTTGTGCAATGCCAGGATACGCCTGGTTAATGTAAGCCCCAGGCCAAAACCCTGCTTTTGCAACACGGTGGTGGAACGGAAAAATGGCTGGAAAATATTTTCAATATCCGATTCGGCAATTACGTCTCCTTTACTGGCTACTGTTATACTTATTATTTTTTTATCAAAAGTGGTTTTAACAAAGGTTGTGTGATCATCAGAATATTTACATCCGTTTTCCACTATGTTTTTAAAAGCAATATAAAGCAGGTTGGTGTTGCCAAATACGGTAAGTAAGCTTTCGTCATCAGGCAATGTTTCAAAATGCATATTTATGCGGTAAAGCGGGTTAAGCTTTTGTACCTCAGCTGCCACTTTCAGCAATATTTCATCAATGCGCACATCGGTAAGGTCAATGCTGCCTTCGCTTCCTGTTTTGGCAATGTCCAGCAATGTTTTGGTGAGCTGCTGCAGGCCTTTAATATCTTCTTCTATACTAAGCAAAACTTCTTTATAATCTGCTGCACTGCGATCTTTTTGAAGTGCCACTTCCAGCTGGCTGGATATAGCTGTTAACGGGGTGGACAATTCATGTGAGGCATTAGATATAAAACGACGCTGTATGATGAAGGATTCCTGCAACCTGTCGAGCAGGTTATTAAAAGTTTGACTGAGCTTATACAGTTCATCATTAGCCTGTCCTTTCTCAATTCGTTGAGAGAGGTTATTAGAACTGATAAGGTTTACCTCTGCCATTATACGTGTAATAGGCGTTATAAGGGTTTTGGCAAATAACAGTCCTGCTAAAAAAGAAATACTGATACCTGCAAGTGTTACCCACAATAACAATTTTTTCAATTCTTCCAGGTAGGTATTTCCATCTACATCCTGCGCTGCCACCGCAACTATAAAATTGCTTGAGTTGTTGATATAATGTATTGCCACCGCCCCTCTTTTTTTATACTGAAAAAACTGGTCGTTATTAACCTTTAGCTCTTCCATTGTTTTTACAGACAGGATAATTTCGTTACCCGGTGTATCGGTATATTGATACAGCGGTATATGCTGAGTGTTGAAAACGGCTATGCTTTTATTATATAGTGAAGAAACAGATGCAGTATCCAGTTTACTGATAAGTGAATAATTTCCATCTGTTACATCAGCCGCAATTTTGGCTGTGCTCAATGCCCTGTTATGAAGCCTGTTCCGAAATGCATCAGCTCTTTCTTTATAGCTAAAAAAATAAACTGTGAGGCCTGCAACAGAAAGTATAATACTGGAAAGCAGTGCAAACAACAACGCTATCTTATACTTAATACTCATTAAAGCTCTTTCATTATGTAGCCCATGCCAACCTGCGTGTGAATCAATTTATCTGAATGGTCTTTGTCTACTTTTTTACGTAAAAAATTTATATAAACGTCTATTACATTGGTTTTGGTGTCAAAATCAAGCTCCCAAACTTTTTCCGCTATATCTCCTCTTGAAAGAACCCTGTTACGGTTGCGCATAAAATATTCCAGCAACTGAAATTCTTTTGCTGTAAGGTTTATAGATTTTCCATTGCGTGTAACTTCCTTGCTGTCCACATTCAGTTCCAAATCGGCAACCCTTAAAATATTTCCTGTTGGCAGTTGCTGGTTCATTGTTCGTTTAAGCAAAGCTCTTATACGTACCACCAGCTCTTTAAATTCAAACGGTTTAACTATATAATCGTCAGCTCCGGCATTAAACCCTTCAATCTTATCATCTGTAGCAGTAAAAGCGGTAAGCATAATAATTGGAATATGGTTGTTTTTACTGCGGATAGCCTGGCAAAGGTCGTAACCATTCATGCCGGGTAAATTAATATCTGTAATCACAATATTGAACCGGTTGTTTTCAAAAAGCCGTAACCCAATTTTACCATCGTATGCGGTTTCTACATAATAGTCGAGCTCCTGCAGTCCCTTTGCAACACTATCGGCAATTTTTTTCTCATCTTCAACCAGTAAAACTTTTATTTCTTCCATTTTTACAAGTGGTTTTTATTTAAAGGTACCTCGTCATTTATTACCTGTGCTTGCTGCCCCCTGAATGCAACAGAGCCCATCATCATAATAATACTTGTTACTAAAATTACAAAAAACAATATACCCTCATTAAAAGCAGACAGTTTAAAGGTCTCAGGAATGCTGTAAAAGAGTAACACAGTTATTAATCCCCTTGGCATATAAAAAAGAGCGGGTATAATATGTGCTTTAAGGAAAAAACGGAGATAAATATACCTTACACAAAATAATACCATCACAATTGAGCTGCCTGCAAGCAGCACCTCTGTATCCAGTAATAAGTTTACATCAATGGTAAGCCCAAAAACAAAAAAGAAAAAAGTACGCACCAGGAAACTGCTTTCTGCTGTAAGTGCATGCAGCATATGTTTAACATCATTTACTTCCGTCAAACCAATCCACTTATAAAGTTTTTTAAAAACCGGTAAATGCCAGTTGGCTGTAATAAGGCCGAATAAAAGAATTATAAAAAGAGAAGGCAAATGTGCCATTTTACCTGCGGCATATAAAAATACCAAAACTGACAACACGAGAAAAAACCGCACTTTTGTATTTATACGAAGCAGCAGCAGCAGCATAAGCACAGAAAGTACAATGCTGAGCAATATTGAAAATAATGCAGACCCTATAAAAATCGCAATATTTTGAAGCTTGAATACTTCGCCAGCTATGATATAGTTAAACATTAAAATGCCAACGATATCGGAAAAAGAAGTTTCGTACACTAAAAATTCTTTCTTGCCTTCACCCAAATGCACAATACTTGGTATAACGATAGCACTGCTTACAACAGAAAGTGGAATAGCATACACAAGGCAATTAATAAATATTTCATTCAGGTAAAAGTGAAGTAATGTTGCGCATGCAAGAGCTGAAAGCAAAAAAATAAAAACCGCTGAAAGAAAAGCATTTTTAACAACGGCAATTTTATTGCGTGCAACCTCAAGGTCAAGCCCTGCCTCAAGAATAATCATGATAAGGCCAAGCACTCCGAATATTTCCACAATTTTATTAGGCACATTAAATCCAATGTTTTCCTGAACTAAAAACTCACGGCAAATAATGCCTGTGAGCAACAGCAGAAGTACAGCCGGTATACCTGTTTTTGCTGCAAGAAGGTTATACAGGTAAGAAATAATTACCAGGGCACAAACTGCAATAATATAGCCATATGCATTCATGTTTTTTCAGTTGTTTTTAACAGCCAGGTTTAATATCGTTTTAATTTCATTTTAATACCCCCATTTTATATTGCATTTACCAGCATTTATTGTTTACACTGAAACATGGTTTATAGTAAGTAGCTTTCTCAATTGGGTTATTAATAGCTGGATTTAAAGCGGTAATAGGTTTGGGTTTTAACTATTAAGCAGCCCCCGGGCTGCTTTTTATATGCAGCCTTATAAACCAGAAGATTTTTCTTCTGCCGGGTATGCAGTATGCTTTTTTAATTCGGCATTTACATTTACCGACATTCTGTAACTTAAGACCGGCACTTTGGCCCTGTTTACAATTTGTTGTGTAAATGGCCCAACGAAAAATTGGGTCCATTTATAATCCAGTGTGGCGTTTATCGCAACAAGGTCGCACTCTTCTTTATCGGCAATTTCCAGCACTTTTGAAGCCATATTGGTGCAAGCATACATTTCATTGGTAAATGAAATTTGTTGCTGCCTCAGGTAGAGTAATATTTCGTGCAAGGCATCTTTATGGTCCAGCAAGGCAGCCTCTTCACCTTTCTCTGCTATTGCCGCAAGGTGAATGGTTGCATCGCTTGCATGATTGAGTATGGGTTTAATGTATTCAAATTTTTCTTTTATACCCGGCACTGTTCTTACAGGAAACAAGATTTTACCAAATGCATCTTTTTTAAAACCGGAAGGAATTGTAAGCACCGGCTTTACTGTATTTTTAATTACACTGTATGCTGTTGTTCCAATAAAAAATTCCCTTACGCCAGATGCCCCGTGTGTACCAAGCACCACCAGGTCAACAGGCATTTCTTCAGCAGCCTTGCAAATTTCATCATACGGCACCCCCTTTGGCATATGCAACTGTACAGGTATACTTGTGGTCCTTAAAATAGTTTCGTAAAGGTGGTAGAGTTTTTCCCGTGATTCATTATCAATTTCACGAACCATTTGCTGCACTGAAACTCCGTCATGAAGGTTTGCCACCAGGTACCTGCTTTCCACCACATGCAACAAATGAAGCACTGCTCCATTTTGCTTGCAGAGTTTAATTGCCACTTTAAGTGCAGTATCCGATGGTTCAGAAAAGTCTGTTGCCAGAAGAATATTTTGTAATTTTTTGTGCATGGTTCTTTTTTCAAAAATGTAGCTGCTATGTAACAGCAGGGTTAAAACCGGATTAAAATCTTATTAAAATAATGAGCCAGAGGTTAAAAAAATTCACCGGTAATTTTTCCCTTTTTACCGGGCTTTTGGCTTCAGTAGCCTAATTACGCTTCTTTCAATACAGTTACGCTATTAGTTTTGAGGAGCAATTAAAAAATACAGTATGGATACTAACAGCAATAGCGAAAAAGAAAAAAATATGCAGCACCACACAAGGAACCGTATTGCAGCAGGCATTATCATTATTGGAATTGGCATTGTTTTATTTGCCGATAAGATGGGGGTTGACTTACCACAATGGTTATTATCGTGGCATATGCTGCTGGTGGTAGCCGGCTTATATGTTGGTTTTAAGGATGGTTTTAAAAACCTGGGCTGGCTGATATTGACTGGCACTGGTGTGTTTTTATTGTGGGATGAAGTGATGATGGACCTTAGCCTGAAGCCTTTTGTAATACCAATCTTACTGGTTGCAGCAGGGCTTTTTATCATTTTACGACCTGCCGGGATTGGCCGTAATTGGCATGGCTACAGACCCCGCCGTTGGGAGCGGAGATGGGAGCGCCGCGGTCAAAATTTTTCAGCATCTTCTGATGATAAAACCGGCCCAGACAGCAGTTTGCTTAGTGATGACTTTATTGATATTAACTGTGTAATGAGCGGCGTACAGCAAACCGTAATTTCAAAAACATTTAAAGGCGGCCGCATTTCCTGCGTTTTAGGCGGTGCAGAAATTGACCTCACTAAAGCAGATATACAAGAAACAGCTGTATTGCAAATACATGAAATTTTAGGTGGCATTACACTTATCATTCCTTCTGGCTGGGCAGTTCGCAATAATGTTCATGGCGTGTTGCACGGGGTAGAAGATGAAAGGCGTGGTGTTGTGCAGGAAGACACCAATAAAGTACTGGTGCTGCAAGGCAGTGCTGTGCTGGCAGGCATTGAAATAAAAAGCTATTAAAAATTGTAAATAACCAAACCAACTTATATGAACTGGTACCTTGCAAAAATTATTTATCAAATTATCTGCGACAAAGGCACTCACACCGCCCAGTTTGATGAACAATTGCGGCTGATATTTGCAGAAGATGACCTGCATGCATTTCATAAAGCCCGTAAATTGGGAGAACTGGAAGAAGACAATTTTTTAAACCAGCACAACAAGCCGGTATGCTGGAAATTTATTGATGTGCCGGAAATACATAAGTTAAATAACTTAGTGGATGGCGCCGAAATGTACTCAGTAATAAAAGAAGATGCCGAAGGCGAACGGTACATAACAAACACCCGGCTAAGGGCCCGCAAATTATTTGAAGCCTGCATTGAAGAAACAGTAAAACTAAATTAAACCTTGGCAAAACCATTGTTATCATCTGCTGTAAGCCGTATCATTTTTGCCGCCTGGTGGTTGCTTTGGTTTTTTATACAATGGAGCATTATTTCAGGTTTGGGGTTTGATACAAAGCTGGCGCTTGCAGACAGTGCCATATCAACAATACTACTTAGCGGTAGTTGCTTGCTTGTGCTAAATAACATGCGCTATTATTTACCACGGCGGGAAAAATACTGGTACATTGTAGTGGTAAGTGCGGTACTAAGCCTGTTAGGTGTGGCTATAGTACGCGGTATTTCTTATTTAGTTTTTAGGGAACAGGGGCATTACAACGACTTTTTAAAACAATCCACCACCATACGTTTTGGTTTTGCTTTCCTGGTTACCGGATGTGTTGCGGCTATTAGTTTATTATGGTTTACACAGCAGGAAAAGGCCAAAAATGATAATCGGCAAAAAGAAATTGAACAACTGGCCAAAGATGCTGAGCTGTTTAAATTAAGGCAGCAGTTGCAGCCCCATTTTTTGTTTAACAGCCTTAACTCTGTAAGTGCTTTAATTGGCAGCCAGCCCGATAAAGCAAGGCATATGATACAGCAGTTGTCTGATTTCTTACGTGGTACTTTAAAAAAAGAAGACCATCAATGGAACAGCCTGCAGGAAGAATTGCAGTATCTGCAATTATATCTTGATATTGAGAAAGTGCGTTTTGGCCATCGCCTGCTAACATCTGTACAAGCAGATGAAGCTGCATTAAATTGCCACCTGCCGGCTTTATTATTACAACCTATTGTTGAAAACGCTATTAAGTTTGGATTGTATGATACAACTGGTGAAGTAAGCATCTCCATCACTGCAGTAATGCAAAACAATACACTGCTGCTTAGTGTACAAAACCCTTATGATGCTGCAACAGCCTTACCGGTTAAAGGCACAGGTTTTGGGCTGGCATCGGTACAACGCCGTTTATTTTTATTATTTGGCAGAAACGACCTGTTAAAAACAAATGCCGGGGAAGGCACATTTACCACAACCATAACAATTCCGCAGTAATGATCAATGCTTTAATTATAGATGACGAACCCCTGGCAAGAATGGCAATAAGGGAATACCTTATTCATCATCCAAACATTACTATTGTGCAGGAATGTGGTGATGGCTTTGAGGGGGTAAAAGCCATTTTACAACACCAGCCAGGTATCATTTTCCTTGATATACAAATGCCAAAAATAAATGGATTTGAAATGCTGGAGCTGGTGGATAACCCGCCGCCAGTAATATTTACCACCGCTTTTGAAGAATACGCTATTAAGGCCTTTGAAACACATGCGGTGGACTATTTATTAAAACCCTTCAGCCAGGAGCGTTTTGATAAAGCACTTTTAAAATGGCAGGAGAATAAAGAAAAAAGTATGACTGCCACCAAACAGCTGCTGCATGATGTAAGCGAAACAAACAGTAACCATAACCGGGTGGTGATAAAAGAAAACGGCAAAATTAAAATAATAGCGGTACCGCAACTTCAGTTTATTGAAGCGGCTGATGATTACGTGAAATTGCATACTGCCGAAGGAAGTTTTTTAAAAAATAAAACCATGGCCTTTTTTGAAAAAACCCTGGATGCAAACAGTTTTATACGCATACACCGGTCCTATATTGTAAATGTGCAGCTCATTACAAGGCTTGACCCTTACGAAAAGGAAAGCTGGCTGGCAGTTTTAACAAACGGGAAAAAATTACCTGTAAGCAAAACCGGTTATGCAAAACTAAAACAGGTATTGGGGATTTGATTAATTATCACCTGCACAAAGTTGAATATTCTTTAGTAGCTGTATTTTGAAAAAGTGCCGTGGCAGTTTTAATTTTTTTTATGTCGTATGTTATTTTGTCCCCGTCAGAAAATTTAAATGTAATAACCCTGTCATTTACCTCCCATGTGCCGGTATAAGTTTCATTCAGTTTTTTCCAGTTAAACGTGTTGTTGCCTGCAAGTTCTATGTCAATTTCGCCATCCATTTTCCAATTACCCGCAATGGTACTTATATCGCTTTCTTCCTGCCTGGGTTTTTCCAATGTGGTTTCATATTCCTTTTCCAGTTGTGGCTTTACTTCGGCTATAAAAGGCGCATCTCTTTTACTTATCACTTCCATGGCTGTTACAAACTTTTCTTCTTCTTTCCGTAATGCAGCAGTATCATTTTTTTGTCTTAATGCGGCTCCGGTTTCTATATAGGCCTGCATTGTTTCTTTTGTGTCCTTTATGGTTTGCACCCTCCGGTCAATAAGCGATTTTAATTTATTATCTATCGATGGTTCTGATTTTATGTTTTCCATACTGCTGACTGTTTGGTCCATTTCCCGGGCAAACTCTTTATAAGCTTCAGGGGTTTCTCCCATACAGCTTATTTTTTCAATGCTGTTAACATAAAAAGCTTCGTAACCTGTTAAAGAGTTCCATGCCCTTACATTGGCATCTTTACGTTCTTTGAATCCATCATTTTCATGAAAGCCAAAAAAGTAAATAGCTCCTGAGCCCAAAACTGTAGTGATGACACCAACGGCAATATTTTTAATCATGTTACCGCCGCCGGAAGCGGAAGAAGTACCTGCTGACATAAAAGGGTTTTAAAGTTTGCAGGTAAATTAGTAAAATTTAAAAAGATTCCAAAACCAAACTAAAAACACTGCTTACAGCTCTTTCAGCATATCTACCACACCTTCTCTTTTTAATATTAAATAGCCCAGCCTGTCATTACTTATGCCCTCCTTTAACATATAGCTAAACTGGAGCTGGTCGTTCACCACGCTGGTTTCAAAATATTTAAACTGTATGTTGGGGTACACTTTCAGGGCATCGCCAATTTCATATAAATGGGTGGAAAGTATAAACAAGGAATTGTGCATTTTACGTAACCCTTCTATCACTGTACTGCTGCACTTCATAGCATCCTGCACATTGGTGCCTTTAAATAATTCATCAATCAGTATCAGCCATTTTTTTCCATCGTTTATTTTTTCAATCGTTTTTTTAATGCGCTGCACCTCGTTAAAAAAATAACTTTCGCCCTGAATGATATTATCCACCACATTGATGTTACTAAGTAACCCATCAAACAACGAGAGCTGCATTTCTTTTGCAGGCACGCCCATTCCGATATGTGCCAGGTAAACAGAAACACCAACCGCTTTTATAAAAGTACTTTTACCGGCCATGTTTGCGCCTGTTAAAAATAAAAAGTTGTGCTCCCTGTCCAGTTCCACATTATAAGCTACAGGCGTATAGAGCAAGGGATGATACAGTTGTTTGGCAGTTACAAATGGCTTTTCGCTTTCGGTAAATTCTGGAAAAATAAAATTATACTTACTGCATGCTACTGCCATACTGTAATAAGCATCCAGTTTGCTGTAAATCTCAATCAGCTCCAGTGCTTCTTCTTTAAAACGCCGTTTGAAGTAGTGACCCAGTGCCAGCAGTTTTTCATTAGGCAGGTCTTTTACATTGGCCCCATCTAATAATTGTTGCAGCCCGGTTTTGTTTAACCTGAGTTTTGCCTGTTCAAGTAACAGGGATAACTGGGAAGGATTTTTTTCATCATCAAGCAGCTTTACAATCTCCTGCATACCCATTAAAAAATCAACAAAATGTTTTACAGAAAAACGTACCAAAGAAAAATCTGCGCTGCTGAATAACCGATAACTGATACTGCCGAAGAAGCCCGGCGCTGAAGGAATTTCATCCACAGGTGTTTCATAAAAACGTTCAATTACCATTATAGTACCGTTGGTAATACTATTCTTCTCCCACGCTGAATGTACACTGCTTATTTTTTGTATAATGAATTGAGTATTTCTTATTGTCGCTATACCTGCATGCGGCGCATTTAAAAAATGACGCAGCCATTCCCTGCCACCAACAGTTTTTGAAAAATTAAGGTGATGAAAGATTGACTGTTCTTCATCAGCATTGAAGATGGAAAGGTCAGTAAGCGTTGTTTTGTCTGCCTGCATGTTAAATGACTGTTGTTTGGTTAACTGCTTTTATAATCAGCTCCTGTTAAATTGTAAGCGTTTACCTTTTGTTGTTTCATTCCAGTTTCCGTTATCAAATACCAGGTTGCCGCTTACCATTGTTTTTTCTATAGATGCAGGAAAGGAGAAATTCTCCAACGGGCTCCAGCCACATTTGTATAAAATATTTTCTTTCGTAACAGTATACGGTTTATTCATATCCACCACCACCAGGTCGGCAAAATAACCTTCCCTGATATACCCCCGGTTTTCAATTTCAAAACAATCGGCTACTGCATGGCTCATTTTCTGTACAATTTTTTCCAAACTTATTTTACCCAAACTTTGATAATACAGCATCAGTTGCAGTGAATGCTGCACCAGTGGTAGCCCGGAGTGTGCCTGCTCATAAGCGCCTTCCTTTTCACTCATTAAATGCGGGGCATGGTCGGTGGCAATTACATCCAGCCGGTCGTCGAGCAATGCTTTCCATAAAGCCGCTTTATTACTGGGCGCTTTAATGGCTGGGTTGCATTTTATTTTATAGCCCTGTGCCGCATAATCATCTGCAGTAAAATGCAGGTGGTGTACACATACTTCGGAGGTAATGCGCTTCTCTTTTAGCGGCATCATATTGCCAAACAACTGCAATTCTTTTTCGGTACTGATATGCAGTATGTGTAAACGGCTGTTGTATTTATTGGCAAGTTGTATAGCGGTGAGTGAACTTTCAAAGCAGGCTTCTGCATCACGTATCAGCGGATGGTCAGCAGCTTCCAGTTCTCCCTTTTCTTTTTTTATTTTTTCATAGTTTGCTTTAATAATGCGTTCGTCTTCGCAGTGGGTTGCAATAAGCATTTCGCTTTCGCTGAATATTTTATTCAAAGTAACATGGTTATCCACCAGCATATTGCCCGTACTGCTGCCCATAAAAATTTTTACCCCGCAAACATCTTTTTTATGCTCATTCATCTGCAATACTTCATCTGCATTGGTATTACTAACCCCCATAAAAAAACTGTAGTTGGCCAGCGATGTATTTGCACCGATAACATATTTGTCTTCCAGTAACTTACCAGTCAAAGCGTTTGGTATGGTGTTGGGCATTTCCATAAAACTGGTGGTACCCCCTGCAACGGCGGCTTTGCTTTCAGTATAAATGGTGGCCTTATATGTAAGCCCGGGCTCTCTAAAATGCACCTGGTCATCTATCACACCCGGCAATAAATACTTTCCTTCGCCATTTATTTCAACAGCGTTGGCGGCACTGCCAATAGTTCCATCAACCCGTTCAATCCGGTCACCTGCAGTTAAAACATCCATCGTTTTTATTTTTCCTTCATTTACCACCTGAATGTTTTTAAAAAGGTATTTTTGCATATACTGAGTTTTACTAACCTGTTAATTATTCATATTTCATGCAAATTATTAAAAGCTTCCTCAAACTGATATTTTTTATTTGCCCGGGTTTTGCAATGGCGCAGTCTACTTACACATCTCAGGGTTCAAAAGATATTCATTTTATTGACCGGCTTGAAATTAAACAGCAAACCAATACGCACCTCAATTTTTCCACCCTGCGGCCATTTAACAGGAAATCGATAGTAAGAGAAGCAGAATTTTTAGACAGTGCCCGAATGGGATACCCCGACAGCACCGGCCGTGATAAATACAAAGAATGGACAGACCTTGACCTAAGCCCTGTAGATGAATATAACCTGCGCCGTTTTTTGATGAACAATGCTGAATGGGTGACAGTACCACATAAAGATTTTAAAAGCCGTAAAAAACTCTTTCATACTTTTTACCCAACCAAGCCCAATTTTATTGAAGTAAATAATAAAGATTTGTTTTTGGTGGTTAATCCTGTGCTGCAGTTTCAGCAGGGAGTGGAAAGTAATTACAGCAAACCCATATTTCTTAACAGCCGTGGCGTAACCACCCGTGGATTAATTGCTAAAAAAATCGGTTTTTCTGCCCTTATTACCGATAACCAGGAACGGGGGCCGCAGTTTTTCCAGGACAGGATAAAACAATATGATGCTGTACCCGGTGTTGGTTTTTATAAGCCGTTTAAAACAACCGGCACCGATTATTTTGATGCAAGAGGATACATCACATTTGCTGCTGTAAAAAATTATGTGGATGTACAGTTTGGTTATGATAAAAATTTTATTGGCAATGGTTACCGCAGTCTTTTCTTAAGCGACTGGGGCAACAGCTATTTATTTTTAAAGCTCAATACAAAAGTGTGGAAGTTCAATTACCAGAACATTTTTATGGAGCTGATGCCACAGTTTAAAAAAGCAGGTGACACTTTACTGGACCGTAAATACGCAGCCATTCATCACCTGAGCATGAATGTTACCAAATGGCTGAATATTGGTTTGTTTGAAGGTGTAATATTTGGCCGTAAAAACCGTTTTGATTTTGAATACCTGAACCCGCTGATCTTTTACCGTCATATAGAAAGCAACAACGGCAGTAAAGACAACGCCATTGCCGGTCTTGATTTTAAAGCCAACATTGCACACCGGGCACAATTTTACGGACAGTTTTTACTGGATGAGTTTATTTTAAGCGATATTAAAAACAATCCCACCAGCTGGACAAACAAATGGGGCATACAAGCAGGTATAAAATATATGGATGCATTTGGCATACGTAATTTAGATCTGCAGGTAGAAACAAACCGTGTAAGGCCTTTTACATATTCCCATGGCGATTCAATCTCAAATTACACTCACTATAACCAGCCATTGGCACATCCATTGGGCGCCAACTTCCAGGAAGTGCTGGCATTGGTGCATTTTCAACCTGCACGTAAATGGTACATTGATGCAAAAGTTATCTATTACTACCAGGGGCTTGACAGTGCTGGAAAAAATTTCGGTGCAAACATTTTTCGTTTAAACAGCACCCGTAGTATGAATGAAGGTTTCGACATTGGAAGTGGCAACAAAGCTAACTGTTTAAATGGTTTACTGCAGGCATCCTATGAATGGAAAGAGAATTTGTTTTTTGATCTTTCATTTCAATACCGTACCTACAAAACATTACTTACTTCACAAACAAACACAACCCTGGTAATGGCGGGTATCCGCTTAAACATGTTCAGGCGGAATTATGACTTTTAAAGTTCGTTTTTATCACTATTTTTGGCGCAACAACGTTCAGAACCACCTTCGCCAAATCTTATCCCATTTAAAATCATTGCAAGACGCAATGAGATAAATTTATTGTTAACCTTAATCGTACATGATGAGCCGCAAGTACCTGCTGTTTGCCAGTTTGCTTTCTCTGTCTGTCTCAGTTTTATCACAAAAAAAAGATAAACTCAACCTGCCGTTAGAAAGTATCTGGAGCGGTTATTTTGATGAGAAAAAGCTGCAAACCCACATGCTGCATACCAGTAACCGTTTTGCATTTATTGAAGCCAGGCCCGAGAATAACCTGCAAATGATTTTTACGCTTGACTTTGAAACAGGCAAGCTTATAGATACTGTTTTTACCAACCAGGTAAAACAGCTGAATGATTCATTACCCATTACATTTACTTTTTTTGAAGACTATGCTTTTTCGCCAGACGATTCGAAAATTTTAATAAAAACGCAAATCGAACCATTGTTCAGTAATTCCACAAAGGAGTTTAATTATGTATGGGATATTCCTAAAAAAGTAATGAAGGTGGTTACTGCAGAAGGCAAACAATGGTATACCAGTTTTTCGCCGGACAGTAAAAAAATTGCTTACGTACGTGATGGGAATCTATTTATAAAAAATTTAGAGAACGACGCCCTGCAACCTGTAACCTACGATGGCCTTATGGGGCAAACCTTGTATGGTATGGCCGATGCTTTGTATGAAAATAATTTTGGGATGAAGCAGGCTTACCAATGGAGTCCCGACGGGCAATATCTTGCCTTACTTCGTTTTAATGAAGCAGCCGTAAAATCTTTCCCTATTTCTTATTACGACAGAATTTATCCTGAAGTGGTAAAGCAACGTTACCCCAAAGCGGGAGAAATGGTGCCTGAGGTGTCGGTGTTTATTTACAACATAAAGAATAAAATAATGGTTCCCGTTGATTTGGGTTTAAACACCAACCAGTACATTACAGGCATTAAATGGCTGCCAGACAGTAAGGGACTTTATGTACAACGATTAAACCGCACACAAACCAAACTGGATGTTTTAAAGGCTGATATTAAAAATGGAAGCACCTCCACTTTATTCAGTGAAACAAAACCTGACTACGTAAAAGTTGATGTAAACAATATTTACTTCTTACCCACCCGTAACAGTTTTTTATGGCTGAGCGAAGACAGCGGCTACAACCAGGTTTATGAAATAACCCAGTTAAACGGCATTGTTCAAAAAAGAAAAGTAACAAAGGCTGAAACAGATGTAACAGAAATTAAAACGGTAAACGAAGGCACAGGGGATATTTATTACACAGGCAACGATTTTAATGTGAGGGAAAAACATCTTTATAAAATAAATATTGACGGTACCAGAAGGAAAAAACTTACAGATGGCAATGGGGTGCACAACGTTCAGTTTACCGGCAATAACCGTTATTTTATTGATGAGTACAGTACACTTAACACTCCCTCTGTCCTGGAAATGTATAACAGTGAAGGCCGCAGCATTACCAAACTTTTAGAAAACAAAGAGTGCAAATCAAGGATGGCTGATTATAAAATTCCTGCAGCTGAATTTGTAAATTTTACCAACAGCACTAAAGATGATTTAAAGGGGTGGGTTATTAAGCCATATGAAGCAACAGCAAAAAAATTGCCTGTAATAATTTACGTTTATGGCGGGCAAACAAAGCAGGAAGTGCAGGACCAGTGGGATGATAAAACAACGCTTACCCTGCGCTGGCTGGCCAACCAGGGTTATTTGGTTGCATGCATTGATCCAAGAGGCACCCCCGGCCGTGGAGAATCTTTTAGAAAAGCGACTTATAAAAAAACGGGTGATGCTGAAATGGAAGATATTATTGCATTTAAAAATTACCTGCAAAACAATTACAAAACTGACACAGGCAATGTTGCAATTATGGGCTGGAGTTATGGTGGTTATTTAGCTGCATTAGCGCAAACTAAATATGCCGGCCAGTTTAAGGCAGCTGTAGCCATTGCACCGGTTACCAACTGGAGATTGTATGAAAATATTTATGCAGAGCGTATGCTGCAAACACCAGGCGAAAATGCAGAAGGATACAACAACGCATCGCCGGTTAACTTTACAGGCAATTACAAAAGCGGCTTATTGCTGATGCATGGTACTGCGGATGATAATGTGCATTTTCAAAACAGCATGGAATTAAGCAAGGCGCTGATTAAAGAAAGTAAACAATTTGACGAACTGTTTTACCCGGATTACCTGCATAACATCAGTGATAACAATACCAATACAGCAAGAATTCATTTATTTACCAAAGTAGCGGAGTTTTTAAAATTACAATTAAACAGATAAAATGAAAAGGTGCGGCTTATTCCACTGTTATTGAAAAAGTAATGGTTCTTGAATTTACCTTGTCAATTACATTGGAGAATTTAAGATTGGGGTCACGGCTGTGCAGGTTACTTAAGCCCCAGCCCATTTTAATTTCAGGAGTAAGTACAAAGTAAGGATAGTAAAAATGAAAGCCCAAACCGGCTTCTATACCATAATCAAAACGGTTAAGCTTAATAAGGTTTTCTGCTTTTCTGGCACCGGCATTAGCAGCCATATCATACTCGGCTTTTAAACCGCCCAGCATATACACTTTAAAATTGCCAATACGGTCGCTGCAAAATTTTAATTGCACCGGTAACGACATGGAAATAGACTGCACTTTTTTTGAAGTTAGTGAGTCTTCGCCGCCTACACGGTCTGGGTATTTCAATATATATTCAAAAGCCTTTTCGGTAAAAGTTAAATCTAATGGAAATGTACGGATGGCAAAATGATCGCTTATTCTTTTTTCAACCAGCCACGCAAGGTTTAAACCCGTGCTGTTTACACTTTCCACCACCATTACACTGTCACGTTCTAAAAAAAGCGGGTGATGTGTAAAGTTAAAATGCGACCGGTTGATACCTATATTGATACCAAAGTGAAAATCTTTTTCATCATGGTCGGGCTGGTTAATACCATCCCTTAACTGGGAAAAACCCAATACAGGAGAAAAGACAATAAAAAAAATAAACGGTATTATTTTGTACCGCAATAAATACTGCATATTCCCAAACTAAGTGGTTTACAAATTGTGTTACTGTAACCCAGGTTGACTAAAATAGAAGTAAAATTTTTGCCTTCAGGAAATTTTTGAATTGATTCGTCGAGATATTTATATGCGTTGCGGTTTTTGCTGAACAATTTACCCATATTGGGAGCCACAATTTTCATGTATAGATTATACATGGTTTTAACTCCCGGCAACTTTGGCTTGCTGAATTCCAAAACTACTAATTTCCCACCCGGTTTCAGCACTCTTCTTATTTCACTAAGCCCTTTTTCCAGGTTTTGAAAATTACGCACACCAAAAGCCACAGTTACCGCATCAAACGAATTATCATTAAAATTTATTGTTTCGCTGTCGCCGTTTAACAGTTCAATCGCATTTTGCAATCCTGCCTTTGCCACTTTTTGCCTGCCCACTTCAAGCATGCCATCGCTTATGTCAATACCTGTTATTTTTCCCGGCTTTAACATTGCAGATGCCATAATTGCCATATCCGCTGTACCGGTTGCAACATCTAAAATAGTTTTTGGCCTTAGTTCACTTAGCTGTTGCAGTGCTTTTTTACGCCACCGTATGTCCGTTCCGGCACTTAAAAAACGGTTCAAAAAATCGTAACGAAAGGCGATGTTATCAAACATTTGTGCCACCTGCTCCTTCTTGCTGCTGTCGCTGTCTTTAAATGGCACCACACTGTCATGTGCAAATTCCGTCATGCGGCAAAGATAATGTATTTAACCTGTGATGCTATATTTGCGTATGCTTATCAAATCAGCCAAATATTTACTTAGCAGCCCTTCGTTTGACAAATGCCCGCCACCCAATAAACCGGAGTACGCTTTTATTGGTCGAAGCAATGTGGGCAAATCATCTTTAATAAATATGCTGTGCAACAATGATAAGCTGGCAAAAACATCTGCGTCTCCCGGCAAAACACAAATGATCAATCATTTTTTAATTAATGATGGCTGGTATATTGTGGACCTGCCCGGTTATGGTTTTGCCAAAGTAAGCCAGAGCAGTCGCCGCCGCTGGGAGCAAATGATAGAAAACTACCTGCGCAAACGGGAAAACCTCACCATGTTGTTTGTGTTAATTGACAGCCGTCACAGCCCGCAGAAAATTGATCTGGAGTTTTTAGAAAATATAAAAAAATGGGGCGTGCCCTGCAGTATTATTTTTACTAAAACAGATAAGGAGAACCAGCGCACCGTAAGCAAAAACGTAAACGATTTTAAAACAGCCATGCAGCAAAGCTGGCAGTTTGTGCCACAGTTTTTTGCCAGCAGTGCGGTTAAAAAAAGCGGAAAGGATAAAATAGTTTCTTTTATTGGGGAGATGAATGAAGAAATGAAAAAATAAAGAGGATTAAATTCCGGTCCGGCAATTTTTCAACTGCCGGTCAATAAATAATTTTAAGGCAATTAATTCACCACTTTGTTTGCACAACTGCTGCTGGCAAAGGCCTCGGGTTTGGCTTTAAAGGCAAAGCCCATTCCCAAAATATAACCCATTGCCTCACGTAAAGCTTCATTGCTTTTAAAATGCGGATTGGTGTTAATGTCGGCATGCACTTCCATGTCTACATTATACTCGGTAAACAGGTTGCAGAGTTCGTAAGCAATTTCAATACTTTTAGCCACTTCCACCAGCATGCGTTCTTTAATGCTGTACTTGTGCAATGTTTTTTCGTTGTGAATAAACATAAAGCCTCCATGCCCTTCACGTAAAAAAACAATTACAGTAGCAAACTCAGTTTCCTTGCCTTTTACCTGGCTGTCGGTGCCAATACAAACTTTTAAATGATAGCCGTTTTGTGTTTCTCTCTTAATGGCCTGGGCCACCGCATCTTTTATGGGAAGCTGGATGGGGTCGCCGTTAAACTTTCTCCATAACATATTAAATGGGGTTTTTTAAAATTACGGAAAAAATGAACGTAAATATGCCGGCGGTGGTTTAAAAGAACATTAAGTTTTCAACCGCTGTTAAAAACCCCATGGGGGATTGCAGCAAAACAAAAAAGGGCCAGCCCCTAACGCTGACCCTTAACTTACACATGAATCTACCTTACTGTTTTAAAATTCGTTCTGTTTGTTTTTTATTGTTGCTTATTAATTGTATAAAATATATACCTGCCGGCAGGTTGCCTGCATCTACAGTATTAAATCCTTTAACGCCGGTTCCTTGTTGAATGATAACTCCGTTTGTACCTGTAATCTGGTAACGGTATGTTTCGGGGGCGGTTACGGATATGCTGTTTTTTATAAACGATGAAACAGTGAAATTATTATTTACATCACCAGCCGCTTTTAACAATATTGTATTGGAATACATGCTTTGACCATTAGCCACAGTAATTTTTACACGGTAATAAAGTGCTGTATTCTGATATGGTTTCCATGAAAAACTATTTGCAACCGGGGATAGTATTGCAGTACCTGTAAACACTGTTCCGTTTTCCGACATTTCAACGATGGCTGATTTAACAGGCTCATCGGCTATTACCGTCCAGTTTAAATTGTGCTTATCATTAATGGTATTGCCGGAAAGCTCCACATCTTTTACAGGAAGCAGGCTGCTAAAGCCGCTTAATGTATATGACCCAAGGCTTCCATACTCGCTAATATTGGTATTCCCTGTTCCGTCTATCAGCAGGTAATAAGTGCCAGTATTCAGCGTGGTATCCACTGTTACGCTCATCGTTGTTTCCGGATCAAAAGAACGGATTAAGGTACCAGCGGCATTGTACAGGTCTAATTTAATATCCAGGTTTGCACCATCATTATTAATGCCCACATTAAATGGAATTGCAGTAATATGAAAGCCGCTGTTTTGAGCAACTACCAGTTTAAAAGCATCCTTATCTGTATTTGTTGATATTACCCCGTTTACTGAAAAAGATGTTGGCGTAATTGCAGTAGCAGCAGCATTGGCATTATTTGAATAATCGTCCGCTCTAAAACCAATACTGCTTTGTGCGCTGATGATGGAAAGATTGTCCTGCACACTGGTGCAACCATAAGGCGTAGGGCCATTATTCCAGTTGGTCATGTTATGACCATAACTGTTACCCATGATTGGGGCCCAGCCGGATTCTCCTGAACCTGTACCGCTGTTATATTGTTCAATGGGAGTACCGCAGTTAACTCCATCATATTTTGATTGGTGAGAAAGCCCCACCGTATGCCCTGCTTCGTGTGAACAACATTCAGCTACCAGTTTTGCATTATTGGGGCCCAGCCTGTCGCAAAAAACAAAACCAGGAGTATCGTCACCCCATACAAATGAATTTATCCAGGATACACCACCTACACCGGGATACCAGGCACTGGTAGGCGTTATGATAATGCGAATGCGTTTATTTAATGGTGCAGCTAAGAATACTGCAGAGTCAGTAGTAATATTAATATTGAATGGCCGGTAGTCTTCAGCTGTACGGTTAAACACTTCTGTAACCTGGGTGTCATCCATGCCCGACGCAGCGCAGGCAAAAGGAAAGCCATTGTTCCATACGCCGCTGTTTACATAATGGCCATCAAAGTCGAGGTAAATAGTAGCAAGTGCAGCAGGGTAACTATTTAGCTTTGGCACTGCTTTAACGGTAAGGCTGCATAAAAACAGCAGCATGGTTAATGTAATAAGGGTAAAAATATTTTTCATAGTAAGTAGTGGATTTATTGTGTACTGTTATATCACTGCCTGCAATCTGGCAGCAGTTTATCTGTTTCAAATTTCACCAGTTGATAGTTGCCGGCGTCATCTTTTTTCAACTCATATCCATCTGCATATTTCGTGTTGATGATACGGCCCCTGTATTCTATTTTATTACCGCTGCCTGTTAGTTTGGAAAGAACAAAAATGGCGTCGGAGAAAGCGGCGGACCTGATAACAACAGTTTGCAATGAGTCATACCGGGTAGTGTTACTTAGTAGTTTTCCAATAAATAAAAAGTTACTGCTGCCGCTTATTGTTGCATCCTGCCCTGCTGCAAAAGAAAAAGCCTGGTTCAATACTTCAGGGGTGCAGTTAATTATATCTGGAAAATTGGTAAAAAGCGCTGGTTTAGCACCCTGGTTTTGTGCTTGTGTTGTTGTTGCGGTAAGGGCAAACAATACAAGCAGTACGTAAGATAGTACTGTGTGTTTCATGATATCGGATTTTATCAGCGCTGTTTACAAAAAACATAAACAACGTCCAATAAAAAACGACCATTGAATTTTTATTAGTGCAGCAAACTGCCAATAAAAAACCAACACTGTTTGTAGTAAAGTTTCTATAATGTTTATTAAAACTGCCCGGTGCTTAACAACACCAGTGTGCAGGCTTCCTGTGCAATAATGCCTTTTTGTTCTGCCATTTCAGCCAGTTCTTCATTTTCTGCCCCGGGGTTAAAAATGATGCGTTTGGGATGAAGAGAGAATATATAATCGTAGTATTCTTTTTGGCGCATTGGATTAAGATACAAGGTAACAGTATCAATATCCGTAAATATTTTTTTTTCTGTTTCTATACTCACTCCTGCTACAGAGCCGGCTTTTTTACCCAGTGCTATTACCGGTTGTTCTTTTGATACCAGCATTTTTATTGCCAGGTTACTATAACGGGCAGGGTTTTCAGAAGCGCCAATAACCAATGTTTTCTTTGTTGTCATATCAATTGTATTATCCTATAAAGCGGGCCTTCACTTCCGGCGTGGGAATCATGCAGGTTTCTTTTTTACCAAACCATTTGTAACGGTTTTTGGCCACCCAGTCGTAAATACCATTACGGATAAATTTGGGAATGATGATTAATCCATAACATAAAGGCCACAGGGCTCCCAGGTATCGGCATACTTTTAAAGATGCCGTCGACCTGGTATACACTTTATTGTCCTCAATAAAAAGAAAAGTCTTCATATCGTCGGCATTGATGCCATACTGCCTTGCATAAAGCCGGCCTTTTTCTGATTGAAGGGGAGCAAATTGTATTTGTGCTTTTTTGTCCCGTTTAATAACAAAGTTTACTGCACTGTTACAAAAATTACAAACACCATCAAAAAGAATGAGCGGTTGCTGCTTCATAGTTATTGCAAATTTAAGCAAACTGCTGCCTGTTAAAACAAATGATATTTATGACGGGGCGTTTTGCTGATGATTTCTTTAAAGGCATCTTCAAGCTTAGCATATTTAAATTCAAATCCTGACTGGCGTATTCTTGTTGGTAAAACCCAGCGGCTTTTAAGTACCAGTTCAGTTTCTGTTCCAATTAAAGGGGCACCCAGTGCCAGCATCCATTCAAATGCAGGCAAACCAAATTTATGACCTGATATTTTGCGCAGGGTTGCCATAAACTCACTGTTGGTAACCGCAAAAGGGCTAACACAATTAAATGTGCCTTCCAGTTCATTTTGCTCAAACAGCCACTCCATCATCCGGCAGGTATCAGTTACATGTACCCAGCTGTACATTTGTTTGCCACTGCCCTGCCTTCCACCCAGCCCGAATTTAAGCAGGTTGAAATAGGGAATCATTACACCGCCGGCTCCCAGTGTAATAGCCATGCGCAGGGCCACTTTACGTGTAAAAGGCGTGCGCTGTTCGTAAAATGTTTGCTCCCATAATTTACATACCTGCACACTGAAGTCATTGGCAAAATCAGTAAAGCTTTCATCACGTGGTGTTGTGGTTGCGTACGGATAAATGGTGGCTGAAGCAGCATTGATCCACAATTTTGGTGGCCGGGTGCATTGATGAATAGCCGCACCTATTGCCTTTGTGGTATTGGTGCGGCTGTTGAATATCTCTTCTTTATTTTTTTCATTGTACCTGCAGTTAACCGTTTTTCCTGCAAGGTTAATGATGAGGTCGGCGCCCTCTATTTCTTTTACCCAGTTGCCGGCAGTTATACCATCCCACTGTACAAATTTGGTATTTTTTAAAGCCGCTTCCTGTATATTATTTTCACCAAAGGCATTTGTTTTTTGATGCTGTAACTTTCTTGTCAGAATGACGATTTCGTTTTCTGTACCAAAATAGCTGGTGAGTTCCTGGCCTATAAAACCTGTTCCGCCGGCCAGGATGATTTTTTTATTTTTCATGATTTTAAAATTTAAGGGTCAAGGCTGTAAGAAAGGCAGCAATGCAAAGCAGGTTACTCACTGTTATGTATTTTACCTGCAGAGTTCCGGCAAAACGCATACGGCGCAGGTATTCTTTTACTACCAGCACCAGCAGGCCTGCCAGGAAAATATTATTGAAGAATGTATTTATAAAAAACCATTTATTGATACCTGCCAGCACCAGTAAAAAAAGTATCACTATGGTGGCCAGCATATTTACCTGGCCCAGGTATTCAAACGCTTTTTGCCAGCGCAGGGTGAATGCCAGCAGCACATTGCTGGCCACCAGCCCTGAATGCAGTGCCTGCACATAATAAATACTGCTGCCACTGAAAATACTGTTGCTGAGCACAAGATGCTGAACAGGGAATAATGCAAGTGTGTTAATGACAAGAAAAACCAGTAAGAATGCAAAGCGCCATTTATAACTGAATGCAGGACTGCAATCGTACTGCCCGCTGCCGCATTTTGTTGCCACCACCACTTTACGGTTAAAGGAAATGAATTTGTACAATTTTTTCAGCAGCCAGTAAATTGGGGCAAAGCGGCCGATAGTTTTTATACCATGAAGTTTTGTATCAAGCAATTGCAGCAGTGCATCAATACCGTAATATACTTTACCGGATGCCGTATCAATGAGCGGAATTTCATTGTTACTGCGTACCGCATCGGTAAGCTGCAGCAGTTTTGCATTCACTGTTGTAAAACTTTTTCTTCCTTCAGCAGGTAAAATACCAGTTTTTATAAAGAGGCTGGTATAAGCCGCACACATAGGGCATTTATCGTCGTAGATGAGTATGTAATGTTCATTTTTCATAACAGTTATCTTAAAACTGAAAGAGGGCGTCTCCTCATTTTTACCAGTACTTCGTAACCACAATAAGCGGTATAGAAAAAAGCCATAAAGGGAGCTGCAAATGCAAGTATCCAGAATGAACCCGCAGGTATGGTAACTAACAAAATAAAACTCACGCAGTGATACCAAAACCGTGTACCCCATTTTACAGTAAACCACCCAAAAAGCGCATGAACCAGCATGCTGATTACATGCCAGCCGCCAATAACACCATAAGCTATTAATATATTTTCATCAACCAGGCTGCCGGGATGATTCTTTATAATGACAATCAGAAACGCAATTATTAAACCCACACTCAGCCAAAAGTCAAATAGTTTAAAAGTTTTCATAATTGTATTTTTTAAAATTTCAGAAAAAATTGAAATATAGTTTTCAAATAAAAGCTGCGGCCGCAGCTTTTATTTTTTTTGAGTTTTTATTTAAAGAACTTAAGAAGGCTTCCTAAAAACCAGCTTTCATCTGCCTTTACCATTACATCCAGCATCTTATCTGCCTGCCCGCCAAATTTACGAATGCCGGTAACGGTGTCTAAAAACTGTTTGGTAGCCGGGTCTTTTTTATCTCCCTCCACATTTTCCAACTGGGAAAGCAGCTTAAGCATCGGATCAAGTTCCCTTTTCTTTCTTTCCTTAATGATTTGCGTAGCCACTTTCCAAATGTCTTTTTCGGCACTGAAGTATTCCTTACGCTCGCCGGGAAGTAATACCCTGTCCACCAGGCCCCAGCTGATAAGGTCACGTATATTCATATTCACATTGCCGCGGCTGATGTCCAGCTCCTCCATAATATCATCCTGGCTCAGTGGCTTTGGGCTTACCAGCAGCAATGCATGTATTTGTGCCATAGTGCGGTTAATGCCCCAATGGGTGCCAAAGGCGCCCCAGCTGCTGATGAATTGTGCTTTTGCTTCTGCCAGTTTCATGTTACAATGTTTTACAACTCAAAGTTAGTAATATTTTTGAATTTTCAAAAGTTTTTGAAAATAAATTTAAACAAGTTTTTTGGCCGCGGCAATTTGCTCATCGCTGCCCATTACAATAAGCCGCTCACCAGGATTAATTGTATAAACAGAAGGAGGATTTACAGTATAGCTGTTATTAGCATTCTTAATACCCAGCAGGGTGCAATTGGTTTGTTGCCATAAGTTAAGCTCCGCCAATGAAACGCTTCTTGTTGCAGCCAGTTCAGCCACCCGGAAATCGGTACTGCTCTTTGTGCTCATAATGGAAAGCATTTCCACTACATCAGGCAACATTACCAATGTTGCCATGTGGGCGCCGCCAATTTTATCTGGCATGATGACATTGCTTGCGCCGGCAATTTTCAATTTTTTTATGGATGAATCCTGTGAGGCACGGCTGATGATTTTGATATTGGGGTTAAGCTGTTTTGCCGTAAGTACTACAAAAAGATTATCTGCATCCACCGGTAATGTAATAATAATCGCACGTGCATTTTTGATACCAGCATCTAAAAGGATTTCGTCTTTGGTGGCATCGCCTTTTAAAAAGTGTTTTACTTCAAACTCCAGTGTGGCATCCAGGTCATTCTTTTCTTCCAGTACTACAAACGGTATTTTATTGTCGTGCAGTACCTGTGCACTTTCTTTACCATTGCGGCCAAAGCCGCATATAATTACATGTTGCTGTAATTGCTGAATACTGTTTTCCATTTTAAAGAATTTAATTTGCCGTATAATGTCTGCATCAAAAAAATAGCGGGTAAGTACAGAGATGGAATAAGTGAAAAGCAACAGGTTTATCATGATAAGGATGATAGTAAAAATATGGCCGGCTTCACTCAGCGGGTGTACTTCGTTAAACCCAACAGAAGCCACCGTTATTACCGTCATATACAATGCTTCTAAAAAAGAAAAGC
Source organism: Ferruginibacter sp. (assembly GCA_044225995.1). Taxonomy (GTDB): domain Bacteria; phylum Bacteroidota; class Bacteroidia; order Chitinophagales; family Chitinophagaceae; genus Ferruginibacter. The sequence continues at coordinate 17,213 of JBGAHV010000009.1, read as the reverse complement.
CTTCAATAAGCATATAGCCCGTGGTGCCTAACAGTATAAGTGCCAGCATCAGCAGCAGCGGTATCAGCAGCCCCTTAAAAAGCGTTAGTCGTTTAGGAAATAACATAGATAAACTGTTGCTGAAAATTATAACTTTAGTGCCAGATAAAAAAAGAAGAACCTCATTGATCCGGCTGACTGCCGTCATTAGTAAAGAGTATGAAAAATATTTTTCCCGCTTTAGCAGCTTTATTTTTAGTGAGCAGTTGCAGTATCAACAGGCAAATAGCCAAACAGGCAAAACCTTTGCTGCAAGACAGTGCTGTGAGCACAGGCCATATTGGTGTTTGTATTTACGAGCCTGCCACAGGCAAGTATTGGTACAATTATAACAGCACTCATTATTTTATACCTGCCAGTAATACCAAGCTGTTTACGTTGTATGCCGGGATGAAATATTTGGGGGATAGCTTGGTGGGGTTGCGGTATGAAATGCCCGCTGATAACTATACCATTTTTTCAGCGACTGGGGATCCTACTTTTTTACACCCCGATTTTAAGAACCAGCCTGCATTTGCGTTTTTGCAAAAAGCAGTAAATCCTGCACTGGTTACAGGTTATAATACAGGCTTTTCTCCCTTTGGAAAAGGATGGGCTTTAGATGATTATCAAAGCGATTATGCTGCAGAAAGAAGTGAAATGCCAGTTTACGGCAACTTAACAACCTTCTATTTGCAAAATGATACCGTCTCTGTTAGACCGCATTTTTTTTATAACAGTTCTCTACACTGGCTGAATAATGTACTGCTCAATAATACAAAACCACAGTTTATTATTACAAGAAGATTTGAAGATAATTTCTTTCATGGGTTGAGCAAGAAGGGGCCTAAGTTTGTAGTCCAACAAATCCCTTACAAAACCGTACTGGTCGACAGCATAGGAAATTCTAATCCGGTTTTTTTAAAACTGCTTGAAGATACGCTTCATAAAGTTGTATCAATTGCCGGCACTCTCGATGGAAAAGTGATCCCTAAAAATATTATTCACTCCCAACCCTCCGACTCCCTTTTTAAACCCATGATGCACCGCAGCGATAATTTCTTTGCCGAGCAGACTTTATTAATGGCCAGCAATGAATACCTCGGCTATATGAGTGATGAAAAAATGATTGACACCATTTTAAAAACCACTTTAAAAGATGCACCACAAAAACCAAAATGGGTGGATGGCAGCGGGCTGAGCCGTTATAATTTATTTACTCCGGCTGATTTTGTCTACATCCTTAATAAAATGAAAGATGAGTTTGGCATGAACCGGATGAAAACGATTTTAGCCACCGGCGGCGAAGGCACCATTTCGTCTTATTACAAAAAAGAAGCTGGTTATATATATGCAAAAACGGGCACCTTAAGCAATAACTGTGCTTTAAGCGGCTACCTGTTCACTCAAAAAGGGAAACTCCTCATTTTTTCGGTACTCAATAATAATTACATTAGCGGCGCCACGCCCGTAAGGCGGGCTGTAGAGCGTTTTCTGGAAAGCATTCAGCAAAAATTTTAAGTTTTTTCTGGCTCCCGGGCAACACAATGCTTTAATGCAGTATCTCTTTACTGTAAATGCAATACCTATTTAACCGTTCACCTAAAAAATGTTTGTTATGAAACGAATAGTTACCCTTCTCCTGCTGCTTGCTGCGGCATTTGGTTTCCAGGCAAAGGCACAAACCACACCTGTTTGTAATGCCGATTTCAGTTTTTCATATGTTACTTCCAACACGGTAAAATTTACACCGGTCGTTGTTGGAGACTCTATCAACACCCTGCACTACTGGAAATTTGGTAATGGCAGCGTGGCGAATATTCCGTTACCGACGTATACATACCCGGCACCGGGTACTTATAATGTTACACATATCATTATCAGGACTGGTACAACAGGCACCATTACCTGTGCAGATTCTGTAACCAAAACTGTGGTAATACAATCTGTACCCTGTAACCTTCAGGCCAATTACAGCTCCTTACCTGATTCACTCAATTATCTCAAATTATATTTCTTCAATACTACTATTAATGTGCTGCCCACCGATTCTGTAAGATGGAATTTTGGTGATGGTACCATTATTAATGGTTTAATGAGTAATGCCACTATTGCTAACCCGGTGCATGTTTATGCCAATACTGGTACTTACAATGTGTGTTTGCGTGTGAAACGCAACTATAACACCAGTGGCACTCCCTGTGTAGGAGAAATCTGCAAAACAGTAGTGGTAACTCCTGTATGTAACTTACAGGCATATTTTACATCTCAGGCAGACAGCACACATCCGCTGCGTATTAAATTTACCAATGTAAGCCCGGGTGTTAGTTTGTCAGATTCAATACGCTGGACATTTGGCGATGGTACGTCAGTGAGCGGTTTACAAAGCGACCCGAATGTTGCCAATCCAACTCATGATTATGCCCAGGCTGGCACATACACTGTTTGCATACGCATTAAGCGCAATGTAACTGTGGCTGGTACCTCTCCGTGTATAAGGGAATTTTGCAAAACAGTAATTGTTGCATCACCCTGCAACTTCCAGGTGGTGTTCAGCATGCACAGGGATTCATTGGTACCACGCAAAGTAATTTTCACCAACTTAACGGTTGTTTCAACTGCCACTGCTACTGCTTCATGGAGTTTTGGAGATGGTACTTCTGCAACAGGATGGAATGCAGTACATGAATATGCACAACCTGGAACATATATTATTTGCTTAACAGTAGCCCTGTCCCCTAACTGTACAAAAACAAGTTGCGATACCATCATTATTCCTTCAAGCATTCCTGGCTGCAAAGATCTGTCTAAATTCACATTTGAGAAATTTACAGCCGACAACCAGAAATATAAATTTACGCCCGATTATATCAGCAGTGCCATACAATACACCTGGACATTTGGTGATGGCACCGGCAGCCACGACCCGGTAGCAACACACCGCTATGCACAACCGGGTGTGTATGTTGTTTGCCTTACTGCATGGAGCAGCCCAACATGTGCCAGCACTACTTGTAAAGAAATACGTGTGTTGCCACAATTAAACTGCGACAGTATTCATGTTAGCTATACCTGGCAGAAAGACCCATTTGTACCAAACAAATTGTACTTCTATGCCAATGCCAATTTCCCCATACTGGATCAAACATGGACCATTACAAGGCTGAGCCCCGCCACCACACCACCAGTTATACTACACCAGAGTAATCCAGCTTATGTATTTGGCGATACAGGTTATTACAGGGTTTGTTTAAAAGCGATAACATTAGGTGGCTGTGTAAAAGAATACTGCAGCGTAATACACATTGAAAATGTAAGCAGCGCCTGTTTATTGCAGGCTTACCCAAGCCCTGCAAGCTCATTGATAAATGTAGCTGTAACATTAACGCAACCGGAAATGATTAACGCTTACATCTACAGTTCAACCAATATACTGGTAAAAGAAAAACACCAGCAGGGTGTAACGGGCAATAATGTTTTAACCTTTAACATTAACGACCTTACACCAGGTGTATATACCATAAAAGTTATTTACGGAAATAAAACCTGCTATGCTCGTTTTAATAAACTTTAACTAAGGGGTTAGCTAAAGTAAAAAGTCCTGCAGCTATATTGTTGCAGGACTTTTTCTATATATACAATACATAAATTAAAAAAGCGTTAATAGGGTAGTATAAATATTGCGTATATTTACCCTAATTTTTAAATTCACATGTCCGGGATTGCCTTACTGCTCTCTTTAACAACTCTTTTTACCGGTATAAACAATCCGGTAACCAACAACTGCTGCACAACTGCTGCATTTTCACCAGCCGAAAAATCGATAACACAAAAAATTGGCAGCAAAAACATCACTATAAAAATTACCAGTTACGGCAATAGTGTAAATAATTGCTGTATCAATTTGCATGATGATGAATCCACTGCCGTACAAGCTGCAAAAACAGTGTTGGAGCAAAAAGGTGGCTTATTGATACGCATTGAAAATAATGCACAACGAATGGTTAGTTTCCCATTCAGGGGAGTAACATACAGCTTTGACCCCAACCGTATTTTTTCACGCAGGGGAATTGAGCTTACCTTAAAATCAAAAGGCAGGGTAACAGCAGAAGTGGTGGATGAAGTGCAAAAGTTTGCAAATAAGATATTAGAGCAAATACCTGACAGTGCCAAGTGTGTAATTGCCTTACATAATAATACAGACGGAGATTATTCAGTTAAAACATATCAAAAAGGCGGCATCAGGCAGACTGATGCCAAAAAAGTATATGCAGACAGCTGGCAGGATGTGGATGATATTACATTAACCACAGATGAAGGTTTATTTACCCGTATGTCTGGCTTTGGATACAACAGTATTTTACAGGATAATATTAAAGTACTGAAAGACGGATCATTAAGTGTTTACTTCGGCGAAAAGAACAGACGCTATATTAATATAGAAACACAGTACGGTAAAACAGCGCAGTATAAAGAAATGCTGAGCAAGTTATTATATGTACTGGATGAAGAGAATACTCCTGTAAAAGAGGCTACTGCCAAAACTTCAAATAACAGCGTTGATATAGATTATTAGGCGGCCTGTTAGTTACCTTCCAAACATTTTATCCAGCTCTTCCTTTTTAAACTCCAGCCAGGTTGGTTTTCCATTGGGGGTAATATTGGGGGCAGAACAATTAAAGAGTTCCTCCACCAGCACCTTCATTTCCTTTTCTGTTAAAGAAGCTCCGGGCTTAATACTTTGCTGCAAAGCAAGTGACCGAAGCAGTTTTTCCCTTTTTGTAAACTTCAGGTCAATGCTGAAATGTTTGTACTGCTCCAGCATTTTTTCAATGGCTGTTTTTTCGTTGCCCTGTTCTACATCGGCCGGCGTGCCTTGTATTACAAAAGTGTTGTTGCCAAAAGGCTCTAACAAATACCCAAGCTGATGCAAATCGGGCAGCAGCTCCTTCAGCAATACTGCATCAGGGGTAGTCATTTCTATAGTGGAAGGAAAAAGGCTTTGCTGCGTGGCAATGGCTTTTCCATCAATGGCATTTATAAAACGTTCGTATAAAATCCGTTCATGAGCGTTTTGCTGGTGTATCAGGTAATATCCCTTGTCCGTTTGCGCAATTATATATGCTGAATGCAACTGCAGCAGGTTTTCCGTTTGCGGTTTCCTGTTTAAATTTTGCTGCCCGGGAATGTCCAGTGTTTGCTGTGGCGTGCCTGCTTCTTTATTAATTTCCTTTGCAAGGCTGCCAATCTCCTTCCAGTGTTTCAGTTCACTTTTACTTTCTATAAAATGGCTTTGATGTTTTTGCGTAAAAGTGCTGTATAAAGAAGAGGCGGCTGCGGAAGATTTTTTTTCTTCAGTAAAAGGTTTACTCACAGCATCCAGTTGCTGGATGGAACTGTCCAGGTCAAAATCTAATGTGGGTGTAATGCTGAACTGTGCCAGCGCATGTTTAACGGCACTTTGTACAAATGCATACACAATTTTCTCATCTTCAAATTTTATTTCCTGTTTGGTAGGGTGTACATTAATATCCACCTGCGCCGGGTCCAGGTCGATGAATAATGTGTACATCGGAAAACTGTCTTTTGCAATCATCTCATCATAGGCATTCATTACCGCATGGTTGAGGTAAGCGCTTTTGATAAACCGGTTGTTCACAAAAAAATACTGGTCTCCCCTGGTCTTCTTTGCTGTATCAGGTTTACCAACAAACCCATAAATATTCAGGTAGTCGGTATGTTCCTGCACACTTACCAGCTTTGAATTGTAACTATTACCCAGCAATTGTACTATACGTTGCTTCAGCGTACCCTTTTCCAGATGAAATACCTGTTGGCCATTGGAGGTTAAAGAAAAGAATATTTCCGGAAAAGCCATTGCCACACGAATGAACTCATCTACAATATGCCTTAGCTCGGCTGCATTGCTTTTTAAAAAATTACGGCGTGCCGGAACGTTGAAGAACAGGTTCTTCATGGCAATGCTGGTACCATTGGCTGCAGCCACGGGTTCCTGCTTTATTACACAGCTGTTTTCAATTTCAATAAAAACACCGGTTTCATCTTCTGCCCTTTTTGTTTTTAGTTCCACCTGCGCCACTGCGGCAATACTGGCCAGCGCCTCACCGCGGAAACCCATTGTTTTAATACGGAACAAATCTTCAATATTGCTGATTTTTGAAGTGGCATGCCGTTCAAATGCCATACGGGCATCTGTTTCACTCATGCCTTTGCCGTTATCAATTACCTGTATCAGTGTTTTGCCGGCGTCAGTTATTATAAGCCTGATTTCGTCTGCACCTGCATCCACTGCATTTTCCAAAAGCTCCTTGACCGCACTGGCTGGGCGCTGAATAACTTCACCGGCTGCAATCTGGTTGGCAATGTTATCGGGCAGTAATTGAATGATATCGGGCAAAATCAAGTAATTTAGAACCGCAAAAGTAACACATCTTGCCAGTTAAAATTTACAGTGTCATGCGGAAATTCATTTTGCTTTTATTAGTTATTTTATCTCTAAAGATTCAGGCGCAAAACACCCAGGCGCAACAATGGGCCGACAGTGTTTTTAACACCCTTTCTCCTGATGAACGTATTGCGCAGTTAATGGTAGTGCGGCTGAGTACTTATGATGCAAAAACAAAAACGGTTACTTTTTTTGATAAGCAGGTAAGCGACTTAATAAAACAATATAATATCGGAGGCATTTGTTTATTCCAGGGCAGCCCGGTAAAACAGGCAACTATTTTAAATGCATTACAGGCACAGGCCAAAACGCCCATACTGATGTGTATTGATGCGGAATGGGGACTCGGTATGCGCATGATTGACAGTGTACTGCCATTACCCAAACAAATGATGCTGGGCGCCATGACGGATGCTACAATAGTTTATAACTACGGTAAACTTGTGGCAGACCAGTGCAAACGCATGAACATACAGGTAAATTATGCACCTGTTGTAGACGTAAACAATAATCCTGATAACCCGGTGATAAACGACCGCAGTTTTGGAGAAGACAAATATAAAGTGGCACAGTATGGCATTGCTTATATGAAGGGTTTGCAGGATAATGGCGTGATGGCGTGCGCAAAACATTTTCCCGGTCATGGTGATGTAGCCGTGGATTCACACTACGATCTGCCTGTGATCAATAAAACAAGGCAGCAACTGGATTCACTGGAACTCTATCCCTTTAAACAAATATTCAAAGCCGGTATTGGCAGTGTGATGATTGCACATCTTTCCATTCCTGCCATTGACAATACTCCCAACAAGCCCACATCTATTTCAAAAAACAATGTAACAGATTTAATGCGTAACGAACTCGGTTACCACGGGCTTACTTTTACCGATGCGCTGGAAATGGCTGGTGTAAGAAAATTCTATCCTGATGGGGCAGCATCCGTAGAATCATTAGTGGCGGGTAACGATATGCTTTGCCTGCCCGGTGATATACCGCTGGCCATTTCAAAAATTAAAGAAGCAATCAGCAACGGAAAACTTAGCCAGGCGGATATTGATGCTCATTGCAAAAAAGTGTTGCTTTCAAAATACACTTATGGCCTCGCCAACCTCACTCCTGTTAATACGGTAAACTTAACTGCGGATCTTAATAATAACATCAGCAGCATGCGCAGAACTGTTGCAGAAAACGCACTAACCGTTTTGAAAAAAAATGATGCTGCTTATTTCCCCCTCAGTGCTTCAGCCAAACCTGCCGGCGATGTCGTGTACATCTGCATTGGCAGCAGTACAGAAAATGCTTTTGCAAAAAGGGTTAAAGCTGATTATGGTGGGGATGTAATTTATTATCCTTACAACCAGGACAGTGTTAAAGTGGATGTGGCCGCATTAAAAAAGAAATACAAAAATGTCATCATCGGCATACATAACTATGCCCGTGTGCCGGCAAATAATTTTGGTATTTCTAAAAATGCGGTTGCCCTTGTAAGCGCATTGCAGCTACAAACCAATGCCATCACTTTTGTATTTGGTAATCCTTATGCAATAAAAAACTGGTGTACTGCAAAAAATTTAGTGGCCTGTTATGAAGATGATGATATTGTACAAGCTGCCGCTGTTGACCTGCTGCAGGGAAAAATACCTGCAAAAGGCAAACTTCCCGTAACTGTTTGCGATGAATTTAAATTTGGCAGCGGCATTGTAAGTAACTCTTTTTTTTTGCCCCCGGCAACGCACAAAGAAGCCGGCCTTAATGTTGCAAAACTCAATGTGGTCGATTCCATAGTAAATGATGCCATTGCAAAAGGCGCTACGCCCGGTGCCGTGGTGCTGGCTATTAAAAATGGCAAAATAGCTTATCACAAAGCCTTTGGAAATACTGTGTACACCGATGGCAGCCCTGATAACCTGGAAAATGTTTTTGACATGGCATCGGTTACAAAAATTTGTGCCACTACCATTTCTGTAATGCGGTTATATGATGAAGGTAAAATTGATATTGATAAAAAGCTGGGTGATTACCTGCCATGGGTAAAAGGCAGCAATAAAGAACATCTTGCTTTAAAAAATATATTGCTGCACCAGGCAGGCCTTGTATCATACATTCCATTTTACAAAGAAACTTTAGACAGCAGCGGTAATCCCTCTCCAAAAATTTTTAGCAAAAATCCAAATGACTCATTCAGCATAAGAGTAGCTGAAAACCTGTACATGCGCAATACATGGAGAGATACCATGTACAATCGTATTTTACAAAGTCCGCTGGGTGCAGCAGGCAAATATGTGTACAGTGATAATGATTTTATTTTTTTAGGCAAGATAGTAGAAGCTGTAAGCGGTATGCCGTTGAATGAATATGTGCAAAAGGAATTTTACAAACCCATGGGCTTAACGGTTGCCGGTTTTAAACCAAGGGAAAACAATTTGCTGAACCGTGTGATACCTACTGAACAGGAAAAAAACTTCCGGCAGCAGTTATTACGTGGTGATGTGCACGACCCCGGCGCTGCCATGTTTGGCGGTGTGGCAGGCCATGCCGGATTATTCAGCAATGCATACGACCTGGGCATGATTATGCAGATGCTGATGAATGGTGGCACTATCAATGGCAAACGTTTTATAAGAAAAGAAACCGTAGAGCTCTTTACAGCCTATCACAGTGAGATCAGCCGCCGCGGTTACGGCTTTGATAAACCTGAAAAAGATAATGATAAAAGACCGGAACCCTACCCTTGTTTATCTGCATCGGCACAAACATTCGGGCATACAGGTTTTACAGGCACCTGCGTTTGGGCCGATCCGGAACAGCAGCTCATTTTTATTTTTTTAAGCAACAGGGTAAACCCTGATGGTGGTGATAATCAGAAATTGCTAAACATGAATGTGCGCCCAAAAATTCATGAAGCATTGTATAAAGCCATTACAGAATAATTAATACAAGCCGAGTAAAATTTCTTTCAATTCATCCCGGTTTTTCCATGGTATTTGGTGATCAGCGCCATGCAATGTATCTGCTTTAATAGAAGCTGCATTTACCATCATCTTTGTTCCAAAGGCAATATTTTTTATCGGCACCCAGGTGTCTTTATCGCCATGTACAAATAAAACATTGCAGGTAATATTTTTAAAATCGTTTTGCAATGGCAGTAAATCCTTTTTTAGATAAAGCAGCTCGGTGTTGCTCGGGCCAAAAGCACCCGGTAAAGTCCAGTACAAAGGCCGCACATTCATTATATGCCGCCATGTTTCCCTTGCTTCCTGGTTAATATCAATGGCGCCTGCAACAATTACTAATGTGTTTACAATGGCAGGATTATCAGCCGCCAGCTTTACCGCTACAGGCCCTCCCATACTGTGTCCCACTAAGAATAATGGTTGATTTTTTTTTAGCTTTTGCAATACTGGTGAAATAATTTCACACTGCTGCTGCAAATGCATAGCCTTTCCAAAATCGCTGTAACCAAAACCTGGCCTATCTATAGAAACGATGCGGAACTTGCTGCGCAGGGCACTGTCCCACATAAACTTCATGTAATGGAACCAGCTGCCGGGGCTGCCATGTACAAAAACCAATGCAGGTAAACTATCGCTGCCGCAAACAGCATAATGTAAATGATGCTTATTAATAACAGTATCATAAATTTTCAGCGGAACATCTTTTGCCTTAAAAACACTGTAGGCTTTTTTATCGCTCCAGCGTTCACGCATGATAAAACATTGGGCAAGCAGTACCCAAACCGCCAGCAGCAAGGAGGAGATGAGAACAATACGTTTCATGATTTTTTTAAAACGCATGTAAACCCGTTTATGTTACAGGCAAATGTTAGATTACTCAAGCTCTGCCGAACTTTCCGGCAGGTGATCATACTCGCCCTTTATACAGTACCATCCAAAGATGAGCAGGCCAACTGCAATGGGTGTAAAAATGGATATAATAATAATCCAGGGAATAGGCTTGTTAATGTCTTTGCTACCTGTACTGCTTATGTTGTGTACAGCGCCCATTATTAAAAAGTAAATAACCACAGGTGCAATAATCATCCATACAATCCCCATAATCCGTTTAAGCTTGTTCATAAAAATATTTTTAGTCGTTAATGTCTTTATCAATTTTATTAGAAAGGTATAGCGTACCAATTACTAAGCATAAAGCAGCAACTCCTATAGGGTACCACAAACCCACTAACGGGTCGCTGGTGAAAGTGGTGGAAAGTAAGGTTGCAATAAACGGCACCAGCCCACCAAACACGCCATTACCAATATGATACGGCAGGCTCATACTGGTGTAACGGATTTTGGTGGGGAACAGCTCCACCAAAAAAGCAGCTATGGGCCCGTAGACCATTGTTACAAAAACTATCATTATCCAAATGAGGAAAATGAATTTCCATTTTGTTGTAACAGGAAGAATGATGTCTGAATAAACTGCTTTCTTGTCAAGTATTAATTTTTGAAATTCATTTTTATCCCCCAGTGCACTTAAAGGTGGGTAAATAGTCCATCCACCTTTTTCTGCTTCTCCATTTGTTCCTGAAGAATCTTGTAAAGGACTCATTGGAGAGTAAATTGTAGTATGCCATCCTTTTTTAAATTCTTCATTGCTTTTAATTAGAAATGTATCGCTTCGCTTTTCTGTGAATTTTATTTCTTTATAGCCCCAGGTAAATGTAGAATGCACAATAGTTCTTTGAACATTGTTGTTAAGTGTATCTTGATTGTGCGTTGCTTTAGAAGATATTTCTTTCAAATTTTTAGTGTCCTTAATCCATTCTTTTACGTTTGCTGTTTTTAATAAAACTCCAAAAATCGGCCGGTAAAAAACAACACCCAGTAACATACCCGTCATCATGATCCACTTTCTTCCAATTCTGTCACTCAATGCACCAAACACTAAAAAGAAAGGTGTTGCCAACCCTATTGCCCATAACAGTATTTCCCTGTTTTGCATAAACTCGATCTTCACCGTATTTTCCAAAAAGCTTTGTGCATAAAACTGCCCGGTGTACCAAATAACACCCTGCCCCATTACGGCACCAAACAATGCCAGCAGCACCATTTTAAAATTGGCTTTATGTCCAAAACTTTCCTTTAAGGGGTTTATGGAAGTTTTTTTTGCGGCTTTGAGTTTTGAATATACCGGTGATTCTGTCATCCGCATCCGGATATAAACAGATACCAGCACCAGTAAAACAGAAATCCAGAAAGGATAGCGCCAGCCGCCCCATTCCCTTGTAAATGCCGCATCGCTCATGCTGTTCTTCACTACCATTATCACCCCCAGCGCCACAAACAAACCCAATGTGGCGGTGGTTTGTATCCAGCTGGTATAATAACCCCGTTTATTATCCGGTGCATGTTCTGCCACATAAGTTGCTGCGCCACCATACTCGCCACCTAATGCAAGCCCCTGTATTAACCGTAATAACAAAACAAGTAATGGCGCTGCTATTCCAATACTTTTATACGACGGCACCAGGCCAATTAAAAAAGTGGAGCCACCCATTAAAACAAGCGTCAGTAAAAACGTATATTTTCTCCCTATCAAATCCCCCAGCCTGCCAAATACCAACGCACCGAATGGGCGCACCAAAAAACCGGCGGCAAAAATGGCCAGTGTGCTTAATAATGCAGCAGTTTCATTTCCTTCCGGAAAAAACTGGGCAGAAATGGTTTTTGCCAGCATGCCAAAAATGTAAAAATCATACCACTCAATTAAAGTGCCGAGAGAGGAAGAAAAGATAACCTTGCCTATACCTTTCGCAGAAGCATTTGTCATATTCAAAGCAATTGTTTAAGGAAAGATAATATGTTTTTACATGCAACTGTCCTGTATTGTCAGTTACAACAAAAAATTGAAACAAATTGCTTAATTAATATCAGTAAAGTCAGCGGGTAGTTATAAATTTGAAGCAATATAAAAACCGGTTGCATATGGCTTATCCATTTCAAATTACATCCTCAGAACAGTATTACGCCGACTATAAAAAAAGCATAGAACAACCCGAAGAATTTTGGGGTAACGTGGCAGAAAGTTTTTTGTGGCGCAAAAAATGGGACAAAGTATCTGAATGGAATTTTAAAGAACCAAAAGTGGAATGGTTTAAAGGCGGTAAACTGAATATTACTGAAAACTGTATCGACCGCCATTTGGCAACCATGGGTGATAAACCCGCCATTATATGGGAGCCCAATAATCCGGAAGACCGTGTGCGCATTGTAACTTATAACCGCCTGCATAAAAGAGTTTGCCAGGTGGCGCAGATGCTTACCAACCTTGGCGTAAAAAAAGGTGACCGTGTTTGTATTTATATGGGTATGATACCGGAGCTGGCTTACGCTGTTTTAGGTTGTGCAAGAATTGGCGCCATTCACTCCGTAATATTCGGCGGCTTTAGTGCACAAAGCATTGCCGACCGTTTGTATGATGCCAATGCAGAATTTATTATTACCTGCGATGGCGCTTACCGCGGCAATAAAGACATTCCTTTAAAAGATACCATCGACAATGCGCTTATTGGCAACCGCACGGTGAAAAAAGTAATTGTGTATACAAGAACAAGAACTCCCGTGAGTATGATCAAAGGGCGTGATGTGTGGTGGGAAGATGAAATGGAACACGCCGAACACCAGATTGAAAAAGACGGCAAGTTTCATTACCCCGCCACAGAAATGGATGCAGAAGATCCGTTATTCATTTTATATACTTCCGGCAGTACCGGCAAACCAAAAGGTGTGGTGCATGCATGTGCAGGCTATATGTTATGGACTACCTACACTTTTGTAAATACCTTCCAGTACAAACCGGGTGATATCCATTTTTGCACGGCTGATATTGGCTGGATAACAGGGCACAGTTATATTGTTTATGGGCCATTGGCCGCTGGTGCAACATCACTGATGTTTGAAGGGATACCCACCTGGCCGGATGCCGGAAGGTTTTGGGAAATAGTTGATAAACACAAAGTGAACATATTATACACTGCACCTACAGCCATCCGCAGCCTGATGAGTTTTGGCAAAGAGCCTTTAGCCAACAAAGACCTTTCTTCTTTAACAACATTGGGCACTGTTGGCGAACCTATCAATGAAGAAGCCTGGCATTGGTACGATGAAAATATTGGAAAAGGAAAATGTCCCATTGTAGATACATGGTGGCAAACAGAAACGGGTGGTGTGCTCATTTCAAATATGGCGGGCATAACACCGGGTATACCCAGCTGGGCCAGTTTACCTATGCCGGGGGTAGAACCAATATTGGTAGATGAGAATGGTAAAGAAGTGACAGAAAAAGATGAAAATGGAATAACAAAAGGAAACCTTTGTATCAAATCTCCCTGGCCATCTATTTTAAGAACAACGTATGGTGACCATGAGCGTTGCCGCCAGAATTATTTTGCTACCTACGAAAATTTATATTTCACCGGCGATGGTGCACTGAAAGATGCCAATGGTAACTTCCGCATTACAGGTCGTGTGGATGATGTGCTCAACATCAGTGGCCACCGCATTGGCACAGCCGAAGTGGAAAATGCCATTAACATGCACAGCGGTGTGGTGGAAAGTGCTGTAGTGGGTTATCCGCACGACATAAAGGGCCAGGGCATTTATGCGTATGTAATTTACAGCGGCCATCATGATGATGAAAATCTTACCCGGCAGGATATAAGCCTTACCGTTTCAAAAATAATTGGCCCCATTGCCAAGCCTGATAAAATACAGTTTGTAACCGGGTTGCCTAAAACACGCAGTGGAAAAATCATGCGCCGCATTCTTAGAAAAATTGCAGAAGGCGAAATGGCCAACCTGGGTGATACCACCACTTTATTGGACCCGGGTGTGGTGGATGAAATTAAGAATGGTAAATTGTAATCTTTACTTTTATAATTTATAGAAAAAGCCGGAACTTGTACCGGCTTTTTTATTGCCGCTATATGAAGAAACTATTATACAGGATTTTAAAAATCACTGCAGCTCTTTTTGTTTTACTCAACATCATTGTCATTTTCCACGCTTACAAATTCACTCATTTTTATAATGCGGGTGAAATTGTAATTAAACAGAATAAAGACAAAACAACATGGGATAAAACAAAGGAAATACTCTTTGGCATCAACGCACAAAAGCAACCGAACGAATTGCCTGATACTTCATACACCGCTGTCACGCTCACCACAAAAGACAGTATAAAATTAGACGCCTGGTTTACCAAAGTAAACAATGCCAAAGGAACGGTTTGTATGTTTCATGGCCATGGCGGCACCAAAAGCGGCAATAAGGCAGAGGCTGCAGCATTTCGTAAAATGGGTTATAATACTTTTCAGCTCGACTTCCGGGCACATGGCAGCAGCGGTGGTAATACCTGCACCATTGGTTTTGATGAAACAGAAGATGTAAAGCTGGCTTATGATTATGTAAAAAACACCGGCGAAAAAAACATTGTGTTGTGGGGCATTTCCATGGGTGCTTCCACCATTACAAAAGCCATCAATGATTTTACCCTGCAGCCGCAAAAAATAATTTTAGAAATGCCCTTTGGCACTATTGAAGATGCGGTAAAGGGAAGATTAAAATTAATGCACCTGCCACCGCAACCCATTGCCACGTTGCTTACATTCTGGGGCGGCACCATACACGGCTTTTGGGCCTTTGGCATGAAGCCGGAAGAGTATGCAAAAAAAATACATTGCCCGGTATTATTGCAATGGGGCGTTAACGATCCACGTGTAAGCCGCAGCGAAGAAGATATATTATTTAATAACCTCGGCACGCAAAACAAAAAATTTGTTGTGTATGAAACAGCAGCGCATGAAAGCCTGTGCAAAAAGGAGAATGAAAAATGGATAGCCATTGTAAAAGATTTTTTGCAATAATTTTTTTGATCCGGTCATTATCTCATTATCAGCTTTAGTGGCGTCGCACTCTTCAACAGTATATCTTTGCGCATCATTACAGCCTTTATGCACCCCAAAAATATTTCCATACTCGATTATACTTACCAGCTGCCCGATGAAAGAATTGCACTGCACCCCGCCGCAGAACGGGACAGCAGTAAATTACTGGTGTATAAAAAAGGGCAAATACAACAAGATATTTACAAAAGTATTGCAACGCATTTACCACAAAACAGCCTGCTGGTATTTAACAACACCAAAGTGATAAATGCCCGTTTGCTGTTTACCAAACCCACCGGCGGTATAATAGAAATTTTTTTACTGGAGCCATACAAAGCAGATTACAGCACTGCATTGGCCGCCACCAAAACAGGTAACTGGAAATGTTTTATCGGCGGCATATCCAAATGGAAAAGCGGCAGCCTTATAATGGAAGTGAATGGTAAAAAAATAATGGCCACCATTATTGAGCCATTGCCGGATGCCTATGCCGTGGAATTTGTATGGAGCGGCAATATTTCATTTGCAGAACTGGTGGAACAGGCAGGAAATATCCCATTGCCGCCATACATAAAAAGAAAAACCGATAGAGAAGATAAAGAACGTTACCAAACCATTTATGCACAGTATGATGGATCTGTAGCTGCACCAACAGCAGGCCTGCATTTTACTGATGCTGTTTTTGCATCGCTTGCTGCAAAAAATATTTACAAAGATTTTGTTACACTGCATGTGGGCGCCGGAACTTTTAAACCAGTAAAAGCGGCGGTAATGGAACAACATGAAATGCATGCAGAATGGATTGATGTTAGTATTGCTGCCATACAAAATATCATCAGCAACGTAAACAATACGGTTGTGGCAGTGGGCACCACTTCGCTGCGTACTTTAGAAAGTTTATACTGGCTGGGCGTAAAAGCGCTGGTGCAGCCACAGTCCGATACCTTGCAACTAAACCAATGGGAAGTGTATGAAGCACTGTCACTAACAAACTATACCGCAGCAGAAGCTTTACAGGGCTTGCTGCAATGGTTACAAAAAAGCAACCGTACACAACTATTTACGCAAACACAAATATTGATTGCGCCGGGCTACCGGTTTAAAATTGCAAAAGCCATTGTTACCAATTTTCACCAGCCACAAAGCACGCTGCTGTTATTAGTTGCTGCTGCCGTTGGTGAAAAATGGAAGGAGATTTATAAGTACGCTTTGGAAAACGATTTTCGCTTTTTAAGTTATGGCGACGGGAGTTTGCTGTTTATTAATGCTGAATGAAGAAATTTTGCTGAAAGGCTGCCGGATTGCAGCATAAATGAACGCAGTGAATTGCAGCGTAAAGCCGGAACAGCTGCTGAGAAAAAACTTACAGATTACAGCCCCAAAAAATTACTGCTGGATGGTAACCGGCGTCCCTACCGGTATATAACTGAAGAGGTCTTTCATTTCAGTGTACTTAACACTTACGCAGCCGTCGGTCCAGTTGTAAAAATTATCAACGGTCCATTCTTCATCGGGCCGGGTGGCATGTATGGCAATACCATTACCAATTTTTGACGACTTAGGTATTTGCCCTTTGGCCATTCGCTCATTAAATTTTTTATAGCTGTCGGGGGTGGGATAATCCAGTAAAAGTTCAGGCCCCCATTTAGGATGAATTTTTTTAAGTATTACTTTAAACTTACCATCGGGTGTGCGCTTATCTCCTTCCTTCATTTTATCGCTCAAATCCTTGCTGCCAAAAACAATGGGGTAAGTGGCGTACCAGCCTTCGTCATCATACACTTTCAGTTCGTAATCGCTTTTATCAATAATAATGTACCAGGGGTTTTCGGTACTGTC
>JBGAHV010000008.1:0-76598 GCA_044225995.1 Ferruginibacter sp. | reverse complement strand
ATGGTATTTTCTTAAAATTATCTTAAGTATATTATATTTATGAATTGTAGTTTACATACCACAAATTAACATGCTTATATCAATAGAGCAAAATAGAATTCAACATTTAATGCTACTTAATAACGGAAAAGGTTTAGAGGAGCATTTACGAGAATATCATAATTTATTAGACACTCTCCTTTATTTAAATGAAGCTTTACAAGAAGCTAAAACTCAAATAAAGCCTTGGCAGAAATATTCCGAAACTTTACTTTTTAAATTTTCATTTCATGGGTTAACAATTCATAGCATTTTAAGTGGCATTACTTTAAAATCGAGTTATTACAATAAAGAGTTAACAGGTAAAGTGGTTATTGATACTGCCTCTGCAAAAGTTGTTTGTCGTTCTCAGCTAGAAGCTTTTTTGATGTATAATCATATTTATGTAAACCCAAAAAATGATGATCAAAAAGAATTACGTTATTATGCTTGGGTAATGACTAGCTTACTACAACGTCAAAATACTCCTACACTTACAGAATTTGGCAAAAGTCAAAAAGCTAGGGATAAAATTGAAATTGACAAAATGAAGACCAAAATTCAAGGATTGGCCTCCTTTAACAACCTTTCGTCAAAGCAAAAAGCAGCTCTTTTAGATAATGGTAGTGGTAAATTATTTTCTCATTGGGCCGATATTCTTAAAGAAACTGGGTATAATGAGAAGCATGCCTTTTCAATCATGTATGCACATTGGAGTTCATATTCACATTCTGAAGGAATTAGCGCAATCCAATTAACGGGTAATTCACTACTATATAAAAAAGAGAATATCGAATCTTTAAATGACTTGTATACTTCTAAACTCCTTGTCTGTTTAATGATTACGATAATAGTAAGAATGTTCAAAGTGATTGAAATCAAATACAACACTCTTCCTTGGGAGTTACAATTTGATATAAGCTTTTACAATCGTCAGGCCTCTATTATGACATTCTAAAAGCTACGTGCAAGAAATTTTATCAGTCTTGGTTTGTGATACATGAGCATTCTTTAAAATCCATTAAACGCATTCAAGATAATTTATTTTTCACTTCTTTGTTTTTAACTTCAATGTCAATAGTAAGATATTGTCTAAATTACTTACAGATTATAATCACATGCATAAAATTATTTTCATTAGTACAATTCACGAGGAAAATGGGAAATGCAATGCTGATGAATTGTGTCGCATAATAGAGAAAATAAATCCAGAAGCCATTTTTTTAGAAGCTCTTGAAGAAACTTATTCAACTTATCAAAAGTATTTGTTTACGACTTTTCAAATATATCATGAGAAGCTGGAAATAAAAGCAATTCAGAAATACAAAAACCAATTTGAATATATTCCTGTTCTTGACAAAGGATTGCCTGATGCGTTTGAAAAAAAGTATAATTCACTTTCAGGAAATATTGAACTTCAAACTCTCATTCAAAATTTTTATTCCTTTGCGAGTGAACATGGGTTTGAATTTCTCAACAGTAAGAAAAGCAGTATACTTCAGGAGGAAATGAGAATATTAGAAAACCAATTTTTAGCTAACGGCGACTTTATGATGGCTTTTGATAAAGATTTAGATTTATATGAGAACTCAATGATTAGGAATATATACTCTTATTGCAGAAATAATCAGTTCAATACTGCAATTTTCATGTGTGGTGTTGCACATAGAAAATCTATAATCGAAAAAGTGTACAAACATAATTCACTAGTTGAGACGCCTCTGAAGTGGGAGATTTTTGAAACTTAAAGTATCTTCAATTTTCCGCCATACTCTATTTTATACCACAGCCAAAGCATTCCTTCATACCTCCTACCTTTGCCAACATGATCTCATTTATCAACGCCACCGAAAAAGACGCACCCACGATTGTAAACATTGGCAAAATATCCGTAAAAGAAGCACACCTTGGCAGTTGCCCGGAGGAGATACCTCGCCACCGTTGGTGTTAGCCAACCGCCGCCGCTGTCTGGTATGCAGTGCAGGCTTCGCAGCAAGGCGTACCAACAGCCAAAGCATAAACTCACATTTTATTATTCAGCTTTCATTCATAACTTCAATATGTTGTTTTACCGCTTTATTCAAGCAAAGCTCAGTCATTAAATAACAGCAGCATTATAAATACACTAACAGCTGATTTAACTATTATGAATATTAATGCCGGCTCCTTAAAATATAAAATTGCCTTTCATTCATGGGGGCCCTTTTTATTTACATTCATACTTTTTATACTGGCAATAGTTATCACAATACAATCTGGATTGCGATATTCCTTTCTGGGTTTACTATTTGCAGAAATAATTAGAATAGTATTTAGCAAAAGAAAATACATTATTGCTGTTTCAGAAAATGACACTGCAGTTTCAGTAACTTATCTTAACAGGATGTTACTAAAAAAGCAAACATCAATTAATCTGCTTAATCTCAGCGTTACAGATGTTACTGAAACCAATTGGTGGCTTGGACGCCTGGACAAAATCATCTTTGAGAATGACAGCCAGCATCTGACTTTTGATTGCATAAACAAAGAAATCAGGCAAAGGGTGCTTCATGAACTGAATGTAGTTTAATAAACGCCACTGCCTTGGTATGCAGCGCAGGCAAAGCAGCAAAGCGCACCAACAGCCAAAGCATACACCAGTATCTTTTTATACGGCGGCTGCCTCAGTTTGCAGCACATTTAAAAATTGTAAACCACTTTACCGCAGCGTTGTTTCTATCCATTGCATTAACTCTTCTGCATCAATAATATTCCATGAGTGGGGATGGCTGCTGCCATCGCTGCGGCGGCCAGGTATTTTAGATTGTATGAAATGTGCATTTGTATGTCCACGCAATTGCAGGCGGCTTATCAGTTCCGATGCATCCAAAGCATTTACATGGTACAGGCTGCGGCCCCTGTTTTGCAGTTGCCACACAACATCTACATCATGATAAGTACGGTATGCAATGTCCGCCAAATATTGTTCGTTACCGGCAGCCGTATCAACGCTGTTAAAAGGGTTAATGCTTTGCCAGCCTTTTTTGTTTGCTTCAGGTTCGTTAAACTTACTGCGCAGTTTATCTGTAATCATACGGGCTTCATCTAACCACCAGCCGTTAAAATTATTTGCTAGCTGCTTTTTTGAAGAACGGTACAAACCGGCAAGGTCAACAGGACTGTCGCCGGTAAAAAGCATTTTAGGCACAGCCGGATATAAGGCGGGGGTTGCACTGCACAATTCTGCATACCGAAGTAAAATGGTACCGCCAGAGGAGAAGCCGCCCATTACCAGTTTTGTTTTGGGAATATTATATGTTACCAGTGTTTGGCTTATTGCTTTGTTAAGCAGTGTAATAATGCTTGTATCTGCATACAGGCGAAGCCCGGTGGGAATACAGAGTGTAACAATATTTTTTTTAAAAGCGGCTTCGTCAATAACTGTTTCTGTTAAAAAATCAGTGGCATTTCCACCATACCCATCCATCAGCACCAATAATATATCTTTTTTTTCTGATTGCGGTACTGTAACTGTGTAATACCCATAAACAGTATCCATGCTGTTGAAAATTATTTTTTGAGGCTGTTGCGCAAACAAACTGGATGCTGAAAAAAAAGTCAAAAAAAGAATGTATACTGTGCGTTGCATATTAGTTTTTTTTCCGGGTAAAGTTAGCTGCCTTGATTTTGCTTTCAGCACCGTCTGTACAATTTATACAAACCCCTTTGCTGTTATCAGGCATACTGCATTCCCCCATAACTTTGCAATCATGATCTCATTTATCAGCGCCACCCAAAAAGACGCACCCACCATTGTAAACATCGGCAAAGTATCCGTTAAAGAAGCACACCTCGGCAGCTGCCCGGAGGAAATACTGGATGAATATTTAAGCAAACACTACAACAACGAAGCCATTAAAAAAGAACTGGCCGACACCAACAATATTTACTCCATCATTACATACAATGGTGTGCCTGCCGGGTTTTCAAAAATAGTTTTTAATGCACCGCATGCTGCCATTAACCGCAGCAACACCACCAAGCTGGACCGTATTTATTTGCTAAAGGAATTTCAGGGAGCTAAGCTGGGTTACAAACTGCTGCAATACAATATTGCGCTGGCAAAAAATAATGGCCAGTCTGCCATATGGTTATTCACCTGGGTGGGCAATACAAAGGCTATTGATTTTTACACAAAGGCTGGTTTCTCCATTATCGGCAGCCACGATTTTCATGTGGCGCAGGAGTATTACAACTCCAATCATCATATGCTGCTGGATTTTTAAAAACTAATTAGAATAATCGTCAGCGGTTAATACAGTATTGTTACGGGCTTTAGCCAAACTGCGTATCATATCTTTACTTAAGTTTTATTAGTTCATTATTAAAAGCTATTTTTTAGTTAATTTTTTGCTTAGTGATGGTAGCTATTTTTGTAATCATAGAAAAGAAAAAAGAAAAGCGAAAAAAATAAGTCATAGTTTTAACATACAGCTATGATAAAATTTATGACACATAAACTATTACTTCTTTTCATCCTGCAAATCTCCTGTCAGTATTCTTTTTCACAAGAAAGTTCTCCAATAACCTACACTACGCTAACAAATGATTCCCTGTACCTCAGCGGGCAAATTACATGGGGCAGGTTTCTTAAAAATAATGTTGACTCTACCGCTCCTATTAGAAACAGGGCAAAAAAAGGTATATATACTGTTACCGTTAAATTCATTGTTTCAAAAGATGGTTCACTTTCAGATATTGCCGCAACAACCAATCATGGATATGAAATGGAACAGGAAGTTATAAGAGTACTTAAAAAATCTAAAAGCTGGACACCGGCACCACAAAATGTTAAACCTGTTTACAGAGTTGGCAATGTATCGTACACTTTTACAGTTACAAAAAGAAAACTTTTTGCAAAAAGAAAGGCGGCAAAAAAACGGCAAAACAGTAAATACTAAACAGTACCTGTCGCAATCCCCCTCAAAAATGTCGCTTACACACTTCCACAAAACAATATTTTGTACAACCTTTATATACACTAAAAATCATCAACATGTCAACCAACAGCGTAACACTGCACCGGGTATTAACAGCCCCTCCAGAAAAAGTTTTTAAAGCCTTTAGTGATGCAGCCGCACATGCCAGCTGGCTGCCGCCTTATGGTTTTGTTTGTATTGTTGACCATTTGGATTTTAAAGTGGGCGGCAGTTTTAAAATGCAGTTTATCAATTTTTCAACCGGCAACGGCCATTCGTTTGGCGGCGGATATGTTGAAATAAAACCCAATGAATTTATAAAATACACCAACCGGTTTGATAACCCCAACCTGCCGGGAGAAATGACCACTTCGGTTTGGCTTACCAAAGTTTTATGCGGCACCGAAATAAAAATAATCCAGGAAGGAATACCAGCTGCAATCCCTGCAGAAATGTGTTACCTCGGCTGGCAGGAAAGCCTGGAAAAATTAAAGAAACTGGTGGAACCGGAAATACCAGATGCATAGATTTGCATAACTATGAATACAGGCTGGCTGTTTAAAAAGAGTATTGTATTTTTTCTGCTCACCACACTGGCAGCAGCGTTGCATGCCCAGCAAAATAAAAGCAACCGTTATGCGGATGCCTACAAAAAATATATTACCGATACCTGCCCCGTTAAAAAAGACAGCATTCAGCATTTTGTATATTTTGCCAAAGACAGGGAATTGCTTATAAACCATCCCCTGCTTACACACGCCATGTTTACCGGCGCCCAAATTATGTACTCATGGCGGGAGCTGGAGCCGCAAAAAGGGCAGTATAATTTTTCTATTGTAAAAGAAGATTATGATTACTTAAAAAAATATGGCAAAAAATTATTTGTACAGTTACAAGATGTAACCTTTAATGTAAAGTATAAAGCTATTCCCGGCTATTTATTTACTGCTGAATATGATGGCGGCGCCGTGTTGCAATACAATGACGATGGCAAACCCGAAGGCTGGGTGGCCAAACGCTGGAGCAAAAAAATACGGGAACGTTTTGCTTTACTGCTGCAGGCATTAGGTAAAGAATTTGATGGAAAAATTGCTGGCATTAACCTGCAGGAAACTGCCATTGGCGTAAAAGACAGCAGCTTTACAGCACAGGCATATGTTGACGGTTTAAAAGAAAATATGCTGGCGTTAAAAAAATATTTTCCAACTTCCACTACTATGATTTATGCCAACTTTATGCCCGGCGAATGGTTGCCATGGAATGACAAAGGTTACCTGCGCAGCATTTATGAATATGGCCAGCAAATAGGCGTTGGGCTCGGCGGCCCCGATTTAATGGTGACAAGAAAAGGACAATTGAACCATGCGCTTGCTTTAATGCACGAAGGCCATTACACCATACCCATTGGCATTGCTGTACAAGACGGTAACTATACCGGCAACACCGGCGATGAAAACAAAGGCAATGAAAACAAGCCGCATAAAAACATTGTGCCCTTGTTATACAATTTTGCAAAAGATTTTTTACGGGTAAACTATATTTTTTGGGCAAACCAGCAACCGTATTTTATACAAGATGTACTACCCTGCTTTTCGGGCTATTAATTTTTAACAGCCGCCGCATTACCGGTTAATTGTTGCTTCAATAAATAATACTTCCCGGCTTTACATTAGCGCCGTATAATGCACCTTCAATCATAAAGTTTTCCGGCCGCCAGTAAACCACCTGCGATAAATAAGTTTCCGTCCATGTTTTGGGTTCGCCATTATCCACCACGTAATACAAATGCCGCACCAGGTCAATACCTTTTACCACTACGTAATGCAATGCTGCACTGCCAATACCATAGCTGTCGTAAACAGGTGCATAAATATCCCGTACGGCACTTCCTCCCCATGATACCAAAATAATAACCGGTTTATTAGTAGTAAGGTTTTGCCGAATTTGCCGCAGCCCTTCTGCCCCATTGGCAAACTGGCGGTATTGAATGGTGGGTTGCCAGTCATGCAGTTTATCTTTTAATGTAATGGGGTCAATGCCCATATTGGCAATTCCAATTTGACGGATGGTATTAATTACATGCGATACTGAGTTAACCGCAGCCCACACCTGCGCACAACTCACATTCTTGTTATAAAAATTCAACAGGCCGGCACCGCTGCTGCTGCTGCAGGTGCTTTCGCCGCAGGCATAAAAACCTTCGGGCACATCCACTATTTTAGTAAAAATTTTTAAGCGGTCGTTTTGGTTTTTTACTTTAATGGTAATGTCATTAAAAAACACCTGGTAACCACAACCGCCGCCCACTCCGGGCAAACTGTTATTAAAATCCTGCCCGTCATGGTCGCCAATGATACGGGCAAAATTTACACAGGCATCATAATTAACACCCCGCAACTGCCAGTTCTCATCAATATGCAAACTTGTCATTGGCCTGGACTCTGCCGGTTCTGCCGGGTTTGTTTTGGGCAACACATAATCTTCGTTATGGTCTCCATCGGTATAATTAATTTCAGCAGCAGTGGGTGAATAAATTCTTTCAATTACTTCACCTGGGTTGGCCGCATAAATACGTTCTTCCCTGTGGCAGTTGGCTTCTGTGCCATCAGGATTATTGGGCCAGCCACCGCCTACTTCCAGTGCATTAAAATCTGTTATAGCCCATATTTCATTACTCCTCCTTATTTCCAGTTTTACTTTCAGGTTTACTTTAGGGCCATGTCCAAAAAAATCATTGTCGCCGCCCGTGCCCGGTTTTTTAACGGGCTGTTGCCACATGGTTTGTGCCCTTTCCACCACCCGTATCAATTCCCATTGCTGTGTATTGGCGCCATCATTGCGCCACAAAACAGGATTGTCGCCATTGCCTGGTGTTAAAGAACCGATGGATATTACTTTATTATTTTCCGCCAGTGCTATGCTGTAAAACCCGTTTGCCAGTGTATTGATCTTCCATTTTTGTGTTACGCCTCTGTTTACCTGCCAGCATACTAAATGGCCGCCATCATTATTTCTTTCAGAAAAAAATGCATCCAGCGCTTTACCGCTTAAAGCATTTTTAATAATGTAGTTGCCGGCACCGTCACTTTGTATAATCCATTTTTGATTGCGGTAAGCAGCAGCAATATCCCACATCACCAGCCGGTTGCCATCTGCATAAGCGCCGGTGGCAGCACGCCCGCCCAACGGCGGATCGCCATAGGCACCATCAATAATTTTATTACCAAAAGCCATTTTGATAATATAAGTGCCAAAAGGAATTTCATCAGCAAACAGGCTGGGTAATACTGCGGTATTCAGTACCACAAACAGCAGGATCATTTTTTTCATGTTATTACAGTTTATAAAGGCATAATAGCAAACAGCGCTTTGCCAGGGTATAGTTGCTAAAATAATTTGGGAATAAAAGTATTGTGCTGTTACTGCTGCTGCAACTACATTATCATGTAGTGCGATGGATGATGTCTTCTTATAAAGCCATTGGTATCATTCAGCGACGCTTCTTTAATACACTTCAAAAAAAAATTTGCGAAACCGAATAGTTGCATATATATTTGCAACCGAATGGCTTCACAATTAAAAATCAACCACTATGAGGCGGGACGTTTTCCAGGCAATAGCCGACCCCACAAGACGGGCAATTATTACACTGATAGCATTGCAGGCCATGACGCCGAATGCGATCGCAGAAAATTTTCATACCACACGCCAGTCTGTTTCCAAACACCTGCGCATACTTACCGAGTGCGAAGTGGTGAAACAGGAACAGCGGGGAAGAGAAATTTATTACCAGCTTGAAGTAAAAAAACTAAAGGAAATGGACAGGTGGATAGAACAATTCAGGAAACTTTGGGAAACACGGTTCAACCAACTGGACACCGTATTATCAACAATGAAAAAACAAAAAAAATGAACAACAATTTGCTATTTGATTTTACTGTTGACAAAGCAACAAAAATGGTTTACATCACCCGGGAGTTTGATGCAGAACAATCACTCGTATGGGATGCGTTTACAAAAGCAGCACTGATCGATCAATGGATAGCCCCCAAACCACTGACAGCAAAAACAAAATACCAGGATTTTAAAGTAGGCGGCAAACGTTTTTATGCTATGATAATGCCCGACGGGCAGGAACGCTGGGCATTGCAGGAATACACTTCCATAACACCCATAACTAATTTTAAAATGAAAAATGCCTTTGCAGATAAAGATGGAAACCCTGACCCGGTGGGTTCTGAATGGGATCACAGCTTTAGTGAAAAGGATGGAAAAACCACGGTGCATATTGCTATTTACAACGAATCGCTGGAAAGATTAGAAGCAATACTGGAAGGCTTCACACAGGGAATGAAAATGTCATTGGTCAACCTGGAAGACCTGCTGGCAGCTTTGTCTAAAAAATCGTAATCAAATAAACGGGGATGCTGAAAACCGGAAAGAGTAAGCATAAAATTAAAACAGAAACTTATGGCAAGTATCAATCCTTACATTCACTTTAACGGAAATGCTGAAGAAGCGTTTACATTTTACAAATCAGTTTTTGGTGGCGAGTTTGCAATGGTAGCCCGGTTTAAAGACCTTGCAAGTGATGAACATCCCATTGCAGAAAATGAAGCAAATAAGATCATGCATATTTCTCTGCCCATTGGTAAAACAAGTGTATTAATGGGAAGTGACACACCTGAATTTATGGGAAAGCATAATGAAAATGAAACCCGGAGCAAAATATCCATCAATGCAGAAACTAAAGAAGAAGCGGACAAATTATTTAATGGGCTTTCTGCAGGCGGTACTGTTGAAATGCCCATTGCCGACAGCCCATGGGGTTCGTATTTTGGTATGTTCCGTGATAAGTATGGTATTGAATGGATGGTGAGTTTTGATTTAAAAAGCTAACGGCAAAAAATATTTCAGAAGGGGCAGCTAAACAGCAATTTTTTAAAAGCCGGGTTTTCGCCTGGCTTTTTCTTTTTGATTTTACTTCATAACTTCAACAACCTTTATTAATAATGATACAAACTGCATTTGCCAGCAACGCAAAAATATTTTAGCGCCGGATGAAAATGTTATCGGGCTGGCGGCAGGCGGCTCATGGCTCACCCAGCAACTGGATGAATTTTCTGACCTTGACCTTATTTTGGTAACCAAAGAAAAAATATCCGGCGACAAAAGCAGGATGATGGCATATGCCAAACGCCTTGGTCATTTTCTTTCCGGTTTTACAGGTGAGCATGTGGGCGAACCAAGGGTTTTAATTTGCCTGTACGACAATCCCCTCCTGCATGTGGACATTAAATTTTTAACGCTGGAAGAATTGCACCCCCGTGTGGAAACACCGGTGGTGTTATTGGATAAGGTGGTGTTATACAATCCTTCTTAGATAAAACAAGTGCGTTTTCCTTACACGGGGTTACCGGGGATAGAAGACCGGTTTGGATTTGGGCATTATACTTTACTGAAAATTGGCCGCGGCGAATATATGGAAACACTGGACTGCTTCGGCTTTTTAAGAGCCAATGTATTTGGCCCTTTGCTTCACATTAAAAATGGAAATTTACCAAGAGGTGTAAGAAGGGCAGAAGCGGAATTAGTGAACGATGACTGGAACAGCCCGCAATCCCTCATTCCCGGTTACAATAAAAGCAATGCTGGAAAGTTAAGAAAATGCATAAAGCGTTTAAGGTACAGGCAATTAAGAGAAGTGCTTATAGCAGCATTCATTTGCAAAATGAAACTGAAAAAAGGGTATTGCTTTATTTTGATGAAATTGAGAAGTCAGACAAAAAAGCCAAAGAAGGATTCTACTGGCCCATAAACACTTATTAAGAACTACCTATGCAAAACAATCTTTCCTAAATCCGTATCGTTACCTGTACGGATAGTTACATTATTTATAACAGAATCTTTATAGCCATTGGATGGTTGTATAATTACAGTGGCAGTAGCTGTTTTAATACCCCGGATTTTAAATTCGCCTTCATGGTCGGCAATGGCATTCAGTGTATCCGTGCCGGCAATGGCAGTAATAACAGCAGGCAGTGCATCAGATGGTTTTATTTTACCTTCAAGTTCACCGGAGTTACGCGGACAGAAATGATAATATGCAGCTGCAGTTCAAGCCTTCCATTGTGAAAACGGATGGAACCATGACCATCAAAGTCCAGCCATATTTTAAAGCGCCTCACTCCTACACGGTCAACTTCATCATTCACATTAATGGTAATCACTGCGTCACTGCTGTTCATAAATAATGGGAAGGTTACGCCATTAAGCATTGCATAATTATTGGTACCAAGAGTAATGCGTATTTTTTCTATCCTTCCGGCGGGGATATTGCCGGTGGCAATCAAAGTATCCAGCCCGTTACGGAAACGGAGAATATTATATACACCGGGAACGATAGAAAGTGTGTCCCAATGTTCAGCCCCGGTGGAATCCTTCACTTTCACTTCAATACGTTTTATATCAATAAATATAGAATCAAATATCGGGAAGGGCTGTCTGGCGCATTACCTGCAACTGGTTTTTACCGGCAGGTATATCAGCATCATCCGGCTGAGTTGCATTCTTTTGACAGGAAAAAATACAATGGTTAGTACCGCAAAAAGGGAAAGGCCGTACAGGAAAAATTTGGTGTTTTTCATACTGAAAATATTTAGGTGATTGATTTACGTTGACTGAATTATACAGCCAAATTAGTACCACAGTTGGTCATAAATAAGTAAAATTTCCCCAACAGGCATGCGGTGATGCTGAGCAGGAAAAAACAACAACTGGATGTTTTTGGAGATTATTATTTCATAAAGGCAAAATAAACGGCGCCCAATACAAAGGCGAAGCTCACCAGGTATTTCCAATGAAAAGGTTCTTTTAAAAACAGTACTGCAAACACCACAAATACAGCAAGGGTTATTACCTCCTGCGTAATTTTTAATTGAAAGGCACTGAACCCATTGCCATAGCCCAGCCGGTTGGCCGGCACCATCAGGCAGTATTCAAAAAAGGCAATGGCCCAGCTTATTAATATGGCTTTCCATAATGGCAATGTGGTATTTTTTAAATGGCCATACCAGGCAACCGTCATAAATATATTGGAAGCAACAAGTAGTAAAACAGTACGCACCATACAGGAATGAATTAAACGTTACAATGAATTTTAAAAGTAGGTAAAAATGATGAACCCGTTATGGCGCATTGCATTCATTTATTAACTTTAACAGCAACAAAAAAATAACGCATGACCATTATCACATGGAACTGCAATATGGCCTTTAGAAAAAAAGCTGCAGTTATTCTGCGCATCAAACCAGATATTTTAGTGATACAGGAATGTGAACATCCGGATAAACTCGGTAATGCTTTTGGCAAACAAACACCTACTTCTATTTTATGGTTTGGGGATAACAATCACAAAGGACTTGGCATTTTTTCGTTCAATGGTTTTACTTTAAAGAAACATGCATCGCACAATAACAGCATTAAACTGGTGATACCGGTTATTGTAAAAAAAGATGCTGAAAAATTTATGCTGTTTGCCATTTGGGCCCACAATCCCGCCGACCCGGACGGGCAATACATTACACAGGTATGGAAAGCGGTGCATCACTATAAAAAACTAATAAGAAAAAAAGGAACCATACTCACCGGCGATTTCAACAGCAACAGTATTTGGGATAAACCAAGAAGAGAAGGTAACCATACCACTGTTGTGCAGTTATTGAAAACGAAAGGCATTGAAAGCAGCTATCACGTACACTTTAACCAGCAGCAGGGTTCAGAGAAACATCCCACCTATTACCTGTACCGCCACAAGGATAAAAGCTATCACCTGGATTATTGTTTTGCTTCTGCCGATTTCATCAACAGGCTGAACAAAGTAAAAATAGGCTCGTTTGCCAAATGGAAAAAACACAGTGACCATACACCTGTAATTACAGAGTTTAGCCCTGCTGAGCAGCCTAAGTAATGTAATTTCCAAAACAGTAAATTGAAATTACATACAGCAGTTACATTTGCATAAATTTTTTAAATGACAGCAGCACAATTCAATGATCTTGCACGCAGCAGGCGTTCCGTTTTTCCAGACCAGTTTGAAGCCGGTAAAAAAGCAGATGATAATATCATAAAAGAAATACTGGTAAATGCCACCTGGGCACCCAATCATGGCCGTGAAGAACCCTGGCAGTTTACCGTTTTTACCGGGGAAGGATTGCAAGCATTTGCACATTTTCAAAGTGAGTTATACAAACAACTGGCAGGTGATGGTTTTAAACAAATGACTTACGATAAACTTCGGCTGCAACCCTTAAAAGCATCGCACATAATTGCTATTGGCATGAAAAGAAGCAGCAATAAAAATATTCCTGAAGTGGAGGATATTGAAGCCGTGGCCTGTGCTGTAGAAAATATTTATTTATCTGTAGCTGCATACGGATTGGGTGGTTACTGGACAACAGGCGGCATAACTTATAAGCCTGAAGCAAAATCATTTTTTGGTCTTGGTGACGATGATAAACTGCTTGGCTTTTTTTATATCGGGCATGTAGCTTTACCCTCAACCGGGGCAACACGGCAGTCATTAGATCAAAAAGTAAAATGGATAACTAAATAGTTTTCCGCACCGGCTTTTACCATTTCCAAAAACTGTGGTAGATGCCGATATATGTTTCAGTAATCATTTCGTTAGTGGTTTTAAGCAACCGTAAAGCACCATTTTGCGGTTGTTGCTTATAATATGTAACCTGGTAAACACCCAATATTTTAATACCAAGCAGTTTAAACGGCACTTCGGACACATAAGGAGTTACAGATACATCGGCCTGTTTATTACTTTGTACATACTGTTTACATTCTTCTTTATCAGTAGTGGTAAAAGCAGCAATAATTAAAGCAAGTAACAAAACGTAGCCGGCGTAGGTTAAAACTTTTTTCATTTTTTATTTCAATATACAAAAATGATAAAGGGGTGTCAATACCGTATTCACGGTATTCTTAAAATAGATGTAGCTCTTTAAAATTTAAACGGCATCAGTTTAAAAAGTTTATTTTTAATAATGCTTATTAAAACCCTTTTTACATTGCTGGCGGCTGGTTGTTGCTTTTGCGGAGCTGCACAGGTAAAAAAGAAAATAAAAAAGAGCAGGCGCAATAAGTCAGAAAGCAGGTTTGCGCTTGCCACAAAGGATGCACAGGTTGAATGGGAAACCGGTTACGAAACCTTTGATGCCGGGCTGGCAACCGTTGCTTATCCAAATATGGTACTGCATTATGGCATCAGCAACCGGGCGGAAGTAAATACTGAAGTGAGCCTTGTTACTGCAATTGACAAAACTGTTATTTCTCAAAAAAATACAACAGGAATAGAGCCTTTAATGGCAGGCTTTAATTACCTGCTGCGCAAAGAAGGCAGCAAAGGGCCGGCAGTAATTGCAGCGGTGCAAATAGCCATACCTTTTCTTGCTTCGGCAAATTTTACAGCCAGTCATTTTGCGCCGGTACTGCAGCTGGATATTCAGCAGCCCATCTCAAAACAGCTTACCAGTGGTTTTACACCTGGTCTTTTTTGGGATGGTTTTACAACAACGCCATCATACACGTACAGCCTGAATATGAATTACCAGCCGGTAAATAAATGGGTGCTTACCACAGAGCTGTTTGGTTTTATTAATCATGAGTTACCCCAACATAGTATTGATGCCGAAGTGGATTACAACATTAATAAACAATGGCAACTGGGTGTTACCGGCGGCGTGGGAATATCTTCTGCTGCACATAAAAGCTATTTTGCATTTAACGGAAGTTACGGCTTCAATACAGCCAGGAAGAAACATACTTAATACATTTACTCAACTGCATTTTAAAACACAGCTATTTACTGATTTTATTTAGCTTTATTATATGGCTGCGCCCGATGTTTTACTGGCAATACTCACACAAATGAAAACGGTTTACCCAAAATCTGTTTTTATTGAAAGCCTGCACAGTCATTATTGTAACCGCGGCGGCCTGAGTAAAAAACAACTGGAAGGTTTGCTGGATAAAATGCGCAAAACGGCAGGCATCGCTCCGGGAAAAATTGCCACGGTTGAGGCAATCATTTTAAAAAAACCTACAAGGGAAAAAAGCAAAGTCAGCATTACCGCTGCTGCCCCACTTAAAGATGAAGCATTGGGCGATATGCTTGCTGCTATACTGGAAAAATACCCCGGACATAAACGGGTGCTGTTTATTAAAAGCCGGTACGATAAAAATGAAGCCATTGCCACAGCAGAAACAGAAGAAGTAAAAAAATTTTACAAGTTGCTGATAAAATAATTTATTTCGGGCAATCTAATTTTACGGCATACTTACTCCAGTCATCATAACAGTCAATCCGCATAGCAGTATTGCCGTTAATAGAAAGCCAGCTTATTTTAAAAAAAGCTACATCCTTTTTAGGCAGCTTTAATTCGTAATAATAATAACCCGATAAAGTTTTTGCATCGCAGCTTTTAAGCAGTTTTGCGCTAAATTTTTTATTCTTAAAAACACTGTCGATAGTAAAGATGGGTTTCATTTCGCTGCTGGGAGAACTGATGATGCTGAATGAGGTGTAACCCATTCTTGGCCCTTTCAGCATTACATTCCAGGTTACAGGTTTGCCATTTTGCATAAATGTTTTTCCATTTACAGTAATATCGGCTGTGGCAGAGCGGTAAAAGTTAATGCTGGTGTCCTCACTCATAATCAGCCGGTCTTCTTTCCACTTTACAGGTAGTTTTTTGGGATTATCCACCGCCCAGTCGCCAGTGCTTTCATACCCGGTGCTGTCAATTAAAAAACGTTTGATAAAATCATACAATTCTGTTTTAGGAGGTTGGGCAGTTGCAGATAAAATACAACAAGTTGTAAAAGCAAGGAGTAATAGTTTTTTCATGCTTTTAAAGTTAGCCTTAATTTGTTTTAGTTGCAACCACAGTTATCCACGAAAGTTCATTTCCATATTAATTTATTGTAAGCTGCAACATTGGTACTCTAACTGGTGTCCTGTTAATATGAAAAGATTTTTTATCCTGCTTGGAATAGCAGCAATAGTTACCGTTTCCTGCAAAAAAGCACATGAGCCTGAAGGCGATACCTGTAATAATGCATTGGTACGCTGGGGTGGCGATCCGGCCCTTGATGGCGTTGGCTGGTATCTTTCCATTCCCGGTGACAGCGCAGTGAGCGAATACCCGACAATATGCCTGATGTTCTAAAAACCGACGGGCTTCCCGTATATGTTTGTTATGAGAGAACGAACATGGATTTTGTATGTTTTTGTGCACCACCCTATCGCAAAATCGTACACATAACCTATATAAAACGACGGTAAAATTTATTTGTTTAATTCAGGGCGTATTAATCCTGTTCAGCAGGTTAAAATTCCGGCAAGTCAGTGTAAACAGGCTACTTTCATTTCTTCCGGTTCATTCATCAACGAAAAAATTACCTGATATTTTCAACCTGGCATCTTTTACACAACCCCGTTTTTATTTCCTCTCTTTTACCAAATAAAAAACCCGTAAACAAAAGTTATAAGGGCCTGTTGAATCACGGTTTAAAACCACTATTTAAACGGATCTGAAAATTTAACATCGGTTGTTACCGATTGATCAGAAAGTGTATTTAAAAAAGCCAGCAGGTTAGCTGCATCGGCAGGTGCAACGGAATGTGCAGGAATATGATCCGGGGCGCCTGGAGGACCACCAGTAACCACAGCTGCGAGTGTTGCTATATTTCCATTATGAAAATACGGCGCTGTGCCGGCAATGTTTCTTAAAGAACCTGACTTAAACCGGTTTTGTCCGTTAATACCCGGCTCCAGCGGAAAAGCAAATGGTGCAACCGGCGTGGAGGTTAAAAACATTGGCGGATTATGACAACCTGCACAACTGTTACCTCCCGGCGGGATATTTAAAAACACCTGCTCCCCTGCGGCTTCCTGTGCAGTAAATGTGGCCAGGCCCTGTTTCACCAAATCGTACTTACTTTGAAAAGTTACAATAGAGCGCATAAACTGCGCCAGTGCTTTGGCTATTTTTACAGAATCAATATCAGCACTGCCAAAAGCTTTTTGAAAAAGCGATGGATAATAATTAAGTGCTTTTACTTTGCTTTCCAGTTCGGCTAAGGTCAACCCCATTTCCACTGTATTTTGTATTGGTTGCAGGGCTTGTTTCTCTACGCTGGCAGCACGTTCGTCCCAAAACATTTTTCCGCTTTGGTAAAACCGCAGGTTTAAAACGGGCATAGAATTTTTGGTGGTAAAGCCACTATTAAATCCTTTACTGAATTGCACATTATCTGCAAAGGAGCTTGCCTGCTTATGGCAGCTTGCGCAACTAATAGTATTGTTTTTTGACAGATGCTTGTCATAAAACAATACACGGCCAAGCGTAGCACCGTCATTTGTTATCGGGTTATTGGCAGGCGTGTTATCAGTTGTAAGTAACGCATTTTGGATGTGTGCCGGGTAGGTGATAACATAATTGTATGGCGTTGCAGGCAATGCCGGCTGTGTAACTGTTTCAGGGGTATTGCCGCCTGAACTGCTTTTTTTACTGCAAAATTGAAATGCCACTACCGGCAGGCAAATAATAAGGGTGAATACGAATTTTTTGTGCTGCATAAGTTTTAAAACGGGTTTTATCAGGTTTGTAAGTACATTATAAGACAGTTTTTTGAAAATCCTTCGTCCGTTTCATTTTTTTCATAAAAATTGGCGGCGGAAAAACTCCGGCGTAAATATAACAGGGATAAATACCGTAAAAATCGGGCAGTTTTGCGCTATCATCCTGCCCGGCGGTAAAGTACCTTTAGTTAAGTTTTTAATCCGCTAAAAGTCCATTTTATGAAAAACATCATTACACTTATTCTCGTAGTAATTCTTTTTGCATCCTGCGCCCGTTCTGTTTCAATTCAACAGGCTGCAGGTGGTGGTTACAGGGGTGTTCGTTCTGTAAGATAATTTCCTCCTGTATGTATTACCGGTAACTGCTGCAAAAACGGCAACAGTATTTTGCCTATTTTGCAGCAGTATGAACCGGATAGACCGTATTGCAGCTATACTCATTCAACTGCAATCTAAAAAAATTGTAAAGGCCCAGGAAATTGCTCTCCGCTTTAATATCAGCCTTCGTACTGTTTATCGTGATATTAATACACTGAATGAAGCCGGCGTTCCCATAATTGGAGAAGCCGGGGTTGGTTACTCCATTGCAGAAGGCTACAGGCTGCCACCCGTAATGTTCAACATGCAGGAGGCTACAGCACTTTTAACTGCAGAAAAATTAATTGAAAAACTCACCGATAAAAAAACTTTCAGTACCTATCAGTCCGCACTCTTTAAAATAAAGGCTGTTTTGCGCAGTGCAGAAAAAGATCATATAAACAGCCTGGAAGAACATATAGCTGTATTGGGAAACCGTTACCTGCCCCCTGCTGAAAGGCAAACAGGTTACCAGCAGGAAATTTTAAACAGCATAGTTCAAAAAACAGTTATGGCAATGCAATACATTGCTATTGGCACCAATGAAATTTCTAAACGGAACATTGAACCGGTTGGTATTTTTTTTATGGCAGGCCACTGGTACCTGATCGCTTACTGCCAGCTAAGAAAAGATTACCGCAACTTCAGAATAGACAGAATACAAAGTTTGCAGGAGACGGCGCTGCCTTATCAAAAACAACACCCCCCACTTACCACATATTTAAACCAGTTTACCAAAAAAGAACAGCTATTACATAAAGTGGTAATACAGGTAAACAAAAGCATTATTAAATATTTGGGAGAACAGAAGTACTACAACGGCTTTATTTCTGAAAAGGAAATAAAGGGAAATATTGAAATGACTTTTCTTACGGCTTCGCTGGAAGGTTTTGCCCGTTGGTATTTAATGTTTGGTGACAATGCAGATATTATTAGTCCGCAAAGCCTTAAAGACAGGGCTGCTGAAATTGCAAGCGTCATTTTAAAAAAAGTAAAATAATTTACAACCCTGCTGACACAGGGCTGTCATACCCCGGTTTTAATTTTGTATTACTAAAACAAAAAAGTATGACAACCTTTATTGAATCTTTCGCAAAAGAACTGGAACAGGAAAGCATTGGCACTAAAAAACTGCTAGCACTGGTGCCTGCTGACAAAGCAGACTGGAAACCCCACGAAAAAAGCATGGCACTGAAAACGTTGGCAACTCATATTGCTGAAATACCCGGGTGGATTGCCATGGGACTTAAAACCGATGAGCTTGATTTTGCCACCACACCTTACAATCCAAAAGACTGTAACACGGCTGCTGAACTTGTGATCTATTTTGAAGAGAATGTTGCAAAAGCAAAGAAAACGTTAGCCGAGTATGATGATTCTGTTTTAAATGACAACTGGACGATGCGGAATGGCGACGCAGTTTATTTCAACATGAGTAAACATGAAGTTATTCGTCATTCATTTGGGCAACTGATACACCACAGGGCACAGCTCGGTGTTTATTTGCGCCTGCTGAACATTCCTATTCCGGGTGTGTACGGGCCAAGCGCTGATGAAACCAGCATGATGTAATAAAAAGAGACACTGAACGAATATGTTCAGTGTCTCTTTTAATGACTTCAGTAATTAGTTTCTCGTTTATCCAAAAGTTTTTAAGCTGAGAGCCGTTACCCCATAAATTAACGTGGCAATGAAAATGCCTTTGGCAGTTTTGTCAATACGTCCGTTAATGTAAAACGTAAACAAAATAGCATTGGCCAGCAGGCAAATACTGATGGCAATGGTGAGCATGCGGTGCTGCGGCTCCACCATCATGTATCTCAGGGCCTCCCAGTAAGTTAACGGCCCCAGTTTTTGAGATTTAAAGATGAAGAAGGCACCGAAGGGTGCAATCAATCCAAGTATAAAACCAAATAAAAAATTGTCCTTACGTATTGCTGCTAAAATTTTGCTGAAGATATTATTGCTCATTTAAAGGGGTTATTTTTTTCCAGTTGCTTTTTTAAGGTATAGTTAGTAAGGTCAAACTGTACAGGCACCACACTTATATAATTATGATCCAGCGCCCATACATCCGTATCCTTACCTTTATCAAAGTTTAAAAAATTACCGGTAAGCCAGTAGTATTTTTTCCCTGCAGGGTCTTTACGCTCATCAAAATCTTCTTCATACTTGGCGTAAGATTGCTTGCATATTTTAATACCCTTAATCAGTTCCTGTTTAACAGCCGGAATGTTTACATTCAGCAATAAATGCTTATCAAGTTTTTTATTAAGCAGCGCACTCACAATTTTATGAACATAAAAACGGGCAGCAGTAAAATCAGCATCAATACTATGATCCAGTAATGAAAAACCAATGCTGGGAATGCTTTCTATACTGGCCTCCATGGCAGCGCTCATGGTGCCGCTGTAAATAACACTAATGGAATGGTTGGCGCCGTGGTTAATACCGCTTAAGCAAATATCCGGTTTGCGGTGCAGCACTTTATCAACTGCCAGCTTCACACAATCCACCGGTGTGCCGCTGGTTTGCCAGGCTTCCACTCCATCAAAAATATCCACCTTGCTCATACGCAGCGGAAAGCCGATGGTAATGGCATGCCCCATGCCGCTTTGTGGTTTATCCGGCGCTACCACCACTACTCTTCCCAGGCCTTTTACCGCTTCCACCAGGTTACGTATGCCGGGTGCAGTAATACCATCATCGTTGGTAATAAGAATGGTGGGCTGTTTCTTTTTAGAAGACATCGCTGATGTGCTTATTTAAAATTGAGGAAAAAGCTGACGTCCTATTCCGGCAGTACGGAAAGGCCATGGTATCATGGCAAGAATAATGAGCAATGCAATGCCGAAATAAATTAAACTGCGTTTGTGTTTTTGTGCATCACTGTCTGCACGTTTTACCATGCTGCGGCCCATGTGCACCAATATCCAGGCAATAATCATCATTAATGCATGCTCCACTGCAAAAAAGCGATTGGCTGAATTTTTCATTACTTCTCCTGCTGATGATTTCATCATATCGAACCAGGCGCCACCAAAGTATAATACCAGCCCGAGCAATAACTGAACATCGCACCAAATCATAAAAAACAAACCGGTTTTGTTGTCACTGCCGGTATATGCTTTTTTAGAAGTTATTCCCCCGATAGCTTTAAGAACGGCCAGCAAACCAAACAGCAGAATAAGCCAGCGGAGTATACTGTGTATGTACAAAACGTATGTCATAATATAAATGGTTTCCGCAAAAATAAGGTATGTGGAATTAATGAAACCGGCTTTTGTGCATAAGAGCTGAACATTGTGTAAAAGTACAAGTGAGTGACACAACGATGCTGACAAGTGTTGTTGCAGCCCGTAACCAAACAATAATTATCTTTATTGCCTAACACAAAACTGTATGAAAAATATTTTAATTGCTGTTTCAATTTGCCTGGCAGCATGCAGCAATACAAAGCATGCTGCAGGCGGCAAATGGGAATCTTTATTCGACGGTAAAACACTTAACGGCTGGAAGGTGGGTGACAATGCCAAAACTTTTTGGATTGAAAATGGTGCCATTGCAGTAAATGGCGAGGTGGCACATTTGTTTTATGACGGGCCGGTGCATAATCACAATTTTAAAAACTTTGAGTTTAAAGCGGATGTAATGACATTGCCGGGTTCTAACTCGGGTATTTATTTTCATACGGCGTTTCAGCAGGCATCATGGCCGGCAAAGGGCTATGAAGTGCAGGTGAATAATTCGCACACAGACTGGCGCAGGACCGGCAGCTTATATGCAATTGAAGATGTAAAAGAAGTTTATGCAAAAGACAATGAATGGTACACTGAATACATTTCTGTTACCGGCAAGCATATTGTAATTAAAATAAATGATAAAACCGTAGTGGATTATACAGAGACAGATGATGTAAAACGGGATGCCGGTATGGCGGGCCGTGTATTAAGCAGCGGCACATTTGCCCTGCAGGGCCACGACCCAAAAAGCAAAGTTTACTTTAAAAATATTATGGTAAAAGTGCTGCCTGATTAAATGAAAGAAAATAACTGTAATAAAACTGCCCGGCGTTACCGGGCAGTTTTATTTTATACAAATATTACCAGTAATTATTTCCCAAAAACCTTTTTCAAAATATCTGTTACCTGTGCCGCAGGGTCTTTACGTATTTTCTGTTCCTGCAAAGCGATGTTATAGAACAAGCCGCTTAATGCTTTCTCTGTTACATATCCCGTAAGATCAGGGTTTACCTTTTTTGCGCTGAATTTGTTGTAGGCATTAAACACATCTGCCCAGTATTTAGTGGCATCAAACTTTGTAAGTGAGCTGTCTATTACAGGCCGGAACTTATTGGTTAATTCTGTTGTAGTTGTTTTTTTAAGGTAAGCTGTTGCAGCGGTATCGCTTCCTTTTAATATTTGAAGCCCGTCGGTAATACTCATTTGCTTAATTGAGTTCCATAAAATATTGCCCACTCCTTTTGCGGCATCTTCTGCTGCACGGTTCATACTTAAAATGGCTTTGTCAACAAGGCTGCCCATGCCCAGGCTACGCAATGTTTTTTCTACTTTTTGCGCTTCGGAAGGCATTAAAATTTTTACAGCGGCATCGGCAAAATAGCCGTCCAGCTTTCCTAACTTTTTAGTGCTGGTATCTGTACCCACACGCAAAGCTTCCTTTAAACCGCTTACAATATCATCGTTGCTGAGGTTTTTACCGTTCAGTATATTTTTGTTAATTACGGTTTTGCCGGAGGAGTCTTTTTTTACAACCTTGTTTAAAACATCTTTTAAAATTCTGGGCCTGTACACTTACACCTAAAAGGCTAAATACAATTACTGCGGGTAATAATTTCTTCATCTGGATTTTTTGTTTTGTGGTATTAGACGACAAAACTAATGCCAGCCCGTTAAAAAAATGGTTAAAAGAATTTTATTGCAGTTTTACCCTGTCTTTTGCGGTGGCATTATTGCTGTCCCACACCAAGGCTTCCTGGTAGGCTTTCTTTGCTTCTTCCTTTTTATCCTGCCGCCATAAAAAATCACCTTTATAGATATAGGCAGTTGCAGTAGTGGCGTTGTCTTTCTTCTTTTTAAGGATTGTAATTAGTTTTTCTACCATAACACTTCCTTTGGCATTATCGTAAGAAGAATAAAACTTGAGAAGATTATCCCAGGGCTTTATGTTTTCAGGATAGATTCTTACTGCTTCTTCCAGCGCTTTTCGTATTGCAGCTGTATCGGTGGAAGGTGTGAGTACGGCAATGGAGTTGTACAAATTACTTACATATTCTTTATCACCACTATATTGTTTAGCCGCCTTGTTAAGCATAGCTATGCAACTGGCTTTGCTTAGGCTTGTGGAATAGCTGTCGTTGCTAAGCAAAATTGGCCAGAGTAAAACAGCTTCTTTTTGCGCAGAGTCGTATTGCAATGCACTGTACACAGAAGATGAGTAGTAGGACTCTCCGTCTATATAAGCATCCACATAAGCTCCACGGCCATATACATTGGCAATTTCTTTTTTTGAGGTAAGCAGTGTATCAAACCCACTTCTGATGATGTTATTGTAGTATTGTTTATAAGAATCTTTATCCTGGCGGTTCCAGGCAATTTCCCCGGCTCCGGCATTTGCTTCGTATGAATATTTATTTAATCCAAGTGCTTCATCAAAATATTTTTTAGCAGCAGATGTGTCTTTTTTTTCCAGGGCAATTTTACCAGCGATGTTTAACAATTTTATATAGTTACTCTGGGCAGTTTTTTTAATCCCAATTTCATCTGTTTGGTATAATGGTATTGCCTCTTTGCATGTTTTTTCTGCCTCTGCGCTTTTTTTCAGGCGTGCATATTGAATAGTTGCCACAGAAGCATATTCATCGTATTTGTTTTTGGAAAAATCTTTTCTTTTTAATAGCCAGTTAACTTGTTCGGCAAAATTTTTCTGCTCCCGGTAGCAGGCAGAAAGGTTCCCCATCAATGTATAATTATCACTGGTGTCTTTTGGTGTAAATTTGGCAAGGGCTTTTTTATACCACTCAATAGCCTGAGGGTAATCTTTCTTTTCAGCAAATACAATTCCTTTTTCCCAATAAGCAGTGCCATAATTTGGATTCAGGGCAATGGCTGCGTCAAAATATTTTATTGCTTCATCCGCTCTCCCCAGTTGCTTGCTGCAGCGGCCCTCAAAAACTTTTAATTTTTTCATACCATCTGCATTGTCTTTGTATGCAGGCTCAGATTTCTGGTAATAAGCAAGGGCGCTGTCGTATTTGGCTAAATAATAGAAGGCATCCCCTATAAAAGCATCCAGCGTAGTGTAATCACCTGTGCGGATGTAGACATTGCGGTAGTAATCCACTGCTGAGTTATACTGCTTCTGATCATAATATATTTCCCCAATTGCAAAGCTTATGGACTGTTTGTCTTCACCAGAAGTGGCTAAAGCAAGCGCCTTTTTGTAATAATCGAGTGCGTCAGAGTTTTTTTTAAGGTTTGCATAACAATCGGCAGCCCCCCATAGTGCATAAAAATAATCTGGATATGAAAGAAGGCTTTTTTTATAATATTCCAGTGCCTTTTCATCTTGCACCAGGTAATAGTAACATTGTCCAATCCTGTATTCCACAAGATATTTATCAGAGGTTTTGTAACCATTATTGTTTAAGGCGGTAAGATAGTTAGTCAAGGCACACTGATAATCCAGTTTGCCATAACAGGTATTAGCTGTTTCAATAGCTGATTGTGCTTTTACAGCATAAATACTGGTTAATATAAAAAAGAAAGTAATTACACTTTTCATATCCGAATGGTTTAGCAATGTAAATATGGCAATAAGATTTGTTTTTTGAAATACCCACCAGCCACATTTTTGATTTAGTTTTATAGCCTTAAATTATTTTTTAATGACTTTTACGCAACTGGAGTATGCCGTGGCTGTAGATACATGGCGGCATTTTGCCAAAGCTGCAGCAACTTGTTTTGTAACACAGCCAACATTAAGCATGCAAATACATAAACTGGAACAGGAATTGGGCGTAAAGCTTTTTGACAGGAGTAAAATGCCGGTTGTTACTACTGCCGCAGGAAAAGAGATTGTAACACATGCACGGAAAATTATTGCGGAACGGGATGAGTTGCTGGACTTTCTCCAATTACGAAAAGGTGCGTTTGCGGGTGAACTTAAAGTGGGTATTATCCCGACTTTAGCGCCTTACCTGTTACCGCTTTTTATCCCGTCTTTTACAAAAAAATACCCGGAAATTAAATTAGTAGTGAATGAACTGACCACAGACATCATCATATCCCGCCTGAGAGAGGGTAAAATAGATGCAGGGATTTTGGTAACCCCTTTAAATGAAAACGGTATAAAGGAGGATGTGCTTTTTTACGAGGAAATGATGGCATATATCTCACCCAAGAATGCGGCTTACAAAAAAACTTATGTATTGCCCGGCGATATTGACCCCAACAAATTATGGTTGCTGGAAGAAGGTCATTGTTTCCGTACACAAATAGCCAACCTGTGCCAGTTAAGAAAAGCGAGTATTGAGGGAAGCCATTTTGAATACGAAGCCGGTAGCCTGGAAACTTTAAGGCGATTGGTGGAAATTTATGACGGCGTTACTATTTTACCAGAACTGGCCACATTGAATATGCCGGCTAAACAAAAAAAATTGCTGAGAAAATTTAAAAAACCAGAACCTGTCAGGGAAGTTAGCATTGTAATACACCGTGACCATCTTAAAAAAAGGTTGATAGATGCCATGAAAAAAGAAATTATTGCAGCTTTACCCGAAAAACTGAACAAAAGCAAAAC
The DNA here is from genome assembly GCA_044225995.1 of Ferruginibacter sp. Classification (GTDB taxonomy): domain Bacteria; phylum Bacteroidota; class Bacteroidia; order Chitinophagales; family Chitinophagaceae; genus Ferruginibacter. The sequence continues at coordinate 50,789 of JBGAHV010000008.1, read as the reverse complement.
AAGTTTGGTTATACCACTATAAATAACTTTAAATAGTAAAAATATGCTTACAACAGGAATGAATGCCCCGGGTTTTACATTGGTAGATACAGAGAAAAACAAGGTTAACCTCAGTGATTTTAAAGGAAAAAATGTATTGATACTTTTTTTCCCTTTAGCTTTCACAGGGGTTTGCACAAAAGAACTTTGCGCCGTTAGGGATGATATTGCCAGGTATAATGACGCCAATGCGGTTGTATTGGGCATTTCCGTTGATTCTTATGCGACATTAAAAAAGTTTAAAGAAGAACAAGGATACAATTTTACGCTGCTTAGTGATTTTAATAAAGAGGTATCTGCTTTGTATGGAACAATCTACGAAAACTTCGCCGGCTGGATGCATGGTGTGAGTAAAAGGTCTGCCTTTTTGATTGATAAGGAAGGAATTATACGATATGCAGAAGTTCTTGAAAATCCGGGTGAAGTGCCTGATTTTGAGGCCGTGAATACCTGTTTAAAGCAATTAAAGTAGCATTTTGACGTTTGTAAAGTAGAGTCCGTCCCACAAAAATTGCTCAGTTAACAAAAAACGGCATTTTTTTGGAGGTAAAAGTTAAAAAACCAGATAATTCATTAACTTTACTTTATTGAAACAATTTGTTTACATACTTATTTTCATTATTGGATTAAATTTTACTTCGACTGCACAAAATAAACCTTCCACCACTGGTGATGGTAACCCAAAGTTGATAAAATTATATCCAATACCCGCTACTACAGTAATCAACTTCGATTTTGTAAGTGGCTATGATAAGACTATGTCTTTCGAAATCTACAACTTTACAGGAAAAAAAGTATACGAACTTAAAAGCCCCCCTCAAAAAATCACTCTTCAACTCGATGATTTTTCAAGAGGTTTCTATTATTATCAACTACGTGACAAAACTGGTCACCCCATCGAAACTGTCAGGTTTCTCGTGCTAAAGTAATTTTCTCTCATTTTTTTGATTTTTATTTGAACTTGTTTTGCCATTTTGGCTGTAAAAACACCTTGGCAAAATGTTTGACAGTTGTACCTTCGCAAACAATTTTTAATTTACAATGGAAGAAAAAGAAACAGTAATACCTGAGAATGGCAATATGGACATTAATGCGGATGCTGATGTACCGGGTACTTCTCACATGGATGATACAAAAGAGACAGATGCAGGCGAAAAAGCACTTGCTGAACTGGAAGAACAAAAAGACAAATACCTGCGTCTTTTTGCAGAGTTTGAAAACTTTAAACGCCGTACACGCCAGGAAAGAGACGATTTTTCAAAAATTGCGAACAGGGATATTGTAACATCTTTATTAGAAGTGCTGGATGATTGTGACAGGGCAGAAAAACAAATGCAATCTTCTGAAGACATTACTCAAATAAAAGAAGGTGTAAAGCTGGTTTTTAATAAACTCAGGAATAAGTTGCAGCAAAAAGGGGTTAAACCTATGGAAAGTATAAATACAGATTTTGATGTAGAAAAGCATGAAGCCATTGCTGAATTACCTGCAGGAGAAGATAAAGCAGGCAAAGTGATAGATGAAGCAGAAAAAGGATATTACCTCCACGATAAAATTATTCGTTTTGCAAAAGTGGTTGTTGGTAAATAAGTAAATTAATACATGAAGAAAGATTTTTACGAAATATTAGGTATCTCCAAAACGGCTACACAAGACGAAATTAAAAAGGCATACCGTAAAGTTGCCATGCAATATCATCCAGACCGTAACCCTGGCGATAAAGCAGCAGAAGAAAAATTTAAGGAAGCGGCAGAGGCATATGAAGTGCTGAGTGATGCAGATAAGCGTTCGCAATACGACCGTTTTGGCCACCAGGCATTCGGGCCTGGGCGCAATAGTGGTGGTGGTTATGGAGGCGGAGGTATGAACATGGATGATATCTTCAGCCAGTTTGGAGATATTTTTGGGGATGACAGTCCGTTTGGCAGCTTCTTTGGTGGAGGTGGTGGCCGCAGCAGTGGCCGTGGCGGTAGAAGCCGGGGCGTTAGAGGCAGTAATCTGAGAGTAAAAATCAAATTGAATTACGAGGAAATTGCAAAAGGCACCACTAAAACTATCAAGGTAAAAAAATATGTTCCCTGCAGCACTTGTGGGGGCACTGGGGCAAAAGATAAAAATAGTGTTACCACTTGCAGTACCTGTGGTGGTAATGGCCAGGTACGCAGGGTACAAAATACTTTTTTAGGCCAAATGCAAACCGTAACTACCTGCCCTACCTGTAATGGAGAAGGAACTACTGTAACGCACAAATGCACCGCTTGTAAAGGCGAGGGCCGCGTTTATGGTGAAGAAACAGTTTCGATTGATATACCAGCAGGTGTGCAGGAAGGGATGCAATTAAATGTTAGCGGAAAAGGAAATGCAGGTGAAAGAGGTGGAAGCAATGGAGATTTGATAGTGCTGATTGAAGAAGAGGCTCACCAACAATTGCACAGAGATGGGCTGAACGTGGCTTATGATTTACATATATCTTTTCCCGATGCAGTATTTGGCATTCAGGTAGAAGTGCCCACTATTGATGGTCGGGCTAAAATTAAAATACCTGCAGGCACACAAAGTGGTAAAATATTCCGGTTGAAAGGCAAAGGCTTTCCAAGCGTAAACAGTTATGAAAGAGGCGACCAATTGATACAGGTAAATGTATGGACACCGCAACATATAAGTACTGAAGAAAAACAAATGCTTGAAAAAATGCAGCAGAGCCAGAATTTTGTGCCTAAGCCTGATAAAAGCGAAAAATCATTTTTTGATAAGGTACGGGAAATGTTCAGCTAATCCCCGCCTTTGTTTTTCTTAGACCTTTTCCCTTTGTAAATTTTTTGACCCTTTTCAACTAACTGCAAAAACTGGGTTTGCAAATAATCATTGGGGTCATAGGAAGAGCTGGCAATGGCAGATATTTCTGTCCAATCAATATCACCTCCATATTTTGACTGTTTTACTTTCAGCCCAAACATGGTAACTGCTGTTGCAAACTGAAGTTCCCTGTCAATCTCTTTAAACTCTGTAAAATTAGCCGGGCATATATATTCCATCAACTGGTTAACTGTGTCGCTGCACAAGTTGTAGCGTATAGACAGGCTGGCGATGCCTTTATTGTCAATTATATCCCTTGTAAACAATTTTTTGTCTGCTGGCTCTATTTCAAATACCGCAAGTACACTGCTCCCACTACCCATTTCCCCTCCTTCAAGATCAATTGTGCTGTCTGCAACAGCATCTCGTTTATTGTCAAACCCAATTAACCTGTATTCTTTTATCCATTCAGGGTTAAATTGAACATTCATAAAGACATTATCTGCCACCCCGTAAAAAGTTTGTGTCAGTTCTTTTACTAATACCTTTTCAGCTTCTTTAATATCATCTAAATAAGCATAATTACCATTACCTCTTTTTGCAAGCGTTTCAAGCTTTGAGTCTTTAAAATTACCCATGCCAACACCAAGGCAGGTTAAGAAAACACCACCCTGCTTTTCTTTTGTAATTAAATCGTCCAATGCTTTTTCCGATGCAGCGCCCACATTAAAATCCCCATCGGTTGCAAGCACAATTCTGTTGTTTCCCCCTTTTATAAAAGTACTGTGAGCTACCTGGTAAGCGGTAATAATTGCGGCTTCTCCTGGTGTATCCCCACTGGCATCCAACTCTTCAATAGACTTGATAATTTTTTCTTTTTCTGCCCCGCTTGTTGGCTGCAGGTGTACCCCCACTACACCACCGTAAGTAACTATTGAAACTGTATCTTGCTGCCGCAGGTTTTTTACAAAAAGCTGAAAGGCGGCCTTCAGCAACGGAAGCCTGTTAGGCATATCCATACTGCCAGAAACATCAATTAGAAAAACAAAATTACTGGGCGGAATTTTGCTTAAATCAATCTTTCTTGCATTGATATTAATAAGAAGTAATTGCTTTTCATCATTCCATGGACAGGAAGTTAATTGTGACTCCAGCTTGAAAACATTACCCGGCTCTGGTTCTTTATAATGGAGGTTAAAATAATTAAGCAGTTCTTCAGTACGTACTGCATCCGGCGGCACCGTACTTGCCATATTTATAAACCGCCTAATGTTACTATAAGATGCTTTATTTACATTTAAAGCAAAGCCGGTGTTAGGAAATTTTGATGCATTGACATAATCGTTTTCCACTAACTGAAAATAAGTTTCATTACTTACAAACCAGCGGTATTTGGATGTTCGCTGTAAGTTTTTAGTTACAGAAATTAATTTTGGCTTGTTACGATTGGCAACAGAAGGCAACACCTTCATACTAACATCCTGCCATTGGCTGGTGTTTATTTTAATGGATTTAGACTCGTAGCCTTCTAAAGTAAACGTGAGTGAATCCACAGCCATTCTGGAGGTTATGCCAAAGCCGCCTGAAGGACCGGAATAATATTGCGTACGGGAAGAATGAAGCAGTATTCTTACATTTTGAAGCGGCTGGCTTTTTTCATCTTTAACCTCTCCACGTATATAATACTGCGCTTTTGCAAACACTGCAGAACAGGTAAGTATAATAATATAGCACAACCGCAAAGGCACAGCAATTATAAGGTTAAAGTTATCGTTTAAGACAAGTTCTGTGCCCGTTTTGTTGCCTGCTACCCCTCTGAAAGCTGGTAAATTTCTTTTAAATTTCTGCCCAAACCGTCAAAATCAAGCCCGTACCCAAGCAAAAATTTATTCGGTACACTAAAGCCAAGGTAGTCAATTTTTACAGGATGTACTAATGCCTCTGGTTTGTGAAGCAAAGCAGCAATTTTTAAGGATGCCGGTTGCTGGTTAAACAACTGGGGTAAAAACTCGTTCAGTGTTTTTCCAGTGTCTACAATATCCTCCACAATTATTACATGCCTGTCTTTTAAAGGTTCATCTAGTCCAATGGATGTAATTACATTACCTGTAGACTTCGTGCCTTTATATGAAGCCAGTTTTATAAAGCAAATCTCTGCATCAATTGTAAGCTCTTTAAACAAATCTGATGCAAACATAAACGAGCCATTTAAGATTGCTATAAACAGCGGACATTTACCTGCATAATCGCTGTTGAGTTCATCCCCCAGCCTTTTTATTTGTTCTTTAATTTCTTCGGCGGTGATATAAGGAATAAATTTTTTCCCAAATACTTCTATCGTCATAAAATAATTATTGTGATACAATAAGTTCCTGCCCAATACTCAGCGCATCAGTTTCAAGTTTATTCCATTCTTTTAACTGCTGCACTGTTACATTGTATTTTTTTGAAATTGCATAAAGCCCTTCTTTGGGTTGCACTATATGTGTCACTATTTTTTTTACTGGCTCAGGAGAGTTATTAACTTGCTTTTGAAACAACCCCGGCTTTAAATAAATTTTTGTACCGGGTTTTATATCTTCATTACCCCAAAGCTTGTTATAGTCAAGCATAGGTTGTAACTGTATCCCGTTAGCCTGGCAAATATCATAAAACGTTTCATTCTGTTTTGCTATATAAAAATCCTTATCTCCGGTTTTGGATTTTTTTTCAAGATATACATACTGATTTTTAGTAAGCATTCCATCTTCTGCCAGCTCATTAAAACTTAAAAGCTTTGCCAACGGAATATTATTTTTTGTTGCCACTACCAATAACGAAGTTCCCTTACCTGCATAAATACATTTACTGCCATTAACAATAAGCACCTTATCACTAACATCCAGCATTGTTTGGGAAGATGGGTCACTTATTACAGTCTCATTTTTTGTTTTTTCATCTTCAAGTGGTACCGATTTATCATCCTGGTACCGGGAGGCATTAAACTGCGGCACATCATCTGCACCCTGCAAAGTATATTGCTGCAGGTTATATTGCTCAATGTGTTTAATAAGTATTTGCGGATATTGTGGATTGGTTGCATAGCCTGCTTTTTTAAGCCCGTATGCCCATGCTTTATAATCACGAACATCCAGACTGAAAAGGAAACTATACCTGTCATTTCCTCTTAAAAAATTACTATGGTCCCTGTAACTGTCTTCTGCTGATTTATAAGAACGGAAACACTCTCCTTTTGCATCATCATCATGAGTTACACTTTCTGCAGTCCATGAACTTTTACATTTAATTCCAAAATGATTATTTGACTTTTTGACCAATGCGCTGTTGCCGCTTTCCGTTTCCAAAATACCCTGTGCCAGTGTAATGGCAGCGGGCACTCCCATACGTTTCATTTCTCTTACCGCAAGGTCTTTATACATTTCCACGTATTGTGCTGGTGTAAGCACATCCTGGGCATTAGCGTAAAATGCAGAAGAAAATAAAGAAATAATTATTATAGCTTTTTTCATCAGTTACAACTTTTTAATCAGCAGCAGACCATCTCTTACTGATAGCAGTACCTGCTCCACACGATCATCGTTTTTAACATGTTTATTGAATGCATCTATGGCTTTGGCATTTTTCCCCTTAAGTTCCGGCTGCAACACCTCTCCATGAAAAAATACATTATCAGCTAAAATGAAGCCGCCTTTTTTAACCTGTGGCAAAGTTAGTTCGTAATATTCAATATACCCGGTTTTATCGGCATCAATAAAAACCAAATCCCATTGCTGTTGAATGGCTGGTATAATATTGGCCGCATTACCAACGTGAAGTTTTACTTTATTTAAAACACCTGCCTGTTCAAAATATTTATTTGCTGTGGCGGCGTCCTCTTCCCGTATTTCAATGGTATGTAATACGCCACCGGGCTGTAACCCTTTTGCAAGACATAGCGCACTAAACCCTGTAAATGTGCCAATCTCCAGTATATGCATTGGCTTTATCATCGTACTTATCATTTCAAGGAATTTACCCTGTACATGACCGCTTAGCATTTGTGCATGCGGATGATTTTTAAGGGTAAAATCTTCTACCTCCAGCAAAGTTTCATCCAGTGGAGATGTAAAATTTTGAGCGTACAACTCTGCGGTATGATTAACCAATTCCATCAGAAGTTTGGTGCAAGTGGTTTTGATTTGTAATAATCAAGCATAAAGTCTACCACTTCATCTGCGGTATCAAAAAGGTGTATCAGGTCCAGATCTTCAGGATTAATATTATGTTCTGTTTCACCCATTGTTTCTTTAATCCAGTTAATTAAACCGCCCCAATAAGATTTACCAACTAATATCATTGGCGACTGCTTGAATTTTCCTGTTTGAATAAGAGTAGCTACCTCAAAAAATTCGTCCATTGTTCCAAAACCTCCCGGCATCATAATAAACCCTTGGGAATATTTTACAAACATTACTTTACGCACAAAGAAAAAATCAAAATTCAGTGATTTATCTCTGTCGATAAAAGGGTTGGCCTGCTGCTCAAACGGTAACTCAATGTTTAAGCCCACTGATTTACCACCTGCAATAGAAGCGCCTTTATTGGCCGCCTCCATAATACCCGGGCCGCCTCCAGTAATTATACCAAAGCCTTCTTCTGCAAGGCGTTTAGATATGTCCACTGCAAGATCATAATACTTATTACCAGGCTTAGTACGTGCGCTGCCAAAAATTGATATACAGGGTCCGATTCTGTTCAAGGCTTCAAAGCCATCAACAAACTCAGCCATTATTTTAAAAATCTGCCAGCTGCTGTGCGCCTGGCTTTCTTTCCAGTTACGCTGCTTGGATACATTGATTGTTCCGTTCATTCTTTTGTTTTAAGTTCTTGTAAATAGAATGCCATTCCAGTTTATTAGAAAGGAATGGCACTTACTAAATCAAAATTACAATTATTTTTTCTTACTTATGGCTAATAAACCAGAGAAAGTTAACAGCCCGTTAATTACCAATAATTCCAGGCCTATTTCAAAACCACCAAAAAGTTTACTTTGATATTTATCAATAAAAAAACAGATTATTGGCGCAGCAATACAAATAACCGGTACTAATTTATCTGTAACATTCCGTTTTGTAAGAATCCCAAAAGCAAACAACCCAAGTAAAGGCCCGTAGGTATAACCAGCCACTTTTAAAATTACGCCAATCATACTTGGATTGTTAATCCAGTAAAACATCATTACAAATAACAGAAACACACCCGCAAAAGAAATATGTACAATCTTCCTGACTCTTTTTTGGGCTGCTTCAGTCATGGCTTTGTTGCGCTGCATGCCAATAATATCAATACAAAACGAAGCTGTTAATGCTGTAATGGCACCATCTGCACTAGGAAACAAGGCAGAAATTAATGCTATCACAAAAATAATGGAGATGTAAGGCGGCATTGTTTTAATTGCCATGTAAGGGAACGTGGCATCAGATGCAAGAGGTGTTTCTTTCATCAGCCCTGTTAAAGCATCTTTTTCCATTATAAAATATTTTGTAACCGGTTTACCAGCGTCAATTACCGTTTTAAAATGGCCTCCAAGGCTATCACTATACAGGTATAATACACCTCCTAAAACCAGGAACAATGAAATTACAACGGTAAGGATAACAGCAATAGTTACCATATTTTTTTTTGCATCTGCCAGCGTTTTTACGCTAATATTTTTTTGCATCATTTCCTGGTCAAGGCCAGTCATTGTAAGCGTAATAAAAGCACCTGCCACAATTTGCTTTATAATAAAAAGTTTACTTGACGGATCTGTAACAAAGATGTTACTGTAACCTTTTTCACTCATGTTACTTAATGCTGTTCCTAAACCAACATCAAGTTTGTTTAAAATAAAAATAATACAAACAATCAGGCCCGCCAGCATGCAGGTTGTTTGCAGCGTATCTGTATATACAATTGTTTTTACCCCGCCTTCATAAGTATAAAGCAATATCATTACCAAGATGACCAGCGTGGTTAACCAAAAGGGAATATGAAAGCTTTGTCCAAGATTTGCAAAAATGCTATCTTGTAAAATTTTAACTACTAAATAAAGTCTTGCGGTTGCACCCAATGTACGGGATAAAATAAAAAAAGAAGCACCTGTTTTATAAGAAACAAAACCGAGCCTGCTTTGAAGGTAATTGTAAATAGAAGTTAAATTAAGACGGTAATAAAGCGGGAGCAAAACATATGCTATCAGCAGGTAGCCTATAATATACCCCAGTACAATTTGAAAATAAGTAAAGCCTTCCACCCCGCCCCCGGCCATTGGTTTACCAACTGCACCGGGCACACTTACAAAAGTTACGCCACTAAGGCTGGTGCCAATCATACCAAATGCAACCAGCATCCAGTTACTGTTCCTGTTTCCAATAAAGAAAGATTCATTATTACTTCCTTTAGATGTAAAGTAAGCCACGGTTAGAAGCAATAAAAAATACCCGATAACAAAAGAAAAAAGCACTACAGGAGTCATAAAATTTGTAATAATTATTTAACAGCGAATAATTAGCTTGCAATAAAATTCAAGATAGTTAATTTATGCCAATTGGATCTTTAGCTGTTTTTTGCGGCAGCAAAAGCGGTAAAAACACATTGTTTGAATTGCATGCAAAACAACTGGGTTATTTGCTTGCAGAAAAAAAAGTAACACTTATTTATGGTGGCGGCAATAAAGGCATTATGGGCACTGTTGCCAATGCGGTGCTGGAAAAAAAAGGAAAAGTTATTGGTATTATTCCACAGTTGCTTACCGACCTGGAACATAGCCACCACGGCATAACAGAGCTGATAGTAGTTGACAACATGCACACCCGCAAAAAAATGCTGTATGAAAAATGTGATGCAGCAGTTATTTTGCCCGGCGGCTTTGGCACATTAGATGAATTGTTTGAAATGCTTACCTGGAACCAGCTGAATATTCATGACAAAAAAATTTTTGTATTAAACTCAGGCGGTTTTTATAATCACTTGCTGGCACATGCCAGGCAAATGCAGGCAGAAAATTTTTTATACAGTAAAATAGAAGAGAGACTTACAGTAATTGAAGTACCGGAACAACTGGAAGCATTTCTCTAATACCTTCTTTTGTGGCCATTAACACGAACAGAAGGCTGAAATAAAGGCACCTGCAGCCCTGCTTTAACAATGGGTACAGCTCTGGCCAATCCATCTACATAAGGAGAGTTAGGATCTTTCTTAACATCCCATAAAATAGAGAAGTAATAAAATATATCACCAGTTCCTTCCCTGCCACTGCAATACCCGCCGCCTACTAATATGCTGTTTGCGTCAAATTTATAAATATCATCCTGGTAGCCGGAGTTAGGCACTGCAAGATATTTCTGGCGGATATAATTATGCTCGAACTGGGCATGCGCAAATAAAAATCGTACGGGGAACAATCGTACAAAAGCACCCGGCCCCCAAACAGTTTGTCGTATTTTATCGCCATACACAATATTGTCCCTTTGAGATGTGTAGTTAAAATTAACCGACGCTGCCACATCAACAAACTTATTAAGACTGTAACCAAAATAAGGGCTAACACCTAATACTGTACCACCACTGTAAAAAGATGCAGTTACACTCCCGCCTGCAAAAAGGTTTTCTTTTTTAAACCCTTTTTTTTCACCGTCATCATCCTTTTCATATTGCGCCTGAGAAGCCAATGCTGCTAGCGAAACAACAAAAACAAAAAATAATTTTTTCATGCCGGATTATTTATAAGTCAAAAATTTTACCCCTGTTTAAAATGTTATTTGGATCAAATACTTTTTTGATGCTTTTCATTAAAGAAAGGTTGGCAGCATCAAACACCACATCCATATATTCCTTTTGTACAAGCCCCACACCATGCTCTCCACTAATAGTACCTCCCAAAGATTTTACCAGTGTAAACAATGCTTTTAAAGATGGTACAATGTCCGGGTTGTTTAAACTGTACCGGCTGCCTTCTTTTTTTATACGTATATGCAGGTTGCCGTCTCCTGCATGCCCATAACACACCGCATAGAAATTATTTTGTCTTCCTAATTCTTTCACTCCGCGTATTAAGGCAGGCAATTCTGCTCTTGGCACCACTGTATCTTCTTCTATTGTATAGCCATCCAGTTTTACTGCTTCAGCCACACGCCGGCGCAGTTTCCATAGAGCTGCTTTTTGTTGCTCATCATCTGCAAAAAATATTTCACCGCAGTCAAAGGATACAAGCAAGGTACTTATGGCTTCCATTTCACTCATCAGTGTTTCCATATGGTTACCATCTACCTCAATTAATAAATGCGCCTCTAAATCATCTGTTACTGGTACTGCATTGCTGTCAACCATTTTACTCACAATTTTCAATGCATCAATTTCCACCAATTCCAGTGCACTGGGTGTAAAACCAGCACGAAAAATAGCACTTACTGCTTCACCAGCTTTTTCCAGGCTGTTAAAAGGTGCCAGCATCAGTAAATCGTATTTAGGATGTGGCAACAGTTTTAAAACAATTTTTGTTACAATTCCAAGTGTTCCTTCGCTTCCAACAATTAATTGTGTAAGATTATAACCCGTTGAATTTTTAAGAACATTCGCTCCGGTCCATACAATTTCCCCTGTTGGTAACACCACCTCAAGATTCAAAACGTAATCTTTAACCACACCGTATTTAACTGCTTTTGGCCCGCCGCTGTTTGCCGAAATATTACCTCCAATAAAACAGCTGCCACGGCTGCTGGGGTCAGGCGGGTAAAACAACCCTTTTTCCTTAACAGCATTTTGCAGTACTTCAGTTATAACTCCTGGCTCAACTGTTACCTGTAAATTACGTTCATCTATTTCTATTATTGTGTTAAACCGTTCCATGGAAATAAGTACGCCACCTCTATCAGGCAAAGCGCCACCTGCAAGCCCGGTGCCTGCGCCACGGGGAGTAACAGGGATTTTATATTGATTGCAGATTTTCATTATGCCACTGACTTCCTCCGCAGTTCTTGGTTTAACTACCACATCTGGTAAAAAATGAAGATCTTCTGTTTCATCATGGTCGTAATTCTTTAAATCATCCTCATTCAATAAAACAAAAGCACTGCCTGTAATTTCTTTAAAAGCCTGCAAGTATTCCTCCACATTTATATTCTTATCAGTAGCCAGCATGTAACATTATTTGCGCAAAAATCGTATAAAATGATGAGTTGATAAAATGCATCATTAATGCCACTAAAAATATTTAAAACGTTAAATTTTATTAACAGGGCTTAAAATAGGAACAGAGTTATTATCTTAGATACGAAATTTTTCGTAAACCATAAAACAAAGTATAGCCATGAAACAGTTTATTAAAAACAACAAAAAAGCCATTTTGAGTTTTGCCTCAGTAATTACAGTTTGTATCATTTGTATGTCTTTCCAGGACTCTCCGTTTATACCGCAGAAACTGGGAGCACAACCCCCAATTTACCTGGAAGATACCACCAAGAAAAAGGCTAATAAAGCAGAGCTTGATGCAGCGATGAAAGAGGTGGAAAAAGCAATGCAACAACTCAATGCCCAGTTAAAAGAAATTGATATGGATAAGCTGCAGCTTGATATTAGTAAAGCCATTAGCCAGGTGGATATAGAAAAAATAAAAAAAGAAGTTGCAGAAAGCATTAATCAAGTGGATATGCATCAAATAATGCAGGAAGTAAACACGGAGTTACAAAAAATTGATGCTGAAAAAATGAAAGCAGAAATTCAGGATGCGTTAAAAGATGTGGATACTAAAAAAATTATGGATGAAGTAAAAGCAGGGCTTAAGGAAATTGACATGAATAAAATTCAAAGCGATATACAAAAGGCAATGAAAGACATGCAAAATGAATTGAAAAATATTAATAAAGAAGAAATAAAAAAAGAAATGGAAAAAGCTAAACAGGAACTGGAAAAAACGAAAGAAGAGCTGAAAAAAAGCAAAAGCCAGCAGGAAATATAATTATGCTATAAGGAAAACAAAAAAGTGCTGCAAGTTTTACTTGCAGCACTTTTTTATAAACTAGATTTTCTTTAAAGGCATAATAGTGTAATGATAATTGTAAAATGTCTAACTTAAACAGCTCTTTTACAAGTTACCCTTTATCAAAATTTAATACTAAAGGCATCGTATCTTTGCAACAATGGCTAAAATTAAAAACTATCTCTCTCTTATAAGGTTTTCCCATACCATTTTTGCAATGCCCTTTGCATTTGTTGGCTTTTTTATTGGCTTAAACAAATTCAGCAGTTTTGCTGCTTTTACAGTAATTCCCGGATGGCATACTTCAGTTTTATCAACTGTTGCAACAGGCAGCCTTGTTGAACAATTATATACAGGAGCAAACCCTTGGTTTGTTATTTCAAAATACTTTTTACTGGTGGTACTCTGCATGGTTTTTGCCCGTTCTGCCGCAATGGCTTTTAACCGCTGGCTGGATGCTAAATATGACGCTTCTAATCCAAGAACTGCTGTACGGGAAATTCCTGCTGGAATTATTAAACCGCAAAATGCCCTGCTCTTTATTATAATCAGTTGCCTGCTTTTCATTATTACCACATTCTTCATAAACCGTTTGTGTTTTTATTTATCACCCGTTGCTTTATTTGTGGTGCTGTTTTATAGTTATACAAAACGTTTTACGGCCCTTTGCCATTTGGTATTGGGTTTGGGGTTAAGTCTTGCACCAATTGGTGCTTACGTTGCCGTAACAGGAGTTTTTAATATGCTCCCATTACTTTTTTCATTTGCCGTATTATTTTGGGTAAGCGGTTTTGATATTATTTATGCATTGCAGGATGAAGAATTTGACCGGCAACAACAATTACATTCCATTCCTGCAGCGCTGGGTAAAACAAAAGCCCTCAGGGTTTCGCAACTGCTGCACTTGATGGCAGCTATTAGTATTATTACAGCAGGTATATATGGCCAATTTGGAGTTTGGTACTGGTGCGGCGCTGCAGTGTTTGCCGGTTTACTGGTTTACCAGCATTCATTGGTGAAACCTGCGGATTTAAGTAAAGTAAATCTTGCTTTTTTTACATTGAACGGTATTGCTTCAATTGTGTTTGCAGCATTTGTTATACTGGATAGTTTTTTATATTAATAATGGCACGAATACTTGCAATAGATTACGGCGGAAAACGTACCGGCATTGCCGTTACGGATCCATTACAGATTATTGCAAATGGATTAACCACTATCAATTCTGCAGAACTGGTTTCTTTCCTGAAAAAATATTTAAGTACTGAACCTGTGGAGCTGATAATAATTGGTATGCCCGTTAACTGGGATGAAAGTGATACCCACGCCACTCCATTGGTAAAAGAAGCCATCAAAAAACTGAACAAAGAATTTCCGCAGTTACCCGTAAAAACGGTGGACGAACGCTATACTTCTAAAATGGCCAAGGATGCCATTTTGCAAATGGGGCTGAAAAAGAAAGACCGCAGGGATAAAAAGCTGGTGGATGAAATAGCCGCTACAATTATGCTGCAGGAATATTTACAATCAATTACCTGACAGCAACACAATCCTTTTTATTAAATTTGCCGCATTAAATTTTGTTGATGATTCTACCAATAGTAGCATACGGTTCCCCTGTTTTACGCAAAGTTTGTAAAGATATTGGCCCGGATTACCCGGCACTGGATAAACTGGTTGCGGATATGTGGGAAACGATGTATAATAGTAATGGCGTTGGGCTTGCTGCCCCGCAGGTTAATAAGGACATTCGCCTTTTTGTAATTGACAGCGAACAGATTTTTGCCAATAAAGACGAGGATGAAGAACTGGATTACCCGGATGCCCCCGGTTATAAAGGTGTTTTTATTAATGCACACATTAAAGAGTTAAACGGGGAGCAATGGAGTTATAATGAAGGCTGCCTCAGCATTCCCAAAATAAGAGAAGATGTAACCAGGGAAGAAGAAGTGACATTGGAATACGATGATGAACATTTTAACCACCATGTAAGAAAATTTAATGGCATTACTGCCAGGGTTATTTTGCACGAATACGACCATATTGACGGCAAGCTTTTTATCGACCATTTAAAGCCACTAAAACGGAAACTGCTGCAGGGCAAACTGAATGATATTTCAAAGGGTAAAATAAAGGTGGATTACCGCATGCTTTTCCCCAAGTAATAGCCTCCTTTAACAGGGCACTTTATAGCATATTCTTTAACTTACAGGCATGAAACGCTTCGTGCCTTTTTTCATTTTTCTTCTTTTTTACATCACTGTAACTGCACAGGAAAAAAAAGACACACTGTACGTGTCCGGCAAAAATACCATTACACTAAGCGAAGTGGTGGTAAACAATAAGCTTAATATCCCCGCATTTATTGAAAGAGTAAAAAACGACAGCAGTTTTTATAAGGCCTTCCGTAACCTGCACCTGCTGCAATTTAATGCCATCAACGATATACGGATTAACAACAGCGATGGCGAAGTAAAAGCATCTCTTTTCAGTAAAACAAAACAATTGCGCAGCAGCAATTGCCGTAAAATGGAAGTGCTGGAAGAGCAAACTACAGGCGATTTTTATGATGACGACCACAATTATAACTATTATACGGCGCAAATGTATGCTTCACTCTTTTTTACGAAAGACTCTGTTTGTGGCGAGGATAATATTGTTACCGGAAGAGAATTTAGTACCGAAGGCAAAAGCGGGTTGGAAAAACATAAGGAGCAATTAAAAAAACTGTTTTTCAATCCCGGGAAAAAAATAAGCGGCATCCCTTTTTTAAGCAGTAAAACAGCCATTTTTGACGATGATATGGCGGACAAGTATGACATGAGCATTGACATGGACATTTATAACAACACCAATTGTTACATCTTTAAACAAACTGTAAAGCCAGAAAATAAAAATGATGTTGTGATTGACGAAATGACGACCTGGTTTGACGATAAAAATTTTGAAGTTTTAGGGCGCAACTACAGCCTAAGCTATGATGCCGCAGTGTATGACTTTGATGTAAAAATGGAAGTGGTTTTAAACCGGTTTAACGGATACCTGGTACCGGTTTTGCTTCGTTATAATGGTAATTGGAAAGCTATCTTTAAAAAAAGGGAAAGAGGCGTTTTTACAGCAACTTTATCTGGATTTGAGAATAAATGATTTGAGGGTTTATTAACTTTTGTATACCTATTTTTAATTTATGAATAAGATTATTACAATGGTGGCAACTTGTATACTCGCTGGTGCTTCCATTAGCAGTTTTGCCCAAAAAACAGGAAGGGATTTTAAAGACGTGGATGAGTACGTAAAAAAATTGGGCCGGCTGGACAGTATGAATATGGGCTCCATAGCTACCCTGCTTACAAAAAACTATGAAGACAAAACTGATAAAGCCAGGGCCATTTTTACATGGATCGCTACCAATATCAGTTTCGATTGCAAGAATGCACGGAGTGGTAACAGCGATAAAAATACACCTGCTCAGGTATTAATAACCCGTAAAGCCCTGGGGCTTGGTTATGCTAACCTTTACCAGGATATGTGCAGTGTTGCAGGCATTCGCTGCCTTACCATCGACGGGTTTGTAAAGTTTACCTCAGAACAAATCGGTGATGCCAAAACAGAAATAAATCATACCTGGAATGTGGTGCAGTTGGGCCAAAGCCCCGATGCATGGTATTATGTGGATGCCTGCCGTGGCAGTGGTTATACCGATGCCGACTTTAAAGCTTTTACCCCGCTTTTTAATGATGAATATTTTTTTGCAAACCTCAGGGTTTTTAACTGGGAGCATTGCCCTGATAATATTGCCTGGTATTTAGGGCCAAGACCAAAAGGTAAAAAAGATTTTTTTGATCTGCCTGCAATAAAACCTGCCGCATATGAAATGGGATTAAGGTCTTTTGCACCCGATAACGGAGCCGTAAAAGCAAAGGCAGGTAAACCTTTTTACTTTAGTTTACAATTAAACAGCGACCTGGATATTACCAAAGTGGCGTTGGTATTTGGAGAAGATAAAAAAAAGAAGGTAAAACCGATGGAGTTTACATTTAATGGCGGCGTACTGGCATTTAGTTATAAACCTGCCGACCAGGATAACTATCCCGTAACTATTGTAGTAAATGATAAAGAATTGTTGCTGTATACTATGGATGTGTCAGAATGATACTAGAAAAAAACAGCCTCATTACAGAGGCTGTTTAAATGAACTATGGTTGGGTTTTTCTTCCTTACATGAAAAACAAAACTACACCATCTGCTTCTTAGAAAAAATATTTTTATAAATTTTTACTGATCCGTGGTGCTGCCTCTTTATAAACAATCAGCCATTCCCCACCCTTTCCATCTCTTCGGAAACACTGCTTTGTGAGCGCTTCGTTGCTTTATAGGCTTTGCCAAATTTCCAGGTAAATGAAATACCCGCCACACGGCTGTCACGCTTTAAAATAAAATACTCTGTAGCTGTGGCAAAGGTGGTAAGGCCTTCCATTGCGTTTGTAAAAAATACATCCCTGAAGATAAACCGCAAAGTTCCTTTCTTTTTAAGCACTGGCCTTGAAACTCCCAATGATAACTGGCCAGTGGGATATAACACTTCCTGCAGGTCGTTTCGGGCCCGGCCGGTATAAAAGCCAGACAGCTCTGCAGTATATACCCTCGCAAAACTAAACTGGTTATTGAGGTTAATGTTGAATTGATTTATATATGAGGTAAAATTCTCGTTACCGTTGTAGCCTTTTAAATGTTTGTAGTTATAATTTAACTGGGCATTCAGTGTCCACCATTTAAAAGGAGATAATTGCAGAGCAACCGATGTTCCCAAATTATATGCTTTTCCCACATTCCCTTCAGAATAAAAAAGCAACCCTGAAACTGTATCTGTAAGAAACAACTGGGAAAAATAGTTTTTAATAAGGCTATAAGAAAAAGTTGTAGTTAACAATTGTTTATACTGGTGGGTTAACTGCATATTCCAGCTAAACTGTGGCTGATAAAACGGGTTGCCTGTTTGGTAAGTGTACTTATTAATCAGGAAAAAGAAAGGGTTTAATTTTTGAAATGCAGGACGGTCAATTCTTCTGCCTGCTGCAATGGTAAACTGGTTATTACTGTCCGCTTCTGCAGTAATGGAAATATTGGGAAACAATGCCCCGTAATTCCGGCTGAATGCAGAGTCCTTTTGCTGTGCATTGCCTAACTGGTGCGCTGTATACTGCGTGTACTCATAGCGCAACCCTCCCTGGAGGTTCAGCTTCTTTATTCTGGTTTCGTAACTGGTGTAAACTGCATGTATATTTTCATTATAGAGAAAATGATTGCTTTTTCCATAATCATTTTGCCAGTTTCCGTTTATTAAATTTTGAAACAGGGCATTATTATCTGTTTGTGTATGCGATGTTTTATACCCTGCACTAAAGGCGGTATTCTTGTCGATTGCATTGTTATAATCTGCCTTGGCAGAAAAGATATTTATAGAGCTTTTTACATCGCCATTTGAAGCTTCTGTATATCCTCCTGCAGCCTGAAACCGGTTATAAAACTGCTGCCGGTTTGTAATGATGTATCCTAACCAGTCTGCATCTGCTGCTAAAGAATGTTTTGAGGAAAAACTGCGGCGGAGGTTAAGGTTTACCAATCCGTTTTTAAAATTATTATCGCTGGTGCTGTTTGTAGCAACAGCAGAATCTATTGTGTTGGCTGCACTTAACCAGGTTGCTTTTGCCTCATTATCTCCGGAACGGTTTATTAAAGTGCCGCCTGCCATTATACCCAAAGTTGTTTTTTGAGAAGCAAAATAATCAATACCGCTTCTTAACGTATGATTAATGGCATTTCCGGCAAAAGTTGTTGGCTGATCCAGCGTTGCCGTAATGTTTCCGTTTTTATCATAGTATTTTCGAAGGGCGTAGATATCCGTAAAATATTTATTAAGATTCAAACTGTAAGTGGTAAAAAAATTAAACTTCCCGTTACGGTAGTTCAGCACAATGCTGTTATTATTTTTAGGATAAACACCTTGCAGAGCTGTAACAGCAGCAGTACCGTTGAAACCTTTTATTTTACTCTTTTTTGTTTTGATATTGATGATTCCAGCATTTCCGCTGGCATCGTACTTTGCGGGCGGGTTAGGCATCAGCTCTATCTGTTCCACCTGCGAAGAGCTCATACTGCTGAGCATATTATTCAGCTCCGCACCCGATAAATAAGTGGGTTTATCATCTATTAAAATCAATACTCCCTGTTTACCCTGCATGGCAATACTGCCATTTTTATCCACAGTAACCCCCGGTGATTTTTCAAGCACCTCCAGTACTGTTGTACCTGCATTGGAGGGGCTGGCTTCAACATTTAATATTGTTTTTCCCTGCACCTGCTGAATAAAGTTTTTCTTGCTGCTAACGGTTACTCCCTGCAGGGTAATATCACCTTTTTTCAATTGCACAGTTAAAGGATGCGGCATTGGCACAGCAAAAGAATCCTGGTTATAGGGAATACAGCCTTTTAAAGTTATGTTACAACGATACAACCCATTAGCAAGCGCTGTAAAATTTGCAATGCCATCCCTTTCAGCAATGGCTGTTTTAAATAATTTGCCTTCCTTGTACATTTCTACCAAGGCACCGGCTGCTGGCTTGCCCTCCGGATTTTTTACGGAAATCTGAACAGGATTGTAATCTTGTGCAAAGGCGGTATTAAAAATAAGCAGTAATACTACTGGCAAAGTCTGTCTTATCATAGCTTATACAAAACACTAAGATATAAGACAGCTGGCTGACGCAATGGCAAAAAAGGCTAAACGGCAGAATGGCTTTGTAAATGTTTGATTGGTAAAATAAAAAGAGCTTTCTGTTATGAAAGCTCCTGTATTTTAAAATCCAAAATAGGTTTTGGCGTTATTATAGCAAATGTCCTGCACCACCTGCCCTGTCCATACAATATCATCAGGCAGTTCACCATTCTCAATTTCCTCCCCCAGCATATTGCATAAAATCCTGCGGAAATATTCATGACGTGGATATGAAAGAAAACTGCGGCTGTCAGTAAGCATTCCAACAAACCTGCTCAATAAACCCATATTGCTTAAGGAATTTATTTGATCCATCATCCCCTGCTTTTGATCTAAAAACCACCAGCCGCTGCCAAATTGTATTTTACCGGCTACGCTGCCATCATTAAAATTGCCAATCATGGTAGCCATTAAATCGTTATCAGCAGGATTTAAATTGTAAATAATAGTTTTAGCTAACTGATCTGTTGAGTCCAGCTTATTCATGAATTTGGCCATCGATCTTGATTGCGGGAAATCACCAATGCTGTCCCAGCCGGTATCGGGCCCTAATAATGATAACATTCTTGCATTATTATTACGCAATGCCCCTAAATGGTATTGCTGCACCCAGCCCTTTTCATGATCCCATTTTGCAAATTCCACCAGCATGGCAGATTTGAATTTGAGATTTTCGGTACTGTCTAATTCTTTGCCGCTTCTTATTTTATTGAAGATGTTATTTATTTCCGCATCGGTATAATCTTCTGCATAAATCTGTTCCAGTCCATGGTCAGAAACTTTTGCACCATTGGCTGCAAAATAATCATGGCGGCTTTTTAGAGCTTTTAAATAATCGCTGTAAGTACTTACAGAAACATTAGCTGCAGCTTCCACTTTATTTACATAAGCATTAAAAGTTGCTGCATCATCCACATTCATGCCTTTATCCGGACGAAAAGCAGGAAATACTTTTACAGGGCAATTGCTTTTTGCAATTTGCTGATGATACTCTAATGTATCTGTAGGATCATCTGTTGTACAAAGTGTTTTTACATTCATTTTAGTAAGCAGCCCCTGCACATTATATTCTTTTGTTTGCAGCAAAGCGGTTGCTTCATCATAAATTTCTTTAGCCGTATCTGCATTTAAAACTTTGGTTATGCCGAAATAGCCTTTCAGCTCCAGGTGTGTCCAGTGATAAAGCGGATTACGCAATGTGTATGGAACTGTGGCAGCCCATTGTTGAAATTTTTCAAAATCGCTGGCATTGCCGGTACAGTATTTTTCATTGATGCCATTGGTACGCATAGCTCTCCATTTATAATGATCGCCATACAACCACACCTGGGTTAAATTACCAAAGTTGATATTGTTTGCAATTTGATCGGGTGGTAAATGGTTATGATAGTCGATGATGGGCATCGGCTTTGCATACTCATGATATAAAGTTTGTGCTGTTTTGCTTTGCAGCAGGAAATTTTCGTCCAAGAATTGCTTCATATAGCGATGTACTTTATTTAAGAATGTAATTAAAATTATGAAATACTCCTTCTCACAGTTAAAAAAATTGCGCAAACGTTGCCAATATTTTCAGCATATGCAAATACAGCATCAATTAGCAATGATTGCTGTTTTATTTATAGCTCAATCCTTCATTAGCATTAAACAAGGCATATCCTTTTCCCTCAAGGTAACCGGGCACATCTGATTTTTGATTTTGAGCAGCCTGTTCACTAACGGGGGTGGAAAAAGGCATTTTCCCTGAAGGATTGAATTTACCCGTAATCACATCCAGCACTGCATCTGTTGTGCAACCAAATGTGGCCAGTACTGCCTTTATATTGCCTTTGTTTTTGTCATTGTAAATTTCATCAATCACCCAGGGGTTGGTATAATTAATAATTAATGTTGTTGGCTTTTTAGCAGTAAGCTGATTAATGTATTCAACATCCACTGCATTTTTAGATAAAGAAAGATAAAGTGGTGAGCCATCAGCATCAAACAATGATTTGGAGCCTGAAGTAATCCATACAACAATCTCATCTGCTTCTTCCGGAGTCTTCACAAATTCAACATTATATTTATTATCTTCTGGCAAATAAACATTACTTGATGAAGCTCCCTTTTTCTGGAAATAAGATTCAAAATAGATCTTTGTTTTTGGTTTTAGTGGCAGCAATTTACTTTCATTCCGCAGCAAAACTATTGACTTACGGAAAGCAATATCAGCCATTGCCTGGAAATTTTTGTTGCCCACAATTTTCTCTGCGGCATCCACATCAACATAAGGATTTTCAAAAAGCCCTAATTCAAATTTTTCCATGAGCAAACGATAAACTGAATTATCTATCAATTTCATATCCACCATGCCGCTTTTTACTGTTTCCAAAAGTGGTGCAGGGTCTGCCGTACCAGAATATAAATTAACACCCGCTTCCAGCGTTCTTTTATAACGTTCGTTAACAGTAAGATTTTCCGCACCCCATGGCATCATTTCAATTGGGCCAGTATCGGAATTAATAATCCCTTTAAAGCCCAGCTCTTTTCTTAACAGGCCCTGCAACACTTCTTTGTTATAAGCATAAGCAATCTTTTCATATTTTGTATTATTGGGTATGGAATAATAAGGCATGATGGATGATGTGCCCGCTTTAATTGCAGCCTTAAATGGTATCAGGTTATTGCTTAACATTCCTCCCGGAAACACTTCATTCCTGCCCCAGGTAAAATGCGGATCCTGTCCTCCTTCTGTTGCGCCTCCACCCGGAAAATGTTTGGTGGTTAGTGCTACGGAAGTATTACTTAATTTATTTCCCTGGAAACCCAGCACCACTTCAGTCATCATTTTTGCCACCCAGTTTGCATCTTCACCAAATGTACCTTCCACTCTTTGCCAGCGTGGTTCAGTAGACAGATCCGCCATGTACATATAGCCTTTTCTTAAACCCACAGCAGCCCACTCCTGTCTTGCACTTTCTGCAAATGCTCTTATTAATTTTAAATCTTTGGTGGCAGACAACCCTAATTCTCCCGGCCAGGTAGAGAAAGTTGTTTTACCAACGCTTAAGCCGATAGATGCATCTTTAGTGATATGATTTCTTGGATTACTGGCAACAATTGCAGGAATACCTAATCCATCACTTTCGCATAAAGCCTGCAGCTTATTACTCCACTCTGCAATAATTTTTGTTGATGTGTTTACACGTAAAATAAAATGACGGAGATGATATTGTGTAACAGCTTTGGTTGTGCCCGATGCCGACATGATAGGAACAGGCAACGGTTGTTTTGAAAACATATTGATGGTCTGCACAAGGTCAGTTTCATTGAAATCGCTTGTAACCGGCTCACTGTTTTTTGGCGCTTCAAAACTCCAGTCGTTTTTTAAACGGGTGCTGCTTATAAGCATAAAGCCAACTTTATCTTCCACGCTCATTTTTTCAAGCAAGTCATTTGCTCTTGCGTTATAAGGCAAACGCCAGTCTTCGTATTTATCCAGCTTACCGTTACGGTTTAAGTCTTTAAACTGAAGATTACCGACTGTAATAATTTTTGCTGAACGATAGCCAAGAAGTGGCTGCTTCGTCAATTGAGCATCTGTATTATTTATGATAGCAAACAATAATAATACAGCGCATAATTTTTTATTCATCGAAGATTATTTTATCCTCTCTTTCTAAGCCCATCCATTATTCCTACAAAGAAACCCCCCTTTTCCATGGAATAAAATCATCCTGGTTCAGCTGCACTGCTTTTGGTATTATTTCTCCGCTGGCAGCTTTAATACAATACTCCAGTATTTCCTCTCCCATTTGCTGAATCGTTTTTTCACCTTCCACCACCGGACCGCAATCAATGTCTATAATATCATTCATTCTTTTTGTAAGGTTGCTGTTGGTACTTACTTTAATGGTAGGGCAAACAGGATTGCCGGTTGGTGTACCCAGGCCCGTTGTAAATAAAATAAGTGTGGCGCCGCTTGCGGCTTTACCAGTAGTTGCTTCCACATCGTTGCCCGGAGTGCATACCAAACTTAACCCGGGTTTTGTTGCCTGCTCTGTATAATCCAGCACATCTATTACGGGTGATGTGCCGCCTTTTAACGCAGCACCATTACTTTTTATAGCATCGGTAATTAAACCATCCTTTATATTTCCGGGTGATGGGTTCATATGAAAGCCGCTGCCCACACGTTCAGCCTGCTCACTGTATGTACTCATTAAGTGAATGAATTTTTTTGCGGCAGCTTCATCTTCTGTACGGTCTATTAAATTTTGTTCAGCACCGCATAACTCAGGAAATTCGGCCAGCAGGATTTTACCCCCCAGCGCCACCACTAAATCACTTAAATAACCCACCGAAGGGTTGGCGCTGATACCGCTGAAACCATCACTGCCGCCGCATTTTACACCAATACATAATTTATCCAATGACGCAGGCTTACGTTCAATTTTGTTTATTTCAACTAAACCCTCAAAAGTTTTTTTAATGGCGTCAGCAATTAGTTGTTCTTCGCTTTGCGATTGCTGCTGTTCAAAAATATACAATGGTTTATCAAAATTGGGATTGAACTTTTTTAGTTCGGTTAAAAAATCATTGGTCTGCAAATTTTGACAGCCAAGACTTAAAACAGTAACACCTGCAACGTTTGGATGATTAGCATAAGATGCCAATAACTTTCCCAGCACACCAGCATCCTGCCTTGTGCCGCCACAGCCACCCTGGTGATTTAAAAATTTTATCCCATCCACATTTTTAAATACACGTTCCTGTTTTGCAGGTGGCGGCGCAAATAAATTTACATTGTCAACCGGTTCACCATTTTTCATGGCTTCTATCAACTGGTGTGTGTAGCGTTTGTATTTATCTGTAACGGCATAGCCCAATTCGTTATGCATTGCTTCTCTAATCACATCCAGGTTCCTGTTTTCGCAAAACACAGTTGGAATAAACAACCAGTAATTGGCAGTACCAACACGGCCATCGCTGCGGTGATAACCATTAAATGTTCGGCCTTCAAATTTAGAAACGTCAGGGGCTGTCCATTTAAAACCGGTTTTGCGGTAGGCATATGGTTCCGCTGCATGTTTGGTATTATCGGTATTCATCCAGCCCCCTTTTGGAATATCGTATTGTGCTTTACCTACCAATACGCCATACATAATTATGCTGTCGCCTTTCTTTAAATCTTCTGTAAAAAATTTGTGTTTTGCCTTTACATCATCCTGCAACGTATATGATGTACCATCGTATTCAATTACGTCGCCTTTCTTTAAATCTGTTAAAGCCACCAGTACATTATCTTTAGGGTGAACTTTTAAAACCTTCTGCTTCATTTTCTATTTTAAATTTTTTCAGTTGAATGTTTCAATGTATTCGTCATTCCATTTGCTAAAATGTCTTCCACATTTTCTGTAACAGCTTCGGCAAAACCTGGCAGTGCTGTTAAGTCTGTATTCCATAATGCGGTATTGCTTAAAACATTTTGCACAATGGCTGCAGGTGCAAAGTTATTCCATTGCTCATAAAAATATGCTGCCTTTACATCTTTAATGGGATAGTCCTTTCCGTTTACATTACCATAATACACATCGCCATCTTTTTTAACCGGGTGCATAAATACTATATAAGCTGCAAAGCCCAATGCAATGTGCTCCGGAACAGTCTTATATAATTCTGCATATTGCTGCACCACCTGCACAATACGCATTTCCAGTTTTTGTGTAAAGTTGAGGGTAATATTTATCCAGTGATGCTCTATACTTGGATTACGGAAACGGTCCAGCACTTTAGATGCAAAAGCCTGCGCATCTTCTTGCGGCAAATCATATGGAATGGCTTTAGCAATTTCTTCTGTCATTAAATTTTTAATAAAGGCAGATACTGTTGGGTTATCCATCGCTTCCTTTACAGAAGTAATACCTGATAAAAATGCCACCCCGCAACTTAATGAGTGTGTACCGTTGAGCAAACGCAGCTTTAATTCTTTAAACACTGTAATATCCGGTGTAATTACCACGCCGCTATCCACCTGCGCAAAACTTAAAGCCTCTGCCACCTCGTCATCCCCTTCAATGGCCCATAAGCTGTATACTTCACTCATGGTAATTAAACCATCCTGGTAGCCTAATTCGTTTTCTAATTTTTGTTTGGCTGCATTATCGGGTTTGCCTGGCACAATACGGTCAACTAATGAATTGCAAAAACGATTGTGCTTCTCCAGCCATTCAATAAAGTTGGCTTCCAGCCCGTTTAAATGCGCCAGTTCAAAAACAATAGCTTCTAATTTTTTACCATTATCGGTTATTAATTCTGTTGGAACAATCACCATACCGCATTGCCCGCTGCCATCAAATGCTTTATAGCGTTCGTATAAAAATGCAAGCAATTTTGCAGGGAACGATACCGGCGGATGATTATGAATATCTTCTTTCACCAATTCAATGCCCACTTCTGTAGTGTTAGAAATAATTATTTCCATTTCCGGATTATGAGCACACTTTAACACTGCAGCCCATTCATCTTTTGCAGATAATACACGGCTGATGGCGGAACAAATAATATTTTCTCCCACCGCTTTGCCTTCCTGCAAACCACGTACGCAAAGTGTATACAAACCATCTTGCTTTTCAAATGCGGTAGCATCGCCGCCACTGGTTGATTTTACCACAACAATTCTTCCATTAAAAATTCCGGCACGGTTGGCTTTGTCAATAAAATAATCGGGCAGGCCCCGGAGCAGTACACCGGTTCCAAACTGCAGTACTTTTTCAGGTAATTCAAAAATTCCATCAGGCACAGTGGTTACTGCATCTGTGTTTACATTTTTAAGGGTGAATTTGGATAGCGTTATCATAACCTGTATTTTAATTTTCTATGTTATTTCACTCCCCATTTGGCACACCATTTAGGGTATTCTTCATTAATTAATTTAGCCGGGCTGGTTACATAGTACGCATAACCAATGCGGCGTTCGTTTTCAATTTCAGCAAGTTTTTTCCTGGGCTGACTGTCTCTGCCGGCAAAAAAAGGTTCATTGGTTTGCAGGTTATAAAAACGGGCCCACATAATATTATTTTCATCCTTCACAACAACCCTGTCTTTACCACTTGGTTCATTTGGCGCTTTTATTTCCTGCACATTATAGCCTTTTATCTGTACTTTTTTAAACCATTCCACTGCTGCATTTACAGCTGTAATAATTTCTTTAGAGGGATTTGCCTGGCGCATTAAAAACCGGACAATACCTACTGATTCACTTCCGCTCAATGAAGCCAGTTCAAATTTGCGTGCCATTTCGGGCACCAGTGTTTTAGCATTGTATTGTGCACACCAGGAAGTAAGTATGCCGTTTTGTTTGTATTGAGTTTTTAAAATACAGTCAATTCCCTTAACAACAGCGGCGTTGCATTTAGCCTGGTAAGTTTTATCTATTATATCAAAATCGTTTTTGCTTTCAACCACATCTTGCAGCACATTCAGCACATTGATCATGGCATTATCGTTATAGGTAACCTGGCTCCGGTAACTGCTGAAATCAGGATAGTATTGCGGCCAGCCGCCATTGGCATATTGTGCCATAAGTAAATAGTCAATACCTTTTGTGGCAGCAATTAAATAAGCTTCTTTTCTATAGGTTTTGTATGCTTTAACGAGGTATTTTATTTCTTTAGTGGTTGCTTCATTATCAATGGTTGCATCAATGCCTTTTTCGTAACCGCTTTGCAGTTCTTTTAATTCATCTGCCGTAAGTGCATGTTTATAATCCACTTTTTTATCGCCCTGGAAATGCTTGGGCCAGCCGCCGTTTTTACGCTGGTATAATAACATGTTATCTGCCACAGGGTCCGTTAGGTTAGTAGAGTCTAAAATTTCAGTTTTAATTGGGAGCCCGGCAGGTCCCGGTAAGTCTTTCTTTTTCTTATCGGCATTTTTTACCACTACTATTGTATCAGCAGAGGGAACGTTTGATTGTGCCGAGGCACCAACAGCATTTAATTTTACGCCTTCATTGTTTGGATTCCATTTATAATCAAACACCCAGGCCGCATTAAAATCATTTATACCAAAACCTTCTGGTAAATTATCCTTATGCCATGCATAATCTCCGCCCCTGCGGTGGCTGTTATAATAATAAACCCGTTTGCCCCATTTTAAACTGTCTCTTTTTTCTTTTGAAGGCACCCAGTATATTTCTGCATCTGCCATATTTTTTGGAAAACTGCAATTCAATAAATAAAATTGAGCATCCCGGTGATAGCGCCCTAATTTAAAACCATCATCTCCAATAAAACTGCAATTCAACAATACAGTTTTTGATGATTGTACATCACTCCCATCATGCCAAATAGCTGCATTATTATTATGACAAATAAACTGGCAGTTTTCTGCAAGCGCCCAACCTCGTGGACAATAAAAATCAACCCCGCCTTCCATGATGCAGTTTTTAAAATAGAACATACCGCCCCAGGTATTCCACGGACTTACTGTATCACCACCATAAGCACGGAAGATGCAGTTTTTTACGATAAGGTGTGTTGTTTTAAATGAGCGGAGCGCCATCTGGTGCCCGCCGGGTTTAATCGTTTTTTTACCGCCAGCTTCGTTTGGGCAAACTATTTCTTTATCTGCTGTATTATCTTTTCCATAGCTGTTGATGAAAGATAAATTTTCCAGCGTGATATCGCTCCCCTGTAAATTGATGGTGGCCGTGCCATAATCATCCTTGTTGCTGCAGCGCCATTCTTCCCTTGCCAGTGCAATGGTTACAATGGTGTTCCCCGCATTCTCGCCACGCAGGGTGATGAAGTTCTTATCAATAAAAATCTTCTCGTTGTACACCCCTTTTTTTATAACGATAATGCGTTGGGTTTTGCCATCATCTGCAGGCAGGCTGTTAATGGCGTCCTGTATGTTTTTAAAATTGCCGCTGCCATCCTGCGCCACCACAATTTCATTTTGCGCATGAAGGTTACCAGCAACAAACATGGCCGCTACAGCAAAAATTATATTTTTTATACGCTTCATTTATCCGTTACTTTTTTAATAGCCATCTCACCAGGTCGGATGCCGCTTTAAAATTCTCGTATTCCAATGGCAGTTTCCTGTTATCGAGGTATTCGTTATACAACCAAGGATCACCCACGGCCAGTACTTTTCCCTTACCATACTGCGTAGTTGCAATGATCACATCACCGTCTTTTACGGCGTTGGCAATGGCTGGCGCTTTTATTTCCAGTGCACTTATTTCTTTTAAATACATTTTTGCCGGTGTTTTAAAAACAGGATTGTTTGCTCCCGGTAATACAACGCCCTGTTCAAACTGGTCGTTCTTTACCATGTTCAGGCTCTTGTCTGTAAACTTTACACCAAATTTTCCGGCAAGGATATTAAAATGCTGCAGGTCGCAGTTGTTACTGTCATTCGCCATCAGCAATAATGTACCGCCAGCTTTTACCCATGCGGCAATGGCAGTGGCATCTTTTTCTGTAACATAATTGGGATTGGGATTGTCCCTTACATGATCAGGATCCACAATGATATAAACAGATGCGCCTTTTAAACTGGCAGCGGTGGGTGCCACATCCAGCGAAGCCAGTTTGGCACCGTTTGCTTCAAACAAATGCCCCAGCGTGTAAAAACCCGGGTGACCTCTTTCTTCCCATACATAATGCCAGTACATATTTGCCCCGGTAACATCCTTTTTCTTTTCGCTGTTGAACCAGCGGTCGAGTAATACGGTTTTACCTGCGCCATTGCTTTGTGTTTGCTGCATTTCCATTTCATCACAGGCCAGCATAAAGGCGCCAATACCTTTTGCATCATTTGTAATTACCGGTTCGCTCATATAGTATTCAAAGCTGCCATCACGGTAAGGCTTGCCGCCCAGTCCGCTCACTTTTACGGTACCGTTCAAATTCCACTGGCCATTCTCTTCCTTGAAGAATTGTTTTAAAATGCCTTGATATCCTTTTTTTGCAATGCTGATTTTTGCTGCAGGTAAATAGCCCTTGCGAACACCCTTTGCCACTGCATATACAAACTGCGAGGAAGCAGATGCTTCAAAATAATTTTTATCTTTCCCAGGGCCGCTGTAATTCATGATATCATACCACAAACCTGTTTTGGCATCCTGCTGTTTTTCTATCGCATTCACCAGGCGGTTCAAAATATCAACCAGCGCTTTTCTTTTTGGGTGATTGGCGGGAAAATAATCCAGTGCATCCACGAGTGCATCAGCATACCATCCCATGGCTCTTGCCCAAAACAGCGGCGATGTACCGGTGGTTTTATTGGCCCATTGCTGTTCTTTACTTTCATCCCATGCATGATACAGTAGGCCTGTTTTAGGGTCACGGGCATGTTTTTCCATCCAGATAAACTGGTTGGCAATGTCATCAAAATCGCTGTCTTCATGAAAC
The DNA here is from genome assembly GCA_044225995.1 of Ferruginibacter sp. Lineage (GTDB taxonomy): Bacteria > Bacteroidota > Bacteroidia > Chitinophagales > Chitinophagaceae > Ferruginibacter. The sequence continues at coordinate 20,779 of JBGAHV010000008.1, read as the reverse complement.
AGCATGGCATACTCTGCGTAAAAAGGTTCCGCCATGTATAATCCATCCAGCCACATTTGGTTGGTGTAAACTTTTTTATGCCAAAAGCCGCCTTCTTTTGTTCGTGGATGTGTGAGCAACTGGCTGCGTAACAGGTCAGCTGCTTTTTTATATTTTTCTTTTCCTGTAATACGGTACAGCAGCAACACCAGTTTGCCATTGTTTACATGATCCAGGTTATACTCTTCCTTTTCATAATTTTTAATAGTGCCGTCGTCTTTTACAAAATAATCAATCTTCTGCTGTATGGCTGTAAAGTACTTCGCATTGCCGCAGTTCATCCACAGGCCTTCAAAACCTTTCAGCACCACACCCATATCATAACTCCACTTGGTATTGCTTCCAATGGGCACGGTATCTTTCCAGATGTTCAATACAGTGGCCGCCATTTTTTCAGCAGGTGTTTGCGCAAATGTGTTTGCTGTCATCACCGTTACAATTATTACAATCAGTTTTTTCATACGTTATTTCCCCTTCGGGCAATTTTATTTTTTGATACAAGCATTGATTCATTATGGAGCTTCAGTGGCGTCGCACACTTCAGCTGTATCGCCTTTATTGGGCTTTAATTATGTTTTTTATTGCCTTTTCGCTTCGCTCTTTTAAAATTACTTGTCGCCAAACTTTACAGGTACAATCTTTGTTTTTGACTTTTTCTTTTTTACATCTGCCGGTACCTGCTCTGCCCATCTCACTTCTGTTTCTGTTACACCAAAACCTGTCTGCAGTTTTTGTTTTGCCTTTGTCACATCAGTATTTAAAATATTAACGGACTTGCTGCGTTCGCCCTGCACAATGGCCAGCACTTCGGCACTGTCTTTATATTTTAAATTATTAATGGTGATATTATCGCTGTTGAGTACATAGGCCACAGGGTTGGTGTTCTTTGTCATCATGGTAATATTGTTCAGCGTAATATTGCTGGCCTCTTGTATATCGATGCCTTCATCCACGTTCATCACCGCGTTCTCTATCAAAATATTTTTGATGTGCATTTCAGGTATGCCTCTTACAAAAATTCCTTTGGCTGCTTCATCACAGGTGAGGTTGCGGATATAAAAATTCTGGAACTGCGGGGTGCTTTCATCCACGGGTTTTACTTCCACTTTAGGTGGTTCCCGTTTTTCTCCTGATAACACCACGGGGTCTTTGGCCATATAATACATATCAAACAAAACCGCTTCCGCAGGAATATCCTTCATATCTATTTTGTTCACGTAAATATTTTCCACCATTCCGCCACGACCACGGGTGGTTTTAAAACGCAGGCCAATATCGGTGCCAATAAATGTGCAGTTGCTTACAAACATATTGTTTACACCCCCGCTCATTTCGCTTCCTATAACAAAACCGCCATGTGCATGATACACCACGCAGTTTTTTACAATCAGGTCTTTGGTGGGCAGGCCTCTTTTTCTTCCTTCCGCATCACGGCCGCTTTTTATACAGATACCATCATCACCCGTATCAAAATGGCAGTCGTTCATCATAATATTTTTACTGCTCTCCAGGTCAAGTGCATCATTATTGGTGCCAAACCATGGATTTTTCACTGTTAAATTATGAATGGTGATGTGTTCGCTGGCATTAATATGCGTTGTCCATGCCGGTGAGTTCTCAAATGTCACACCATCTATCAGTACATTCTTGCACTGGAAAATACGGATCATATTCGGGCGCAGGTAATCTTTGATGTCTTCAAAATCTTTTACCGTTTTTCCATCAGTAAGTTTACCGATATTATTGGTCAAAGATCCTTTCAGCGCTTTTTCAGATGAGTACCACATTTTGCCATTTGCCGAAACCACGCCGCCATATTTTTTCAGGTGTGCTTTCCACTGGCTTTCGGTTTGTTTGTCTTTAGGCAGCGGTCTCCAGTAAAAACCATTGCCGTTCATGATGCCTTCGCCGGTGAAAGCGATGTTCTCTAAGTTTTCAGCAGTAACCGGTGACTGGCACCTTACTGCTTCCACGCCTTCAAAAGTGGATACCACCAGCGGAAACTGGTTAAAGTCGGAACTGAAAATTACCAGCGCCCCTTTATCGAGGTGCAGGTTAATATTGCTTTTCATGATGATGGGACCAGTGATATAACTGCCCCTTGGGATCACCACAGTGCCACCGCCGCCTTTTGCACAGGCTTCAATGGTTTTGTTGATGGCGGCAGTGTTCAGCGTTAATCCATCGGCCACGGCACCATAGTTCATGATATTGAACGTATCTTTTTTGAAATGCGGCGTGTAAATTTTGGGAAGTTCAAAAGCGTATTTCTCTTTAAAATCGGATGGCGCCAGGTATTTTACCATGGGCAGGTTTTGATCTTTGATGGCCTGGCAAACCAGTGAAGCCATGGAGGCTGCACCGTATTCGCTAAAGTGTGTATTGTCTGCACGCACACCCTTTTGTGTTTTAAAATGACCTTCAGGGATATGAAGGAAAAAACGTTTACTGTTCTCGATCCCTTCTTTCAGTATCAGTTCCTCACTGCTTTTATGCAGGTCAATAACTGGCACATTCATTTGTGCACCCACTTCTTTTACTACACCCGGGTAATCGCCATGAGAATCGACAAACTTTCCTGTTGAATCAAAACTGCGGCGCATCACCGGTGTGATCAAAATGGGTGTGGCGCCCTTGCTTCTTGTGTCGTTGATAAAACGTATGAGGTTTTCTTTATACTCCGTGTGTGCAGGCGCACCTACTCCCGGTTTATCTATTTTTTCATCATTGTGTCCAAACTGTATCATCACAAAATCGCCTTCCTTCATGCGGCTCATCACGGTATCCCAGCGGTGTTCATTGATAAAGCTTTTGGTGCTGCGGCCATTTACCGCATGGTTTTGTATCTCCACTTCACTAGTGAAAAAATTGGGAAACAACTGCCCCCATCCTCTTTCAGGATTATCTTCTAATGGTTTATTGGCACAGGTGCTGTCGCCAATTAAAAAGATAGTGGGCTTTTTATTGGGCTGCATAAATGCCAACCCACTGATTACTGCAATCAAGAAAATCGTTGTGTACTTTTTCATAATTTTTATTTATCCCACAAAGGCACGAAGAACACGAAGCTTATGTTGTATAATCTATTTACAGCTGAGTAAGTTTTTTTTGTTGAAGAGTGCGACGCCTTTGAAGCTGAACAAAGGTTTGCAGCCCGGTACAAAAAAATTATCTTAAATCATTTATGTTTACTAAATCCATATCGGTGTAAATAAAATTTTCGCCAGCCATGCCCCATATAAAACCGTAATTGCTGGTGCCGCAACCACTATGAATACTCCACGGAGGAGAAATAATGGCTTCATCATTACTTACCACCAAATGTTTTGTTTCGGTTGGCTGCCCCATTAAATGAATGACCTTTTGATTTTCGGGAACATCAAAATAATAGTAAGCTTCCATGCGGCGGTCGTGCACATGCGTAGGCATTGTGTTCCACACGCTGCCTTCTTTTAAAATAGTAAGCCCCATTACTAATTGGCAACTTCTTATTCCATCAGCATGAATGTATTTGTAAACCGTACGCTGGTTAGCGGTAGCAACCGTTCCTAAATCAGTGGGCGCTGCTTTTTCCCTGGGCATCAGTTTAACAGCATACTCTTTGTGTGCTGGTGCGGAGAGTAAATAAAACTTCGCCGGTTCTTTTTTGCTTTTACTTTTAAAAGAAACTTTGGCGTTGCCTTTGCCAATGTAAAGGCAATCCAGTTTACGCAGGCTGTATACTTTCTCTCCCACTTTTATTTCACCATCACCACCCACATTAATTACACCCAGTTCTCTTCTTTCTAAAAAATAATCTGCCTTTAAGCAGTCGTATGTTTTTAAAGTAAGTGTTTTATTCACCGGCATGGTGCTGCCAATAATTACACGGTCGTAGTGCGAATAGACAAAATTGATTTCGTCGGGCACCATCATTTTTTGTATTAAAAAATTACTGCGTAATTCTTCCGCATTCATCCTGCTTACTTCGGCCGGGCTGTTGTGAAAACGTATTTCCATTTTAGTTTGTTTAGTTTTTGTTTAAAATTATCTCGCCATCCATCCACCATCCACAAACAACACTGCACCGTTCACATAATCAGATGCGGATGACGCTAAAAATACTACCGGGCCTTTAAAATCTTCCGGTACGCCCCAGCGGCCAACAGGAATACGGCTTAAAATAGATGCACTTCTTTCAGGATCTTCCCGTAAAGCCTGTGTATTATTAGTGGCAATGTAACCGGGCGCAATACCATTTACGCACACACCTTTGCTGCCCCACTCATTACCAAAGGCACGTACCAAACCGGCAACAGCAGATTTACTTGCTGTATAACCCGGCACATTAATACCGCCCTGGAAACTTAATAAAGAGCAGGTGAAAATAATTTTACCGCCACCATTTTTAATCATATCACTTCCAAACTCACGGCCCAAAATAAATTGTGCATTTAAGTTGATGTCAATTACTTTATCCCAGTATTCATCCGGATGCTCTGCCGCAGGTTTACGCATGATGATACCGGCGTTGTTTACAAGAATATCAATTCGTTTATTTTCTTCACGAACTTTATTGATGAATGCATACAAAGCAGTGCGGTCAGAAATATCAACACGGTGGTATGTAAACTTTACACCCGTTGCTTCCACGGCTGCTTTTACTGCGGAATAATCTTCTACAATGGAAGCACCGACAATATCTGCACCGGCTTCTGCTAATGCGGTGGCCATGCCCATACCCAAACCGGTATCGCAACCGGTAACTACTGCTGTTTTGCCTTTAAGGCTGAATTGATTTAAAATACTCATAAAATAATGCTGTTATAAAAGCGTGTGTTAAATTAAAAAATGAAAGGCCAGGAGGCCAATTTGGCAACCGTTTTACAACTCAATTTTACCGAATTATTAGCTGCCGGTAAAGCAATAAAATACCTTTATTTATGCAATCGTTCCCGATAACGTTCTTTGTAACCGGTTGCAAAGAAATAACTGATTTTTAAGAGGTGAAAAGCTGAATTTTTGCTGCAGTAATACGAAAGATTTCTTTGTTAAACAGCCGTTACTTTTTTACTGTTTGCACTGCTGTATGCCGCCTCAATAATCTTAATAACATTTTGTGCTTGTGGTGCGCTGACGGGAAGTGGTTGGTTGTTTGCAATGGCATTGTATATGCCATTGTAATAGTTCATATAGTTACCCCGTTCACTTTTAATTTTTTCTTTTGTGAATACACCATCTTTTTCCGCATTTAATATTCCCCACTCTTCTTCAGGCTCTGCACCATAATCTGCATCTAATGGATTTTTATGCAGCGTCAATTGCGGCTCCTGCACATCGCCACGACTTTTAATAAAACTGCCTTTGGTGCCATGAATGATAAAGCCCTGCGGTTCTTTTGCAAACATGGTGGCTTTTAAACGAACACGAAATGCCGGGTAATACAACAGTATTTCAAAGTAATCATCTACTAAAGAATCTTCTCTCATTATCATCATGTCGCCGAAAACAGCTGTTGGCATTCCAAACAATTGTAAGGCTGCATCGATTACATGGGCACCTAAATCGTACACCACACCTACGGCAGGCGTGTTTACTTCTTTATGTGCTTTGGGACTTAAAGCAGGCGTAAAACGGTCGAAATGTATTTCAGCTTCTTTTACCGCACCAATGGCACCGCTTTCAATTATTTTTTTTACGGTGAGAAAATCACTGTCCCACCGGCGGTTGTGGAATACAGAAAGCTGTTTATTTTTTTCTTTGGCAAGATTAATTAGCTCTTGTGCTTCTGCTGCGGTTGCAGTAAAAGGTTTTTCAACAATTACGTGTTTGCCTGCATGCAATGCTTTTTTAGTGTATTCAAAATGGGTGATGCTGGGTGTGTTTACCACTACTAAATCTATCGTCTCATCCGCCAGCATTACATCCAAATCCCTGAAGGTTTTTATAGCAGGATATTTTTCCTGTGCCAGGTTTTTAGTACGTTCCCACACACCGTATAATTCAAACCCTTCGTGTGCATTAATAAAAGGTGCATGAAACACCCAGCCACTCATACCGAAGGAACATAATGCTGTTTTGATTTTTTGCATGCAGTTGAGTTTATAATTACACGAATTACAACATCCTTTTACTTTGAGTAATTAGCTTAATTCGTGTAATTAGTGTTTAAGCGTTTGCCAGCGCCCTGTCTAAATGCACATAACCACCATCTACATAAACCAATTGCCCTGTGGTGTGGCTTGATTTTTCTGATAATAAAAATGCCACCGCATTGGCAATTTCTTCTGCACTCGTCATACGGTTGCCCAATGGAATTTTGGCTTCAATTTCTTTTAATTTTTCCTGCGGATTGGGCAATGTTTCAATCCACCTTGCATACAGCGGTGTAAAACATTCTGCCACCACCACGGCATTTACACGAATGCCGTATTTCAATAACTCCACTGCCCATTCTCTTGTTAATGCATTGCGGCCGCCGTTACTGGCTGCGTACGCAGAAGTGTTGCCTTGCCCGGTATCCGCCGTTTTAGAAGTAATATTTACAATACTGCCTTTCGATTTTTTTAATTCGGGCAATGCATAATGCGCCAGCAAATAATAGTGCACCAAATTTTTATGCAGCGATGCCATGAATTTTTCATAATCGCCGCTTTCTAAACCAACACCATCATTTACGCCGGCATTGTTTACAAGGCCATCAATTCTGCCATAAGTTTCAATTACTTTTTTTACAGCCGCTTCGCAGGCTGCAGGCTCTGTTAACTCTGCAGCAACCTGACCGGCTTTGCCACCTGCGGCTGTCACTTCAGCAACGGTTTTTAAATTGTCTGCTTCGTTACGGCCAATAATTATTGCAATAGCACCTTCAGCTGCCAATACTTTTACAATACCTTCGCCAATGCCTTTGGCACCACCGCTAACAATGATTACTTTATCTTTTAAATTTAGATTCATAAATTATTAACCCCCTCCTCCCCCTGAAGGGGGAACTTGAGAATTTTATATTTTAAAAGTTTAATAAACAATTTTAAAAGCCCAATAGAAAATTATTGTACAAGAGTGCGACGCCACTGAAGCTGCATAGCAGTTCAACAGCCCGGTTCAAAATGTTTTTATTTATACGCCACACAAGTTTGCACACTTGTTCCCAATCCATCAATACCCAGTTCCATCACATCTCCTGGTTTTAAATAAATGGGTGGATTAAATCCTAAGCCCACACCCGCCGGTGTGCCGGTTGAAATAATATCGCCGGGCAGCAGCGTCATAAACCTGCTGACATAACTGATTAAAAAAGGAATATTAAAAATTAAATTAGCCGTGGTGCCGTTTTGCATTTGTTTGCCGTTCAGCTTCAGCCATAAATTTAAATTATGTACATCGGCCACTTCATCTTTGGTAACTAACCACGGACCAATGGGTGCAAATGTGTCGCAGCCTTTTCCTTTATCCCAGGTGCCGCCACGCTCTAACTGAAAAGCCCTTTCGCTAACATCATTATGCAAACAATAACCGGCCACATAATTCATAGCATCTGCTTCAGCAACATAACTTGCTTTAGCACTTATCACCACTGCCAGCTCCACTTCCCAATCAGTTTTTTCAGAGTCTTTTGGTATCACCACATTATCAAACGGGCCGCACAAAGCCGTAGTGGCTTTCATAAAAATTACCGGCTCTGCAGGCGGCGTGGCATTGGTTTCTTTTGCATGGTCGGCATAGTTTAAGCCAATGCAAATAATTTTCGAGGGCCTTGCAACAGGAGCTCCAAGCCTTGTACCATCTGGCACTTTTGGCAACATGCCTTTATGCTGTTCCAGCATCCACGCCAAATGCGGCAGCCCGCCATTGGCAAAAAATTCTTCATTAAAGTCATAAATAAACCCACTCACATCGTAGTTAATACCATCAATGTGTACACCGGGTTTTTCCTTTCCTGCATTTCCAAAACGAATCAGTTTCATATTCTTTTAATTATTCAGTTTTATAAATCCGCCATCAATCGGGTAATCGCATCCTGTAATAAACCCTGCTTCATCACTGCATAAATACAATACCAAATATGCAATTTCATCCGGCGTTGCCATGCGGCCAATAGGTTGCGTTTTGCTCAGCTTCTCATACATTTCTTTCTCCTGTCCGGGGTACGTTTTTGCTAAAAAATTATCTACAAACGGGGTATGCACCCTTGCAGGCGAAATACAATTACAACGAATGCCGTCATTCAAATAATCTTTTGCCACCGACAGCGTCATGCCCACCACGGCACCTTTACTCATGCTGTAGGCAAAACGATCTGGTATACCCACACTGCTTGCAATGGATGCCATGTTTAAAATAACACCCCCTTTATTTTGCTTCATGTAAGGAATAGCTACATGCAGGCAATTATATGTGCCTTTTACATTCACATTAATCACTTTATCAAAATCTGCTTCGCCGGTGGTATCAGCTTTACCAATGTTTGAAATACCGGCGCAGTTGATTAAAATATCCAGTCCGTCAATTTTTTCAAACACCGTTTTTACATCTGCCTGTACATCCACACGCAATGCATGTGCAACAGCATTGCCACCTGCATTTGTAATTTCAGCAACTGCCGTGGCAAGGCCTTCTTCATTCATATCAAGCAAATGCACCTGTGCGCCTTGTTTTGCAAACAGCACAGCAATGGCTTTACCAATACCGCTTGCGGCACCAGTAACAACTGCTTTTTTATTTTGTAAACTAAACATGATTCCCTTCTTATTTTTTGTTACAAGCTTTTTATTCTCTGCTCAACAGCGTTGTGTCACTCACTTAAACTGTATCTCTTTGCTGAACTTTAATTATGTTTTATTTTTTATTCCGCTCTTTCAGGGCTTATGTAAATTTTCCATACATTTCCCCGGGGCTTCACCCCGGGCTAAGTTATTTCGCCCCTTCGGGGCTTGTCAACTTTATCAACCCCGTTAACCGTTTCAACCTTTACCCAACTCAAATATTTTTTCCATCAGCATCCACTTCTCTCCCGGCTTTGCCAATGGTAATGCCTGCTGGTATTTCCACATCAATGTTTCCCATTCCTGCACTTTTGCATTGGCAGCATCTGCTTTTGCTTTTGCTTCAAAAGAAAAACTTTCATTTACTTCCATAATCATAAAAAGCCGGTTTCCGGTTCGATAAATTTCCATTTGCTCAATACCGCTGCTTTTAATACTGTCCAGAATTTCCGGCCACACCGCACGGTGATAAACTTCGTATTCAGCTATTAAGGCAGCATCGTCTTTTAAATCCAGTGCAAGGCAATATCGTTTCATGCATTTAATTTATACGGCATGAAGTTAATTAATCAGCGCCGCAATTTTCGTTTTGCAAGTTCAAAATAACACAACGGCAAACTATCCTGACCCGATATGAAAGCTTACAGCCTGTTCAGCCAGTTTTTCAATCGTTCCAGCCAGTTATCGTCAGTGGTTTTGTTTACCATACCAAAGCCATGCCCGCCATGCGGATATAAATGCATTTCTACGGGAACCTTATTTTTTACACAGGCCTGATAATACCGTACACTGTTTTCCACCGGCACTCCTCCGTCGTCGCTAGCCTGCACTAAAAATGAGGGCGGTGTTGTTGCCGTTACCTGCATATCGTTAGAGAAAAATTCTGTTGCTTCCTTTGTTGGCTTTGAACCAATTAAATTATTACGGCTGCCTTTGTGTGTAATGGTGGAGTCGAAACTTATTACCGGGTATATCAATACTGCGAAATCCGGACGAACAGATGTGGTATCTGTGTTGGCAGCGTCCGCTTTAAAATTAAAATGTGTGGCTGCAGTACTTGCCACATGCCCGCCGGCAGAAAAACCCATAATGCCAATTTGGTTTCTATTTACACCGAACTCTTTTGCATTGCTGCGGATAAAACGAATGGCCTGCTGTGCATCCTGCAATGGCGCCAGGCTTTTATCAATATTAGCGCTGTCGTCGGGCAAACGGTATTTCAGTACAAAACAGGTAATGCCCCAGCGGTTCATTTCTTCTGCCACTTTTGTTCCTTCTTTATCAAAAGCTAAAATTGAATAACCACCACCCGGGCAAATAATAACGGCTTTGCCATTTGCCTTTACCGGCTTATAAACAGTGATTGTTGGCACGCTCACTTTTGCAATACGGGTTACATTGTCCTTAAACGTGGAGTTTTCTTTATTAGCTGTTTGTTTTGAATTAGGAACAGCATCTTTATACAATGGTAATTCCTGCGGCAGTTTATTCACAAAAAATGATTTATCGAAAGCTTTGGATGAAGGCGCATTGAACCATGCTTTATCCAATGGTTCATTTGATTTAATATATCCGAAAATTTGTGGCAGGCCATAACGTGCCATTTGCAATTTATTCAATTGGTTCGACCACTTCACTCTCTTATCAACTGCAGCACCTTCGCCGTAGTTTTTATACTCGGCATAAAAAGCAGTTTTTTCATTTTCGGCATTACCCCAGTTATTCCATCCTTCCGGTGCCATTACTTTTGGCAGGCTGCAGTTTATAAAAACAGTATTTGAATATGCCCGCCATGGCCGCCCTAAAAATAATTTATTCACTCCACTGTCTGCAATTACTTTGCAATTGATAAATACAAAACCATATTGCCGGCCTTTGGGTGTATTGGCAGCAGTAATGAAAGAGTTCGTTTTTCCCTTAATGGTGCAATTTTTAAACACAGCACACGAAGGGCCGAAAATAAAATCGGTGGTTCCTTCAATGTAGCAACTGTCAAACAATTGGCGGGCATCTTCACCACTTGCAAAAATAGTATCCTGGTTACCGAGGAATTTGCAATTTTTAAAAACAGCTTTGTCGGCATCCACATACAATGCAAGCGCCTGGCCTACCGGGCCTGCACTGTTGGCAAACGTAATATTCTCTGCACGAAAACGGTTACCGGAAATTTTTGCTGTATAGGAAGTAAACGTGGTGTGTTTTCCTTTACCAGAGTAATCGTTGTACACAATGATAGTACTGTCCACACTTTCGCCTATAAAAGTTACATCCACGTTATTGGCTGGCAGTTCTATTTTTTCATTGTACACACCATTTTTAATGTACAGTGTAATGGGTGCAAGCGGATACACCCGCATGGCATCAATGGCATCCTGTATAAACAGATAATCACCGGTGCCATCTTTGGCTACAGTAAAAACATATTTATACTGCTGCGGATTGGAAGTTTGTGCTGGTAAAAAAACAACATGCAACAGCATGACAGACAGAAAGGCGGCTTTTTTCATGATGTATTGATTTACTTAAAAAGGCTGCCACGCGGGCAGCCTTAAAACTAAACGATTATTGAGAAAAGAGTATGATTAATAACCCGGGTTTTGGGAAAGGTTAACATTAGCATCCCTTGCCGGCTGTGGAATAGGGAGCAATTCTCCTTTACCCGTAACATAACCTGTAGCATAGCGCCCCACAGGAGAATTAGTTCCAGCAGCATTAATTGCTGTTGTAAGCCATGCCACAGCTGTAGTGCCCGATGGAGTAGAGGTTGGAGCCGTTTTGTACAATGAGTTGCGGTACATGCCTCCAATATTGTTATTATCGGATGTATTGCTGTTAATCACATACATCTTTATAGGCAAGGTGCTGGTTAAACAATAGGAAGGGTAGCCAGCCATATACGTTGGATTAACCATTGCTGTTACCGCAGCCATCCTGATCATGTTTGCTTTTGACTCAGAAAGTGCAGCACCCAGCAGGTTCCACCTGATGAGGTCATATTTACGGATACCCTCTCCACCAAATTCCAATGTTCTTTCACGAACAATATATTTAAAGAAGTCAGCCTTTGTTAAACCTGATGGGATGTCAACTGTCGCATCAACCGTACCAATAGGTTTACCATAGCCTCTTCTTCTTACCATGTTTATGGCGTTGTATGCAGAAGCGGTTGGGCCGTTAATTTCATTTTCAGCTTCTGCATACATCAGTAATATATCTGAGTAGCGCAGTATTTGCCATTTTAAACCAAGATACTGTACCTGGCTTGTTGGCGCTATAACAGGGTTTGATACCCAGTCCCTGCGATACTTACCATCAGTTAAATTTGTAATTACCTGTCCGGTTCTTGTTCCGTTCAGATTGGTGAAGTAAGTACATATTGTAACATCCCTGCGTGTATCAGTAGAATCAAAAAGATACAGGTAACTTGGTAAAGGATTTACGCTGCTGTTACCAAGGTTGTTAACTCTTGGGCCATTATAATATCCCAGTTTGGTATCTTCTGCACCCGTTAAACCAATAGCACTTGCCTGAAACATCAATTCGCCTTCCGGATCGGCAATTGCATGGCCACACACTTGGTCTTTCCATAAAGCTTTAAAGCTTGGATTCAATGCATGTTTTCCTGAACTTATAATGGAATTACATTCATCTTTGGCTATCTGATAGTAAGTAAGATAATCTGCATTCCTTTTCATGGTACCATCCATGCGTAAAGCATACCCGCCACGGTAGAGCGCAATTCTTGCACGCAACCCTTTTACTGCCCCTTTTGTAATGCGTTCATCTACCTGGTCGCCTATTGATGTTACTTCATCACGCCATGGCACTAAATCTTCAGCAACTTTCAGGTCATCAATCAGGTGGCTGTACAATGTATCCTGGTTTACTCTTGAGGGGAATGGGTTTGAGAGTGCCAGTTCTGATGCAGGCTGGAAATGTGCAGGAAGGTTGCCCCAGTTGCGTATCGCTTCAAGGTAGAACAATGCTCTTAAAGTGAGTGCCTCACCATACATACGCTGCAATTGTTTTTTCTGCTGGTCTGTACCACTGGTATACATGGCCATTTTGGGTATATTGGCAATGCAAATATTGGCATATTCAATGCCCTGGAACATTTGGTTGAACGGGTTGGTGATTTGTGCATTGGAAGGTGTGGCTGCATAACGTGCAATATCCCTTCTGTCATTATCAGCAGCACCTGTTGGCCCCTGCATTTCATCGTTATCGAGAGGATAATATAAACTTAAACGAATTCCGTAGCCAGCATCTCCTACCAGGCGGCTGTACACACCGGCTAGTGCCTGTAAAGTGCTGGGCACATCATTAAATACTACATCAGTACTTACATCTGTAATAGGTTTTTGATCCAGGAATTTTTTACATCCTGCCAGGATCATCATGCCGAATATTGCAGCAATGAATGATATTTTCTTTATAGTGTTATACATATCTGTAAAAATTTAGAGTGTTAAAATGTTGCGTTAATACCAAAAATGAAACTCCTGCTTTTTGGATAGGCAGAATAATCCAATCCTGGAGTAAGAGGACTGGTACGCACACTCACTTCGGGATCGTATCCGCTATATTTTGTAATTACGCCTAAATTATTTGCAGTAACATACATTCTTAATTTTTCAAAGCCTGCACGGGCAATTTTGTAACCCGGTATGCTGTAACCAATGGTAAGGTTATTAAACCTGATAAACGAGCCATCTTCTATTGCCCACGAGTGCGGATAAAAAGCACCTGCACTGCGGATTGGTTGCCATATTGTAGCATTGGCATTCAAAGCGGCCAGCTGGTCTGGAGCTATGCCATAAACATTATTTCCGTTAATCCATTGAGCGGTTTGGCCTGTTGAAGTAACTACCTTCCACCTTCCTGCCATTACATCCAGCATATTGGCATTATTGCTGTACCCGTTTGTCAACTCAATTTTATTGGCATTGTAAATATCATTGCCATAAGAGAAATTAATGAAGAGGCTCATGTCCCATCTTTTATAAGATAATTGCTGACTTAAACCACCGGTAAACTTGGGATTGGGATTACCAATAATCTGGCGGTCGTTGTTTAAATCAATTTGTCCATCGCCATTAAGGTCTTTAAATTTTATAGCCCCTGGTTGTACTGTACCAATAATTCCTGCATCAGAAACAACTCCGGTTTTTAAAGTGTAAACACCTGTAGCACTATTGTAATCAAAATCAGAAACTTTATAGAAACCGTCTGTAACCAATCCCCACATTGCACCTACCGGGTCGCCAATACGTACTATATAATCTGTTGGCTGGCCAGATACACCCCAGCTTGCAGCAGGAAAGAACTGAGTTTGATTTTTGCCAAGTTGTAATATTTTGTTTTTATTAAACGAGATATTGAAGTTAGCATTCCAGTTTAGTCCTTTAGGATTACGAAGAATAGCGCTGTTCAATTGAAGTTCCACCCCTTTGTTTTCAGACTTACCCACATTTTGATATTGGGTTGAGTAGCCATACGTTGAGGCTATGGGCACAAACAGCAACAAGTCTTTTGAAGTGTTTTTATAAACATCTACTGTTAAATTGATCCTGTTCCTGAGAAGACTTAAGTCAAGACCAATATTTTTACTTACAGTTGATTCCCACTTTAAATCGGGGTTAGGTAAAGAGGCAGGGTAGTAACCAATAACAGTTTGATTGTTTAAACCATAATAATAAGTACCATTACCTCTAAAGGTTGTTAAGAACAGGTAATCATCAATACGGTTGTTACCGGTGGTACCAAAGCCAGCCCTGAATTTTAAGTCACTGATGAAATTAACATCCTGAAGGAATGCCTCTTTTTTCACTCTCCATGCTACCGAACCTGCGGGGAATATGCCCCATTTCTTGGAGTATTCAGGGCCAAATTTAGAAGCCCCGTCTGCCCGCATATTGAAAGAAACTAAATATTTGTCATCATATGCATAGTTCAGCCTTCCAAAGAAGGAAAGGTTTGTGTACCGGGTCTCACTTTTTTGCGGATAACCTGCAAATGGTACACCTTTTTCTGTATGCGTAAAGGCATCCCAGTAGCTTTCAGGCATTTTAAAATTACGGAAAAGGTTATAGTGACCTTCAGTACGTAAATCGTATGTTTCTTCACCTACCAGTACATCGATATCGTGTTTTTTATGCCAGTCTTTTAAAGAATAAGATAACACATTGGAATTGGTAATGGTTTTACGGGTAGTTGTATCCAGGCTGGCTATTGGAAGTTTACCGCCCTGTATAATGGAATAAGGAGACAATGTATCATAATACTGCAGGTCAACAGACTTATTAATATCGTAACTGAATGTAGACCGGAAACTGAAATGCTTGTTGATGGTATAGTTTAAAAAAGCCGTTGTATTAAATACATCCTGCGATTTTTTTCTGTACTCAGCACTTGCCAGTGCAATAGGGTTGTAAAGGTTCAATCCATTACCCACATTCTGATCTGCCAGCGGGTCAGAGTCATCTATATCCTGTGCAGCAGAAAGAAAAGGACGGTACTTAATTGCATTTCTTAAGCGGTTGTAAGAGGAACCTTTTGTATCTGATACACCGGCTCCCAAAACATCCTGTGCTGTATAACGCACGCCAGCACCCACTTTAATGTTCTTTGTTATTTTATAATCCCCTTTCAGGTTAATCAGGTGCCTTTTGTAATTAGAGTTAATCACAATGGCTTTATCATTATTATAAGAGTAACTAAAATTGTAAGTTGCCACTTTGTTGCCACCTGATGCACCTATGTTATGTGTGGTAGTAAGGCCTGTGCGCCCCATCATTTCATTTTGCCAATCAATTACCGGAATACTTTTATAAACATTCAGCGTGTCCCAGGTAGTACCAAAATTTTTTGTAAACGTGGTGCTGTCAGTACTGCTTCCACGTGACCGCTCACTTTGGTAAAACACATAATCGTATGGATCCAGTACACCTAATGTCTTGGCCAATTTCCTTATGCCCACAAAACCATTATAGGTAATATGACTTTTTCCGGAGCGGCCACTTTTAGTTGTAATAACTACAACACCATTAGCCCCCCTTGCACCGTAAATAGCGGTTGCAGCTGCATCCTTTAGCACATCAATAGATTCAATATCCTGCGGAGATATTGAGGATAACGCATTTTCCACCTGCACACCATCCACAATAAACAAAGGAGTATTATCACCGGTAATAGACATACCTCCCCGTACTCTTATACGAATGGTGGCATCCGGAGACCCTTCTGAAGTTGTGGCTGTAACACCAGCAAGCCTGCCGTTAAGTGCTTCTGCAGCAGAATTAATAGGAATATCCCTTAATTCTTTAGATGTAACAGATGATACTGAAGCCAGCAGGTCCTTACGTTTTATGGTTTGATAACCAATTACCACAACGTCTTCCTGAGTTACAGCATCTCTAACCAGTTTTACAAGTAAATTGTTTGTGGAAACGGCAATGGTTTGTGATACATAACCAATGGACGAAAATTTAAGACTTACAGTTCCTGTGGCAGGAAGCGAAATAGAAAAATTTCCGTCTTTGTCTGTTTGAGTACCCTTCTTTTCGTTTTGAGCAAATACAGTAACCCCTACCAAAGGAGTGCCTTTATCATCAGTAACCTTACCACTGATAACTTTATTTTGCGAAAACAAAGAAAGGGGAATAACAAACAGGCATGCAATGAGAATTGACAGTTTATTCATATAGCAGTGTTTTATTAAGAAAATACATGTAGCGTTTTAACGGAGATTTTTTGTTAAAACGTTGCATCAATCACAACCCAATTTTAGTGCATTTTTCAACTACCTCTATTGGTAAAATCAGAGTATATTTACGCAAACGTTCCCGATAACGATGCCAGATTATTTTATGGAGCAAAAAAATTGTAACTTCAAAAAAAACGGTTTCTTGCAGCCGGTAAATATTGCTTATGAAATTTGAACCGGTAACGATAAAAGATATTGGAAAAGCGCTTGGACTATCCACTTCAACAGTATCCCGTGCATTGAGGGGGAGTTATGAAATTAGTGCTGAAACAAAAAAACTGGTGCTGGAGTATGCGGAAAAAATAAACTACCGCCCCAACCCTATAGCATTGAGTTTAAAAGAAAGGCGTAACCACTCTATTGGTATTATAGTTTGTGAAATTGCCAATAACTTTTTTTCCCAGGCCATTAACGGAATTGAATCAATAGCATACAACCGCGGTTATCATGTTATTATTTCGCAAAGCCACGAAAGTTTTGAAAGAGAGACTGTAATAGTGGATCACATGGCCTCACGGTCCGTTGACGGCTTACTGGTTTCCTTAAGCAGCGGAACAAAAGACCACACTCACTTTAAACAATTATATGAAAAAGGGCTACCCATTGTTTTTTTTGACCGGATTGCCAACGAAATAATTACACATAAGGTAACTGCAGATAATTTTAAAGGGGCTTATGATGCAACGGAGCACTTAATTAAAAACGGGTTTAAGCGGATAGGGCATGTTACCAGTGCCCCCTATCTCTCTATTTCTGTAGAAAGGCTGGAAGGTTATAAAGAGGCGCTGACTAAAAACAATATTGACTACGACGAAAAACTGGTACAGTTTTGTAATGAAGGCGGAATGAATTACGATGAAGTGGAAGAAGCCCTTAAAAAAATATTTAAGCTAAAGCCAAAAGTGGATGCATTGTTTACTGCCGGTGACCGCATTACCACTACAACTATACAGGCCCTGCAAAAGCTTAATAAAAAAATACCTGACGATGTGGCGGTAATAGGTTTTACCAATACCACCCTCGGCGATATCTTCAATCCTCCATTATCTGTGGTACGCCAGCCTGCTTTTGAAATGGGGCAAGTGGCAACAGAACTGCTGATCAGTATGATTGAAAGCAAACGCCCAGTTACTGAGTTTGAGACAAAAGCACTGCAGACAGAATTAATTGTACGGGAATCTTCCACAAGGAAACCATAACCTCTTTCATGAAATTACAGTTTTGGTCAGCAGGCAAAGCACACGAAAGCTATGTAAAAGAAGGTGTGGAATTGTTTACCAAACGCATCTGTCATTATTATTCGGCAGACTGGCAGATAATTGCGCCTCCAAAAAATGCCGGCTCATTAAGCAGCGAAGATTTAAAAAAGAAAGAAGGTGAAACGGTTTTAAACCTTTTACAAAAGGATGATTTTTTAGTGCTGCTGGATGAGCGGGGAAAAAATATCAGCAGCGAACAACTGGCCACCTTACTGCAAAATCAGGCCAATAACAGTATTAAAAAAATGGTGTTTCTAATTGGTGGGGCTTATGGTGTAAGTGAAGATATAATGAAACGTGCCAATTTTAAATGGAGCTTATCGCAACTTGTTTTTCCGCACCAGCTGGTGCGTTTACTACTGGCAGAGCAGGTGTACCGTGCCTGCACTATTATTAAAAATGAAAAGTATCATCACAGTTAACATACAACCACCGGTTAAATTTTAATTTTTAAATATGGACTTTACATCATCACCCATCACACTTGCATTGATAGTTGCCAATGTAATTTTTTCTTTTATTGGATTTTCGAATGCTGATATGGTGGACAAAACAATTATGTGGCCGTACCGTGTTAAAAGAGAGAACCAGTACCTGCGTTTTATTACCTCCGGTTTTTTACATGCCGATACCATGCACCTGTTCTTCAACATGTTTACGCTTTTCTTTTTTGGCAGGGCGCTGGAACATTATTTTGCTTATCACGGCCTTGGTGGAAGCGTTTCTTACATCGCTTTATATTTTTTAGGTTTAATAGTTTCAGATATTCCCAGCTTTATAAAACATAAGGATAATTATAACTACCGTTCATTAGGTGCTTCCGGCGCTGTATCTGCTGTTGTGTTTGCTACGATTGTATTTAACCCATGGGGTAAAATTTACCTGTACGGGGCTATCGGTATTTCTTCTGCAATTTATGCCGTGCTGTACATTGTGTATTGTGTATACATGGGCAAGCGCAATGCAGATAATGTGAATCATGATGCACATTTGTGGGGTTCTGTATTTGGCCTTGCATTTACGCTTGTGCTTATTGGCGCATTGCAGCCAGATTTATTTACTGCAATAATTGAAGAACTTAAAAACCCAAGTTTACTGGGGCGGTAACTGGTATAAAAAAACCTGTACATGTTGTACAGGTTTTTAATTTTTTAAATTACTAAGCTTTAGAAGGCATAACCAATACTTACGCCCAATGCCGGTAACACACCATTAAATTTGGTGTATTCTGTACCATTGCTTCCTTTAATTTTTCCGCCGGCATAATAGTTAATACCACCAAACAGGTCCAGCGTAAAACCGCTGCTCCATATCCACTGGTTTCCTATAACACCTTTAGCAATAAAGCCAGAGCCTGAAACAGAGGATCCGCCGGATTCTTTAACTTTTACAGAATAAAAGCCCACACCAGGTGAGGCATAAAAACCTTCGGGAGCAGCTTTTGATTTACCCAAATAGGCCTTATAGTCAACACCAGCACCAACGTTAGTGTATTTAACACCCCCCAGGCTAAGGCCCCCAAACGAGCCATTAATCTGAACCGATGATTTTTCATTAATAGCCCTTTCATAAGCTACCGATGCATTTCCAAACAATGCACCCAACGGGTTAATTTTAACTACATTCATTCGTTCGCCGTCACTTTGACTCTTGTACTGTGCAAATGCGGGTGCAGACAATGCTGCAATGGCAAGGGTAATTACAATTTTTTTCATGTTACGTTACTGATTAAGGTTAAGAAATAAATCCAAAACAAATATCTGTGAAAGGGGGTAATAAAAAATGACTTTAATCAATTTTTAAGATTTATTAGCATATCAGCAACCATAGCGTTTAAATCAAATTCCTCTTTCCAGCCCCAGTCATTACGGGCTACTGCATCGTCTATGCTTTGCGGCCAGCTGTTAGCAATAGCCTGCCGGTAATCGGGTTTATAGCTTATGTTAAAATCAGGGATATGCTCTTGTATGACAGTTGCAATTTCCTTTGGTGAAAAACTCATTCCTGAGAGATTATAAGAAGTGCGCACTGAAATTTTATCTGCCGGTGCTTCCATTAATTCAATGGTTGCCCTTATCGCATCCGGCATGTACATCATGGGCAGGTAAGTATCTTCATTTAAAAAACATTCATATTTTTTTTCTTCCAGCGCTTCGTGAAATATCTCTACTGCATAATCTGTTGTGCCGCCACCGGGTGCGGATTTATAAGAAATTAAACCGGGATAACGAAGGCTTCTTACATCCACACCATAACGCTGGTGATAATAATTGCACCAAAACTCTCCGGCATATTTACTGATGCCATAAACAGTGATGGGTTCAATAACAGTTTGCTGCGGGCAGTTTTGTTTTGGAGATGTAGGGCCAAAAACTGCAATGGAGCTTGGCCAGTAAACCTTGGTTAGTTTTTCTTCCCTTGCAATGTCCAGCACGTTTAATAAACTCTGCATATTTAAGCTCCAAGCCAGGTTAGGATTTTTTTCACCGGTGGCAGAAAGTATAGCTGCCAGCAAATATATCTGTGTAATGTTTTGCCGTATTACCTGCACATGCAGCATTTCTTTATTCATAACATCAAGGCTTACATAAGGGCCGGTGCCTTTTAGTAAATCATTCTCCTCTCGCAGATCAGATGCAACAACATTTGTATTGCCATAAATCTTACGAAGTGCAAGCGTAAGCTCTACTCCTATTTGCCCGCTGGCGCCAATTACCAGTATTTTTTCTTTTTGCATAGTTTTAGTTTAATCGTTGTACATGTAAATGTAAAATTGAAAAATGAATAATGTAGTTTTGCTGCATGAAAAATTACTTACAAGATCTATTCAGAAAACAGCAATACGACGAAAAAAACTTCTTTTTAATTGCGGGCCCCTGCGTGGTGGAAAGTGAAGAACTGGTAATGGAAGTGGCAGAAAGAGTTTCGGGCATTTGCAAAAACCTGGGTATTCCGTATGTATTTAAAGCCTC
>JBGAHV010000087.1:0-8817 GCA_044225995.1 Ferruginibacter sp. | reverse complement strand
CACTACTAATAAACAGGAAACAGGTATACCCCAAAGCCTGAAACTTTTAAAATAAAGCATAGATGATTTTTAAAAGGGCGCCATATATTGTGTTATACAGCACCCTGTTTAACCAAACTGAAAATCTTTCTTAATTGAGGTTAGTTATCGCTGCTGGTTTGTTCTGCATCAGGAAAAAACTCCCATAAATCATCAAAGCGTTCACTGCTGTTTGCACCGGTAGTAATGTAGCCCCGGTTATTTAAACTAAACCCAATGGCGCCTTCTCTTGCCGTACCTTCAAAACCTGTTTTTTCGGTCCACACATCATTACTGATATCATACTCCCATGTGGTTCCAATAATGCCGCTGCGGTAACCTGTAGTGAGATAAGCTTTACCATTCATGATAAAAGCAGCAGCATTACTGCGGGTGATATTGCTGCCGTAATCATCATCATAACTGTCATCACTCACGCTGGAAATTTTCCGCTTCTCTGTCCATGTATCAGATGATGCATCATACACCCAAAAATCATTTAAGTAACTGCCATTGTTAACACCTGTGGCTACATAAGCAAGATTGTTATAAACAAACGCTACTGCATCAGTCCGCTTGCTGCCAGTCATGCTGGATTTTTGTGTCCAGGTGTTTGCAGCAGGGTCAAATTCCCACAAATCTTTTAAATAGTTGCCATCATAACCGGTGGTAACATATCCTTTGCTGCCAACAGAAAATGCCACTGCCCCATAACGTGCAGTACCACCAAAATCGGCTACCTGTTTCCATGTGTTTGTGGAAGGGTCATATTCCCAAAAATCTTTCAGTTTATTTAGCCCGTCATATCCTGTGCCCACATAACCTTTGCCATTTACTGAAAATGCTGCTGCGCTGTTTCGTGCAACACCGGGAAAATCCGCTTTACGTATCCATGTGCCGGTAGTTTGATTAAATTCCCAAAAATCATTGAGACGGTCGGTACCATCAAATCCGCCCCCCACATAAACTTTATCACCAATGGTAAATGTCACTGCCTCGGTGCGGCCCACTCCTTCAAACTCCGAACTCCGTTTCCAGTTGCCGATAATATCAGTGGTGGAAGAGGAAGATTTACTGCAGGATGAAATGCCGATTGCTGCTGCCGCAATAAAAAATAAAAATGTTTTGGGTGTTGATAATTGCATATGCCTTAGTTTTTCTTTTGTGCAAATTTTTTGCAGCAGGCACGCAACAAAATGTTAAAGGCATTAAAGAGGACAAATACAAAAGTGAAGCGGACAAAACAACTTTTAAAAAATTACAGCCAGTATTCCAGTGTTGCAAAACGCTCTTTACTTCTAAAATTTATGTTAAGGCTTTAACAGTATAAAATGTTAAACCAACCGTTTGCATTTGGGAGGCATCCACTCAATATACAATTTTGCGGCACAAATAAAACTGCTTATGATATTGGGGTTGAATAAAAAAATAATTTGGCGTCTGTTGCTTTTAGCGCTTATAACCACTCCCTTATTTGGTTTATTAGGCGGTGTGCCGGTTTTGAATTTTAAGTTGAATGAATTCCGCTTTTTTCTCCGCTTTATATGGCTTATAGCAGGCATTACTTTCATTTGCTGGATAATAAATATTTTATTGCTTGCAGGAGCAGAGCGTTTTGCATGGTTAAAAAATATATTCACCCGTTCAGTACTTAGTATAGTTGTTTGCCTGGCAATTTCAATTGTTGTTATAAATGCATTTCATAAAATTTACCCGCCGGGCCCCCGTTTTACATTAAAAACGGATAAGCCGGCTTTTAATGTAGTATTTTTTGAAAATAATAAAACAGCCAGTGTTTCCGGGCCGGCGGATTCATTGCTTAAAATGATACCCCCACAACCGAATGAAAAAATTGTTACCCGTAATTTTTTCCCGTTTCCGCAGCTGATGCATGCGCTTACCATAAATGTTATTATACTTATTTTATGTGAGCTGGTAATGCTGCATTACCGCCAGCAAAAAACAGAAATTGAAAATGCCCGCCTGCGGCAAACCAATTTAGAAGCCCGTAACAGCCAGTTAAAAAACCAACTGCACCCGCATTTTTTATTTAACTCACTTAACACTTTACGGCTGCTGCTGAAAAAAGATGCTGATAAAGCAGAAACTTATTTACTGAAATTATCCGAAATGCTGCGAGTATCCACCACATCTGCCGCCACCAGCGTTACAGATGTAAAAGATGAACTGAATCTCTGCCTCTCTTACTTACAAATGCAGGAAGTTCGTTTTGGAGACATGTTGTTGTATGATGTTACCAATAAAAATTTATTAACCGCAAATGGAAAGCTGCCCGTATTTGCGCTGCAGCTGCTGGCAGAAAACGCCATTAAGCATACTGCTTTTACCAACGAACAGCCGCTGCATATTTTTATTGATTACGATGCGGAACGGCAACTGATAACCGTTCGCAATAAACTGCGGCCTAAAAAATTAACGGAAGTAACCACCCAAACCGGTTTAAAAAATTTAGATGAACGTTACCGCCTGTTATGCAACCAATCCATTACAGTAAATAACAATGGCGATGAATTTGCAGTGAGCATAAAAATCATTTAACCAAAACCTATACTTATGAATGTTGTAATTATTGAAGACGAAAAATTAGTAGCTGATGATTTAGCCGGTTTGCTGCATGAAATAGACAGCGATATTACCATCAGCGGACGGTTAAGTTCTGTAAAAGAAGCAGTGCACTTTATGCGTACAGCACAAACACCACATTTAATTTTTAGCGATATACAATTGGGGGACGGTTACAGTTTTGAAGTGTTTAACGAAGTGAAAAGCACCGCACCCGTAATTTACTGCACTGCTTTTAACCAGCATGCACTGGAAGCATTTGACAACAACGGTATTGCTTATGTATTAAAACCATACAGTAAAGACACTATTAAAAAAGCTTTGCAGAAATACCAGTTGCTGGAAAAAGCCTTTACACCATCTCTAAACATTAATTACACACAGCTGCTTGACGCAGTTACCGGCAAAACACCCAAACCTGCTACATTATTGGTAAATGCTGCCAATAAAATTATACCGGTTAAAACTACCGACATTGCTTTTTTCAGCACAGAAACCAAAGGCACGGGCATTACTACTTTTACCAACGAACAATACCATGTTAACTATGCATTAGATGAACTGGAAGAAATTTGCGGCTTGCAATTTTACCGTGCCAGCCGCCAGTATTTAGTAAATAAAACCGCTGTAAAAGAAGTACTGCATTATGGCCTGCGCAAATTATTTGTAGTGCTTACTGTGCAAACCAATGCGGAGAAGAAATTTGCGGCTTGCAATTTTACCGTGCCAGCCGCCAGTATTTAGTAAATAAAACCGCTGTAAAAGAAGTACTGCATTATGGCCTGCGCAAATTATTTGTAGTGCTTACTGTGCAAACCAATGCGGAGATTGTAATTAATAAAACGAAGATTACAGCTTTTTTGAATTGGCTGAAAGATTAGGCATTTAAGTTCTTATTATTTATTTGGCATTAATACTTTAAATCGCATAACTCTTTGGCGGTCGAAAAGAATATCCAGGTAATACAAGGAATTGTCTGTTACAACATAATCGAATGAATATAGATTGTTATTTTTTTCATAGTTGACATATTGTTGTTTTTTAACTGCAAACGTATCAAGCATGCGAACTCTTTTTCTTTTAGAAATATCATTCCATGTCCAGATGTCAGGGTTACGAAAAAGGTTTGTGTTTATTTGTAAGTCTTTAAAAAAACCAGCGTAATCAATTTTAAAATGAATAGTGTCGCCTTTAGTTACATTTATAACTCCTGAAGCAGGTAAAATGAGTTTAATATTTTTTATTTCGTGCGGCACATAATATGGATTCAAAGCAAAGCTGTCTTTTGAGTAATTGTATAACAATGTCCATTTGTCATTTTGAGGATAATGATTTCTTACAAAGTCTGAAGGAGAAGTGAGCCAATAGTAATCATTATAGTCTTTTGAAAAGGAAAGCAATTTTTCGTTTTCATCTTTAGTACAAAATCCGGCAGCCCATGTAGCATCCAGTAAATAATACGTGCTGTCAATCAAAATAACATTCCATGCATGATCAAGTGTTCCTGCAGTGCCAACCTGGTAATACTCTGTTCGTACATACCCAGGTATAATTTCAGATTGCAATCCTGCAATATCACACATTTTTTTAAAGAGCATGGCGTACCCCTGGCAAACCGTCTTTTTATTTTGTAAAACATTATTAATGTATTTCGTCTCCCATGCAATTCTTTCTGCTTCGCAATTTTTTTCTCCTTTACATTTAAAGCTCTTGGGTTCTTTTCCCCTATAGTAATATTTATTGTAGTATTTATAGTTATATCCGATGTTTGCAGTAATCCACCTGAATATTGCTCTTGCTTTATAAACTTGCTCTGAATAAGGATTAGTTAAGGTATTAGTTAAAGCAAATAAGTCGTTTTTGTATTTAACAGTCTTTACAAAACTGTCTACAGCATTAAAATTCTCGTTTTTATTTTGTGGAAAAGCAAATGCTGGTAAAAGTAAAATTAAAAATAACTGTTGTGATTTGTCCTTGTTCATGTACGTTCTGTTTCCATCAAGTTTTAACTGCCGATAGTTATAAGAATACTACCTGATGAAAATTTGTTGAATTATAATTTACTGCCCACGGGCTGCCGGATTGCAGTGGAAAGCGAACGCAGTAAAGCTTGGAACGTAAAGCCGGAGCAACAGCTGATTGAAATACAACTGCTGAAAGCCCCATTATTATTTTACCAGCTCACTCACATCAATACTTACCATATCTCTTATGGCTTCGGCAATGCCGTTGGCATCAATACCAATTTCGCTGTACAGTTGTTTTGGGGTGCCGTGTTCAATCAGTGCATCGGGTATACCCATAATTTTTACGGCGGCTTTGTAGTTGTGTGCATTCATAAATTCCAGTACGGCGGTACCAAAGCCTCCTACCACAGTACCATCTTCCACGGTAATTATTTTATTGAATTTGCCAAACACTTCATGCAGCAATGCTTCATCAATGGGTTTTGCAAAACGCATATCGTAATGCGCCGGGTTAAGGCCTTCTGCCTTTACATCACGTATAGCAGCGGCGGCAAAATTTCCGGGGTGGCCAAAAGTCAGTATTGCCACTTCTTCGCCATCTTTTATTTTGCGCCCTTTACCAATTTGCATTTCTTCAAACGGATATTTTTCCGCCATGGTGTCTTTCTGCAAATCGGCTATCACACCTTCGCCACGTGGGTAACGGATGCTGATGGGCAGTTTATTATTTTCCAGCTGTGCGGTGTACATCATGTTACGCAGTTCCCGTTCGTTCATGGGTGCACAAACCACCATGTTGGGTATGCAGCGCATGTAAGCAATATCGTAACAGCCGTGGTGTGTGGGTCCATCTTCACCAACAAGCCCTGCCCTGTCTAAACAAAATACCACCGGCAGTTTTTGTATGGCTACATCATGCACCACCATATCATACGCCCGTTGCATAAAGCTTGAATAGATGTTGCAAAATACTTTCATTCCCTGCGTTGCCATACCTGCGCTGAGTGTTACAGCATGTTGTTCTGCAATGCCCACATCAAATGCACGGTTCGGCATTTTTTCCATCATGTATTTTAAAGAAGAGCCGCTGGGCATTGCGGGAGTAATGCCAAATATTTTTTCGTTTTGTTCCGCCAGCTCAATCATAGTATACCCAAACACATCCTGGTATTTCATGGGCTGCGGAATATCGAATTTCTTTTTTTGTATTTCGCCGGTTACTTTATCAAACAAACCGGGTGCATGCCAAAGTGTTTGATCTTTCTCTGCTAAATCGTAGCCCTTGCCTTTTACCGTTAATATGTGTAAAATTTTAGGGCCGGGAATATGCTTCATGTCCTGCAGTGTATCCACCAGCTTGGTAATATTGTGCCCGTCAATAGGGCCAAAGTAACGCAGCTTTAAAGATTCAAATAAATTAGCACTGCCACTTACCATACCTTTTACACCTTCGGTTAATTTATGCGCCATGGAACGGCTGAAGGTTTTACCCACAGGCAGTTTGCCCAACAGCTTCCACACTTCATCTTTTACTTTGTTATAGGTTTGAGAAGTGGTAATGTCAGTTAAATATTCTTTCAGCGCACCTACATTCGGATCAATGCTCATGCAGTTATCGTTCAGAATGATCAGCACATCAGCATCAGCCACCCCGGCATGGTTCATGGCTTCAAAAGGCAAACCGGCCGTCATGGCACCATCGCCAATTACTGCAAT
The DNA here is from genome assembly GCA_044225995.1 of Ferruginibacter sp. GTDB lineage: Bacteria > Bacteroidota > Bacteroidia > Chitinophagales > Chitinophagaceae > Ferruginibacter. Next base: position 2,533 of record JBGAHV010000087.1, on the reverse strand, counting down.
GCTTTTTCTTTTTTCGCCTTTGTATTTTGCAGCCATTGCCATACCGAGCGCCGCACTTATGGATGTGGAAGAATGCCCCACACCGAATGTATCATATTCACTTTCGCTGCGTTTAGGGAACCCACTAATGCCTTTGTATTTTCTGTTGGTGGGAAAAACATCTCTGCGGCCGGTAAGAATTTTATGGCCATAAGCCTGGTGCCCCACATCCCACACTAACTGATCGTACGGAGTATCGTACACATAATGTAAAGCCGTGCTTAATTCCACCACGCCAAGGCTGGCGCCAAAGTGTCCGCCGTGTACGCTCACCACATCAATAATGTACTGGCGCAGTTCGTCGCAAACTTTATGTAAATCTTCCCGGCTTATCTTTTTTAAATCTTCCGGGGAATTAATGGTACTTAACAGCGGGCCTGGCTTTATTTCCATAGTTTTAAATTACCGGGCAAAGGTACATTTTTTATACTGCCACAAAGAGGCTTAAACAATTTTTAACGGCAAAGGTTCAGGCTGATTTTAAACAGTTAATCGGTATTATAAGTAATGATAACCACGGCATGTTTTTCAAACCCGGCACTCAGCCTTACTTCATAACGCTTATGAGCCGTTTGTATTATCATAACAGCTGTATTTGGGGGAATGGAACCCAGGTTTTCGGCCTGCATCAAAATTTCCACAGGTATATCGGGCTCAGTCAACTTTACATCAAAACTTAAGGGGCTGTCGCTGATGCGCTGCCGCAATAGAACCGGTTTTTTATTTACAAAAACCGTCACGGTATCATCATCCACAATGGCATTATCGTACAGGGTAATGTGCACGAGGGTGTCCGGCAGTTTTACAATTTCCTGTATGTCCAGTTTGCGGTCTGCTGGTAAACTGTCCGGTGCAATTTTTATGAGTGTTTCTGCTGGCTCCGGGTCTGGTAAATCTGTATGGCTGGTGGGGGTTGCTCTTTTTAGAATATAGTCAGATATCTTTTTCTGTACAAATTGCTCAATAGGATATTCCGGTTTTTTAATTTTTTGCAGCACCACCAGTAAATCTTCGCCAGGAAAACAGGAAGTATCGTTCCCCTGCCCCGTCCAAACACCGGAGAGGTATTGTGTTTTGCCAATTTTATAATACTTCATGGCAAATGCTTTTTCGCAGGGAAGAAAACCTTCCGGCAAAACAAAAACACCCTGCCCCACTTCACGGATGTATATATTCTGTGTGCGCTTGTTCCTGTTACCCGCCATGTTGAACAATACAAAACGGCTGGTATCTTTAAAGGCGAAGGTGTAGCCGGTTAAATGTTTGCCTGCCTGCAGCACCTGCATTTCTATACTTTCCACCCCGCCGTAGCCAGGAGCTTTCCGGCTTATTTTACCACTCCAGATACCTGTAAGTGATTGAGACTGGCCTTGTACAACCAGCATTAAAAAATAACCGGCAAAAAAGGCTTTACGCATTTTCATGCGGCTGCATGTTTAAAATTAAGTTGGGGTCAGGGCAATTGGCCAGGTATTTTGCTGCTTCAGAAATTTTACATACGCCGGGATAATCTCCTTCCTTCATTTGCATATCCTCTATTATTTGAAAATGCAGGTGCGGCGGCCAGTTGCCATTTTCAACAGGTGCCCCAAAATGTGCAAAGGCTTGCCCACGGGTAATTACCTGCCCCTTTCTTAATTCAGCAATGTCTTTTAAACTTAAGTGGCCATATAAAGTATGAAACTGCACCATATCTACCTGGTGCTGCAGAATTATTGTGGCGCCATAATCGCCGTAGTTATTGTTATTGGCAAAGCTGTGCACCATACCTCCCAATGGCGCATGCACTTTTGTACCGGCAGCACCCCAAATGTCAATGCCCAAATGCAGGCGGCGGGGTTCAGTATTATTATTAAAGGGGATACCGGCAGTGCGTAAATTAGTTTGCTCAAAACCGAACAGGGCGCTGCGTTTGTACATTTCCCGGTGTTCATTATAGCCGCCAATTAAATAACGGGAGTTTGTTTTGGCCAGCTGCTGCTGTATGTATTGGGTAAATGCTTCGGTATCGTTAAAAATAAATTCTGTGAGAGAGGTGTTGTTTTTCGTAAGGTCAAGCGCAGTAATAATATCTTTTTCAGAAAAGTCAACCACTTTATGAAAGACGGGCCTTTGCTGGTTTAATATTTCGGTAAGTGTTTTCATTTTGCAGTTATAAATGTATCAACAAATAGCGAGACTGCTAAAACGATTTGCTGACTGACCGGGGCAAAAAAACACGAACGGAAATATCCGTTCGTGCAATTAGTATCATTCGTGTAATTAGTTTTTAAATCACCACGTTGATCATTTTATTTTTTACATAAATGATCTTCTTCGGCGCTTTGCCTTCCAGCCATTTTTGCACCACTTCGTTTTGCAGCACTAATTCTTCCACTTGTTTTTGATCGATGTCTAAAGCCAGATTTAAATTTGTACGCACTTTACCATTGATGGAAACAGGATATTCCTTGCTGCTTTCCACCAATAAAGAAGCATTTAAAACAGGATATGC
>JBGAHV010000007.1:0-84064 GCA_044225995.1 Ferruginibacter sp. | reverse complement strand
TGCTGTTGAACCAGAAGATGAAATTGCCTTAGATTTTAAAAACTTAAAGAATTTAGAAAAACAAGGGATAATATATACTTTCCCAATCATTGGAACCTCAATGATATTTGACTCTAAACAGAAATTACTGTCAGAGCTTAAGAGGATTTACCAAAAGGGTTGGATAGACTCTAAGAGGCTTGATAAAAACAGGTTAATAGTTGATTGTAATGCTCCACAATGTGGTGGATATACTTTAGAAGCTGAATTAGGAATAATCCCAAATGGTAAAGCTGAGCCAGATTATTTGGGGTGGGAAGTAAAACAATTTAAAGTCAACAGCTTTGATAAACTTCAAAGCAGTATCATAACCTTAATGACTCCCGAGCCTGACGGTGGATATTATGTAACTAATGGTGTTAAAGACTTTGTTTCTGTTTACGGATATCCAGATAAAAAGATTATTGATAGAAAGAATTTTGGTGGAGTTTATAAAAATGGCGCAATAAGTAAAAAAACAAATTTATCTATACAAGTACAGGGATTTGATTTTGAAAAAGAGAAAATATCTGACCCAACTGGTGGCATATTTCTTTTAGACAGGCACGAAAAAACTACTGCATCCTGGTCTTTCTCTTCTATTTTAGAGCATTGGGTAAAGAAACATGCAAAAGCTAGCTATGTAGCATCAAAAGTTTTAAAAACTGATTCTAGGAAATATCAATACGGAAATAAAATTATACTCGGAGAAGGTACTGATTTCAATTTTTTCTTAAGAGAATTTGTAAAGGGTAATATTTATTATGACCCCGCTATAAAAGTTGAAAATATTGATGGAGTTTTGAAAGATAAACGTCGAAGTCAATTCAGGATAAAATCAAAATATTTATCAAACCTGTATCACAAAAACGAACTAATTGATTTAGATACAATTTAATTTCTTTTTGCAGGTCACCTTCCTACCAACTACTCAAATAACAGCTCAAAAACGCAATGCCATACAAGTGAATGACCCGCCTGCAAAAGTTATACGGCGGGCAGGCAAAACCATACCCGTCTGCATTGCATACTATAAACACATCGCTAAATCCCTTTATTCCTTATCCCTTAATGCAACAATTCTTCCGGCACCCCCGCAGTGTTTGGTAATACTGCCCAGTTTGGCCACGGGCTTACCATCTATCAGCACCAACGGGTCGCCTTCGGTAACGGTAAAAGTATTAGGGCCACAGCAAAGCGTATGTTTACTGTTACGGGTTACATGTATGCCGGTGCTGCCTGTTACCGCGGCGGGTTTGCCTGCAATAAGCACTTTTGCACTGCCTGTTGTAACCATACCTTCCACTCTATGGGGGCACATTGGGCAGCCGTGTATATCGGCAGCACATTCTGAAATACTGCCCACACGGGCATAGTCAAGTGCATTTACCACATCGGCAGTAAAGCTAGACTGGTATTTTTTGTTATTGTACAATACTGTAAGGATAACCGTGTTTTTTCCGGTGCGGTTAAACACAGGATGCACTTCTTTACCGGTGGCCGGTGTAAAAACAGCGGTGCCGCTCCATTGCACCTGGCTGCTGAGGTCAATATTGTTTCCCTTTTCATCTTTAAGTATAAAGCGGGCGCCCAGCACCCAGCCGGTGTTAAAAATTTTGGGGCTTTTGCCTAATGGAAATACCAGTTCGGGCTGTGGTGGCCCGCCTGCAGTAAAAGAAAAGAATGCGTCGGTGCGTATTTCGGCTTCCTTCATATACACATATATTTTCCCTTCCAGCGTGGCCTGCCCAAGCGTGGCCTTTACCACGACATACCGTTTTGCTTTATCAATGGCATTACCATCGTTCAGCTCACTGTTTATCCAGCCTTTGGCAGTTAGTTTATTGTTTTGCAGCAATCCGCTTACCGTGCCCTGCATGTCCAGTACCGAAAACCCTTTATCGTTTTGATGCGGACTGCGGCCATTGAAATGAAAAGTTACCTGTGCTGCATTTGCTGCTGCAACCGTAACCGTTATGTCGTTTAAAAAAATATCTGCATCACCCATGCCGGGGCCGTTTACTTTTATTTTACCTGTATAACTGGCGGGCTGTGCTGCAGTGGTGCTGTATAAAAACAGCAATGCTGCTGCTGTTATAACCTTTTTCATACTGCATTGTTTAGTACAATAAAGTTAGTATGGCAAGTGCGCCGGGTATATGACAGGCATCAGAAAAGGAGGGGAAGTGAGATTATTTTTATTCATTCACAAGAAAAATAAAAAAGAACAGAACAAGTACACAACAATGCTCATTGGCATAGCTATGATTAATTAAAAAATAATTTAGCAAAAAGAAGTAAAAGAAAAAACCCCTTCAGTAACGGAGGGGCTTTTCAGTAAGAATTGTTTGTTTTCATTGGTATCGGACCATCAACGGGGCCTTTCAAGTTTTCATAGCCAGGATATTGGATTTACAATTGTTAAGACTAACAGGATTTGGATTTCTAACTCTTAAATCAACAGTATAAAAGTACTTTACCCCAATAAAATAATTTATAGCAGTGCAATGAATTTTTATTAGAAAACCGTCTACACCCTTTTAAAACCCCCACGTATTTATACGAAACCAATAAGGTATTTAATAACCGTAAAAGTTTTTTGCTGATGTGCGTCAGTTAAGCAGGTAACCAATGTTGTTTTTTTACGGCAATAAAAAAACCCCTTGTAAAAGGGGCTATTGCTGAATACGGTTTACGGGAGCTGGTTTATGGATACTGGTGTGGTTTCAGTTGATGGTTTTACAGGAATACTGGTTTAAACTATTTTCGCCCTGCATTAGTACTGCAACTGCAAAAAACGGATATGGCAAAGCGGAACCATTATAAATAAAAAACCCCTAAAGGTCAAAGGGGTTTTTCATCAGATTTTTTAGTTTTCACAGGTATTGATCGGTACTGTTTTTAACAGGGTTTCACAGGGGGGATATTGGATACCAAAACTTAATTATGCAGTACAAAAATAAAACCCGCCGGTATTATTTTTTATAGCAATGGGTTGAAATACCAATAGTAGTTGCGCTACAAGATGGTGCAGGACAGTGCCGGTTTTTTAAACGGGCTGTTGTTTATTTTACCGCTTCCACCGTAACATCAAACACCAGTGTGCTGTTGGGTAGTATGGAGCCGAGGTTGCGTATGCTGTATGCTTTTGCACTGGGTATTACCATGCGTATGCTGCCGCCGGGTTTGCAATAAGGCATGGCCAGCTGCCAGCCTTTTATCAGCCTGTTTAATGGAAAAGTGGCGGGCTGTTCTTTTGTTTCATCAAACACAAAACCATTCAGCAGCATGCCTTTGTAACGCACCACCACCGTATCGTTCAATGTTATAGTATTGCCGCTGCCTTCTTTGAGTATTTTATAAAACACTCCCCCGTTTTCTTTCCACGCAGTGTCTTTTACTTTATTGGTGTATTTGGCAATGGCCTGCTGTTCGGCAGCCATTTGTTTGGCGCTGTCGGCATTTTTGTAAAAATCAATTTGCGGTTTGTTGCCGGTGGCTTTGCGGTTAAACACATCGCCATACTTTGCAGTGCCTGCAGCAAAGCCACCATGCCATAAATAAAAGGTGGTATCGGTGGCACCGCCGCCATAATCAATACGGTCGCCTGCCTTGCCGGTGGCATCGTAACTAAAACTGCTTTGGGTCAGTTCCTTCCACTCTCCGTTTTGCCGGCGTACCCACTGGTTACCAAAAAATGCCTTGCGCATTTGCTGGCCGTTGGTGCCCACAAAGTTTTCGGAAAAGGAATACAGCCCGTTGAGTGTTTTACCATCTTTAGGTGCTTTAAAGCAGGCGATCAGTTTCCATTTTTGCCATTCGGGCACATAAAAATAACCGGCATAGCTGGTGGTTTGTGTGGCGCTGTCGGTGGCAGCAGTTACTAAAAATTTATAGGTTTGCTCCGGGTGCCAGATGAACGTCCAGTGGCTGTGGCCGCCGGTGCCTTCATTACCAAAATCGCTTGCCACCACATCTTCTCCTTTGGCCATTAGCTGCACCCGGTTTTCTGCAGCTACTTTGTTTCTGTCCACTGCTTCGTTGCCGGCATCCCACACAGAAAATATAACCCTTCGTTCCCCTTCATCATTTACCTGCATGCCAAAATACCCCCGTGAAAAACCGCAGGCCATATAATAACTGTACAGCGGATCCATACCTGCGGGCACGGTTATTTCATTGTAAAAAGCCACCGCATTCATGGTATCGGGTATATTGTATTTTAAATGAACGGAGGCAGCATTGCGGCGTTCTTTGGCATTAAAGTGAATATTCTTAACCGCATCGCCACCCAGCTCCAGCGATTTTATATCGGCAATGCTGTTACCATTTTTTTTACTGCAGGAAATAACGACTGTATAAAAACCAGGTGTGGCAATATCCACGGTGCCCACGGTAATTTTTTTAAAGGCAGTTGCCGCTGGTACTGCCACGGTAAATACTTTTTCTGACTTTGCTTTAAACGGGTAATTGCTGCCGGCAATGGTAACGGCCAGCTCATTGCCTGCGGTGGCATTCTTCAACAACAAAGCCACATTTAACGGACCTGCCGTGCGCAGGTTAAAATAAAACTGGATGCGCTGTTTACTGTCTGTCCAGTTATGCAAACCATCTTTTACAGAAAATAAAGTGCTTTCTTCATTATCATTGCCTTCTTCTGCAGGAATGGCGTAAGCAGTATATGCAGGAATGGTAACATTGGTTTGTGCGTTTGCAGCCAGTACTGCAAAAAGTAAAAAAGTGCCCAGTAATTTTTTCATCATATCATTTTTATAATACTTCATCATTGTTCAGCAGCCTGTAATTTACATAAGGCAGGTGAAATAGCCTGTTTTTCTGCCGGGCCTCATTAAATTTCCCGATATTACAGGTATGAAAAAAATACTACTGGCAATGCTGGCTTGTGCCGTAACGCTGTTTGCTGCTGCACAAAATAAACCTGCCTATATTTTATACAATGCCAACGGCAAAAAAGTAAAGTATGCCAAAATGATCAATGCTATTGCAACCCAGGATGTATTGTTTATTGGAGAACTGCATAACAATGCCATCAGCCACTGGATGGAGCTGGAAATTACGAAAGACAGTAAAGAAAAAAAGCCACTGGTGCTGGGCGCAGAAATGTTTGAACAGGATAACCAGCAGGCATTGAACAGTTACCTTGAAGGAAAGCTGAGTGCAAAGGGATTAGACAGTGCAGCAAGGCTTTGGAAAAATTACAATACGGATTATGCACCGCTAGTGGATTTTGCCAAAGAGAATAAGATACCATTTGTGGCCACCAACATTCCACGCCGTTATGCAGCCCTGGTAAACAAAGGTGGTTTTGAAGCGCTGGATACATTAAGCAGCACCACCAAATTATGGATGGCACCGCTGCCCATGGCATTTGACAGTACGTTGCCGGGCTATACAAAAATGAAGACGATGATGGGCGGGCATGGCAGTTCCAATACAGTAAAAGCACAGGCCAGTAAAGATGCCACGATGGCTTATTTTATTTTGCAGCATTTGGCTGCGGGCAGTTTGTTCATTCATTACAATGGCAGTTTTCATTCAGAAAATCATGATGGCATTATCTGGTACCTGAAAAAGGCTAAACCGGAGTTGAAGATCATTACCGTTACAACCGTAACACAAAAAGATATTAAACACCTGGAAGCTGAAAATAAAAATAAGGCCGATTACATTATTTGTGTGGATGAGGATATGACGAACACGTATTAATAAACACTATTTTTTTACGGCCACTGCAATTTTTGAATCGGCTGTGCCATAATACAACAACCATTTGCTGTTGAAATACACCAGCCCTTCCACAAAGCATACTTCATTTACTTCACCCACTTTTTCATACGGCTTGTCGGGATGAATGAAGTAAGTGTTGCTGCGGTTAATTAATTTCCACGGTTGTGTTTTATCAAACAATGCCTGTGCGGCGCTGTAAGTAAATTTGGGTAACGATGTATCGTTGTTATTGGCGGCATTGCTGCTGTTGTAAATAAGCAGTATGCCCTGCGGCTGCAGCAATGCATAAGGGCCCGGTTCCACCAGCCGGCTGTCGAAGTAGCCGGCACGGGGCTGCAGCACACTCACCATTTTTTTGCTTTCATCATTTTCCAGTACGGTCCAGTGCAGCAGATCATCAGATGATGCCATGAAGAGATCCGTATCGCCAAAATACATCCAGTATTTACCATTAATTTTTGCAGCAACGATTTTATTGCCCTTTTGTTCTGTAACAATGGCGCCCGATTTACTCCAGCTGTCTTTATATTTTTCATCTTTCAGCACCAGCCCTTGTTTTGTCCAGTGTAGTAAATCGGTGGAAGATGCAATACAAAGCCTTGCCGTTTTACCATCGTAAGAAGTATAGGTTAAAATATAGCGGCCATCCTCTGTTTCCACCAGCCTCGGGTCTTCCACCCCGCCTTTCCATTCGTATGTTTTCATGCTGTCGTTATCCGGGTATAAAACAGGGGCATTCATTTTTGTAAAATGCAAACCATCGTTGCTAACAGCAAGGCCAAGGCGGGAGGTCATGGCACTGTCCTGGCTGCGGTACAGCAAATACACTTTACCATCTTTTACAACTGCTGCAGGGTTCAGCACATTCTTTTCATTCCATGCAACCGTTTTTTGCTGTATGGGGCAAACAAATGTTTCTTTTGCAGAAGGAGAAAGTATGGGGTTGATGCTGTCGGCTTTTACAAAGCCGGTGAGCTGCCAGTCAGCAGTTTCCTTTTTTTCAGGAGCCGTGGTACAGGCGGCAAATAATACCAGCGTAAAAATCAGTGTGTATTTCATAAGCAAATAATCACTTCAAGGTAGTGATTATTTCCGCCTGTAAAAAAAATTACAGCTTTACACGAACGGCTGAAACCTTGCGAAGGGCTTTTCTATTTTAGTAAAAAATAAAAATTATGAAACCAAAACTAATCCTGCTGTTGTTTGCCTGCGTTGTTGCAGCGTTACAAAGTTTTTCTCAAAACAAAGATGAAAAAGCAATGCTGGCCGTAATGCGGCTGGAAGAACAATACTGGAGCAATGGCGATATAGATGCATATGTAAGCCTGTACGCCCCGGAAGACAGCACCCGGATGATTTTAAGTAAAGGCGCTGCTTATGGCAAAACCGAAATACTGGCATTTTACAAAAAATACTGGCCTAAAGAAAAAATGGGCAGGCTGGTTTTGGATGGTGAGCGCATGGAAAAAATTTCAAAGAAATTTTATTTTGTCACCGGTTATTTTCATGTGTATTATCCTGATGGCAAAAAAGTGGAAGGCCGCTACAGCAGCCTAATGAAAAAAATAAAAGGCAAATGGTATATCTATACAGATCATTCCAGTTAAACCTGCTTACATATTTCGGCGGTATTGGCCGCCCACGGCATACAGCGCATTGGTGATTTGCCCGAGGGAACAGTACTTCACTGTTTCCATCAGCTCTGCAAAAAGGTTGCTGTTGTTAACGGCAGCCTGCTGCAACTGCAGCAGCATTTGTGCGCTTTTATGTGCATGCCGTTGCTGAAATGCCTGTAGTGCGGTAATCTGGTTTTCCTTTTCTTCGGTGGTGCTGCGTATCACTTCCGTAGGCAAAATTGTAGGCGAACCGTTTTTACTTAAGAAAGTATTTACACCCACAATGGGATATTCGCCGGTATGCTTGAGTGTTTCATAATACAAACTCTCTTCCTGTATTTTATTGCGCTGGTACATGCGTTCCATGGCGCCCAGCACACCACCCCGTTCTGTTATGCGGTGAAATTCGTTCATCACTGCTTCTTCCACCAAATCGGTTAATTCTTCAATTAAGAAAGATCCCTGGTTGGGGTTTTCATTTTTTGCAGTGCCCAGCTCCCGGTTAATGATCAGCTGTATGGCCATGGCACGGCGCACACTTTCTTCAGTGGGTGTGGTAATGGCCTCGTCGTATGCATTGGTGTGAAGGCTGTTGCAGTTATCATAAATGGCATACAATGCCTGCAGCGTTGTTCTTATGTCATTAAAGTCAATTTCCTGTGCATGCAAACTGCGGCCACTGGTTTGAATATGGTATTTTAGTTTTTGTGAACGGTCGTTGCCCTTGTATTTATCTTTCATGGCTTTTGCCCAAATTCTTCGGGCCACCCTTCCTATCACACTGTACTCAGGGTCCATACCATTGCTGAAGAAGAAAGAAAGGTTGGGTGCAAAATCATCAATGCGCATGCCACGGCTTAAATAATACTCCACGTAAGTAAAACCATTGGCCAGTGTAAATGCCAGCTGTGTTATTGGATTAGCACCTGCCTCGGCAATATGGTAACCGCTGATGCTGACGCTGTAAAAGTTCTGCACTTTGTTTTCAATAAAATATTCCTGCACATCTCCCATCAGTTTCAATGCAAACTCGGTGCTGAAGATGCAGGTGTTCTGCGCCTGGTCTTCTTTTAAAATATCTGCCTGAACTGTTCCCCTTACTGTGGATAATGCTTTTGCTTTTATTTGTGCATATACATCGCCAGGCAAAACATCTTCGCCGCTAAGGCCAAGCAATCTTAATCCCAAACCATTATTTCCTTCCGGCAAACTGCCATCAAACAATCCCAGTGCAGGCACCACGGCTTTACCATCCACACCTACATATCTTGGCAGTTCATCCAGTTCGTATTTTGTTTCAATGATCTTGTTGACTTCTTCCCGTAAATTATTTTCGATGATGTATTTTTCACATTGCTGGTCAATGGCTGCATTCATAAAAAATGCCAGCAGCATGGGTGCCGGGCCATTAATGGTCATGCTTACAGATGTTTTGGGATCACACAGATCAAAACCGCTGTACAGTTTTTTAGCATCATCCACGGTGGCAATGCTTACACCGCTGTTACCCACTTTACCGTAAATATCGGGGCGGTGGTCGGGGTCTTCTCCATACAGCGTTACGCTGTCAAAAGCGGTGGACAAACGCTTTGCCGGCTGCCCCAAACTCACATAGTGAAAACGTTTGTTGGTTCTTTCTGGCCCGCCCTCGCCGGCAAACATCCTTGTGGGATCTTCGCCTTCTCTTTTTAAAGGAAACACACCGGCCGTGTAAGGAAATTCGCCGGGCACATTTTCCTGCAGCTGCCATTTTAAAATATCACCCCAGTCTTTATACTTTGGCAAATACACTTTGCTGATGCTGGTGCCCGATAAACTTTTATAAGTAAGCGGTTGCTTAATTACTTTATCCCGTACTTTAAATTCGTAAAATTCTTTTTTGTATCGTTCTGTAAGCGCAGGCCAGTGATGAATGAGTTCTAAATTGTCCGGGGCAATTTTTTTCAGCAGGTTTTTCTCCGTTTCACCAATATATTTTTCAGCGTCGGGTAATAATTTTTTTGCGCCCTGCAACTGGTAGTACTGTGTTGCCAGTGCCGCCTGCTCCTCCACCCATTTATTATAAGCGGTATTGCTCTCTGCTATCTCTGCTAAATAGCGGACCCGTTTGGGAGGAATAATATTGGTGCTGCTGCCGGTATCTTTTGTGTGCGCATGGTGTGCAATGTCTCCATGAAATCTCACATCACATTTCTCCGCCACTTTTTCCATCAGCCTTTCAAACAATTCATTTACGCCGGCATCGTTAAACTGTGCAGCAATGGTTCCAATCACCGGCAGTTCTTCATCTTTGGCATTCCATAAACCATGGTTGCGTTTGTATTGCTTGCGCACATCATGCAATGCATCCAGGGCACCAGCCTTGTCAAACTTGTTTACGCATACCACATCGGCATAATCGAGCATGTTGATTTTTTCAAGCTGAGATGCGGCACCGTATTCAGGCGTCATTACATACATGCTTACATCCACGTAATCTAAAATGCTTGCATCACTTTGCCCCACACCGGCGCTTTCCAAAATAATAAAGTCATACCCTGCTGCTTTGCAAATATCAATGGCCTCCTGTACGTATTCGCTCAGCGCTTTATCGCTTTCCCTTGTAGCAAGGCTGCGCATGTATGCACGGGGAGAAGAAATAGAATTCATCCGTATCCTGTCGCCCAGCAATGCACCGCCTGTTTTTTTCTTGGAAGGATCCACAGAAATAACAGCAATGGTTTTATCGGTGTAGTTATTTAAAAAACGGCGAACGATTTCATCTGTTACAGATGATTTTCCGGCGCCGCCGGTACCGGTAATACCAAGAACAGGCGGATGGTTTGTTGTTTGCTGTTTGTTGTTTGCTGCCTGGCCATTTTCTGCATTGGTAATTTGCCGGGCTACCTTACGTACATCTTTTACTTCACCCAGTGTCATCGGCGTTGCGTATTCACCATTTCCGTTGAGATAGAAATCGCATGATTTTATTACATCTTCAATCATTCCTTCCAGCCCCATTTTGCGGCCATCGTCGGGACTGTAAATTTTTGTAATACCATAGTTGTGCAGTTCTTCAATTTCGGCAGGTAAAATGGTGCCGCCGCCGCCGCCAAATATTTTTATATGTCCGCAGCCGTTCTGGTCAAGCAGGTCTTTCATGTATTTAAAAAACTCCACGTGGCCACCCTGGTAACTGGTAATGGCAATGCCCTGTACATCTTCTTCAATGGCGCATTCCACAATTTCATGCACGCTGCGGTTATGTCCCAGGTGAATAATTTCGGCGCCCTTGCTTTGCATAATGCGGCGCATGATATTAATGGCAGCATCGTGCCCGTCAAATAAGGATGCAGCGGTTACAATGCGTACTTTGTTTTGTAATGTAAAGCTCATAGTAATTTTTTTGTGCCCGGCATAGCAGCTATGTGCAGCTGCGGTGGCGTCGCAGTCCGTTCAACAGTTTAATCCTTATCACCGGTACTGCGGTAAAATAATGCAATCAGTCAGCAACAAAAATACAGTCAAACCGCTTTATAAAAATAACGGGCATTAGTTTTTAGATGAATGGGGGCTTCCTTTAAAAAGCTTTGGTAAATCAAACAGCAAACCTGCAGAAATATTGGATGACCTGTAATCAACAAAACGCCGGCTCATTAAAAAAGCAAAGCCCATTTGCAATTCCAGTTGTAATCCCGGCAGTTTTTTAAAGCCAAAAGTATTTACCAATGCCGGCTCCCAAAATAATTTTGGCCGGTAGCCCAGGCTGTCCAGCGTATAATTATTCAGCTCGGTAGTGGTGTAATCTGTTTCAATATTCTTAAAGTAAATAATGCTATGCCTTGATGAAAGTGATGCAGCAAAACTTCCTTTGCTGCGTACCATCAGCGCCGGTTGTACAAAAAGTTTTGTAATGGTTGATTTATGAAACCGGCTCCGGTAAACTCCGTTATAATCCCTACCATCATCTGTAAAACTGAATTTGCCAAAACCGGCTCCGGCAAACACCTGGAACATCACCTGTTTATTTTCATCCAGCTGGTGAAAATAACCTGCAGCAATTTCTGTAAGGCTGCGGCGGTAATTAATTACTGTACTGTCCCGCAGGTTATTGTCAAAATCACCTGCATTGCGTTCTTTACGGTTAAAATAATTTAACTGCACCGCCCAATGATTGCTGAATGCGTATGCGCCCTGCGCATCAAATCCTCTTGCTTTTCCTGTGGTGGAAACATTACTTTTAACTGTATTGTCTGCAAAGTTTACAGAGTAATTTATGGCCAGTTTACTATCTCCTTTATTTACCAGTACAGGTACATTATGAGCAGCGGGGCTGTAAGCATACCGTGGTGTATAGCAGGAGTAAAAAATAAAAACGCAAAAGGCAAAAGTAAAAAAGTAAAAAGCTGACTTCATACTTAGTTCATTTTAAAAGTAAGTGCAGCAAAATCTTCCACGGTTAATGCTTCGGCACGTTTATTAAATATTTCATCTTTCAGTACAGTTTCAGCAAATAAACTTTTTACTGCATTACGCAGTGTTTTGCGGCGCTGGTTAAAGGCCGTTTTAACCAGTACCCAAAAAGCACGGTCACTTTTTACGTTCAGCACTGTTGTTTTACGCCGCAGCTTTATCACCCCGCTCATTACTTTAGGCGGCGGGTTAAAGCAACCGGGGAGCACATCAAATAAATATTCAACAGTATAGTATGCCTGCACCAGCACACTTAACACGCCATAAACCTTGCTGCCTTCTTTTGCCGCAGCTCTTTGCGCCACTTCTTTTTGAAACATACCAATTACAACCGGCACCTCTTCTTTCCATTCCAGTATTTTAAATAATATCTGCGTTGAAATATTATAGGGAAAATTACCAGCCACAACAAAAGAGCCGGTAAAAGGCTTTTCAATATCCAAAAAACTTTTATGAATTATTTTACCCTGCAGTGCAGGATAAGTTTGTAACAGGTACTCCACTTTTTCATCATCCAGTTCCACTGCTTTAAAATCCACAGCAGGCAGTTGTACAAGGTGTTTTGTTATAGCACCGGCGCCCGGGCCTACTTCCAGCAGTTGTGTAAACTGCTCGGCAGTTATTGCTTCAATTATTTTTTTTATGATGTTTTCATCTTTTAAAAAATGCTGCCCCAGTGATTTTTTCAATGTGTACATACAGCAAATGTAGCGTAAAAAAGCCCCCCGTTTCCGGGAGGCTGATATGCTATGAATTCACTTTATTATTTACTAATGATAATACGCCGCGTTATTACGCTGTTATTTATACAAACCTGCAATGCATACATGCCCGTGCCATAAGCAGTAAGGTTATTTAAAGTAATTGCATTGGGGCCCTTTGATGCCATACTGTTTTGCAGCAGCACTGTTTTTCCTGCTTCATTAATAAGGCGTATTGTTACCGGACCGGCTTTATCGGTATAAAATTTTACCGTGCCATAATCATTTACAGGATTGGGTGAAAAAATGAGCGATGTTATATTTGTTTCTCTACGTATCAATATTGTATTACTCATTTTATAATCCCCGGTTTTGCCATTTATCTTTAACCTGTAATACACTATATCTGCACCGGCATTGTTATCAGTAAATGCAAATGCCTGCTGTTGGTTAAGAGCCACCGCATCTGTAACAAAACCGGCTGTTGTAAAATGAAGGTTATCTGTACTTCGCAAAATTTCAAAATTTTCTACTGGCGACTGCGCTATCACAGACCAGTTAAGTATAACACTGTTTTCTTTCCATTCTCCGCTAAAGCTGATAATATCCACCGGCAGCACAACACCAACATAACGCCAGTCCCTGTCTGGCTGACCAATTGTTTTTTTCTGTACTGTTGCCCTGGTACCCGGCGTTGCGTCGCCAATTAAGCTGCCACCATTGCCCATTTTATAAGAAGTACCTTTAACATTGGTAACAGAATTTAACGAGTCGAATTTATTGTCGAGCCCGTCGCCATCCGTATCCAGCCCGGTAAGTGTTACATCTTCATCTGCCGAGCCATTGAGGTTCCAGTCATTTCCTTCCACAATATCCGGAGCTCCATCACCATCAGTATCTAAATCACGGTAGTCAGGTACACCATCACTGTCATGGTCATAAACAAATATACCAGAGCCACCAAAACCACTTATGTTATCGTATGGGCTCATCAGGCCGTCGCCATCAGCATCAGTGGTAGTTGGCAATAAGTAACCCAGTGTTGACATACCTTCAATATTATCCGGTATACCATCGTCATCACTGTCTATATCCAGGTAATCAGGATTACCTACACCATCTGTATTAATCAAATTAAGTGAGGGCATAGCTGATACAGTTGTTGACCATCCATTTACTGCAATGGTTCCATCTACAATACCATTAAGGTTAGCATCAGGTAATCCGGCCTCTATTACATCCACAATACCGTCTCCGTCACTATCCAGGTCATACGCATTAGGCCGAAAATCCCTGTCTAAATTTTTATTAGGAAAATTATCTGCCCTTCCATCAACTGGTGATACATCGGGCCCTGTTTTAAGCAGGGCGGTTGCGTTAACATTGTTATCGGACAACCCATCACTGTTAGCATCTGCAAAGTTTGATAAGCGTCCATTGTTGCTTACATAAGCACCTCCTGCTTCCACCACATCCGGAATACCATCATTATCACTGTCGGTGTCCAGGTAATTGGGTATGCCGTCCCCGTCAAAATCCTGTGCACCTAATCCTACGCTGGAACCTGCCACACCTGTATTGTTTGCATCCACATTTTGCGAAAAGCCATCATTATCTGTATCAACATAATTGTCAATAAGGCCATCACCATCTGCATCCACACCGTATGATTCCACTGTATCCGGTATGCCATCATTATCACTATCAAGGTCCAAATGATTGGGAATGCCATCCAGGTCTTTATCCATGTTATCATTTACACCATCCCCATTTGTATCAATATATCCGGGGAAATTAACATCGTAAAAGTTGGGAATGCCATCATTATCAGAGTCTGCACTGGGGTCAAAATTATCATTGAAGCCATCAGCATTATTATCAACAAAACCAGGATAAGTTGCATCGTTCCAGTTAGGAATACCATTGCTGTTGGCATCCTGCAAAGCCACCGGGTTATTCAGTTCCACATAATCAGGTATGCCATCATTATCATCATCAATATCCGGGCAGGTAATAATGAATACTGTAATTTTTGATGTATCTGAGCAACCAGAGCCATTATCAAAATAAGCATAGTAGATATGAGAAGTTGTAACCGGCACTAACGGATCAAAAATATTTGCCGGAGTGAAAGGCATAGCTGAGTAAATAGTATAGCCTGCATACTTACGCCATGGCAATAAAACACTTGTTGAAGGACAGGTGTTTGTAAGCAATGTATCTACAGGGTTGTAACAAGAACCTGAAACCGGCAGCACAACCGGACCTTTAATGATACAGCCGGCAGTGTTTACACCGCTTGAATCATATAATACATCTCCCGATAATTTACCATTATAGTTCATTCTTGCACTGTTGCCTATTGAACCAACACAACCTACAATACTGCAGGAGTTGGCTGCTATAACTTTAAACTCAACAGTACCGCTTACACCTACACCAAGTTTACCACCATTAACAGCATTGGCCCCTGTGCCCACACGAAATACAACACGCCCGTTTATGATATCGTATTCTGCCTGATCATCACCCGAAGCATCTGTTTTTGTTACCCCATTTATTTTTATGCTGCCGGGTATAAAACTGGTACCTGCCGGAATATTATCTATAATAACTGTATTTGTGCTAGAATCGTTACCGGTGTTATTAAAACTCATGGTATACGTCAAACTATCACCCGGAACAAACGAACCTCCATTAATATCAGTAGCGGTTTTATCAAATGTAAAAGCAGGATTATACTGAGAAAAGGAAGTGGTAACCACCTGAAGGATCACATTTTCACTTGGAGAAAACACCCTTACAGTGGCGCTTGTCTGGCTGTTGCTCAGCTGTGCATTTCCTGTATTGGGTAAATCAAAAATAGATGCATCGTACCCCAATGTATTATTAAAGGCGGGGTTACGTGTTGCCACCACACTGCCTTTATATGATATCTTGCTGTTCCATGCATCTGCTGCACCATTTAAAGGAATAGTAGTTGTAGCCATATTGTAAAAAGATGGAGCGCCATTTTGTTTAAAGGCAAAGCCGTCGGAGGAAGTGCGGTCACCATCATATACCAATGTTCCCAATTCGCAGCTTACAGGGCCGGAAGGCGGCGTTAGAAAACCCGTAATAGGTACATCCACATTTCCACTACCACTCTTTACTGCTGCATTACCATCAAACACGGTAAGGTTTCTTGGTATTAATGATGGGTTTGAAAAAGCAATTACAATTGTCCACCCTCCATAAGAGTCTTTAAGGCCCAGCGGCGACAATACATTTGCAACAGTGTAGGTGCCATTAGGATTAGTGGTATTGATGAGAGATGTAATATCGGCAAAACACTTGTAACCGGTATGGGCATAGCCGGGAATTAAAGTAGGGTTATGATAATCTGTTTGAGATGAAGTAATGTTGATGTAAGAAGAAGCGCCGGGTATTTTCAGCTTGCATACAGATTCACCTGTAATCCATGCGGTGTTTCCTGCTCCTGAACCTTCACCAGCACCCCAATATAACCCTGCAAACATTACCTGTGAACAAGATGCCAGGTTTAAATCTGCAGAAGAAGAGTTGTGAGTACCGTTATCACTTAAACCAAGCACTTCCATATCGAAAGACATATCTGCAGATTGCACTGCAGAAGTATGTACCTCGACAGCAATGGTATTATTACCTGCAGTAAAAAATGATGGGCTTAAATTAAAGCTTACGCTTTCTGCAGCACCCGGAGCAATGTTTGAAGAAGCCAGCGTTGCATAGGTTCTTCCTGCGGGCATATTGTTGGCGGCACGTTCAGTACCGTTAATATAAATTACAATACCATCATCTCTTTTTACATTTAACTGTATAGTGGAAAATGTTGTGGCAAGTTCCGCAGCCGTAAAATTTACGGTGCGGCGAAAATAAAATGCCGTGTGTTTATTACAAGCTGTTGCCGGTGTGCAAATAGGTGTGCATCCACTGGGTAAGCAGGTGGTTTGTGAGGCATTATAACCATACTTACCTGCGCCCGAACCTGAACCTCCGGTATTCCATACGCCAGTTAATGTGTAAGCAGAAGACTTCCAGTTATTGCCGCCACCATCATTAGCAGGAGCAGCGGTACTGGCAAAATAATTCCATACGCTTCCAAAAGCCAGTTTGCTAACGGGCGCAGGATTATCAATATCTATATCAATGGCAAACTGGCTGTTGTTTACAGAGCTTCCTGTGGGTGGAATTTCGGCTGTACCCGGCACACCCGACCCAATTGTTGTTGATGAAACAATACTGTTGGCAACATAAACAATATTTCCTTTTACAGACGGGTTGTAATACCGGGCTGTAAAGGGCCGTATTATTTGTGCAGTTATATTAACTTCAGCCAAACCCAGCAGGTAAAAAAGCAGAAGTAATAGTTTTTTCATAACGTACGGATTTATCAGTTTTCAAAGGCATGGCCGGGCACATCAGGGTATTCTTGCTATCGTACTAATATTTTATTGCTCACCTTTTCTCCGTTTGCCGTTGCTGCAGTTAGTACATACAACCCTTTTTTCAAGTGAATTTTTTTGGTTGTTGTGCCTGCTGCGGCAGGTATATTTTCATCTATTATTTTTCTTCCGGTAATATCTGTTATACGCACAGATACATTTGTACTTCGGGCAGTAGTAATAAGCAGTGTCACTTCTTCAGTTGCTGAATTAATGATTCCTGCATTAAAGCTTTTGCTGCTTTTATAAATAATACTGCGTGTGCCCAGGTATGTAATGCGTCCATCCATATTCGTCTGGCTAAGCTTATAATAGTTTACTCCTTCCACAGGAGAATAGTCTGTTACCTTATAGGCCTTTGGTAAAGAAGAATTTCCTGTTGCTGAAACTTTTTGCAGTAATGCATAATTATTCCCATCAGGTGATTTTTCAACTGTAAAAAAGTTATTACTAATTTCCTGCTCTGTTACCCAGTCTAACAGCACTTTATTATCGCTTAATGTAGCGTTGTATGAAGTAAGTGTTACAGGTAATAATGCAGTAACCACAACATGAAATGAATCTTTAAAACAACTTCCGGTAGCAGCATCGGCTACTGTGAAATTGTAAGTTCCAGGTGTGGCGGTATTTACCAAAACACTTTGAGTTGTAGCACCGCCATTAGCAGGCCAGTAATAATTACCTCTCCAGGATGCAGCAATATTCAACACATCGTTTTGTGAAACGGTGATATTATTTACCTGCTTTACATCTTTGAAAATGGTAAACTGGTCTCTTACCAATGGTGCTACACTGCCGCCCGTGCCGGTGTAAGAAATAAACTTAGCATCCAGCCGGTTGCTGTCCACTTCAATATAAAAACACCCCCCATTAGTTGCATTGGAGTAATACATGGCATTATGCGGATAACCGGCGCTTGTGCCACCTAACTGCCCGGCAGAGCCAGAAACAATATATACACTGCCGTGATTGAACTGGCCGGAGTTATATGTGTATGCGCAGGCATTAGCTGTGCCGTCATATTTTGCATTTTGAGTATTGCCTGTTGCAGTATGCAGCGCCGCATTAAAATTGGCATCCAGTAATGGCGAAGACTCATTGTTGTAATAATTCTTAAGCAGGTAGCTTCTTTCGTAACCATGTGCATGGCCGCACAAAACCAAATCCACTCCATAGCGTTCCAGTATACGTATAAAGCGCTCCCGTACCAGCATAAGGTCTCCTGTTTCGGTATCGGAATTATGGCTTGTTTTTGTGTAAGGCGGATGATGAAAATAAACAATCACCCACTGCTTTGTATTTACAGCTAAATCATTTTTAAGCCATACGCATTGTGCTCCGCTGGTATCGTACAGTTTTGTTGTATTCGCATCTTCTTTTCCATAGCTGTCCAATGCAACAAAATGTACATTGCCTATATCGTAAGAATAATATGCTTTGGTTCCAGAGGCAATACCACCACACTCTGCAGCCGTTGGAACTGAAAAGCTGGTATAATACCCGTTGTTTCTTACTCCTGTATTGGCACTGCTGTTTCCATAATCGTGATTGCCGGGAACAGTAAACAGTTTACAGTATTTAAAAAGATCGTTTTTATAAATATCAAAAAATTCTGTCTGCAGCTCATTATCAAGGCCGGAGTTATAGGCATTGTCTCCAATTGAAAGCAATGCATCCAAATCATTACTACCGATATAATTTAATGCTGCATTCTTTGTATCTATCTGATTGGTGGAAGCATTTCCGCAATCTCCCAATGCAAGAAACCGCAGTTTTCTGGTGGAGCCCGCTGCGGGCATTGTAAGCACATAGTTAGTGTTGGTAGCCTGCAATGTTACGGTTGTGGTACCGATTGTATAAAAATATTTGGTGTCAGCGGAAAGGCCGGTAATACGTACTATATGTTCTGTAGTAGAGGTTAAATCATCAACTGTATTCGGGTATGTGCCAAAAGCCGTACCCCATGTAACCCGAGAATTACAGGCAACATTTGTACGCCACCTGATGGTTACACCAGTTTGATTTCCTATTTGCAGGTAAGGCCCCCTGGTTAAAGTCTGAGCGCCTGACTCTGTACAAACCAGTATAAAAGAAAGACATAAAAAACTAATTACAGGGTAGTAGATTTTTTTCATTGATATACGGTTTAAATGCTGTAGTAAAAACTACAATTACATTAACCGGCAGCAATTTGCACAGCCGCCTGTATTAAAATGTACGTTCTGTAAATAGTATTATTGTGTAAATAATCAGCAAAGGTGCTTTTTAT
Source organism: Ferruginibacter sp. (assembly GCA_044225995.1). Lineage (GTDB taxonomy): Bacteria > Bacteroidota > Bacteroidia > Chitinophagales > Chitinophagaceae > Ferruginibacter. The sequence continues at coordinate 64,797 of JBGAHV010000007.1, read as the reverse complement.
TTAAAAAAACGTATAAACACATAGACAAAACACCTGAAACCCTTTACCCGACTGCATTTTACGCTACATAATTGTAAAAAAAATACTACTTTTCTTGTAGAGAAACCGCTGGTAATATCCCCTGTTTTTTAATAAAATACCCGCTCTTCGCTGACCTGAAAAACGTTTATAAGTTTGTTTTTACAAACCTGTATTTTACTTTAATTTAGGCAGCATTAAAGTGCAAAAAAAATCATGTTCCGGATAAAACTCCTGTTGTTCACTGGATTTGCCCTATTGTTGATTTATTCTTTTTCAAACAACGAACCTGTTAGCCCTTCATTGCAAGTAAAAGAAAGATACCTGCAGCTTGCAGGCAATTTTATTAGTGCCACAGTTGCCTTACAAAATGCAGTTACTACCGGTAACGAAAAAATACTAAAACAAAAATTTTTTGACACCCGGAATGCATACAAAAAAATTGAAGCAATTACTGAATATTATTTCAGCTTTCATGCTATTAAACTAAATGGCCCGCCAATAGTTTTTTTTGAGGAAGATGAAGCGGACGTTCCTGAAAACATCCCCACAGGTATGCAGGTAATTGAAGGGCTTCTTTTTCCATCTTACAATGCAAAAACTAAAAGCCAGTTAAAAGCACAGGCAGATGAATTAGTACGTTATGCCCAGGAGCTGCCCACCATTAATGAATCGTTCGAATTTAATGATGCGAATAATTTTGATGCCTTTATAGAAGAATTATACAGGGTTGCTGCATTGGGGGTAACCGGTTTTGATTCTCAAACTGCACAAAATGCCGTTCCCGAATGTGCGGCCGCACTAAGTGGTGTGCAGCAATTGATGCTGTTTTATAAGAAAGCATTTGAAGAAAGTATGCCGGGCAGCTATGATTCACTACAGCAATATTTCAATACTGCACAACTTTACCTTAACCACAGCGCTAACTTTAATTCGTTTAACAGGGCCGTATTCATTACAAACTATATTAACCCCTTAACCAAAATTACCGGCAGGTATAAAACAGTGCATAACCTGGCCGACAACCCAGCCGGCATGTATTACAGCGCCATTAAAAAAAATGGCAGCCTGTTTGAAAAGAATGCTTTTAACCCATACCGGTTCATTGACGATTACAGCTCTTCGGCAGAAAAAATTGAGTTAGGAAGAATGCTTTTCTTTGATACGCAATTATCATCAGATAACAGCCGCAGTTGTGCCAGTTGTCACCAGCCCGGCAAAGCATTTACTGATGGATTAAAAACAAGCCTCGCAATTGACGGACATTCCCAACTACCCCGCAATGCCCCAACAATATGGAATGCTGCATTGCAGCGTAATCTTTTTGCCGACAGCCGCAGCAGAACTTTGGAAGAGCAGGTAATGCAGGTATTGAACAATGTGAAAGAAATGCATGGAAAAGCACAGGAAGCTGCAGAAAAAATTGTACAACAGGAAAAATATAAACTGCTTTATCAAAAGGCATTTACAGAAAGCCCCCCTGCCAACGCAGCACAAAACATTTGTAATGCCATAGCCTGTTACGAGCGTACGTTAATTGCCCTTAACAGCCGCTTTGATAAATATATGAACGGAGAAAATACAGCACTTTCAGCTGAAGAGATAAACGGCTTTAATCTTTTTATGGGTAAAGCAAAATGCGGCACCTGTCATTTTATGCCGCTTTTTGGAGGGGCAAAACCACCCCGGTATTATTATACAGAAAGTGAAGTACTGGGCGTACCTGAAGCAGCCATAACAAAAAAAGCTGCGCTTGATAAAGATTCGGGAAGATATAAGTATACAGGCTACCCCATTCACCTTTTTTCTTTTAAAACACCGTCGCTTAGAAATGCAGCCTTAACCGCACCTTATATGCACAATGGCGTTTTTAAAACACTTGAAGAAGTTATTAATTTTTATGATAAAGGTGGGGGTAAAGGCCTTGGAATTACTCTTAAAAACCAGTCGCTTCCCTTTGATAAACTGAACCTGACTGCAAAAGAAAAAAAGGACATTAGTGATTTTATTAAGGCCCTCACAGATACGGCTACAGCATATTGAAATAAAAAATACCCTGCATAACTGCAGGGTATTTAAAACAATTATTGTATTTACCGGGTAAGTACTAATTTCTGTGTGGCAATTTCATTGTTTACCAGCACTTGTATGGTATACACTCCGCTGCTGTATTTAACAAGTCCGTTTAATTGTACTGCATTGTTACCCCGTGTTACTTTTTGCTTTTGCTGCAATACTGTTTTACCAATATTATCCACCAGCCTTATGGTAACCTCCGATTCATTTTCAACAAAGAAGCGTACGGTTACATAATCGTTGGCAGGATTAGGCATTACAGCAACTGTTGTTTTTGTCTGGCTTCTTCTTACAACAAGTACATTACTGTATTTTATTTCTCCTGCCTTTCCAACAACCTTAAGCTTATAATAGAATATATCACCGTTAACTCCTGCTATATTATCAGCAGCGCCGAAACTTTGCTGAATATTAAGCTGTACAGCATCGCTAACAATACCTACTTTGGTATAGCTTGAGTTATCCGTGCTTCTTTCTATTTCGAAATGATCCACCGCTTTGTCTGCTATAATAGACCAATTAAGGTTTACAACATTATTTTGCATTACTCCTGTAAATCCTAAGAATTGTACTGGCAGTACTGATGCAGTCCAGCGCCAGTCACGGTCACCTTGTGCAGGTATTTTCTTTTGCACTGTGGCCCTTGTTCCGGGTGTTGCATCACCAGTTAAACTACCCCCATTACCCATCATGTACGATGTACCTTTCAGGTTAGTAACAGAGTTTAATGAATCGAACAGGTTATCCAAACCATCACCATCTGCATCCAGTCCTGTTAATACAAGTGGTTCATCACAGATTTTATTCAGGTCCCAGTCATTGCCTTCGCAAATATCAGGTGCACCATCACCATCTGTATCTAAATCCCTGTAGTCAGGTATGCCATCTCCATCATTATCATAAACGAAAATACCTGAGCCACCAAACCCAACAAGGTTGTCATACGGGCTTGCCAACCCGTCACCATCCGTATCTGTTGTAGTTGGCAACTGGTAGCTGAGTGTAGACATACCTTCAATATTATCAGGAATACCGTCATCATCTGCATCAATATCCAGGTAATCCGGGTTACCATTACTATCGGTATTTCTTAACGTTAATGTACCAAAGGCAGACACTGTTGTTGACCAGCCGTTAGTGCCAATAGCACCATCAGCCAAACCATCCAGGTTAGTATCTGTAATTCCACCTCCTGCTTCAATGGCATCTGCAATACCATCGCCATCGCTATCCAGGTCATAAGCATTCGGGCGCAAATCTCTGTCAAGGTTTTTATTTGGCCAGCTGTCGGCACGGCCATCAGCATTACCATCGGTGCCTGTTATTAACAACGCTCCTGCATTAATATAACTGTCGTGCAAGCCATCGCTGTTTACATCAGTAAATCCATCTACTTTACCATCGTTGTTGGCATCTGTCGCCAATACTTCTCTTATATCCGGAATACCGTCGTTATCACTATCTGTATCGAGGAAATTAGGCAGGGCATCACCATCCAGGTTAATTAATCCTAAACCTGTACCGGTATTGTAGGCACCGTCGGCAGCGATAACTCTTGTATCAACATTGTCAGACAATCCGTCCCCATCTGCATCAATAAAGTTGTCAATTTTAGCATCGCCATTATTATCCACACCATAGGCTTCCACCACATCTGGTATACCATCATTATCACTATCCAGGTCAAGCATGTTTATTACGCCATCTTTGTCCTGGTCAAACCGGTCATCCACACCATCGGCATTTGTATCCACACGGCCGGGGAAGGTTGCATCCAGGTAATTAGGAATACCATCATTGTCACTATCACCATCTGCCTGGAAGTTATCATTTACAAAATCATTATTATAATCTACAAAGCCGGCATAAGTCGGATCGTATGCATTGGTAACACCATTACTGTTTGCATCTGTGAATGCAGCAGCCATATTGCTTTCTACAAAATCAGGAATACCATCCATGTCTTTATCAATATTACATGAAATCGTTACTGTTACAGAAACATCGGATGTGGTATTACACGAACCCTCTGCACGGACGTAGTACGTTGTGGTAACAGCAGGGGTTACTGTTAATGTAGCACCTGTACCAACAAGTGTTCCTCCGGGGCTTCCGGTATACCATTTCCAGCTGGCACCTGTACCTAATGTACCACCGGTTGTGCTCAATTGTACAGAAATGCCGGGGCAAACATTGTTTTTATTCTTATTAGCACTTGCTGCTGCTACTGATGGCTGGCTTACTGTTATTAATTTAGTAAGACCACTGGTGTTTACTGTACATGGGCCTGCAGTATTTTCTATACGCACCCAGTAGGTGGTGGTACTTACTGGTGATACCGTTAATGTTGAATTTGTAGCGCCAACTATTGGACTTGTACCTACTACAGAACCTGTTCCCCATTGGTAGTTGGCATTTGTACCTAATGTACCACCCAATGCTGTAAGTGTTGTTGAATTTGGTGTACATATATCCAGCCCTGTTACACTTGTTGGTGCTGCAGATGGCTGATTTACTGTAATGGTTGTTGATACACCGCCTGTTGTTGCAGTGCAAGGTGAGGTTGTATTTTCTATCCGCACCCAATACGTTGTTGTACTGGTTGGAGATACGTTTAATGTTGAGTTGGTGGCGCCTCCAATTGGATTGGTGCCCACTACAGCACCTGTTCCCCATTGATAATTGGCACCTGTTCCTAATGTACCGCCAGTTGCAGTTAAGGTTACAGAACTGCCATTGCATATTACTGCAGAAGGTGCAGAAATACTTGCAGGAGCTGTTGATGGTGCAAATCCATTCAGCCTTATACCTGTTGATATGTATTGACAGGTAGCATTACCAATATTGCCCTGTGCAGCTACAATTACCCTGTAATACCTGCCCGTATCTGCAGCTGCAATAGGGTTAATTGTATAGGTGGATGAAGTGGCGCCTGCAATGCTTGTCCATGGACCCGAGCCCGGAGCCGGTGACCATTGCCACTGGTAATCTTTTGCGCCGGGAATTATAGATGCATCAGACAATGTGCTGTTAAATGTGATTGATGAACCGAGGCAACCGCCAGGTACACTTAAGCTTACAGTAGGGACAGGGTCACAAGTGCCAAACTTAATATCATCCAGTGCAAAGTCGTTACCACAACCACCTGGTGCAGCATTTACTAACTCCAATATCACCTGGCTGTAACCTGATGGCATTACCCATTTCATGCCATGCTCCTGCCATGAAGTGAGCTTGATAGTATCGGTAGTATACTGTGTAATTACAAGGCCTGTTGTGAGGTCTCTTACTCTTACTAACAATTGAGAATATTTAAACCCACCTAAACCATCACAAACACTTTTATATGCGTTGTTGCCTACAAATGCGGCCCAGAAAGATACAGAGTACTGCTGTCCGGGACATACCACCGGTAATGTATCAGCATAAGCTATACGTGCAGCAGCATCTGCATTAATAAGCAGCATGCGCCCATTCGTTCCCCCGGTATGGTCTGTCAGGTTAATGTAGTTAGTTCCATCTCCGTTTATTGTATTGTTAGTTACCATAAACCGGTTAATGGACAAAGGAGCTGTTATTGTACCGGTATAGGTTGTACTGGCAGATGGTACCGCCACAGATGGGGGAATAGTATTGAATTTGCCGGCACCACCACCAAAATCCTGGTTATATAATGTTTGAGCCAATGTTGCGCAAGGCGGTGTAATAGGCGTAATTATTACCACAAAGGGTGTCGGCTGGCTTTCGCCAATGTCGTCTGGCTTATCATTTTGGTTTAAATCTGGGTTGTTACCATTAGTGGACGAATCTCTTAAAGCAGTATTATTAAAACCATTTGCAGTTGTAACGGCCTGGTTATTATAAACCACCCCCTGCTGAATATTAGACAGGCGGCAGGAAATGCGTATAGTAAAGTTATTGTTACTGGTAGGGTAATTAGGAAGCGTTTGTGCCGCTGCCATTAATGTTGTTATCGTTGTGCCATTGTATAATGGATTTAATGCAACGCCTGCCGGGTTACTTGTTAATGTTGCCGTAACGTTTGAAACATTTAAAATTCCATTTATCTGGGACAGATCATCAGTTACCTGTACGTTCGTTATTGGTGTGGTACCAAAGTTTCTTACGTATACGTCATACACCACATCATACTGATTAGGTGTGCCGGTTGGTGTAACTGAAATTAATTTTTTTGAAGAACCTATACCGCTTGTCAGCTGCGTCATGTCCACTGAATAAACACCTTTATTAGAAGCATAAGTGTAACCGACATAATTAGTATCTCCGGTTACCGGATCCAGCCTTCTGTAAATACAACCTGTAGCGTAAGAAGATATAAGGTCTCCATCTCCAAACGCAAGGCCTACTAAAGCCGTTGAACCTGATGGCTTTCTTGTAGTATCAATAAAAGTAGATTTGATATGATGTGTTGCACCACCATAACTTCCATAGTCCGGCGTATATAACTTGTTATCAAAGTTGTAATAGATCTGACCGGACGGCATCATGGTAATATCGCCACTTCCCACATTATATAATTTTGACCCAAGGCCGGTTGAAGGAACAAAATCCAGTGTATCGGCAGTGTTGTAAATACCTGCTGCAAAATCAATAGGCCTGAAAAAAGCCAGGGTTGCAGGAGCCGTTGCCGGAAATTCCAGGGTCCAGCCGGTACCGTTATTATCAAAAGCCACACCACCAATATCATAAGGAAATGAACGGAGCGTATCAATAAAGTTTCCTGTAACAGTTGCGCCTACTGTAAAAGTAGTATCAGGCTTCCACCTCCAGATGTATGTCCACGTACCGGTTGCCCTTATTGCGTTACCATAATCAGTCCACAGGTAATATATTTTTTGGTCTTTAGGATTGTATGAAATACTTGCTGCAAAAATAGACCACCTGTCTATTGTAGAGGCAGGCCCGATCTTAAGCCTTGGTCTGTATGCATTAGGATATGATGCCCTTGTGAGGCTTCCTGAAACATAATTAAAGAAGTAAACCGAGTCAGTACCGCCACTACCACATTTATTTCTTCCAATACTTATGGGTACGCTGTAAGTGGCCGGTTGTGCTAAGACAACCTGTGCAAAACAAATGGTACAGATTAAAAAGAATAAAATTCTTTTCATAGTGGTATGTTTTTAGGCAAAGGATATTATGATTAAATACATCAATGACGCACTACAAACTTTTGGGTGGCCATTGCCTGGCCCTGCTTATTTAACTGAAGCAAGTAAGTTCCCGCTGGTAATTTTTGTGTATCGAAATGTATATAATTATTATTGGTTGATGATTCAGTTACCAACTTTCCTTCACTATTCAGCACCCGTACAGTTACCTTTTCTGCCTGGCTGTTGGTAAAGGTTACGTTTAAAGAACTTGATACCGGATTAGGAATGATTGTAACACCTGCATCTGCCGACTGCTGTACTTTAGCAATGCTTGAGTACTTAACTGCTCCGGTACCGTTTGCCACATAAATTTTTGCCCTGTAGAATGTCACCGGTAAATAAGGTGTCATATCAGTAAACTGAAATTTTAATTCAGTGCTGTTACTGCTGGTTTGCTGCATATCTCCCGCTGCTGAAAAGTTTAATCCATCAGAGCTCCTTTCCAATAACACACGGCTTATTGGGTCTGTGCTGTTTATTGTAAGTTTAATATCGTTACCGTTCGCTGCTTTTTGTGCAGTAAAGCTTGTTAAGTCGGTAGCTAAAGCTGCAAGCACAACTGTAGAACCATTAGACATAGTTTGATTATAAGGGTCAAAAGTTACAGTAGTAGGAATAAATGATAAATCGTAACTGAGTAAATTACCCGGTATTGATGCACCAATACCATTACCTGCTTTAGCAAGGTTATTACCATCAATATCATATATAACAATCATGGTGTCGTTGGCAGGCAACGCACCCTGTACACGCAGGATGATAACGTTATGAAAATAAGAAACAGTGGAACCAGCACTTCTTGTTTGTGAACCGATACGGATATTAAGGCGGTAATTGTTGGCTGCCTGTTTATTCCAGTTTACAACGGTTGTTGGATGACCTTTACCTGTTACCCAGTCATTAAAGAAAGGAGTAAGATTATATCCTCCCATTTGGCGGCTTAAATTATTTTTTAAAGAGTCGCTGGTGGCAGACTTATACCCGGATCCATTTAATGAATCTAAGTAGTTTCTGCACGCCTGGAAGAAAATATTATCTCCACTAAGTTTCCTTAACATCGAAACAACCATACATCCTCTTTCATACATGGCAGTTGAGTTGGTACCGCTCCATACCTGTGCAGAAGTTGAATAGCTGGTAAGTTTTGTAGAAGCACTTGTAATGCTTCGTGCAGCAGTTTTTATAGAGGACATTTTTGATACCGTGTTAATACCGGTTGCAGGAACAAGTTCGCCGGCCAGCACTTCACCATACCTTGCAAAACCTTCTGCAAGATATATATCCGCCCAGGTTGCAAAAGTTGCTTTATCCCCAAACCATTGATGCATTAACTCATGTGCAAGTGTGGCAGCATCTGCCAATGCACCTATACCTCCCGAAGTGGTGCCCCCATCAATTGCAGAAAATGTCTGGTGCTCCATCCCTCCGGCTCCTTTTAACCCATCATAATAGCCATGCTTCTCATATTTATATGGATAATCACCATATTTAGCACTAAATGCCTGAAGCACCTGGTTCTGCAGGTTCATGGCATTTATAATAGTTGTGTAATTTCCTGCTGATTTCCCCCTGTGCAAATAATAAGCAACTTGTGTGTTTACGCCTCCTACGTTTACAGATGTATAGTAGCGGTTATACCGTGCCACTGATACAGTAACTAAATATGATGCTATGGGGTAACGGCTTTTAAAAGTAAATATCCTGTTGGTTCCTGAAATTGTTGAATCCACCAGTCTGCCATTTGTTGCTACCCAAAAAGTATCCGGGCCGCTCCACGGTACATTCACAATTATATCAATAGAGTCTATCTTATCCTGCATATCGGCTTTACATGGCCACCAGTCCCTGTCTTCATAAGACTCTGATAAGGTATAAGTAACTGTTTGGCCTGTAGTAGGGTCTGTATCATTTTGATAGCCCTGGGCAGGACCAGAAACCGCAGGGGGAATCCCCTTATAATTTACAGTAAGGGAATCCAAAGTACCTGATGCAACTATAGTTGAAGGCAAGGTTATACTTAATACGTTGGAAGCATTGATAGAACTTGTACAAGGAGTACCATGATAAGTTACGCTGAGGTTGGCATTATTAAATGAACTTTGCCTCAAATCCATTGTAATGGTTGAAACATTGGCAACAATTGTTTTGAAATAGGTGGTAACAACACCTTTTATTCCTTTGGATGAATCTGGATTGATCCTCCACCAGATACGATGATAAACTACATCGATATTGGCACCTGTGCCGCTTTGTCCTGCAGAGTTTAATGAATTTTCTTCTGATGAAACGGGCCTCGAATTAAGCCTGGCCCCGCTGTGGTAATAAAGCGGAGAATTATCCTGTTGCGCAAATAGAAAATTACTTACAACAATTGTAAATAATACGGTAAGGATGTAGAATTTCCTTTTCATTGGACTTAGATTTTCTGGTTTTAAAAGAATATCAGGATGTTACAATAAACCTAAACGTAAAGAAAGTAAATAAATTGTAGATATTATTACATTTCTGTCACTTTTATTACTACACAAGACATGAATCATTACTACGTATTTATACCATAGCTTTAAAAATCAGCTGCTTTCAGCAATTGTGTTTAAAGAAATTTGCAGATTGTGAACGTAGAATTATTAAAAGGAATATTGTAGTAATTATCTGCAATATTTTAATAGTGCTTTCGTTTTGTGTTGAGTTAAAATCCAATTTGTAATGAAAAAACTGTACTCACTGAGTGCGGCCATGATTATGGCTGTAATTACTAGTGCGCAACTTACGGTTACTACTAACCCGTCAAGTTCAACTACTATATGCAACAGCAACAGTGTATCCATAACTGCTTCAGCCACCCCGGTTAGCTATACCATGAGTACTATTACATATGGTGCTTATGACCCTTCATTATTCGGAACCACAATTTTAGTGGATGATAATATTGGTACGTATTCAGGCATACCCAATTATTTTGAGCCACTAACCACTGGCAACCTTGATGACGGCAGATGGGATAATATTGCATTGCCTTTTACATTCCGTTTTTATGGAACCACATTTAATACAATACACATAACCACTAACGGGTGGATTGGATTTGGCAGTACCAACTCCACCTCAACTGGTTTAGGAGCAGCAATTCCTGCTGCAGCAGCTCCCAACAATGTTATACATGCTATCACCAGCGATTTAACTTTTTCGGGTGCAGTACCTGCCAACAGCACTACTTCAACCGCAGCACTGCAATACTTTACAGTTGGCAGCAGCCCCAACAGAAAGTTTGTGGTTGATTTTGCTGCACTGAAATTTTTATCAGCTGCCGGTACTGCAGGCGTTCAGGTAATTTTGTATGAAACAACTAATGTTATAGAAATTCACACCTTAAGTTGTACCAACACCAATAAAACAAAGTCACAGGGCATTGAAAATGGAACTGGTACTGTTGGCACAGCAGTAACCGGCAGAAACAATACCACAACATGGGCATCAGCTGCCAATACTGCTTTTCGTTTTACACCTGATGTAATTAATTACACCTGGTCACCCGCAACAGGATTAAATACCACAACCGGGGCCACAGTCGTTGCAACACCTGCTTCAACCACTACTTACACAGTTAGTGCTGTTAATGCTTCTAACGGCCAAACAGGCAATACAAACGTTACTGTTACTGTAGATCCTGCATCATATATTCTTGCAGCTACAGCCGGCGGTGCACAGGTTTGCCAAAACATTTCAGTGTCACCAACAGGTACCAATTACCGGGATGGTAATTGTAACCTTATTACAAAATTATTACCTACCGGTGGTGGAACTGCTTTAACCAATTCCGTTAATGCCTGTGTAAAAGTGGAAAATGCTTCCGGGCCAATGGGAACTTCCAGCCTTTACCTGGCAAGACATTATGATATTGACCCTATAGTTAATGCTTCAACCGCCACCGCCAATGTAACATTATATTACAAGCAAAGTGAGTTTGATAATTTCAATACACTTTCTTCCGGTTACAATCAAAAACCTTTACCAACCGGGCCGGCAGATGCAGCAGGAATAAATAATCTTATTCTGCGCCAGTTTCATGGCACCGGCACCAACCCCACCAATTACTCTGGCGCCTCTGTAGATTTTACAAGTGCCACCGGCGGCTTTTCAGTTACATGGAATGCCACTCAAAGCTGGTGGGAAGTAACAGCACCGGTAAACGGTTTTTCCGGTTTTTATATAACCACCGGCCCGCTGGCTCCCCTGGCAGTAACGCTTGAATATTTTAAAGGCAGCCAGTTGGAAGTAAAAAATATTTTGAACTGGAAAGTAAACTGTACATCTGAAAGCATACGTTTTGAAATTGAACGAAGCAGTAATAACCGGGATTATATTTCAATCGGCAGTATGAGCGCAGATAAGCTTCGCTGCAGCCAGCCATTTGAAGCGGCAGATAATAACCCTCCTGCAGGCATTAATTATTACCGCATAAAAATTATTGATGAAGATGGCCGGCACTATTACAGCAATGTTATCTCGTTTACATCTAAAGGAAACGGTTTTACTATTGTTAGCCTTAGCCCAAATCCTGTTATAAATGATAATGCCGTGCTCAAAATAAACTCAGGCGAAAAAACGGCAGCAGTAATTACCGTAACAGATATAAGTGGCAGAATGATACAAACCCAGCCTGTACAATTATTACCGGGAATAAACCCTGTAGTAATTAATACGCAGCGGTTACCTGCCGGCATGTACCAGGTTACTATACAAGCACCCAACAAAATCCCTGCGGTTACACGCCTTATCAGGCAATAAATTTTATTTTTACTTCACAATAAGCAAAAGCAGCTATAATGGCTGCTTTTGCTTATTTGACTACTGCCGTTATTTTAAGAAATTGTATTTTTACCTTTCAATACTAAAATTTATATGAGCAATACATCCGAGCATAAACCTGTTATTGGCATAAGTTGTGGTGATATTAATGGCATAGGTCCTGAAATTATTATAAAAACCCTGTCTGATAACCGCATATTAGATTTTTGCACACCGGTGGTTTTTGCCAATAATAAAGTGCTGAATTTTTACCGGAAAAGTGTTCCTGAATCCAACATAAATTTTATAAGTACAAAAGACCTGGGCCGCATTAATCATAAACAGGTAAATCTTTATACCTGCTGGGAAGAAGAAATTAATATAACACCCGGAACGTTGAATGATGTTGGCGGTAAGTATGCTGTAAAAAGCCTTGTGGCTGCAGCACAAGCTTTAAAAGAAGGAAAAATTGACGGGTTGGTAACGGCGCCTATTAATAAAAAGAATACCCAGTCCGATGAATTTAATTTCACCGGGCATACGCCCTATTTAAAAAGTTTATTTGGTGCTGCCGACGTTGTCATGTTTATGGTCGCAGATAATATTAAAGTGGCATTGGTTACGGAACACTTGGCTGTTAAAGACATAACTCAGTCCATAACCAAAGAAGCTATTATAAGCAAACTGCAGATAATGAACCAGAGCCTGAAAAAGGATTTTGGTATTACAAAGCCAAAAATTGCTGTGCTCGGTTTAAATCCTCATGCAGGCGATGAAGGTTTGATTGGTAAGGAAGACGAAGAAATAATAAAACCGGCTGTAAAAGAAGCTAAACAAAAAGATGTTTTTTGTTTCGGTCCTTACCCTGCTGATGCTTTTTTTGCAAGAGGGCAGCATGAAAAGTTTGACGGAGTTTTGGCTATGTATCACGACCAGGGTTTGATTCCATTCAAATCTCTCGCTATTGGCGAAGGAGTGAATTTCACCGCCGGCATGAGCGGCATACGCACTTCGCCAGACCATGGTACTGCTTATGATATTGCCGGAAAAGGTAAAGCAGATGAAGCTTCTTTAAGGCAGGCAATTTTTATGTGTATTGACATTATCAATAACCGCAGTGAAAACAAGGAGCAATACAAAAACCCATTAAAGAAAATAAGCGCCGGCATGCTTGCAAGGGCGGTGGATGAAAAAATTACAGAAGATTAATTGCTGTTATTTTTTGAGGAGCTTAATTCCAAAGCTACACCTGCATAAAAATTACGCAAAGGTGCTGCGTTATAATAACGGCCGCCGGCAGCATTAATATCATTACCCAGGCTGTATACTTTATTTAATATATTATCTGCACCGGCATAAATATCCAGCTTTAGTTTTCTGCTGATATTTTTTTTGCAACCGGCACGTGCCCCCAGCAATACATAATTGGGGGCTTTGGCCGTGTTGGCATCATCTAAAAATATCTTTGAAGTATAATAACAGGTAGTGTTTATATAAATGCCTTTGTTAAACTGCATATCAATCAAAGCAGAAAAAGAATGCCTGGGCACACCTGGCAATATATTTCCTGTAAAATCAACAGTACCTTTTTTAAAATCTGCGTAGGTATAGTAATTAAATGTATATGCCGCTTTTATTGCAATATTTTGAATACAACTATTGACAAAGCTCGTAAGATAATCGGCGCTTACCTCCAACCCTGTTTGTTTAGTGTTGCCAGCGTTTATAAAATAATCGGCATTGCTGCTGTCCTTTCTTGAAACAAGTGCATTGTATAACTTAAAATAATACACTGCCGCATCCACATTCAATTTATTATTCAAAAAAGCGTGCTTTACGCCTGCTTCATAATTTATTCCATATTCAGCTTCCAGGTAGGTGCTTATTACACCCGTTGAAGGCAACAGTTCGGCAATGGTTGGTGGAGAGAATCCTTTTGCCACATTTGCATACAATGCGGTATTGCTTTTTATCTTTTTTTGTACTGCAATACGCGGCGATATTTCGCTGCTGTAATTACGCGGCTGAGTTATTACAGGATATTTATTTAAACGGGTAAACTCCACTTTAGATTTACAGTTACTAAACCCGGCAGTAAATATCCAGTTATTTTTAAGGCCGATGTCTGTCTGTAAAAAAATAGTGTAAGTGCCGTAGTGTATATCATCATTTGTTTGTAAAGTATCCGGGTTCCCATTTTCATTCTTTGATACTTGTGTATTAAAAAATCCTTGCTGTACTTCTGCTCCTGCTACCAATTGCAATTTTGCATCGTTAAACTTTTTTTCAAAACTAAAAACGGTTCTTCCGCCAAAGCCCGGCTCGCTGCGGCGTTCATAATTACGAAAAGTGGGGTTTTTTATTTCTGCAAAACTTCCATAAATACTGGTACTGTTTTTAAGGTTTTTAAAAATTACATATTCATCCGTTATGCCCGCTAAAAAATTTTTTTGATATATAGCCGCTTTTGCAGTTGCAGCACCTGGTAAACCACCGGCAGCAGGGCGTGCTTGTTTTGCATTTGCTGTAAACTCCTGTAATGTTAAGGCACCGGGTGTTTGATAATATAATTCATCATATAATATTGCTGCAGTAAGTTTTTGTTTATCCGATACTTTAAGTTGGGCGGCATAACTGATATTATCTTTTCGGTTGGAAGTATTATCCCTGTAACCATTGCTGTTGTTATGCGCATAGCTAATAATATTCCGGTTACCGGAATTTCCGAATGAAGCAGAAGCAAGTACATTTTGAAGATGATAACTTCCGGTTACGTATTCAACCTTTACTGCCGGGTTCCATGAATTTGAAAAACTATGCATCAGCAACAGCCCGCCGGTTCCTGCACCATACATACTGCTTACCGGTCCTTTCACAATTTCGATGCTTGCAAAATTATAAAAAGCAAACTGGTTAAAATAGGTGTTGCCACCAGCATCTGTAACAGGTATATTATTCCAATACACTTTTACATTTCTAACACCAAATGGAGAACGGAGTGAACTGCCACGCATGTTAATACGGTAGCTGCCGGGCGAGCGCTCTTCCATGCGCACACCGGCTATGCTGTTAAATGAATTTACCAAAGAGGTTTTATTACTTCTGTCGGCATTATTACTATTGATCATTTTAACGATAGTACCGCAACTGATAATACGGTTTTGCTGAAAGGCAGTAATCACCACACTGTCCAGCAACGAAGTGTCTTTTTGCTGTTGTGCCTGCAAAAAAAGTGGTGCTAATAATATAACCAGCATTCGTTTATTCATCTTGCATGCCGGGCTTGCATTATTCTTATTGAAAAACAGCATCGGCGATTCCTTTATTGATGCTGTATGAGCTGATAGTGATCTCAGCTTTGCCTTTTTTGTTTTTTGCTTTGTCTTCTACTTTTTTTGCTTCACCATCATCAAAGTCAAATGTTACACCCTTTGGCAGCTTATAATCTTTGGCATTGAAAGAAAAAACAATTTTATCCGGCAGGCCATACTCTATATACTTACCATAGGTCATTTCCAGTTCGTAGCTGCCATTTTCCCTTGTAGTTGTTTTGGCTTTTTTTACCACGGCATTTGTTTCATCAATATATAAAGTGGAAAGCACCACTTCTGCATTCTCATCTTCCGGTAACAATTTAACTACCCGTACTGCCACCCCGTTAATTTTATCTGTACCTGCATCCAGTATGGTGTATTTACCACTGCTGATTATATTATTCAGGTTGATATTTACGGCACCTTTGGGTACAAAAGAAACACCCCTTTCACTTTTAATTTTTAGTTTGTTGGGCTTTTTAAAATAAAGTTTTACCGTTGCCACCGGAACTTTTAAAAAAGTAACGTTGGTTTTCATTTTGCCGGCCGCTTCGTAATCATTTACCTTTTCCAGCTTTGTTTTTACTTTTTGAATGAGAGCATTGGCATCTTGTGCTGCCGCTAATGAACTGCAACAAAAAAGTGTTACAATAACAAGAACAAGTTGCTTAATTGTTTTCATATCAGGATAAAATATCTTTTCGTTTAAAAGTAATTACAGATGCCGAAACCAGTATAAAGATATGTGCCAGTAAAATAAAGAGGCTTTTGCGGATGGCTGCCCAGTTTTCAATGGTGCCTTTAATGGTTTCACCATCTTCGGTAGTGCCAATATAAAAAAAGCCTTTCCATCCCACCAGGTACGAGGTAAATAAATACGGTTTTACATTCCGTTCAATAACGGGTACATTAATATTGGAAATAATAGTGCACACCAGTACAATGCAAACTGTAGCTATAATGGGTCCAATGGAGTTTTCTGCAAAAATGGATAAGAAGAGTGACAGGGCGGCAATGACAGTTAATGCCACAGTTGCATAAGCAAAGGCCGCAAGGTACCGCCACAATACATCGTCTTTTGTTATTAATAAAATCTGCGCCTCCTCTCCTTTTGTACGTACCAGCAGCATATCATCCACGCCAAATATCAGCAGGCTTAGCAACAAGGCAGTTATTGCCATCCACAGTAAAAGAAAAAAAACAAAAATAGTAGCGGCCAAAAATTTCACCATTATCAGTTGTGTTCTTGTAACTGGTTTTGATATCAGCAGCCGCAGCGTACCCATATTAGCTTCACCGGAAATAGAATCGGCTGCTATAAGAGCCACCAGTATTGGCACCTGTATCAGCAATGTGTTAAGAATGATGTAACACATAAAGTAACCGTTAATGGCTTTGCCTTTATCCATTTCAAAGGTGTCTTTCACATCCTGCAGAATAAAGTCCATATAACTCTGCCCGTCCACTTTAAATGCAAACTGAAAAATAAAAACGATGGCGGCTATTGCAACAAAGGCAATATAAGTACGTGGCCTTCTTGATATTTTATACAACTCAATTCGGAGCAGTGTCAGCATAGGATTGTTGGGTTGTGATTGATAAGAAATAATCTTCCAGCGAATGACGGGGTTGTACACTCAGCACGCCAATATTCAAATTTGTCATGTCATTAATTAATGCAGGAATATCTGCTTTATTCATTTGCAGGCGCAGAACATCTTCATTTTTTAAAAGCATATTACCCCATTTACTTTGCTCCAGTTTTTGCTTTGCATCCTTATTATTCACCGCATCAATCTGCACAATGGTTTTTGCAGGGTCTAACAGTTCGGCTGCATTACCTTCCACCACTTTCTCTCCTTTATTTATAATAATGATACGATTAGCAATTATTTCTATTTCGCTTAAAAGGTGTGATGATACTAAAACAGTTTTACCCATCTCCTTACTTAAACGCATAATAAGGTTGCGCATATCGGCAATGCCCTGCGGATCGAGGCCATTAGTGGGTTCATCTAAAATTATAAGTTTAGGATTATGAACGAGTGCCACTGCAATACCCAGCCGCTGCTTCATTCCCTGGCTGAATGTTTTTACTTTGCTGTGTGCCCGTTCATCAAGCCCCACCATTTTTAACTGGCGCATCAGTAATTCTTCCGTAACCTTTACGCCGCTCATCTTTGCAAAAATGCGCAGGTTCTGGTAGGCAGAAAGGTATTTGTATAAATCAGGTTTTTCAATAACAGCGCCTACCTCTTTTAGTATTTCGCTGCGGTGGGTAAAAAGGTTTTTACCAAAAATTTCAATTTTACCTGATGTGGGCTGCACCAGCGAGAGGAGCATACGTATAGTGGTTGATTTTCCGGCACCATTCTGGCCTAAAAATCCATACACATCTCCTTCATTCACCGTAAACGAAAGATTGTTTACAGCAAGAATATCTTTAAATTGTTTGGAAAGATTTTGAACGTTAATTACCGCTGCCATAGCTAAAATATCGGTAAAGATAAACGCAAACAACGGGTTTTTGTTCAGTGTGCAGCGGCGTCAAAAATTTTAACAGCAAATCAGTGCTGGCCATTCGGGTTCATATAACCCTGCAATGCCCTTACATACTCTTCAAATGCTTCAATACCTTTTTTGGTGATGCGGCAAATGGTTTGAGGATAATTGTCTTTAAATTGCTTGGTAACTTCAATGTATTCGGCATCTTTCAGTTTATTTATCTGAACACTTAAGTTGCCGGCAGTGGAATTGGTTTTTTCTTTTAAAAACGTAAACTCTGCTTCCTTCACACTTATAAGCAATGAAACAACCGCCAGCCGCAGCTGCGAATGTAATATGGGATCCAGTTCTTTAAACATTCACTTTTTGTTGTTTTCTGTATTCTGAATAAAGCAGCAGCCCGGGTATAAGCCAGGCAACTATAGCACAACCTGCCATAAACAGGAACGGGTATGGATATTTAAAAAATGCAGCCGCCACTGCAAATACCCAGCATAAAATACCACCCCATAACATAATGCGGTATTTGCAAACAGCACCAGTTATCATTGTGGGTATACCATATATGAGCATGTAAACAGATGAATGAATACCGGTTCCGTATTTTACATTCAGTATATTATCAATAAGGCTTATAGTAAACATGGAAAACCCGAATGTAATCCAAATAGCACTGGTAGCACTGTCGTTAAAGCTCACAAATTTTTTTTCTTTCCTCTCTTTTATACTAATCATTACCTGTGGCACCACTGCAATAATTGTAAGAAACCAAACACTGAATAACCAGTCGATTTTATGCAGGCTTGCATAAAAACTTACCAGGCTGCAAACAGTAATTACACAACCCCATAAAATGGGGCCGATACCTTTGTCATGATAACTTGTTTTTGCCTTATTAATGGTTTCCTGTATCAGGTGCAGGCTATCCTGAGGAGAAAAATTTTCTTGTTGCATAGTTTTATTTATTTACCATTTACTATTTACCATTCAACAGCTGCCAAATGGCAAATAGTAAATGATTAATTTAGTTCTTATTTACATTCAGTCAGCAACATTTCCACTCTTTGTTTTCCCCAATTGGGATGCAGCTCACTGGCGGGCTTAAATGCGGCAAATAACTCCTGCGCCTTTTGCAGTTCCGGTTTCGCTGCGCCACAACCACCTCCAAACTGTTCGGGTGTGCCTTTTAAATTTTCGCCTTTCAGGTAATGTGGCCTTGGATTGGAAGGATCCTGTTTCATGGCATTGGCATTATTTGTTTCAATTTCCTGGCCATACTGTTGCCAGCGGGTCATCGGGTCAACAATCATATGGCAGGTGGCTATCATACTTTTTATGCAACTTATCTCGCTGTTATCAGGTTGCAGAGAATCTGCTTTTACAATCAGAACATTTGCTTTGTCGGCAATACCGTCAACGGCACTCATATTTCCCTGCATTTGTGTAAATGCATAGTTTACCTGGCAAAGTGCCGCATAGTAATAAGGCAGCCACTGTGTTTTTTCGGCAGCAGCAATGCGTTCAAAATTATTAGCGATAGTTAAAAAACTGGCAGGGTTGCTAAAACCACTGTCCATAGCAGCCATGTTTTTTTTCATGGCGGCAACGTATTTATCACTTTGGCCCAACGCAACTGTGGCCGAAAAAAGTAATACAGCAGCAAAGAGAATTTGTTTCATTTTTATTGTTTTTAAATTTTGAATTACTTGTTTTGTTGTTGATTTTTTAATTTTTGATACTCCTGTTCAACAGAGTTGCTTTTAGGGAAAATATAAGCACCTGTATAGTGAAACGCAAGCCCGATACCCCAGCCCAATGTGGGCCAAATGGGCCATGGATAATGATAAGTATCCCAATCTGCAAAATCAATACCATGGTGGTTATTACCGGTAAAAAACCAAATAGCCCATAAAAAAGCATTTACTACAATGTACGAAACCAGGTGACTTTTAAAGCTGGCTCTTTTTTGTGCAATTTCCCAAAGTTGAGGATCCTTTCCTTCAGGAGCAGGTTGATAGTGATGTGACATAATTGAAAGTTTTTGGTTGATGAATTAATGGCTTTACTTTTTATAAATTGTTATTAATTGCGTCCTGTGTTCTGTCGGTACCAAAGCTTAGGAAACAGCCAATGAATGCAAAGCGCCTGCTGGTGGGGCCAACCGGTTCTTTTCTTTTTCCATCGTAACTGTAATTATAAGTGTACACCTGTGTTTGACCGAATACATTATTTATACCCAATACCCATACCGCAAAATTCTTTGTATCTTTTTTGCCAATGGTTGGCAGGTAGTTTACGCTAAAGCTGCAGCTGTTGTAGTTAATGGTGGTGCCCATATCTGTAAACACATTTTTGTTTTGAGAAGCGTCATAAGCAATACGATAATAGGGCCTGCCTGTCGCAAAATTATAACTCAGGTTGAATTGAGTTTTCCATGGAAGGATAAACTTTTTGAAAACAAATGCAGCGGTATGCTTTGCTGCAAATGACGGTTGAATGGATGAAGGATAATTCAGGAAATCCCTTTTTGTATCCAGGTAAGAATAAGAAATCCAGTAGTCCACACTCTTGATTGTTTTTTTGTCTCTCCAGAAAATTTCAAAACCCTTAGCATAACCATTGCCGCCATTGCCTGCAGCCACTTCCCGCCCAAAATTATTGATGCCTGTTTTGTAGAGGTCGTCATATTTTTTATAAAACATTTCAGCACGCAGTGTGCGTACACCGGTAAGCATTTGATATTGCAGGATGTAATGTGCAGCTTTTGAAAAATCAAGCAACGTGGATGCCGGCAGGTATTTACGCTCCGGGTTCTGATAAAAAATACCATAGGCAAAACCGGCAGAACTGTATTTGCCCAACTGGTATGCAAGTGAAGCCCTTGGGGCAAAATTCCACTTATCCAGCAACGCAGAATGTTCTGTACGTAAACCAATTTTTGCAGCTAAATTATTAGTGATATAAACATCTGACTCGGCAAAACCTGCGGTCATTGTTTCTTTTATGGTTTCGTTAAATTTGGTGCCGTCGTATAAAGTATAAGCAGATTTTTCATTGCTGTTACTGATTTCGGTTCCAAAACGCAATGCACTTAAGCCACCCAGTTTTTTCTCCAGCATTACCCTGTTTTGAAGGTATGTACCATTGGTTACAAGGGAAAAATTTTTGTACGCATAAAATAAAGGAGTTGTAACAACCTGTTTTTTATTGTTAGCATCCTGCAGCTCATTGTCAATATTATCTTTATTAGTACTGAAAGAAATACCGGCACTTATTTTCCAGCGGTTTTGCAAAGGTTGCTTCCAGCTGAGGTTATGATACTGGTTGATGTTCTGTAAAGAGAAGGCATCTTTCATCCCTGCAGAATCAATATCATTGGTTCGATAACCCAAATTTGTTTTGCTTACATAAGAGTAAAGCTTAACCATACCTCCTCCTTTTGTTTTAAACCGGAAGTTGGCATCCCCATCAAACACAATGGGCACTTTAAAATAATCCTGCTTTTGCTTAATGATATTAAATGCCAGCCACAGGTTGGCATAGTTAACAGAAAAACCCCAGCTGCTTTTTTTATCTTTTGCCAAATGCTGCATACCACCCCCTACACCTACCACGCTGATGCCGAGGTCTGCTTCGCTTTTTTCCGGCAGATCCTTGCTCTCTAATACAAGTGCAGATGATAAAGCCTGCCCATACAAAGCAGAGTAACCACCTGTACTAAATACGGTGCCCTTAAACAAAAAAGGATTAAAACGTCCACGCTGTGCAATGCCGGGTGTGCTGCTGTAAAAGAAGTTATTTACCTGGGTGCCGTCAATAAACACTTTACTTTCTGTAGCCGTACCACCCCTCACAAATAACCCTTCGCTTTCACCCACCTGCTGTGCACCGGGTAAACTTTTAAAGGCTTCGGTAACATCGCCATTAGCACTGGGTGTTGTTACCACATCTATGTCAGTAAGCACAGCGCCTTTCTTTTTATCACTTGCCTCAAATGAACCGGCGGTAATTACTACTGCTTTTAGTTCTGTTATTAATTCTTTTAATGTAATAGTGAGTTGTATATCGGTTGACCCAATATTTACAGGTTGTTGAAAAGGCCGGTAACCGGTTGAGGAAGCTTCGAGCAACTGGCTGCCTTTTTCTGTGGTGGTAAAACTAAAATTACCAGCAGAATCGGAAGTAGCACCATCATAAGTATCTTTTAAAACGATACTTATTCCTGGCATCGGTTTCCCCTTATTATCAACCACTTTACCGCTGATTTTTACCTGCCCGGCGGCACCGGTTGCTATGATGAAAAGGAAAAGGTTAAAGAAAAGTTTCATGGCTATAAATTTGTCACAAAAATAAACTGGTTTATTTTATAAACCAAATATTTTTTACTCAAAAAAAAATTTCATGATTAAGGGCGCTGATTATTACTGCTGGTTATTATGGCAGTTAATATATTGATAAACAAATACTTAATAAGGGTCCGTCGGTGCAGCACTTTGGCTATTTTCACCGCAAAATTTATCAACATGCGCCAAAATATATTTTTTTATGTGGGCTGAAATTGTAATTTAGCAATAGAATTTAATGGGTTAGTAAGTACAAAGGGCTATCAGAAATGATGGCCCTTTTACTTTTATTTTAAGCATAGATTTTTTAGGCTGCTACCAAAACTTTTTTAACCCGCCTACTATTTTTCTTTCTGCAGTTTTTTGATTCAAGGGCTTTACTGTTGAACATTGTTTAAATGCTGAACGGAGCGGCGCCACCGGAGTTTACTAGTTTTGCTGCAGCCGGTAACAAAAAATTATAAAATATAAATCTGTTGCCCGCTTTTATCTTTACAGCATGAGTAAAACCAAAACAAGTTTTTTTTGCAGTAACTGTGGTTACGAAAGTGCGAAGTGGTTAGGTAAATGCCCCAGTTGTAACACCTGGAATACGTTTGTAGAAGAAGTAATTGTAAAAGGCACTGATAAAAAAAAGGAAGATGACTGGAATGAGTATAACGGTAATACAAAAGGAAAAGTAATTTCAATAAACGAAGTAAGCAGTGCTGAAGAAAAAAGAATTGTAACAACTGATGCTGAATTAAACCGTGTGCTGGGTGGTGGCATTGTTTTAGGCAGTATTGTTTTAGTGGCAGGCGAACCCGGTATTGGTAAAAGCACATTGTTTTTGCAAAACGGTTTACTGCTTAACAACATTACCATATTATATATTAGTGGTGAAGAAAGCGAGCAGCAAATAAAAATGCGTGCAGACCGCATTGGTGTTGCCAATGAAAATTTTTACCTGCTTACCGAAACCAATACACAAACTATTTTTAAAGAAATAAAAAAACTAAAACCGCAACTGGTTATTGTGGATAGTATTCAAACCCTGCAAAGCCCGTATGTGGAAAGCGGGCCCGGCAGCATTAGCCAGATACGGGAAACTGCTGCGGAACTGCAGCGCTTTGCGAAAGAAACCAACACGCCTGTTTTTCTAATTGGCCACATCACAAAAGATGGCAACATTGCCGGCCCTAAAATTTTAGAGCACATGGTGGATACAGTGCTGCAGTTTGAAGGTGACCGCCATTACGCCTACCGCATTTTGCGTACACTTAAAAACCGGTTTGGTTCTACTGCAGAGTTAGGTATTTATGAAATGACGGGTGAAGGCATGCGTGCAGTTACTAACCCCAGCGAAATTTTAATTACGCAAAAAGAAGACAGCCTTAGCGGTATTACCATTGCTGCCACCATGGAAGGCATGCGCCCACTGTTAATAGAAACGCAGGCGCTGGTAACACAAAGTGTGTATGGCACACCGCAACGCACTGTTAGTGGTTTCGATTTACGGCGTTTGCAATTATTACTGGCCGTATTGGAAAAACGTGGTGGCTTTCATTTTGGGGTTAAAGATGTGTTTGTAAATATTGCCGGCGGCTTAAAAGTGGAAGACCCGAGTATCGACCTGGCCATTGTTTGTGCATTACTGAGCAGTTATGAAGATGTACCACTGCCGCAACATATTTGTTTTGCTGGCGAAGTGGGGTTAAGTGGTGAAATACGTGCTGTTAACCGCATTGAACAACGCATTGCCGAAGCGGAGAAATTAGGTTTTGAAAAAATTATTGTAAGTAAATACAACAGCAAAAGTTTACCCAAACAAAAAATGAATATTGAAATTGTGGCACTGGGTAAGGTGGAAGAGGTTTATCAGTATTTGTTTTAAAACAGTAACTTTCAACAATGCAGGTTTTAAAAAATATAGTTGCTGATACATTGCACCTCTTCTACCCTCATATATGTACGGGTTGCGGCAGTGACATTTTGGAAAAAGAAAACTTATTGTGCCTGCACTGCATAAATGATTTACCCAACACCCACTTTGCATTACACAGCGGCAACCCGGTTGAAAAGGCTTTTTGGGGCCGCATACCAGTAACCGCTGCACACAGCCAATTTTATTTTGCCAAAGAAAGTCTAATACAGCATTTAATTCATCAGCTTAAATACAAAAACAATAAAGATATTGGCGTGTACATGGGTGAACTAATGGGCAAAGCCTTATCAGGCAGCAATCGCTTTAATAATATTGATGCACTCGTTCCATTGCCTTTATATCCAGATAAAGAAAGAAAACGTGGCTACAACCAGGCTACAGTTATTTGCGAAGGCATGGCGAATACAATGAACATTCCTGTAATTACAAACAACGTCATCCGCCAGCGGTTTACTGAAACGCAAACCCGTAAGCACCGTGCCGAACGCTGGCAAAATGTAGAAGGCAGTTTTGTGGTTACACATCCGCAGCAGCTTAAGGGTAAAAATATTTTATTGGTGGATGATGTTATTACCACCGGCGCCACTATTGAAGCCTGCGGCAGCACCATTCTGCAATGCGAAGGCACAAAACTTTTTGTAGCATCACTGGCGTATGCAGCTAAATAGATTTCGCTATTTTTACTACATGAAGCAAACGCTTACTTTTTGCCTGTTGCCAGTTATCTTTTGCCTTTTTTTATTCTCCTGTAAAAAAGATTCTTTTATTACCAGCCCCGATGCAAGGCTTTATGTAAATGCCGACACTGTAAAATTTGATACGGTATTCACCACCACGGGCTCCATAACCAAACAGTTTAAAATCATTAACCAAAACGAGCAGAAATTACGTTTTGATAAAATAAAACTGATGGGTGGCACAACATCCCCTTATAAAATAAATATCAACGGAAGCAACGCAACAGAAGTAACTAATGTTGAACTGGCAGCCAACGACAGCATGTATATCTTTGTTCAGGTCACCATTAATCCCAATGCGGCCAATCTGCCTTTTATTATCAGCGACAGTATTTTGATACAGTACAATTCCAACACCCGTTATGTGCAGTTACAGGCTTACGGGCAAAACGCCAACTTTTTAAACAGCACTGTAATCACCACCAATACAATATGGAATAATACCAGGCCTTACGTTATTTTAGGCGGATTACAAATAAATGCAGGTGCCTCATTAACCATACCTAAAGGCACTAAAGTATATGCGCATGCAGATGCACCTGTTTTAGTAGATGGCACATTAACAGTAAACGGCACAAACACTGAACCCGTTATTTTTTCCGGTGATCGTTTAGACAATTATTACAAAGATTTGCCGGCCGGCTGGCCCGGGATTTATTTCCGCAGCACCAGCAAGGATAATGTGCTGCAGTTTGCACAAATAAAAAATGCATACCAGGCAGTGGTGGCAATTGGTTCATCCGTTAATGCAAACCCAAAAGTTAATTTACACCAGTGCATTATTGACAATGCTTACGATGCAGGTATTTTAACCGTAGGCAGCAGCCTGCAGGCAGATAATAGTTTAATCAGTAATTGCGGCAGTAATATTTCACTTACCTATGGTGGTACTTATAATTTTACGCATTGCACGGCCGCCACATTTTCCAATTTATTTATTGCACATAAAAACCCTGTGCTTAACGTAAATAATATTGCTGAGCAAAACGGCAGTATTGTTACAGCAGATTTAAATGCCATTTTCCGCAATTGTATTTTTTGGGGCGATGAAAACGGTTTTGTAAACAGCGAAGCAGTTTGCACCAAACAGGGAAGCAACGTGTTCAACGTTTTATTCGATAAGAATATTTACCGTGGTGCTGACCCTGCCAACAGTACATTGACAAATAACATACGCAACAGTAACCCCATGTTCGACAGTATTGACGTAAACCGTAAGTATTACGACTTTCACATAAGCAATACGGCTGCACCGGGTTTAAACAAAGGTGCCGCAACCGGGTTTTTAAAAGACCTCGACGATAAAAACCGGAATGTGAGCCTGCCAGATTTAGGGTGTTACGAAAAGCAATAATTTTTACAGGCGGTTAGCAATATTTGGCTTAACTGCTGAACTTTATACTTTCTTAATTGTTCTTTACACAGAAAAACTATAACACATGATAAAAGCATTATTTATTGCAGCAGCTGCTGCTCTTTTTAGTTTTACAGTAAGCCCCGTAAAAAAAGCCAAAGGCATTTACTCGTTTAAGGTGGAAGCACTGGATGGTGGCAGCATCGACTTCTCAAAATTTAAAGGCAAAAAAATATTAGTGGTTAACACTGCCAGCAAATGTGGCTACACACCACAATACAAAGGCCTGGAAGAACTGTACCAGAAGTATAAAGACAAACTGGTGATTGTGGGCTTTCCTGCCAATAATTTTGGTGGCCAGGAGCCCGGCACCAACACGGAAATAAAAGAGTTCTGTACCAAAAATTATGGCGTTACATTCCCCATGGCTGCAAAGGTTTCTGTAAAAGGAGATGACCAGGCGGCCATTTTTAAATGGTTGTGCAATAAGTCAGAGAACGGGGTGCTGGATGCAGAGATCAAATGGAATTTTGGTAAGTTTTTACTGGATGAAAAAGGAAATTTAGTGGCCTATTTCCCCAGCAAAGTGGAGCCGATGAGTGAAGAGATTACGAGTAAGCTGTAAAATCAATAAATCATTTTCATAAATCCGGAGCAACAAAAAGTTCCGGATTTCTTTTTTAATTTATTTTGCACCCATGCAATTCCAGTCCATTACCGGTCATAAAGAAACCAAAGAGCAATTAGTGCAAATGGTGCAGCACAACCGCTTAAGCCATGCCTTATTGTTTTTGGGTAAAGAAGGCAGCGGGGCATTGCAACTGGCACTGGCATTTGCACAATACATTACTTGTGATAAAGTAAACGGCAGACAAACTACCAAACCAGCAGAACCTTCATTATTTGGAGACCCCGAACCTCAGACAACAAACCTCAAACAACAAACAACAAACGATTCCTGCGGCATTTGCCCCGCCTGCAAAAAAGCGGCAGAGTTTATTCACCCGGATATACATTTTTCTTACCCGGTTATACCCAGCAAACCCGGCGATAAACCCATAAGCGCCGATTACATTAAAGAATGGCGGGAGTTTATTAAACAGCAACCTTACGGCAATGTGTACGACTGGCTGCAGTTTATTGAAGCCGAAAACAAACAGGGTAATATTACCTCTGAGGAATGTAACGACATCATCCGCAAAATGAACCTGAAAAGTTTTGAAGCGGAGTATAAAATTTTAGTGCTGTGGATGCCGGAGTATTTAACCAAAAACGGCAACAAACTGTTGAAGCTGATTGAAGAGCCGCCGCCAAATACGGTGTTCATTTTTGTGGCAGAAAATGATGAACTCATTCTTCCCACCATTTTAAGCCGCACACAATTAGTAAAAATTCCACTGCATACCAGCCAGGAACTGGAAGCAGCCCTGGAGCTGCAAGATGGTGTAAGCCCCGATAAAGCCCGGCAGGTGGCCGCCGTTGCCGAAGGCAATTACCGGGAAGCCCTGCACATGCTGCAGCATGCCGACGACGACTGGCAGGCCTTGCTGAGAGAATGGCTCAATGCCATTTTAAAAACCGGCCCCGTAGCGCAGGTAAAATGGATTGAAGATGCCGCCAAATTGGGCAGGGAAAAGCAAAAACAGTTCCTCAAATATTTCATCCATTTGCTGGAACAGGCCATCCGCCAGCGTGCCTTGCAGTCAACTGTTAACCAACATGAGTCATCTGATTATGACTTTGCCCTGCGCCTGAACAAAATTTGCAGCGTTGGCCAGCAAGAAGCCATTATAAACGAATTAGACAAAGCCAGCTATTATATTGAGCGCAATGCCAACCCAAAAATGCTTTTTCATGCGCTTTCTATTAAGTTGTATCATATAATTAGCAACAAATCAGTAATTTTGGTGAACTGAGGAATTGGAACTGTGCAGTTATGAATTATGAGTTATGAGTTATTGTTTGCGTATTATAAATTTTTGATACCAGCTTTTTCAGCCATACTCAGCATCGTTGTGTCACTCACTTGTACGGCATACCATTATGGAACCATGCCTGCCAAATAAAGAAATAGTGTACAAGAGTGCGACGCCACCGAAGCCACATAGTAATTCATCTGCCCGGCACATCAATTCCTGATTTTTTAATTTTTACTTTTTAATTTTTAATTAATATGGGATGTGGAAGCGGTGCTTGCGGAACGGGTGCTCCCGGCGGTTGCCAAAGTCATGGCAGTTGCGCCAGCGGCAGTTGTAACCGCATGAACGTTTACGACTGGCTGGCTAATTTACCCATCAGCGATATGGAAAGCACTTGCCGTGTTATTGAAGTAAGCTTCAATAACGGCAGCCGAAAAGATTTTTTCCGTAACACCACGGTGCATACGTTTGAAAAAGGCGATATGGTGGCAGTAGAAGGCGTTAGCGGTTTTGATGTGGGTTCGGTTAATATGACGGGTGAACTGGTGCGCCTGCAGCTAAAGAAAAACAAAGTTGAAGAAAAAGACCCCGAAATAAAAAAGGTTTTGCGTAAAGCCAACGAAACGGACTTAAGCAAAATGAAAGAGACCAAGGCAAGAGAAGCTGAAGTGCTCATTCGCAGCCGTGCCATTGCCAAAAAGCTGAACCTTGAAATGAAAATGGCTGAAGTGGAAATACAGGCCGATGGCCGCAAAGCCACTTTCTTTTACATTGCTGATGACAGGGTGGATTTTAGGGAGCTGATAAAAATTTACGCCGGAGAGTTTAAAGTAAAAGTAGAAATGCGCCAGATTGGTGCAAGGCAGGAAGCCGGTAAAGTAGGTGGTATTGGCAGTTGCGGCCGTGAGCTGTGCTGCAGCAGCTGGCTCAGCGATTTTAAAAGTGTAAATACCAATGCAGCCCGTTATCAAAATTTAAGTATCAATCAAAGCAAATTAAGTGGCCAGTGCGGCCGTTTAAAATGCTGTTTAAATTACGAGCTGGATACTTATTTAGATGCGCTGCAGTTTTTTCCTGATGATGCTGAAACATTGGAAATTGAAAGAAGCCGTGCCTTTTTAGTAAAGAAAGATATTTTTAAAAACCTGATGTGGTATACACTGCCCGACAGTAACAAGCAGTATCCGCTTACGCTGGAAAGGGTACGTAAAATAAAAGAATTAAACCGCCAGGGTGTACGGCCAGAAAACCTGGAACCCGTTGAATTAACCGGCGGCAAGCCAAAAGAAATTGAACCTGTTTATGCCGACCTTGTAGGTCAAATAAGCCTGAAGAGCCTGGAAAAAACCAGCCGCAAACGCCGGGAAAAAGAAAGGGAACAACAACCCGGTAACAAGCAACAGCAAAATCGTGGTGGCGGGCAACAGGGCGGTGGTAACCGTCCGCAGCAACAAAACCGTGGCGGACAGCAACGCCCAAATAACGGTGGTGGCAACAGGCCTCAGCAGGCACAGCAAAATCAAAACAGGAATCAGCAGCGCAACGACAACAGGAACCGCAACCAGCAGCAAAGGCAACAGCCACAAAACAACAATAACAAAGGAGATAATAAACAGTCTTAACAAAATTTAACGTCGGGTATTTAGCCCGGCGTTTTTATTTTTGCAGCATAACTCAGGGCATGTCAATTGCAGTAAATAACCTCACAAAGATTTATGGCGCTCAAAAAGCGGTAAATGGTATTTCGTTTTCTGTAAATAAAGGTGAGATAGTGGGCTTTCTCGGGCCCAATGGTGCAGGCAAAAGCACCACCATGAAAATTATTACAGGTTACATTGAAGCGGATAGCGGCAGCGCCACTGTATGCGGCATACCTGTTACTGAAAACAGCAACGAAACCAAGACTAAAATTGGTTACCTGCCCGAAGCAAATCCATTGTACTACGATATGTATGTGAGAGAGTATTTAGAATTCATCGGCAGCGTACATAAAATTCAAAATTCAAAAGTAAAAATTGAAGAAGTAATTAAAACCGTAAAACTTGAAACAGAAGCCGGTAAAAAAATCGGGCAGCTGAGTAAGGGGTATAAACAACGGGTGGGTTTGGCCGCTGCTTTAATTCATAATCCTGAAGTATTGATTTTAGATGAACCTACCAGTGGTTTGGACCCCAACCAGATTGTAGAAATACGTGAAGTGATAAAAGAACTGGGTAAAAATAAAACGGTATTGTTCTCCTCTCACATTATGCAGGAAGTGGAAGCTATTTGCGACCGGGTCATCATTATTAATAAAGGAAATATTGTGGCGGATGATAAACTCAGCAACCTGCAAAAAAACAGCAATGGCAAACACATTGTAGCGGTGGAATTTGGTGCCACAGTTAATGCCGATCTGTTTAAAACCCTGAAAGATGTTTCTAAAACAGAACAACTATCAGTTTCTTCTTTTCAGTTTACAACAGAAAAGCCGGATAATGTACGCAAACAGCTGATGGAACTCAGTTTGCAAAACAACTGGAACATCGTTTCTTTGCAAAGCGAAAACAACAGCCTTGAAGAAGTATTTCGCTCTTTAACAACAAATTCATCTGCCAAAGCTTAAGCGAAGGCAGAAAACTAATTAATAATTTAAAATCAGAAAGAAGATGAGCTACATTGCCTCCATTCATGCACGGCAGATTTTAGACAGCCGTGGCAACCCCACAGTAGAAGTAGATGTATTAACTGAAAATGAGCATTTAGGCCGTGCCGCAGTACCAAGTGGTGCAAGCACTGGTATTCATGAAGCGGTTGAACTGCGTGATAACGACAAAAAGAAATATCTCGGCAAAGGGGTTTTAAAAGCTGTTAAAAATGTAAACACTGTTATAGCAGATAATTTATTGGGCTGGGATGTTGCTGATCAAACAGGTATTGATGCTGCATTACAACAATTAGATGGCACTGCGAATAAAGGTAAATTGGGTGCCAACGCTATGCTGGCCGTTAGTATGGCTGTTGCAAAAGCAGCGGCTTTAGAAGCCAACCTTCCTTTGTTCCGTTACATTGGCGGTACCAATGCTAAAACATTGCCCATCCCCATGATGAATATCTTAAACGGTGGTGCACATGCGGACAACAAAATCGATTTCCAGGAATTTATGGTAATGCCGGTTGGTGCGTCTTCCTTCAGTGAAGGTTTGCGCTGGGGTGTTGAAATTTTCCATGCACTAAAAACTGTGCTGAAGAAAAAAGGTTTCAGTACCAACGTGGGTGATGAGGGTGGTTTTGCACCAAATATTCAAAGCAATGAAGAAGCTATTGAAACCGTATTGACTGCAATACAGGCAGCAGGTTTTAAAGCCGGAAGTCAAATTACCATTGCCATGGATGCTGCCAACAGCGAACTTTGGGACGGTAAAAAGAAAAAATATGTTTTCCATAAAAGCAATGGTAAAGAAGTAAGCAGCGACCAGTTGGTAAAGTTTTGGGAAAGCTGGGTTAAACAATACCCCATTGTGAGTATTGAGGATGGAATGGCTGAAGATGACTGGGCTGGTTGGGCAGCGTTAACACAAGCCGTTGGTAAAAAATGCCAGTTGGTAGGTGATGATTTATTTGTAACCAATGTAACCCGTTTACAGCAGGGCATTGATAAAAACATTGCTAATGGATTACTTGTTAAAGTAAACCAAATTGGTACGGTTACTGAAACTATCAATGCTGTTACATTAGCTCAAATAAACGGTTACAATACTATTATGAGCCACCGCAGCGGTGAAACAGAAGATACCACTATTGCTGATTTAGCCGTTGCGTTAAATTGCGGTCAAATCAAAACCGGGTCGGCATCAAGAACCGATCGTATGGCTAAGTACAACCAGTTGATTCGTATTGAAGAAATACTGGGCGAAAGCGGTATATATCCAAAAGGAAAGATTAAATTTGGTAAATAAAATATGTTTGTGGTTGGTGGTTTATGGTTTGCATTTAATTAAAAATTGCTGCAGGCTTTAAACCATCAACAACAAACCACAAACTTGAAGATCCTCTCCCATATACCATCCTGGCTAAAAAGCAAATACCTTTTAACGGGTGTGGCTTTTGCTATATGGATTTTTTTCTTTGACAAAAACGATATTCCTTCCAGTATTGCTGCTGTAAAAACCTATCAAAAACTGCAACAAACAGAGCAACATTTTAGCAAACAAATAACTGATACCCGAAAAGACCTTGATTTATTGAAAACAAATCCCCAAACCATTGAAAAATATGCAAGGGAGAATTATATGATGAAAAAAGACAATGAGGATCTTTTCATTGTTACTACCCCCTCCGAAAGCAAATAATTTTTGCGGAAAATACAATACGGCTGCACAAATACCGTTTATAGATATGGATTATGGATATTTAATTCTTTAACACAAGTACTTATTGTTTATGCACAACTTTACCCCGGAAGATTTACTATTGTATCTGTACAATGAAACTTCCCCAGCCCAAACAGCCGCAATTAAGGCTGCGTTGGAAACAGACTGGAGCCTGCGTGAAAAATTTGAAGAGCTGACTTCTGCTCAAAAGGAGTTGTTAGCTATCAAAGCAGCGCCTTCCCGTAAAACACTTGACAACATTTTAAATTACGCCGAAAAGGCCATCAGCGAAATCTCTGCTGAAGTTTAAAGTAGTTGCATTTAATGTAATTTGCATCCCGCCTTACAGCGGGATTTTTTTTATGACTAAGAAGGAACGTTACCAGTTTATAATTGATTACTTTTTATTGCATGCGCCGGAAGCAGAAACAGAGTTGCTGTATGACAATCCTTTTCAATTGCTGGTGGCTGTAATACTTTCTGCCCAGTGTACCGATAAAAGAGTGAACCTTACAACACCGTTTATTTTTGAAAAATATCCTGATGCAGCATCCATGAGCAAAGCAAGTTTTGAAGAACTGTTTTCCTTAATAAAAAGCATTTCGTATCCCAACAATAAAACCAAACATCTCATTGGCATGGCAAGCATGCTATTGGAAAAATTTAATGGGCAAGTGCCCATGACTGTGGATGAGCTGGTGCAATTGCCTGGCGTTGGCCGTAAAACAGCCAATGTTATTACCTCTGTGGTAGATGAACAACCTAACATGGCAGTGGATACTCATGTTTTTCGTGTTAGTGCCCGCATTGGCCTTACCACTGGCGCAAAAACGCCCCTTGCAGCAGAAAAACAGCTGGTTAAAAATATACCTGAAGAATATGTACACAAAGCACATCATTGGCTTATACTTCATGGACGCTATATATGCACTGCACGAAACCCCAAATGCAGCACTTGCGGAATAAAAGCTGCCTGTAAATTTTATTCCCTTAAAAAAAATACTGATATTTAAACATTGAAATCCGGGTTATCCATTTAAAATCGACTATTAGTAACACTAAAGGAAACCTTATTTCAATGAGCAAATTTTTAACCGCAGCATTCATTTTAATGCTTTGCGCATACTCTGCAACTGTCAGGGCGCAACCTGATTTTTCAGAAGACCTGTATTATACCAGCCCTGTAACATTCGAAATTGGCACTTCGCTGGGGGCAATGAACTGCCTCACAGACCTTGGTGGAAAGAAAGGTATTGGAAAAAATTTCATAGGAGATCTCAACTTACAAAACTCTCAATTTTGCGGCAGTGTTTATGGAACAACTTTTTATAAAAATGCATTGGGCCTGCGCACTGAGGTTACATGGGGAGTTGTAAAAGCAAGTGATAATGTTTTAAGCAACGTTAAAGAAACAACGCTTGGCCGTTATGAACGCAACCTTAATTTTCGCAGCACCATTTTTGAAGTGATGGTAGCTGCCGAAATTCACCCGCTTTATTTTAAGAAATATCCAGAAAATCATCCCCTGCCCCGCCTTTCACCATACATCATGGGAGGTATTGGTTTTTTTGTTTTTAACCCACGTACCAAATTGGACGGTGTATGGACTTACCTTCAACCATTGCATACCGAAGGTCAGGGATTTGCAGAGTACCCGGACAGGAAGCCATATAAGCTAAAACAGTTCAATTTTCCTGCTGGCGGCGGTTTTAGATATAAACTGGTACCTAATGTAAACTTTAGCGTAGAATTTGTATACCGGTTTTTAAATACTGATTACCTTGATGATGTTAGCACTACGTACATTGATAAAAGCCTTTTTCAAAAGTATCTTGATCCTGCATTTGTAAGCCAGGCTGAAAGGCTTTACGACCGCCAGAAAGAAATTAATCCAAACCACACTACCGTTGTGGGAGATATAAGAGGAAATCCTAAAAAAAACGATTCCTATTTCTCATTAAATTTTAAAATAGGTGTTGTTTTCTGATACTATTTTCATGCAGCGCAATAGCGGCAAAAAGTATCTCATATTTTGTCAACATAAAGGGGGATACTATCGTTTTTTGAGGAATAATCCCTTTATTTGTAAATCCAACTTCCCTTTTAAAAGCCTGGCTTGCGAAACTAAAAGCATAACTTATTTGCATGAAAAGATTTTTGGTTGTTACCAGTGCTGTAACTGTATTATGCCTCTGCACGCTTAAATCCGGGGCCCAGTATTATTTTTACGATAATAACTATTACGATAACCCCGTTATTTACGAACTAGGTGGCTCGGTTGGTATTATGAACTGCCTTACTGATCTTGGGGGCAAAAAAGGCATTGGTAAAAAATTTGTAAAAGACCTCAATTTTGGTAATACGCAGGTTGCAGGAAGTGTTTTCTTCAGCGCCCTTTATAAAAATGCAGTTGCACTCCGCTTAGAAGGTACGTTTGGCCAGGTAAAAGCATATGACAGTGTGCTTAAAAAAGTAAAAACTTCCACCTATGGCCGTTACGAACGTAACCTAAGTTTCCGCAGTAATATAACAGAGTTTATGGGGCTTGTTGAGCTGCACCCCCTTTTCATTTTTAAGAAGTATGATGAAAATACTGACCCGCCACGGTACTCACCTTATGTTGTAGCAGGGCTGGGTTATTTTTCATTTAACCCACAAGCTAAACTGCAAAACAAATGGGTAGACTTACAACCTTTAAGAACCGAGGGTCAGGGTTTTGCTGAATACCCTAACCGTAAGCCTTACCAATTGAAACAGGTTTGCATACCTGTTGGTGCCGGCGTTAAGTATGAGCTGTCTCCTATGTTTAATTTAAGGGCAGAAGTGGTTTACCGTATTTTAAGTACCGATTATTTAGACGATGTAAGCACCACATATATTGATCCTACGGTTTACTCAAACTACTTCAGCGGAGCCAAACTTACCAATGCATTGTTGCTAAACGACCGACAGTATGAACTGGATCCTACTCATATTACAACTGATGGAGATCAGCGTGGCAATTCAAAAAACAACGATGCCTATTTCACATTCAATATTAAAGTAGGGATAATTTTTGGAAGAGAGAGAATAAGACATTAACCCGTATATACAACGATAAAGAAGGTGCAGCTAAGCTGCACCTTCTTTCTTTTTTGAAATAAGTTATCGCAACAATAATACTGTTCCTTGTTTTTGTACCTTTTGTTTATTAGATGGCTTTACATAACTCACCATCCAAACATAAGCTCCCTGGTTCAGTTTATTATCATTCAGCTTGCCATCCCAGCCTGCAAGCGGGTCTTTGGTTTCAAAAATTCTTTCCCCATAACGGTTAAAAATTGTCATAACAAAATCCTGCATATCGCAGGCGTGCAGCGGACGGAAGATATCATTCCTGCCATCACCATCGGGAGTAAATGCATTGGGCAGCAATAATGCACAAGGACAGGGTTCAAAAACAATATTCATGTCTGCCGTATCACGCCCGCAGCCATTTTGCGCAGTAATGCGGTATAACCCGGGTTGTGTGGCGGTGTATGTATAACCACGGCTTCCATCCTGCCAAATAAAATCAGGCGTATTTGCAGTTGGATTAATAATAAATGTTTCTCCCTGGCAAAGTGTGGTATCCCTTGGCAAGCCCAGCCGTAACGTATCATTAAACACTACATTCAAACTATCTTTAAAAATACAATGGCCCACTTTTGCCGTTACGGTATAAAAACCGGGGTTATAAATATAGTAAGTAGACTGGTTGGTGTTGTTCTGGTCATCACGTTGCGGTGGAATAGACTCCCATTTATATGTTCCCGTTCCAAAGTCAGCATCCAGCACCAATGTCATTCCCTGGCACAGGGCAGTGTCATTAAAATTAAGTTGTTTGTCTCCACGGTAACGCACAATCATAGTATCCACCACTTCACAGGTTTTATTAACGGTTGCAAATGCCCAGTAGCGCCCTTGCGATGTAATGCGTATGGATGAATCCATATCAATATTATAACTCACACCATCGTTTACATTCAACCCCTTACTGCTCCAAGCATAACCTGTTGCACCGGTTACATGCGCCGTAAGATTAAAAATTTCTTTGGGGCAAAGCAATGTATCAGGGCCAAGGTTAAATGCCGGGGCGGCATAATTACTGAAAGAAATATTAACGGTATCGCTGTAAACACCACAACCTGCAGCATCTACCCTGGCAATATACTGGCCACCGGGAGGATTAACCTGCAACTGTGATTGCGTATCCGGCAATAAATTTCCATTTAAATACCATTGGTAGGTGGCATTTTCACTTACGGCATTCAACGATATTTTTTCTCCTGCACACATTACATGATCCCTTCCTAAATCAATATTGGGTACCGGTGTAAAGTAAACACCCACCGTGTCTGTTACAGGGCAACCATTGATCTTTACGGTGTATGTTCCGCTTTCTCTTACCGTAAGCACTGTATCTTTTGTGAGTGTGTCATCATTCCATTCGTATTGTGCGCCGGGTACAATTGGTGCATGCAATATGTAGGTGCTGGTATCGCCGCACAAAAAAACATCTGGCCCAAAATTATACGCAACTGGGGTGACTACTGTAATAGTATCTGTAAGGTCAATGGTTCCTGCACCTAAATCATGCACATGTAATGTAACAATATAAGTACCGGGTAAATTGTAAATATGTGTGGGTTGCTGTATACCGTTAGCAGTGTTTAACAGGCCACTGGCAGCATCACCAAAATTCCATTTAAGCGTATCCGGAAATTGCGCTGTTTCAAAAACATTGGAGCTAAATTCCAGCGCAGTGCCAGCGCAGGTGCTGTTTGTTTTAATGCTATAATTTATTTGCGCCGTAACTGCTTGTGCAAAAAATATGGTTGCTAAGGTTATTATGGTAAAGAAGTATTTCATCAGGTAATGAACATTTTTTCTGTTGGATGATTATCTTACTTTAAGCATGGGTCGTACTTGTTGCAATGAACCATTTTGCAGGCGTGCATAATAAACGCCGGTAGCCAGTGCTTCA
Organism: Ferruginibacter sp.; assembly: GCA_044225995.1. GTDB lineage: Bacteria > Bacteroidota > Bacteroidia > Chitinophagales > Chitinophagaceae > Ferruginibacter. The sequence goes on along the minus strand of JBGAHV010000007.1, from coordinate 27,288 downwards.
CTGTCAAAGGTTACGGTGTAGGTTCCCTGCGGATAAACCTGGTCTGCAAGTGTTTTTATTCTGCGGCCAGTAGTATCAAAAATTTGTACCAGCACATGCCCGCCATCAGACTTAAATGTAATTTTTGTTGAGGTAGTGAATGGATTGGGATAATTCAGAATGAGGTTATCACCTAAATTATTCAGCTCTTCCACATTCATATTACAGGCAGTGGATTTTATCACCGGCAGGTATTGATAATTTTTCAGCAGTACATTATCCACGTCCTGCGGAGGCAAACAAAACCAGTCACGTAATATAGTGGAGTACACACTGCGGAAATCATACTGCATGGGCACATTGTCTACAGCTGCAGTTGCGGCTGGTATCGTTGGGTTCTTTCCTAAAACGCCCTGCTTTACATTATCGCCAAATAAAAATACCGGTTGTGCAGCCCCGTGGTCTGTACCAAGGCTTCCGTTACTTTGCATACGCCTTCCAAATTCAGAAAAAGTCATGCCCAGTACTCGGTTTGATACACCTAAAAATTTCAGGTCGGCCATAAAAGCAGTAATGGCTTCGCTCACCAATTTTAATAACTGGCTGTGATTACCTGTTAAAGGATTACCACCATTTACCTGGCCGGCATGTGTATCAAAACCACCCATGCCCACCATGTATATTTTTGTTTTTAGGCCACCCGCTACCAAACGTGCCACTGCTTTTAATTGAGCGGCCAGGTAATTATCTGCAGGGTAAGCCTGCTGTTGTGTAACTTTTGCGGCAGCTGCTTTAATTACATCAGCATACTTATTGGTTTGTTTTGCAATAGTGCGTAAGTAGGTAAGCTCAATCCCGCTCGGCGTATTGGGTGTGGGGTCCTGAATAGCATCTATCAGGTTATAAAAATTCAGGCTTTCATCAATCGCCAATGCATCAAACCCCGTAGGGCTTAAAAACACGGGAGATAAAACAGAGCCTATTTGCAATGCCAGCGGATCAGGCATTGCTTCATTGGGGAAACCGACTGGGTAGTTAGGATATAAATTATTTAAATAGCGGCCAGCCCATCCTGTTGACAAGTACTGCTCTGCATCTGCACCGGTTAACCAAATATCCATCGACCGGAAATGCGAACCGTTTGCAGAAGGATAACCCACCGCCTGTATGGCTGTAAGTTTTTCATCATTATACAACTGCTGCATACCTTTCATAGAAGGATGCAAACCTGATTTTAAATTATTGTTCAGTTTTAACACACTTGCCTCAGGAATAGCGATGTTGGGGCGTATCCTGTTATAATCACTGTAAAATTCCAGCGGTATAATGGTGTTCAATCCATCATTACCACCGGATAGTTGTATCAGCACCAGCACATGATCGTTTTCTACATTACCCAGTGCCTGTAAAAAAGGAGAGTTGGCAAATGTTTTAATGGATAAGCCGCTGAACAGCGAAGGCAATATGGCACCTTGTATGCTTTGTTTTAAAAAGTTTCTGCGTTGCATAGTATGGATGTTGGATGGATTAACTTAAGTGATATTCTGGCAGGTTCATGATGTATTTGTACAGCGATTTTAAGCGGCTTAATACAATAGCAGTATTTGCAGCGGAAGGATTGGCTTTATAAGCATCCCATGCATCCGTCCAGTAATGATCTTGGTATTGGCCACTTAATAAAATTGAGCGTTTGATAAATTCCTGCGCACTTGCGGACAAAGGATAACGCAATAATACTTCCAGCGATTGGGATATTAATAAATTCGGATCACCGGGGTTAGCCAGTGAATTGGCAAATGCGATGGGATCAATTAAAATAGTTTGATTGTTGTAAGTAATTCCATCTGCAATCATACGGTCGGTAAAAATTGCCCGGCGGGTGTATGTGGAAGTGTTGATCCATAACTCATGAAAAGCCGGCTCCTGGTAAGTAGCATACCAACCGGCCACTTCTGGTATAGCGCCCAGTTCCTGCTGCATTTCCCTTGCCTCATTTTGCAATAACTCCCATACAGTATAGGTAGCTTCGCTATCAGATGCTGGTGGCATTATCACACCATATTCATTACACAGGTCAATTACAAAATCAAGCGGTGTTTTAATAATGCAGGCAGATGCATATACCATATCATAAAAATGCTTGCTTTTGAAAAGTGTTGCTAATACTGGTTGTATATCGTAATTATTGTTCTTTAAAATTTGCGCCAGCGGACCAATTACTGTCTGTTCAATATCGCTGTCTATCTTATAATAAATGAACCAGCGGTAAATTTTGCGGCAAATATGCCTGGCTACTTCATCCTGCGAAAAGATCATGTTCAGCAATTCATCTACTTCTGTGGCACCGGCAGCGCCGCTGTAACCGGTAATAATTTTATTGCCATAAAATGCAGAGAACTCTTTGTTGCCTGAATCATGTTTACCTGCATCAAAAAAATAAGTGAAAGTGGTGGGGCTAACAGTATGACCGGTTAGCACCAGCGCCGCTGCTTTCACATCATCTTCTGTATATTTTGAATTTGGGCCTTTACCTGCAGTATAAAGCTCCTGCAACTCACGTGCAAAGTTTTCGTTGGGAGAGCCTTTTACATTACTTTCTTCATTTAAAAAATACAACATAGCCGGGTCAAGCGTAATGGCTTTTGCCATGGCTTTAAAATTACCCAGTGCATGCTGCCGTAATGTTAAGTAATGATCGTACCAAAAACGGGCTTTTAATTTGTCGCCGGAATTATTGGCGTTAATGGCAAAATGATTGTGCCAGAAAACAGTAAGCTTTTCATGTATGGAACGTGAAGGCTGTAATGCCTGCCCCATCCACCAGGTTTTAAAAGATGCAATGCGAAAACGGTTCAGTTCCACATCGGCCACTGCAATACCGGTATTGATCCATGTTTGCCACAAGGCAACACCACTTGGATCGGTATATCCATTCACACTGTAATTATTTAACGGAACTGTTGATGGTGCTGCTGATGGCTGCAATATTTCATTTACCGCCTGCACCATTGTTTTGCTTTTAAAATAAGCAATGTCCTGCGGTGTTGCGCCAAATAAGCTGCGCTTTAAAAGATGCACCACCTGTGGTGTATCCCAGTTGCCTGTATATTCCTGCAGGCCTTCAGTTAAAGGAGAAAGAATTTTTGCCGAACCTTTGCTTTTTGCAGCGGTTTTGTTTTGCAGTAGTGTTTCGCTCATAATAAGGATATGGTTTTACAACTTCATTCACATCACGGCAATAACATTGCCGCAACAGTTAATTTTTTTATGCTGAGATCAGGAGTAAAAAATTTGATTGTGGTAAGGGCCAATCAAATTAAGGGTTCATGAAAATGAATATTAACAAATGCTTTGCCAAAAAATCAATACTCAGGAAATGTGGAAGAAATAGTTCCTTCTTTCAATAAATAAGTCTTTGTTTTGGTAGAATTACTTACACGAATCGTAAAACTACCCTGCACAGTGCCATCTTTTTTCTTTTCCAGTTTTGTAATGGTTACTTTATTAAGTGTGTCTGAAATAGTGTTGGAATACATTACTCCCAATGAATCGGTATAGGCTGCAAGTATCTCTGTGTTTGCATAGCTTCTTGCACTATCTCCTGTTACACGAATAATTAAATTGGTTTTTCTTATAGTGCTGTCGGGATATTTTGCTTCGATGGCCGTGGTAAAAAGGCTGCCTATTTTTTCTTTACGTGCCGATGTTACAGAAAGTGTTACGGGCAAAGTATCCTGCTTAAAACTAATGGAGAGTGGCTTAATTACCGGAGGTTCTTCTATGGCTGTTAAGGCTTCCTGCTTGGAGCAGTACATAAATACAACGGCCAATAATGCAATAAGGGGAATGGTAAAAAGGTTTTTCAATTTGTTTTGCATTGGATAAGTTTAAAGGTGACGGATTGTATCTGCAATAAAAATGCCACAGTTTTATAAAATAAAAAATCCCGGCGCTGCGGCCGGGATTATATCGGTGTAATTTTTTGTTACAGGTATTTGCTTATTTCATCCACCAGTTCACCTTTGGTAATAGGCACACCCATTATTTTATTGTAGGGTTTAGCATCTACAAAATAAACATCCCTTATAATTTTTACCAGCTGGCCGTTATTAATTTCGGGTACCAGCACTGTGTCAAAATTCTTCAGTATGTCTCCCAGGTTTTTAGGGAAGGGACGTATATAACGCAGGTGTGCGTGGCTCACTGATTTACCTTGCAGCTGTAATTCGGAGCAGGCGCTTTTGATAGAACCATAGGTACTGCCCCATCCTAATACCAGCACTTTACCTTTATCCGCACCACTGTCTAATTTCTGTTCAGGAATATAATTAGCAATGCGATCTACTTTTTCCTGCCTTGTTTTCACCATGTGCTGGTGGTTATCGCTGTCGTAACTAATGTTACCGGTGATGTCTTGTTTTTCAATACCACCCACCCTGTGTTCTAAACCTGCTGTGCCCGGTTTAGCCCAGGGCCTTGCCAGTTTTTCATCACGCTGGTAAGGCATGAATTTACCATCTGCATTTACGCTTCCAGAGGTGGCAAAATTCACTTTTATTTTAGGCAGGTCTGCACTTTTTGGAAATTTCCACGGTTCAGCACCATTTGCAATATAACCATCGCTTAAAAACATTACCGGTGTCATATGCTGCACAGCAATACGCACAGCTTCATACACGGTATCAAAACAATCGCTTGGTGTGCTGGCAGCAATTACAGGCATAGGGCATTCACCATTACGGCCGTAATAAGCCTGCATTAAATCACTCTGCTCTGTTTTGGTAGGCAAGCCTGTTGATGGGCCGCCACGCTGAATGTTAATTACCACCAAGGGAATTTCCAGCATCACCGCTAAGCCCATTGCTTCTGCCTTTAATGCAATACCGGGGCCGCTGCTGGTGGTTACCCCCAGGCTGCCGCCATAGCTGGCACCAATGGCCGATGCAATAGCTGCAATTTCATCTTCTGCCTGGTATGTTTTTACTCCAAAATTTTTATACTTGCTCAGGTCATGCAAAATATCACTTGCAGGTGTAATGGGATAACTGCCGAGGAATAAAGGCAGCCCGCTTTTTTGTGAAGCAGCAATAAGCCCCATGGCCACGGCCGGGTTACCCATAATGGAACGGTAAGTACCGGCTTCCATTTTTGCTTTTTCCACTTTATACTTAGTACGGAATGTTTCAATAGTATCAGCATAATTAAAACCTGCCTGTAATGATTTTATATTACTCTCCAGTATCTCCGGTTTTTTACCAAACTTATCTTTCAAAAAAGTAATGGTGTTATCCATATCACGGTCGTACATCCAGTATAAAAAACCCAGTACAAACATATTTTTTGCACGGTCTTTTTCTTTTACGCCCATGGTAATGTCCTTCAATGCCTCACGGGTCATTTTGGTAACATCCATTTTTATTACTTCATAATTGCCCAGGCTGTTATCCTCCAGCGGGTTTACTCCTTCGGGGTAATTGGCCAGGCGCAGGTTCTTGCTGTCAAAGCCATCCGTATTGGCAATAATTTTTCCCCCGGTTTTTAAAGATTTTAAGTTGGCTTTTAATGCAGCAGCATTCATTGCCACCAGCACATCACATCTGTCGCCGGGGGTAAACACATTATCACTGCTAAAGCGTAACTGGAAACCACTCACACCTGCCAGCGTTCCTTGTGGTGCACGTATCTCAGCTGGGAAGTCGGGGAAAGTGGCCAAATCAATTCCTAATAAAGCTGTGTTGTTGGTAAACTGGCTGCCTGTAAGCTGCATGCCATCGCCGCTGTCGCCGGCAAATTTAATCACTACGTCCGTGAGTACTTCTTCTTTATAAGCCATCGTTTTTTTGTTATTCGGCGAAGTTACAATTTTACACTATCCGAAAAAACTGATATTAGACCTTTTTTACGGCATCGTTTCCGCTATGTGGAATTAATCATTTAGGTTTGCCCCAAATTTTTTAAATGTACGGTTTAAGCGACTTTTTAGAACCTGTTTTACTGCAGGATTTATTGGGTGACAGCAGCCATAACGATGGCCAGCTGGCAAAACACATTATTATTAATGAAGGCGAACTGCCCGACATAACGGACGCAGATATTGTATTGGTGGGCTCCAACGAAACACGTGGCTGCGGCCTCTTGGAAAACGCTAAAATGCCCAGTGCTGCCGATACCATTCGCAAACAACTCTATCAATTATATTACTGGCATACTGATATTACCATTGCCGACCTCGGCAATATTAAAACCGGTGCCACACTCAGCGACAGCTATGCTGCTATAAAAACCGTGATAACAGAACTCTTGCGCATGAAGAAAACGGTGATTATTTTAGGTGGAAGCCACGACGTTACCTTAGCACAATATTTCAGTTATAAAGATTTGAACAAACAGGTGGAAGCCACCTGCATAGATGCCAGCATTAACCTGCGTGGCGAAAGCCCCGAGCGAAGCGAAAACTTTTTAATGGAAATGCTTACCGGCGAGCCAAACCATGTAAAGCATTACAACCATATCGGCTTTCAAAGTTATTTAGTGCACCCCCGCATGCTGGAAACAATGGACAAACTGCGGTTTGACTGTTACCGTGTGGGCATGGTTAAAGACAGTATGGAAGAAATGGAACCCGTACTGCGTAACAGCCACCTGGTAAGTTTTGACATAAGCGCCATTAAATACAGCGATGCCCCCGCCAATACCCAATGCCCCAATGGCTTTACCGGCGAAGAGGCCTGCATGCTGGCCCGCTATGCCGGCATGAGCAGCAGCGCAAGCAGCTTTGGTATTTATGGTTACCTGCCGCAACATGATTTAAATGATTTAACAGCCCGCCAAATAACACAAATGCTTTGGTACTTTATTGATGGCAAAAGCCGCAGCAAACAGGAAGCGGCGCTGGATGACCGCCATAACTTCAACGAATTTCACAGCACATTTACAGAAATGGATACAGTTTTTTTACAAAGCAAAAAAACCGGCCGCTGGTGGATGCAGCTTCCTGATAAAAAATTTATTGCCTGCAGCTACAACGATTATGTACGTGCCAGCCATAACGAAATACCAGAACGCTGGTTAAGGGCACAGGAAAGAGGATAACCTGTGTTGGTAAAAACTTACAAACAATCCGCTTATAATTTTATCGCCCATTTGTTAAATCAAATGAAGAACCGTCTATTACAATTTTCTATTGGAAAATACCAATTTATATTGTAAATTGGTAAACCTTATCTGAAAAAATCAAAACGGCGTTTTATATGAATACGCTGAGAGTTGAACGTTTGCTATTTATTACCGATGAAAATGGGCTGGTTGTTGCAACAAATGAACTGGCAGCCCGGCTGGCAGGTATAAATCCAGTTATTAACAACTATATTTCTTTCTCATCGCTTTTTACAAATCCTGCACACGCAAACCTGCTGCTGCATGAAGCATTAACAGAAAATAAAACCAGGCACGCTGAGCTTTGTTTGGCAGCCAATGTACTTTCCCCCAATCCCATTTATCATTTTTCTGCTTATGCTATTAATGACAGCGGAGGCAGGCAAAATATCCTAATCATTTCCACGCCCGGGGAAGATGATCATATTCATGAAGAGACCAGCTTAAAGAAAATGCGCCGTGAAATAAGTGATTATAAATATGCACTGGATGAAGCATCCATTGTTGCCATCACTGACCATAAGGGAACAATCAGGTATGTAAACAACAACTTTTGTAAAATTTCAAAATATACAAAACAAGAACTGGTGGGCCAGGACCACCGGATCATTAATTCCGGCCATCACACTAAGGATTTTATCCGTAACCTTTGGGTTACAATTGCCAACGGGAAAATATGGCGGGGCGAATTAAAAAACAAGGCAAAAGATGGCAGCTTTTACTGGGTGGATACTACCATTGTTCCTTTTCTCAATGAAGAAAAAAAACCGTATCAATACCTTGCTATAAGAGCAGACATTACTCAGCGTAAAAAAGCAGAGGAAGAAATATTAGTACTTAATGAAGAGCTTGAAAAAAGAGTAAAAGAGCGTACAGAAGAAATGGAATCATTTTCATATTCTGTTTCTCATGATTTAAGGGCGCCTTTACGGGCCGTAAGTGGTTATGCCAATATACTGGAAGAAGATTACAGGAACATGCTGGACACTGAAGGCAAAAGATTGCTGAATGAAATACAATTGAATGCAAAAAAAATGGGAATGCTGATTGATGACCTCCTTGCATTTTCCCGGTTAGGCAGAAAAGAAATAGAGCTGGCCGCCGTAGATATGACACAGCTTGCAGAATCTGCAATAAAAGAAGTAAATCTTTCATCGGGGCATAAGGCAGAAATTAAATTATGGCCACTGCTGCCGGCAATGGCCGACAGCTCATTACTGCAAAATGTACTCATCAACCTGGTTTCAAACGCTGTTAAATATTCATCTAAAAACAATAAACCATTTATAGAAATAAAATCAGAAAAAGACAGCGGATACAACATATATTCTGTGAAAGATAATGGCGTTGGTTTTGATATGCGTTATTCGGAAAAATTATTTGGTGTATTTCAGCGGCTGCATTCTGCTGATGAATTTCCTGGTACCGGTGTGGGGCTGGCCATTGCCAAACGCATTATTACAAAACACAAGGGGCAAATATGGGCTAACGGTATTGCGAACAAAGGGGCCACATTTTATTTCTCATTACCCTCTGCATAATAATTAAGATACAGCTATGGAAAATACTGAAATTGAAATACTGCTTGTTGAAGATAACACAAACGATGCTGAGCTGACCATACGTGCTTTGCACAAAAAGAAAATTGCCAACAGCATTATACACCTGAAAGACGGGGTGGAAGCGCTTGATTTTCTTTTCGGCACTGGTCAATTTAAAAACCGTAACATCAACCAAAAACCAAAAATAATTTTACTTGACCTTAAAATGCCCAAAGTTGACGGGCTGGAAGTGTTGCAAAAAATCAAAGCCAGTGAGCTTACCAAAAGTATCCCTGTTGTTGTGCTTACTTCATCACGGGAAAACCCGGATATAGAAAAAGCGTATGCAGCAGGTGCCAATAGTTATATTGTTAAACCTGTTGAATTCGATGGCTTTTCAAAAGTCATAAGCGAACTGGGTTTTTACTGGCTATTATTGAACGAACCACCTGCATAAAACTATGAAAACTGCTTTGAAAATATTACTACTGGAAGACAGCAAAACCGATGCAGAAATGGTGCAACGGCTGCTTAAAAAGGAAAAAATGCAGTGCATTTTTTACCTGGCAACTGACAAGGAAGATTATATTGCCGCATTGGAAAGCTTTGAGCCAGATATCATCCTTTCCGATCATTCATTGCCGCAGTTTAACTCAGCTGCTGCTTTGGAAATAGCACGGCACTACTTCCCTTTCATACCGTTTATTATGGTAACAGGCACCGTATCGGAAGAATTTGCTGCTGAAATCATAAAAAAAGGAGCCGATGATTATATTTTAAAAGACCGGATGCAACGGTTACCGGTTGCTATAACAACTGCATTAAGCCAGCGTAAAACTCAAAAAGAAATTATTGATTATAAATATGCACTTGACCAGTCGGCGATAGTGGCAATTACCAACCAGAGAGGAAAAATTATTTATGCAAACGAAAACTTTTGCAAAATATCAGGGTATACAAAAGAAGAGTTGCTTGGAAAAGATCACCGTATTATTAATTCAGGATACCATCCGTCAGAATATATAAAAGCATTGTGGACCACCATTGCCAAAGGTAAAATATGGAGTGGTGAATTTCGTAATAAAGCAAAAGATGGCAGCATTTACTGGGTATATACCACCATTGTTCCTTTTTTAAATAATAAGAAAAAGCCTTACCAGTACCTTTCCATCCGCATTGACATTACGGAAAGAAAACATGCAGCTGAAGCACTGCAGGAAAGTGAAATGCGGCTGAACGAAGCCCAGGCCATGGCACATATCGGCAATTGGGAAATTGATTTTATAAAAGATATGCATGTTTGGTCAAAAGAGCTTTACAGAATTTTCGGTTTCAAGGAAAATGAAGTTTCGCCAAGTATCGGTTTTTTTATTTCGCTAATACACCCGGATGATAAGGAAAATGCAAAAGCGGAAATTGATAAAGCCTTGCAGGAGCATAAAGCCGGCACCGCCAGTTTTCGTTTTATCCGTAAAAACAATAAAACCGGTTATGGCCACATAGAATGGCGCTTTGTTTTAGACAGCAATGGAAAGCCACAACGCCTGTTTGGCATTTTACAGGATATTACTGAACATACAGAAGCTGAACATAAACTGAAAATGCTGGAGCAGCAAATAATGGAACAAAGTATACAGGAACAGAAAAAAATTACAAGGGCTATTATGAAGGCCCAGGAAAGGGAAAGAAATTATCTTGGCCAGGAACTGCATGATGATATCAATCAAAAACTTGCGGCTGCTAAAATGTACCTGTCCATATCTGGTAAAAAAAATGAAGAAGTATTAAAAGCAGTGCAAATGCCGCTGGAGGTAATTGAACAAACCGTGGAAGACATACGCAGGCTTTGCAGAGAAATGGTTATTCCTGAAAAAAACAAAAGCCTGGAAGAAATGATTACAGATATGGTGCTGTTTGTAAACAGTAACTCCGAAACGAAGACAGATTATGATTGCAGTATAGAAACTGTTTCACTTTCTGAAGACCTGAAACAGAATGTTTTCCGTATTATACAGGAGCAGGTAAACAATATTGTAAAATACGCAGAAGCCGGGCAGGTGTTAATAAGCATTAAAAAAGAAAGTGGACAACTGGAAATTATTACAGAAGATAATGGTAAGGGTTTTGACACTTCAAAAAAGAAAAAAGGAATAGGCATTAATAATATTAAAAACCGTGTGGAATCTTTTAACGGTACTATAGAGTTGTTCAGTATGCCGGGTAAAGGCTGCCGCTGGAAAATTTTGTTACCGTTGCAATAGAGTATTTGTTAATGCTAAACCTGTTACAAAAAAAAGCGTCAGCTTTTACACTAACGCTTTAAATTATTTTTCTCAGATTTCTCACTGCGTTCGAAATGACAGGGAGAAGTTATACCAGCATTGTTACAGGGTTCTCTAAAAACTTCTTCAGTGTTTGTAAAAAGGAAGCGCCAACAGCACCATCCACACTGCGGTGGTCGCAGCTGAGGGTAAGCTTCATTACATTTATTACACCAAAGCCGTCGCCTTTACGCACCACTTTTTCGCTGATGGTTCCTACCGCCAGGATAGCACTGTCCGGCGGATTGATGATGGCAGTAAATTCTTCAATATCCATCATACCCAAATTAGAAATGGTAAACGTGTTACCGCTGAATTCTGCAGGTTGTAATTTTTTATCTTTTGCCTTGCCGTATAATTCTTTGGCATCGGCAGCAATTTGAGAGAGTGATTTTTGATCAGCAAAACGAATCACCGGCACAATCAAACCATCGGGCATTGCCACTGCACTGCCAATATGAATGTGATGGTTCATGCGGATGAAGTCTCCCATCCAGCTGCTGTTAACATCGGGGTGTTTGCGCAGGGCCATGGCCGCTGCTTTTATGATCATGTCGTTAAAAGAAATTTTAACCGGGCTTACTTCATTCATGGCTGCACGTGCACTCATGGCATTGTCCATGTTAATTTCCATGGTCAAATAAAAGTGCGGTGCGCTGAATTTGCTTTCGCCCAGGCGGCGTGCAATCACCTTACGCATGGTGGTAACCGGAATATCGGTATGGCCTTCTGTGCCATTGGCAACAAATGCTGGCGCTGCTGCTTTTGCTGCAGTTGCAGCCGGGGCTGCTGCTGGGGCTGCAGATGGTTTGTAATTATCAATATCTTTTTTAGTAACACGGCCACCATCGCCACTGCCGGAAACCAAATTAATGTCAATACCTTTTTCTGCTGCTAATTTTTTTGCTAATGGAGATGCTTTTACACGTCCGTTAGTATTGTTTGTGGTTTGTGGTTGGTTGTTTGTGGTTGATGCAGCGGCAGGTGCTTCAGCAACGGCAGCGGGAACAGCAGCAGCAGTATTAGCGCCGCTTTTTTCTGCAGCTACATAAGCGCTTACATCTGTACCGGCTTTACCAACAATGGCAATAATTTCATTCACCTTTGCTGTATTACCTGCTTCAACACCGGTGTATAGTAAAGTGCCTTCTTCGTACCCCACCACTTCCATTGTGGCTTTATCGGTTTCCACATCGGCCAATGAATCATCGGCTTTTACAAAGTCACCCACTTTTTTATTCCAGGCTACAATTTTTCCTTCGGTCATGGTATCGCTTAACAGCGGCATGCGAATCACTTTAGCGCCAGCAGGCAATTCTACTTTTGCAGCACTTGTTGAAGCTGCTGGTGCTGGTACCGCTGCAGGAGCGGCCGCAACGGGTGCAGGTGTGGCAGCAGGTGCATCTAATAAGCCGCTGATATCTTCACCGGCTTTACCAACTATGGCAATAATCTGGTTTACTTTGGCAGCTTCACCGGCAGGCACACCCACATGTAACAAAATACCATCTGCATATCCCACCACTTCCATGGTGGCTTTATCCGTTTCCACTTCGGCCAGTGTATCATCACTTTTTACTTTATCTCCTACCTTCTTATTCCATGCAATAATTTTTCCTTCTGTCATGGTATCGCTCAACAGCGGCATGCGAATCACTTCAGCCATATATCAATAATTTCAGATTTTAAAAATTGAGGTTCGAAATTACAGTAAAAACAGGAAAGAAACAGATATAAAATTATGCAATCGAAGCCGGAAAAACGGGATGCTTTTGTTATGGACTTTTGTACACTTATTCAGCGGCATTGGCGACGCTCCGTTCAACGGATTTAATTCTTATCATCAGCAATGGTTCAGCCCGCAGAGTGCTTTGCAACAGTTAGTCGATTGTAAGCCGCAGGCGGTCTTTCAGTTCTTTCACCAGCGGGTATTCTTCAATCAGTTTTAAATACTGCTCCCTTGTGGTAAGCGGCTTTTCTACTGGGCCATTATCGGCTTCGTTTTCATTTACCACAACTGTATATACTAATTGCCGGTTATTGAAATGTGTTTGCAGGTGATTTACCAACCCGGCCCTTTCATTTTCAATAAACTTTTGCTGTATGTTGTTACCCACTTCAATCTCTATCGAATTACTGTCTGTAACTTTTAAAACAGCCATTTTAAAATTGGTTACGGCAGAGTGGTTTTTTTTCTGAATCAGCAGTTCAATAAAACTGCCCCACGCCACATACAATTCTTCGTCCGTTAATTGCTTAACATCTTCGCCACCTGTTTTATTTTGCTCAGTAATTTTTTGCCGTATTTTTTGCAGTGACCCCAGGGAGGTTGTTTGTGGTTGGTGGTTTGCAGTTTGTGATGCAACAGTTGCAGCACTTGCTGTTTTTGTTGCTTTGGCAGGTGTTATTGTTTGTTCCGGTTCTTCAACTATTAATTTTGCTTCATGCTCCTTGTACGCTGCAGTTGCTGGCTTACTTCCTGTCTCCTGCCCTTTTACTTCAATCATGTTCACAGAGCGGAATGCAACGGGTTTTGCCGTATCAGCCAGTTTTTTTTTACTAATGGTACCACCTTCGCTTACCACTTCAATAGCCTGCTGCAGGTAACATAATTTTATTAATGTAAGTTCTACCAGCAGGCGTTTATTACGTGCCTGTTTATAATTCAGTTCTGCTTCACCCAATAAATTAAGTGCAGACACCAGCCAGCCACTGTTTATTTGCTGTGCAGCTTTTAAATATTTCTGTTTAAAATCATCTGCCACTTCCAGCAATATGGCGGCTTTGGCATCTTTACTTACTAAAAGGTTGCGGATGAATTCTGCAAAGCCTTCTATTACGGTATCTCCTTCAAAACCTTTGCGGTTAATTTCATCAAACAGCAGCATGGCGTCAGCCAGGTTTTGTTGCTGCATAAAATCTAAAAACTTAAAGTAGTAGTCTTCATCTAAAATGTTCAAATGCTCCAGTGTGTTGGAGTAATTGAGTTCACCATTGGTAAAGCTTACTATTTTATCTAAAATGCTCAGTGAATCCCTCATGCAGCCTTCGCTTTTTTGAGCGATAACATGCAATGCGGCTTTATCAGCTTTTATATCTTCTTTATCACAAATTTCCTGTAAATGCTCCACCGTATCTGCATTGGTGATTCTTTTAAAATCAAAAATCTGGCAGCGGCTTAATATGGTGGGGAGTATTTTATGTTTCTCTGTTGTTGCCAAAATAAAAATGGCATACGGTGGTGGCTCTTCCAGCGTTTTTAAAAATGCATTGAAGGCAGAAGCACTCAGCATATGCACCTCGTCCACAATATACACTTTGTATTTGCCGGCCTGTGGTGCAAAGCGTACCTGTTCCACCAAACTCCGTATATCATCTACCGAGTTGTTGCTGGCAGCATCCAGCTCATGAATGTTTAATGAAGTGCCTGCATCGAAAGACACACAACTTTGGCAGGTGTTGCATGCTTCTCCGTCTTTTGTAAGGTTTTCGCAATTGATCGTTTTGGCTAAAATCCGGGCACAGGTTGTTTTGCCCACACCACGTGGCCCGCAAAATAAAAAGGCATGCGCCAGCTGGTTATTTTTAATAGCATTTTTAAGCGTAGTGGTAATATGCGCCTGTCCCACCACAGTATTAAAATTCTGTGGCCTGTATTTACGTGCTGAAACGATGAATTTATCCATTGGTTGTTGGTTGATGGTTCATTGTTCGTGGTTAAAACCGGTGGTGTTATACCGTATGAACTATAAGCTATGAACCCTCTTGAGCAAATCTAAAATCTAAAATCTGAAATCAAAAATTATAATAACGGGTGCCTTTTAAACTCTTTACCCCTGTCGAAAATATACCTCCAGGTAATTAAGTTACGGGAACGGAAAGTATCCCCAAAATTCTGTGCAACGTTAATCATTTTTGGGTTAAAGTCTCCTATCCATTGCATTTCGTAAGCCGTGTAGGGCAAAGGGTCTATTTGTAAAATTTTTGAGGCTTCACCAATCATATAAGCATCTATGCCTTTGCCCTGCCACTCCGGTACCACGCCAAAAATTATTCCGCAGAATTTTTTAGACGGGTTAAAGCGCTGCATCCATAAAAACTGCAGTTTTTGCAACAGCCCAAACTTTCCTTTCATGTGTTTAAAATAATGATTCAGGTCGGGAATATTCAAAAAAAGGGCAACCGGTTCATTTTTATAATAAGCGAAATACACAATTTTTTCATCCATTACCGGTTTCATTTTTTTAAATAATACCAGCGCCTGCTCTTTGGCCATTTGCTTTAAACCGCCGTGGCCCGCCCAGGCTTTGTTGTAAATGGTAACAAAATCTTCTGCAAATTTTTCCAACTGATTTTTTTTTATAGTAGCAAAAGAAAAACCCGGGGTGGCTGCCACTTCCTTATGCCTGCTGAATATTTTTGGTGATAACTTTTTTGCAGGGTCGAAGCTGAAACAAATTTGATTGAAAAACTCTTTAAACCCGTAGTTACGGAATAAACCGATGTAATAAGGAGGATTATAGTTCATGCAATACAATGGTGCATGATAACCTTCTGAAACCATGCCCCACCAGCGGTCACGCTCACCAAAATTAATGGGGCCATCCATGGCATACATGTCTTTTTGCTGCAGCCAGTTTTTAGCAGTATCCAGCAAAAGGTTTGCTGCATCCTGGTTATTAATACATTCAAAAAAACCCACACCACCTACCAAACCTTCATCACCTACGGTTTTGTAACGGCGGTTTACAAAGGCAGCAATGCGGCCGGCTAAATTGCCGGCATCATCCTTTAATATCCAGCGCACAGCTTCACCAAAGCGGAACGCTTTGTTTTTTTTGCTGTCGAACACATCGTTAATGTCCTTATCCAGCGGCTGTATCCAGTTAGTATCATTTTTATATAACTGAACAGCCACCTGTAAAAACTCCCTGGCTGTTTCCGTATTGGCAACTTCAATTATTTGCATTCTGCAAAATTAAGTATTTACTGTGGTGAGTTTAAACGGTGATGATATTTCCGGGTCTTAGAGCGGTTGCAAGCCTTATAAAATTAATTGTACATTTAAATATGAAACAACTGAACCTGCTTTCACCTTTACTCATTGCTGCCCTGCTTGTTTGTTTCGGCTGTAAAAAAACAGATTCTGCTGCACCTGCAGAAGACCCCTGCAAAAATGCAGGCATAGTTACAGTGGCTTCAAAAACACATACCATTAACGGTCAGCAACTTGGTACCATAACGGTTATATCTCCTATTGGTTCAGAATACACTTACAGCATTAACAATAACACGTTCCAGGCTTCTACCAATTTTTTTAACCTGGGGGCAGGCAATTATGTTGTTACCACAAAAAGTAAAGTTGGTTGTACCGATACGGCCATGATAACCATTAATGGATATGGCCCTAAATTTTATGCGATGCGTACCATTGTTAACGGGTATTGCGGCCCCTGCCATTTAAACGGAACTATTAATGGCGGTAAAAATTTTGATGATGATAACAGCATTGTTAACTCGTGGGACCGGATTAAATTAAGAGCCGTTGACGGTAACCCCAGCTTTATGCCACAAGGCGGAGAGTTAACCACCCCTGACAAACAAAAAATTTTAGACTGGGTAAATGCTGGACACCGGGTTACTGATTAATTTTTATTCTTTACAGAGGTAAGCGATGGAAAATACTCTTTAATATGGCATTGATATTTTTAGGTACTACCAAGTGTGCTCTATGCGGACAAACTCTTATGGAAGAAGATGATGTTACAGGACTACCTGCTATTGCGGATAAAAGCCATCCTCTTTACGAATACTTTGACTGTGGCTTTCATCTTACATGCTTCGATAACTGGGATAAAAAAGAAGAAGCCCTGAAAACTTTTGAAGACGAGATACAGAAATCAAAGCTTTAATACCAGTATAATTCTCCCTACTTCAAAAATTACTACCGCACTTTCAGCATCGGCCTTACCTGCTGCACAGCGCCATTTTGCAGGCGTGCATAATAAATACCATTGGGTAAATGCGATGCATCGAATGTAATAGTTTGCCTGGTGGCTGCAGGATAATCTTTGTCTAACAAATCGAGCAGTAAACGGCCGGCCGTATCAATTATCTGTATCAGTGTATGGCCGCCATCTGTACTAAATTCAATTGTGGTGTTATTGGTAAACGGGTTGGGATAATTTGTAATTAAACTTTTGCCAGAAGGACTGGGTGTGCTGTTTGTACAGGCCCCATCTTTTATCAATGGCAGGTCCTGCAACTGGTTATTGATACCAGCAGGAAATAATCCCTGCACAGTAGCTTTATCCAGGCAAAACCATTTTTCCAGCATAGTTGAATAAATACTCCTGAAATCATACTGCATGGGTACATTATCATTTACTGTTACATTGGCCGGTATGGCGGGGTTATCTCCCAATACGCCACCCTGCACCGGTTTACCAAATACAAACAAGGGCGCTGCTGCACCATGATCGGTACCCACACTGCTGTTACTTTTAATACGTCGTCCAAATTCACTAAATGTCATTCCCACCACCCTGTCTTCTATACCTAAAAAAATCAAATCATTTTGAAAAGCAGTAATGGCATCACTTACCTTGCCCAATAATGTTGCGTGTGTACCAATAGTAGTATCTGTTGTGGTGGTTTGCAGGCTGTGGTTATCAAAGCCACCAAAGCTTACCATGTACACCCTTGTTTTTAAACCGCCTTTAATCAGCTTAGCAACAATTTTCAATTGATCGGCCAGTGTATTGTTGGCGGGGTATGTTACCTGTGCAGTTACTTTATTGGCGGCGGCAGTAATGGTGCCTGCATACTGTTGCGTTTGTTTGGCAACGGTGCGTATATAACTTAATTCTTTTCCTGCTTTTGTTGCCGGCACAGGATCATCTGTACCATTTATTAACTGGTAAAAATTCGTAGCGCTGGTAATACTCATTGCCATATTAACCGTTGGCCCCTGTGTGGTAAGCGTTGCAATGGAACCAATTTGTATGGCCAGCGGATCGGGAACATTACTGTTAGGGTAACCATTGGGGAAATTGGGGTACTCATAATTTAAATAACGTCCTGCCCAGCCGGTATAAATTTCCTGTGTGCTGTTACTTGCCGTCATCCAAATATCAGTGGCACGAAAGTGTGAAAAGTTTGGCTGCGGATAACCTACAGCCTGTATAATTTTCAATTTGTTTTCGTTGTACATACTTTGCAGGCCTGTCATTGCAGGATGCAAACCTGTTTTATCATAACCATTCAGCCGGAGTATTCTTGCTTCGGGAATGGCAATGTTGGTACGTGCTGCGTTATACAGGCTGTATGTGCTGATGGGTATCACCATGTTCAATCCGTCATTACCACCACTTAATTGTATAATCACCATTACATGATCTGTATCGGCGCCGCCGCCACTCATTAAAGCCTGCACTAACGGTGAGTTAGCATTATATGCTTTTACAGAATACCCGCCGATAATTGCCGGCAATGTAACTGCTGTTGATTTTTGTAAAAACTCCCTGCGTTTCATAAACATTTTAATTGTTGTTGCTGAAATGTTTTACCGCTCATTTTTGTATTAGCTTAACTGGTATTCGCTCAGGTTCATTAAATACTGAAACAATGCTTTTAGCCTTGTGTTAACCACCGTTAAGTTAGCATTAGTAGGGCTGGCAATGTATGCCATCCATGCATTTGTCCAGTAATAATCATACTGCTGGTTTGTAAGCAGCATTTGCACTTTTATTTGTTGTTTTACCTGTGGTGATAAATCTACCCGGTACAAATATTTTAACGCTTCGCTGATTAAATCATCCGGGTTACCAGGATTGCTTAGTGTTTTTGCCCAGGCAACAAAATCAAACTGCATGCGGAAACTGTTTCGGGAATAGCCGGTACTCGTCATTATATCTGTAAACTGGTTGCGTTTGGGCAATGAGTCCGTGGTAATCCATATTTCATGAAACAAAGGCTCCTGGTAATATGCCGGTAAGCCTGCTACATTGGGAGGGTCGTGCAGGTTTAGTCCCTGGTTCACCATATGAGAATACAAAGTATTCCAGTGACTGTAACTGGTGTCCCAGTCCGTAAGTGCCGGCATTTTTACATTGTATTCCCTCATGGCGCCAATCACCAAATCGGCCGGAGTTTTAATAACACAACCCTGGTTAAGCACATCAAAAAAATGTTCGCTTTTTAATAATGTCGAAAGAACAGGTTTGATGTTATAATTATTCTGGCGGAAAATATCTGCAAGGGGCGTTATAACATTTGCTTCCGTACCAGCATCAATATCATAATATACAAACCAGCGGTACAATTTTCTCACAATAAATTTTGCTGACTCTGAAGTTGCAAAAATCATATTCATCAAATCATTTAGCTCCAAATCACCTGCTGTGGCACCAGTACGGCCTGTAATTACTGTGTTATTATAAAAAGAAGAAAAGGTTTTATTTACTGTGCTGTGCCTGTTGGCATTAAAAACACTCTGGTATGTAGTGCCATTAACCTGCCATCCCGTAAGCACTTTAGCAGCTTCCTTAACATCGCTTTCGGTGTAATGACTGTCGGGGCCTTTACCAACTGTAAATAATTCCTGCAGTTCCCGTCCATAGTTTTCATCGGGAGCAGTGGCTGTATTCAAATAACCGTTCAGGTAACGGAGCATGGCTACATCCACAGTAATATCCCTTACCATTTGTTTAAAATTACCCAGGCAGTTTTGCCGGATGGTGGTATGCTGTTTGTATATCCAGTTACCATTGCCCACATCGGTGGCTTCATTACCAAAATGATCAATCCAGAAGAATATCATTTTTTCACGTATGCTTCTGTCCTGATTTATTAATACACCCGTCCACCATTTTTTGTATGAAGCCCTGCGCTGGCCTTGTACCGTACCATCGCTGTTAATATCATTGATCCAGGTGGTACCCTGAACAATATTTGTATCGGGAGTGGTGGCATTAGCCGATGTGGCATATTCCTTTACCGGTGGCGCAGGGTCTGGCGCAACGGGATTCAGCAGCTCATCCACTGCCTGGCTCATGGTACGTGTAACAAAATAATCTACATCGGCTTTTTTAGCGCCAAACATGGTGCGCTTTAATAAATGAATTACTTCATTGGTAGTCCATACGCCTGTATAAGGCAGAATGCCGCTAAATGTACGGGTGGGAGCAAATGTTTGTTCTGGTATTGCGACCGGGGCTTTTTTCTTTGCTTTGCCTGCAGTAAGAAAAGCTCTTCTGTCCATAGCAAGAGTGTTTGGTGAATTACAAAAAACGTTGACTTAACAGATCTATTAAAGTTTAATTGGGGTAATTGTTTTTTAGGATACAGAATAGCCGGTAAAAAAATGCCCGTTTAATTACGGGCATTAATTAAACAGTTTAAAAATACAATTATCAACTGATATTTTCAATTATACCCGCAATACCCTGGCCACCACCAACACAAGCCGTAACAATGCCATATTTTTTATTCAGCCGCTTCATGTCGTTGGTTAATTGAATAGTGAGTTTGCAGCCGGTGCAGCCAAGCGGGTGACCCAGCGCAATGGCGCCACCATTAATATTTACAATATCAGGATTTAAATTCAGTTCACGTATTACTGCCAGCGATTGTGAAGCAAAAGCTTCGTTCAGTTCAATCAAATCTATTTGAGACAGATTCATACCCGCCTGTTTTAAAACTTTAGGTACCGCTTCTACCGGGCCAATTCCCATAATGCGTGGGTGCACACCGGCGCTGGCCACATTCACCAAACGGGCAATGGGTTTTAATCCAAGTTCATTTATCATACGTTCGCTCATCACAATCACAAAAGCGGCGCCATCGCTGGTTTGAGAGGAGTTGCCGGCAGTAACACATCCACCCGCTGCAAAAGCCGGTTTCAATTTTGACAAACCTTCCACAGAGGTATCTGCACGCACTCCCTCATCAGTATCCACCACATAACTTCTTTTTTGTTTTTTATTCTTCTGGTCCAAATAAATTTCTTCTACTGTTATGGGAAGAATGCCGCTTTTAAAATAGCCTTCTTTAATAGCATTGCCGGCTTTCACATGACTGTTGTAACTAAACAGGTCCTGGTCTTCTCTTGATACATTGTATTCCTTTGCTACGGCCTCAGCAGTTAGTCCCATGCTTAAATAATAATCAGGTTCATCTTTAGCAATGGAATAAGAAGGAGAGGTTTTCCATCCTGCAGTGGGCACCAGGCTCATGCTTTCCACACCGCCTGCAATAATACATTCTGCCATACCCGTGCGGATTTTTGCTGTTGCCATGGCAATGCTTTCCAGCCCGCTGGCGCAATATCGGTTAATGGTTATACCGGGCGCACTAAATCCAACAGCTTTTGCAGCAATAATTCTCCCCACCTGCAAACCCTGCTCCGCTTCGGGCACGGCATTACCAACAATAACATCATCCACTCTTTTGGTGTCTAACTGGGGAACGCTTGCCAATAAACCTTTAATTACATCCACTGCTAAATCATCAGGCCTTGTAAAACGAAACCCGCCTTTTTTACTTTTTGCAACAGCTGTTCTGTAGCCTGCAACAATGTATGCTTCCTGCATAATTTTAAGTTTGTAGTTTATAGTTTGAATGTTTGTGGTATAGGGGTTTCTTTAACTACAAACCATCAACCACAAACCAAAAACCGTAAAAGGTTGCATAAACAACCTTTTCTCAAAGGTATAATTTCTGCCTGAAAACAAAAAACTGGAAACCGTGCATTAAATTTGCCCACCATGTATAAACTGCTGCGGTCTTTTTTATTCTTCTTTGACCCCGAAAAAGTGCATTATTTTTCAATGAGGTGGCTGCGCCGGATAGCTAAAAAACCGGCAGGTGCCCGTTACCTGAAAAAAAATTTCACGCCGGAAAAGGATGCTCCTTTTACAATTTTTAATATTCAGTTCCCCAACAAAGTTGGCTTAGCTGCAGGTTTTGATAAAAATGCGGAGTACCTGCATGAGTTGGAGCTGCTGGGTTTTGGTTTTGTGGAAACAGGTACCGTTACTCCTAAACCTCAGCCAGGAAATGATAAACCCCGTGTGTTCCGGCTGCCAAAAGACAAAGCATTGGTAAACCGTATGGGTTTTAATAATGACGGTGCCACAGCCGTTGCAGCAAGAATAAAAGAATACAGGAATAAATATCCTGCCTCAAAAATGATTATTGGCGGCAATATTGGTAAGAACAAAGTAACACCCAATGAGGAAGCATGGAAGGATTATGAAATATGCTTTAAAGCCCTGCATAATTGCGTTGATTATTTTGTGGTAAACGTAAGCAGCCCTAACACACCGGGTTTACGTGCCTTACAGGAAAAAGAAAGCCTGCGCAAAATATTGACCAACCTGCAGCAATTGAATACGGCAACGGCACAGCCCAAGCCCATTCTTTTAAAAATTGCACCGGATTTATCGAAGCCGGAAATTGATGATGTAATTGACCTGGCACTTGAAATAAATTTAGACGGACTGGTGGCCACTAACACCACCATTTACCGAAAGCTGCCCAACACCAGCCCAAAAGTGCTGGAAAGCCTTGGCCCCGGCGGGTTAAGCGGTTTGCCTTTAAAAAACAAAAGCACCGAAATTGTAAAATACATATCGCAAAAGACCGGGGGCAAAATTCCCATTATTGCAAGTGGTGGCATTTTTACAGGTGAAGATGCATTGGAAAAAATTAATGCAGGCGCATCCCTTGTACAGGTATGGACAGGCTTTATTTACGAAGGGCCGGCCATTGTAAAAAATATTTGCAAATCGTTATAGTGATATTTTAATGGAACATTTATTTACATCTGAGAGCATCATAAGCTTTATTGTATTGGTGGTGCTGGAAGTGGTGCTGGGTATTGACAATGTAATTTTTGTCAGCATCATAATGGCACGCCTTCGAAAGAAGGAAGATGAAAAAAAAGCCCGTACGCTCTGGATGATTACAGGTATTATCATCCGCAGTTTATTATTAATGGGACTTGGCTGGCTGCTAAAACAAAAAGGCAATTACATTATACCCGAAAGCTGGTTTGGAAAAGGTTTTGATATTGCAAGCCTTGTTATGTTACTCGGTGGTGTATTTCTGATTTATAAATCGGTTAAAGAAATACACGGTAAGTTAGAAGGAGAAGACCCGAATGTGAGTATGGATAAAAAGAAAGGTATTTCATTAACACAGGCAGTTATTCAGATAATGATTATTGATGCCGTTTTTTCTTTTGACAGTGTGATTACGGCAGGCGGTACTGCACAACACGTGGAAATCATGATTGCCGCAGTAATTGTTGCCATGATTGTAATGTTTTTATTCAGCCCAAAAATTTCTGCCTTTGTGCAAAAGCACCCTACCGTAAAAATGCTGGCGCTTTCTTTTTTAGTAATGATTGGATTGAGTTTGGTTATTGAAGGCTGGGACCATGAAAAAGCAGAGCAACTGCATTTAAAAAATTACATCTACTTCGGTATGGCATTTTCTTTTATTGTAGAAATGCTGAACCTTACCATGCGCAGCAGGGCAAAAAGAAAAGCACATGTGGTTAAATTAAATGAACCGGTGCTTGAAGAAGAGGATGAGAATGGCTCAGATATGGCAAAGTAAGGTTGCTGCCACAACACCTGCTGTTTCCGTTCTTAATCTTGTATTACCTAAACTTACCGGCAAAAAAGTATTTTTTAATGCCAGCTCAATTTCTTCTTTTGTAAAATCGCCTTCAGGGCCAATAAGGATTAGTTTATTGGCTGACTGGTTTATTAGTTGATTAGTGAGTGGCTGCTTATTGTTTTCATCTTCGCAGTGGGCAATGTATTTGCTGTAATTATTAAAGGGCTGAATAGCTAATTGATTAAATTTTTGCGGTTGCTGCAAAACAGGCAAATAGGTTTGCTGACTTTGCAGCATAGCGCTTATTAAAATGCTGTTCATCCGTTCAAATTTAAACGCAGTCTTTTCGGTGCGTTCGCATAACAGCGGAATAATTTCTGTTACGCCAATCTCTGTTGCTTTTTCTAAAAACCATTCAAAGCGGCTGCTGTTTTTTAAAAGCGAAATAGCAATGGTAATGTTTGTGGTTGGTGGTTGGTAGTTTTTCGTTTGTTCTATTACTACTGTACAGCGTTTGCGGTTATTGTCTGTTATCTGGCAGGTAAACAAATTGCCCTTACCATCGGTTAATAGTAATTGCTCACCGTTTTGCATGCGCAGTACCTGCGCTACATGCTTGCTCGTGTCTTCATCAAGTGTAACAACAGTAGTTCCTGTAACTATATCTTCGTTATAAAAAAACGGTAAGGCCATAAAATAAATGGAGAACAAATCTAAAATTCATTCTCCATTATCATTTATAAAATTATCAATTACTAAAAAGGTGCATCATCATCAAACTCCCCATCATTCATTTTACTTCCTTTCTGAATGTACAGTTTTGCGCCGCCATCATCTCCACCATCCAGTCCGCTTACAGGTTTCCAGTTGCCGCCGCTTGGTAAAGCACCACCAAAATCGCTGCCGCCTTCATCTTCCACAAATTTTTGAATGTGCAGCAGGGCACGCAGTTTAATAGTATCTAAACTACCATTACGGTGCTTGGCAATTTTTACATAGGTTTCTCCTTTATTACTTTCACCCATTTCGTTGGTGGTAATATCGTAATATTCGGGCCGGTACAGGAACATTACCATGTCTGCATCCTGCTCAATTGCTCCCGATTCTCTCAAGTCACTCAGTTGCGGAATTTTATTTCCCTCTTTACGTTTTTCCACTTCACGGCTTAACTGGCTTAATGCAATAATGGGAATCTGCAGTTCTTTTGCAAGCCCTTTCAGGTCGCGGCTTATTTTACTTATTTCCTGTTCCCTGTTACTCCTGCTGTCGCCGCTGCCGCTCATTAACTGCAAATAGTCAATTATTACCATACCAACATTGTGCTTATTTTTTAAACGGCGGCATTTGGCACGCAGTTCAAAAATATTCAGCGCCGGTGTGTCGTCAATAAAAATAGGTGCTTTGCTCAACCGCTCAATTCCTTTTTTATAAAGCTGCTTCATTTCATGTTCTTCCAGTTTACCACGTGCAATTTTCTCCAGCCATATTTCGCTTTCTGCGCTAAGAATACGCTGTACCAGCTGGCTGCTGCTCATCTCCAAACTAAAAAAGCCCACCCCGGTTGGTTTGGTTGGGTGCATAGCTGCACTGCGTGCCAGGTTTAAAGCAAAAGCTGTTTTACCCACAGAGGGCCTTGCAGCAAGAATGATCAAATCTGTACTTTGCCAGCCGTAGGTTAGTTTATCCATACTGGGGAAGCCAGTAGGTACACCTGTAATATCTTCCTGGCGGTTACGCATGTCTTCAATACGCTGAATGGTTTTTACCAGCACCGTATCAATACTGTCAAAATTTTTACGCAAGTGGTTATTGGTAATTTCAAACAGTTTGCCTTCAGCTTCATCCAGCATATCAAACACATCAATGCTGTCTTCGTATGCATCACCAATAATTTCGCCGCTGATGCGTATTAATTCCCTTTGTATAAATTTTTGCAGAATAATGCGGGAGTGGGCATCAATATTGGCAGATGACACCACTGCATTGGTAAGTTTGGTAACATAATAAGGTCCGCCAACAACCTCCAGCTCTTCACGAAATTTCAATTCCTCCACAACAGTCAATAAATCTATTGGTAAACTTTTTATGGCAAGACCCTGCATTGCCCTGTAAATGCGCTGGTGAGCATCCACATAAAAACACTCCGGTTTTAAAATTTCCACCACGGTATCAAAAGCGCTTTTTTCAAGCATTATCGCTCCTAATACTGCTTCTTCCAGTTCTTTTGCCTGTGGTGGTACTTTACCATACACCATTGTACTCAGGTCTGGCACAGCCTTGCGGCGCAGCTTCTTGTCTTTATTATAGTTAGTAAGTTCCATTTAGTGCTTCTTATCAGGATAAATAAAAAAGTTTGGCAGGGCGGCTAAGATAAAGGGTATAAATGTTTCCTTGGGCATTCATATTTATCCACAACGGCAGTTTCAACAGCTTTACGTATGTTTTCCACGCTGCACTAACAGCAAAGTTAGTTTATTAACGGCTTATTCACCGTCAATTCACACCAACAAATGCAGCAAAGCTTAACAATTTGTTCATTTTATTAACAATTATGTTGTTGCCAAATTTCTTTTTCTGCACTGTATCGTTTTAAAAAATATTTGTGTTGTTGTTTTCAAATCTGTAATTATTTTTTGTTACCGGCATCAATAACATTTTCAGCGGCGGTGGCGTCGCACTCTTGTACATTATCTCTTTATTGACCTATACTTATATTATGCACTTCGCAAAAACACACTTCGTAATAATCTTTGTTTTAATCTCTGCAAGTTCGCCTTCCGGGGGCGGAGGAGGCTTTCTTTTTATTTACCTTTGCGCAAATTACTCTTATAAATGACCATTAGTTACAACTGGCTTAGTGAATACCTGCCCGAAAAAATTGAAGCGGAACGGCTTAGTAAAATTCTAACCTCCATTGGACTGGAAGTGGAAAGTATGGAACCTTTTGAAGCGGTTAAAGGCGGCCTTAAAGGTTTGGTTATTGGAGAAGTGCTGGAATGTTCCAAACATCCTGATGCAGATAAATTATCGCTTACCAAAGTTAACATTGGTAACAGCGAGCCCTTACAAATTGTTTGTGGCGCTCCTAATGTAGCAGCGGGGCAAAAAGTAGTTGTGGCAACTATTGGCACCACCATCTACCCAACCACAGGAGAACCGCTGACCATGAAGAAAGCAAAGATCCGTGGTGTGGAAAGCCATGGAATGATTTGCGCTGAAGATGAAATTGGTATGGGACAAAGCCATGCCGGTATTATGGTATTACCTGCAAATGCAAAAGTGGGTACACCCGCTGCTGAGTATTTTAATACTTACACAGATATTATTTATGAAATTGGCCTGACCCCCAACCGCATGGATGCCATGAGCCATTTGGGTGTGGCAAAAGATGTATGTGCATACTTGTCGCACCACAATAAAAAAGACACTACGGTTAAAAGTCCTTTTAAAAATAATTTTAAGGTAGATAACCAGGGCTTGCAGTTTGAAGTGGTAATTGAAAATGCAGCAGCCTGCCAGCGTTTCAGTGGTGTAAGTATTGAAAATATTACTGTGGGTGAAAGCCCTGAATGGTTAAAGCAACGTCTTAACAGCATTGGAGTACGCAGCATTAATAATATTGTTGACATCACCAATTTTATACTGCACGAAACAGGCCAGCCTTT
>JBGAHV010000086.1:0-8918 GCA_044225995.1 Ferruginibacter sp. | reverse complement strand
GGAAGCGTATGAAAATTTAAAAAAGCTGGAAGCCGGCAACAATGAACAGGCAAGTGATGCTGCACTGGATGCGAAAGTGCTGAAAATGGTTAACGAATTTGAAGAATTTATGGATGATGATTTAAGCAGCGCAAAGGTTTTGGCGAATATGTTTGATCTGACATCAACCATTAACTCATTGAAAGACGGTTTAATTGCTGCTGATGCCATTGCCCCGGCAACACTCCAAAATCTTAAAGATGGTTTTAAAATTTATTTAGAAGATATTTTTGGCTTGTTGCCAATGCAGGAAAATAACAATGGAGCTTTAGCCGGTGTTATGGATTTGCTGATTGATATACGCAAAGAGGCAAAAGCCAAGAAAGATTTTGTAACCAGTGATAAAATACGCAACCAGTTAGCCGGCCTTGGCATTAATTTAAAAGATGAAAAGGGCGGCGGTATGAGCTGGAGTGTGGAGTAAACGCGGCACTAAAAAATTTGCAGGAGTGAAGAGGTAATAAAAATTACAGTTCACTCCTTTTTTTATGCGGTTAACACCCGGTGCCTTTACCAATTTAATACCGTGATGTTAAAATTTCATAAAACAATTACATCATGAAAATCAACATTCCTTTATTACGACTTTCAGCCGCTGTTATTACTGGCGGTATGCTATTATTATCGTCCTGCAAAAAAGATGACGACACGACGCCGGCAGCCACCAATACTATTACTGATGTGGTGGTAAGCAATGCCAGTTACAGTGTATTAAAAGAGGCAGTAGTAAAAGTAAAAGCCAACCTTGCCACTACACTAAGTGGTACCGGACCGTTTACAGTTTTTGCACCGGACAATGCAGCCTTCGCAAGTGCAGGCATTACATCTTCAACAGTAGCCAGTTTATCTGCCACACAGTTAAGTGATTTGTTATTGTATCACACCATTGGTTCTAAAATTTTAGCGGCCGGGGTACCGGCAGGTCCTAATGCTAAAGTGATAACAGCCGGTGGTGACTCTGTTTTTGTTACTAAAAACGCAACAGGTGTTTACGTAAATGGTATTAAAGTGGCCGAGGCAGATATTGCTGCAGATAATGGTGTTATTCACCGCTTATCAAAAGCTTTAAACAAGCCGTCCGGCAGTATAGTAGCCACAGCCCAGGCGGCCGGTTCAGGGCTGGATTCGCTGGTAAAAGCCATAGTAAGGGCTAATAACGCACCCGGCGGCGACCCAACACTGATTAACACACTCAGCACAGCTACCATAACTGTATTTGCACCCACCAATGCTGCATTTACACAATTACTAAGCGCACTCGGCACCAATAATATTGATAATATACCAGTGGCTACGTTGCTGGCCGTACTTCGTTATCATGTAGTTGGAGGAAGAGCCTTTTCTTCTGACCTGGTGGCTGGCCCCCTGCCCATGCTGGCTGGCGGCAATACTACCATCAGCCTCAGCAGCGGCGCCACAATAAAAGGTAATGGCAACGGCACCAATGCTTCAAACATTACCGCCACTAATATTATGTGCCGCAATGGTGTGGTGCATGTAATAGACAGGGTGCTGCTTCCATAATTCGTTTCATGTGTTTTGTATTAGTAATACACATCAGCGGCGAACAATTTACTGTTTCAGCCGTTGATGTGTTTAAAAAGGTTTGCCATGTTTTCGCATAAGTACCGGCATATATTTATTCTGTTACTTTCTGTTTACACCTGGGTAAACACTATTTTATGTGAAGTGTACAAGTACTTTCACATAGAAATTGAATGGTATGTGGCTTTCGGAACCATTACGGGTATTACATTAGGAGTGTGGGAGGCCAGCAGGCTGATGGAACCATTTTTCAATAAAAAACTGCAGGATACCAAAAATAAAATACGCACCCTGCTTTTGTTTTTTGCAGCCGGCAGCATTGCCACTACCCTTATTACAGTTGGGCTTGTATTTTTTGTAAGTATGGTTTTGCATAATTATAGTATTACCGATACTATAATACCTTTAAAATTAAACCTGATTTATGCCTGGCTCGCTAACCTTCTCTTTCATTTACTAAGTGCCATTAAATTTTATTTTACCGAGTACAAAAGAAAATGGATAGAGGCCGAAGAGCTAAAAAGAATTTCTGCCCAGGCTGAATTGCAGGTTATTAAAAACCAGATTAATCCTCATTTCCTTTTCAATAACCTGAATGTACTGTCCACCCTGGTAATGAAAAACAATGAAGAGGCAAATAAATTTATTGAAGAGTTCAGTAAGGTATACCGTTATATTCTAAGCAACCACGATAAAGAACTGGTGGAGCTGAAAACAGAACTTGATTTTATAGAGCCTTACATTTTTTTATTGAAGAAACGGTTTGCCGATGGACTCATCGTACAGCTGAACATACCAGAAAGTTACCAGCACTTTCACATCATACCTGCATCGCTTCAATTGCTGATTGAAAACGCCATAAAGCATAATGTTATAAGCAAAGCCAAACCTTTGTTTATTGATGTGCATGTTAATGGTAACAATACGGTTGTGGTAAGCAATAACATGCAGCCAAGAGATACCCCTGTTTCTTCTACCAGGATCGGTCTGAACAATATAAAGAAACGATACTGGCTTGTAAGCGGCCAGGAAGTTACCATAAATGTAAGTGAGGAAATATTTTCTGTATCAATACCGCTGCTTAATTTAAATTAAAACAGGCAATGACTGTATTAATCGTAGAAGATGAACAACTTGCCCAGGAACGGCTTGAGATGCTGTTAAAAGGATATGACGCATCTATTACTATTTCAGGCAAACTGGAAAGTGTGGAAGAAACGGTGCAATGGCTTCGGTCCAAACCACACCCGGATATTATTTTATTGGATATACACCTGGCAGATGGTGACAGTTTTGAAATTTTTAAACGTGCCACTACACAAAAACCGGTAATTTTTACCACCGCATATGAAAATTACGCCATTGATGCTTTTCAGCTTTTTAGCATTGATTACATTTTAAAGCCGGTTACAGCACAGTCGCTGGCGGCAGCTTTAAATAAATATAAAAACCTTTCTGCCTCTTTTACGCCGCACAATTACGAATTGCTTATTGAGCAGGTAAAAGATAACTTTCTGAATAATTACAAAACAAGATTTTTAGCGAAAGTGGGTAAACGGTTGTTTTTTGTACCTGCAGAAGAAGTGGCCTTTTTCTCCGCTGATAATAAAATTGTTTATTTAACGGACAGGGAAGGGAACCGGTTTGTTATTAATGCCACGATAGATAAACTGGAAAGTGAGCTGAACCCAAAAGATTTTTTCAGGGTGAACCGCAGCACCATTATACATGCAGGCGTATTGGAACAAATAAAACCTTATACCAATAACCGGTTAAAACTTCAATTAAGAAACATTAGTGTAACCGATGAAATCATTATAAGCAGGGAAAGAGTGAGTGCCTTTAAAGAATGGGCAGGCGCCTGGTAGCAATTTTATTTTTACATGTAATGAAATTATATTCGTTGCATGGAACATATTGCCCACTTAATAAATGACAAGAAATTAAAAAAAATTATTGAGCTGCAAGAGCCTTATGTATTGGTAAAACGTAAAAATGTGTACCTGCATTTGTGTATGTCAATAATGAGCCAGCAACTAAGTACCAAAGTCGCCGATGTGTTTCAGCAAAGGTTTTTAAACCTGTATGGAAAAAAAACACCCGCTGCACAGCAAATTGCAGATACCCCTTTCGAAACATTAAGGGGTATTGGTTTAAGCAACGCCAAAGCAAATTACGTACTGAATGTTTGCAATTTTTTTATCGCCGAAAAGATAACGGACGCACAGTTATATAAAATGAGTAATGAAGAGGTAATTGCACATCTTACCCAAATAAAAGGCGTTGGCAGGTGGACGGTAGAAATGATTTTAATGTTTACGCTGGGCAGAGAAGATGTTTTTCCCGTGGATGATCTGGGTATACAGCAGGCTGTTTGCAAATTGTACAGCATAGATGCCACCGATAAAAAACTGATGAAAGAAAAAATGCTGAAGGTTTCAAAAAAATGGAGCCCGTATAATACCTATGCCTGCCGTTATTTATGGGGCTGGAAGGATAATACACCTGAAGTTAAATAGTCACTGAAGAAACTATTTCTTCTAAATACTTCTTATCGGTTTCATCAAACTGGTTCAGCAATTCACTGTCAACATCCAGCACACCCGCCACAATTCCATCTTGTATTAAAGGCACCACTATTTCGCTTTTGCTCAAACTGCTGCAGGCAATATGTCCCGGAAATTTTTCTACATCCGGCACAATTAACGCCTCAGCTTTCTGCCATGCAGTGCCGCAAACGCCACGGCCATTTTTAATTCTTGTACAGGCTACAGGACCTTGAAACGGGCCTAACACCAACTCATCTTCACCTTGTTTATTTGGTTTTACTAAATAAAAACCCA
Organism: Ferruginibacter sp.; assembly: GCA_044225995.1. Taxonomy (GTDB): domain Bacteria; phylum Bacteroidota; class Bacteroidia; order Chitinophagales; family Chitinophagaceae; genus Ferruginibacter. The sequence goes on along the minus strand of JBGAHV010000086.1, from coordinate 4,491 downwards.
CCCACAACCAGCTAAATTGTTCTTTTAATGCGGCGCAAATGTTTGCAAGGTTAGCTGTTACATCAGGCTCTCCTTCAATTAATGCATTTATCTGCGGAATTAATGATTGGTATATTTCTTCTTTAGTCCCTGTTACTATTTGTAAGTCTTCTGCCATAAAAATAATAAAGCGTAAAGTTACAAATGCTATGCGACTATCAGTTCGGCATTTAATTTTTTAGCTAGACCTTCGGCGCCCCATCGCATTACTACATCATGGTTCCATTTAAAAGCAGGTTTTAAAACCGGTGCTAAAACGTTCATCCATTTTTTTGTGGTATTTACATCCCATGTGTAACACACGGTTGTAATTCCATTTTCTTCTTTAAAAAACCATTTTCCAACACCTTCCAGTTCACCGGTAGCATTACCTTCCATATAGGCAAATGGTTTAATTGTTACACTGGTCATATCAAAGCTTAAAGTGTATGGCAAAAAACTTTTCCAGCTATAGCGCATTTTTTTACCAACGTTATTTACATCACCATTCTGTAATGGCTGCACGGTTTTTACACCTTTCCACCAGTTTGGCCAGTCTTCCTGGTTATACAAAACATTCCAAACCTCTTTTAGGGGTGCTTTAATTTTCCATGTAGTGATGAATGAGTAGTGATACTTTTTTTCCATTGTTATAATTTACGCTAAAACATAAATCGGGGTTTTTGTTTGCAAAGAGGCTAAAATATAAACCGTTCACCATAAATTTTTAGCCGTTCATCAAATGAAGGAAAAATTTTTTTATTCGGGCAATTGAACTAATTATTTGAAAGTCAATGTTTATTGGTTATACAGACTAATGTTTTCAGCCAGCTACTATAAAAAAGATGGTATTATGTGTTGCATAGTACTGAAATTGCGTGTATGTTTGCATTGTGATTATGAAAACCGGTTTCAACGTCACCTTAAAGTATAGCCATGAAAAAATTATTAGTTGAACTGATCTTTACCAATACTGCTTCTGCAGAAGTAATTGAGGTGGAGAAAAAAAATGCAAGCCATGAATATTGACAACACAGCCAGCCAGATGCGGAAAGGAGTGCTGGAATTCTGTATCCTTTCTGTGATCAAACAGGGGGAGGCGTATCCTTCCGACATTATTGATAAAATGAAGGCAGCCAATTTCAATTTGCTGGAAGGTACACTTTACCCCTTGCTTACCCGGCTTAAAAATGCAGAACTGTTAACCTACCGTTGGGTGGAAAGTAATAGTGGCCCGCCACGCAAATATTTTTCTCTTACCGAAAAGGGTGCTGCATTTTATAAAGAACTGGAAGCAACCTGGAACGAACTGGCCAATGCCGTAAAAGCTGTGACGGAAGAAAATAACAACAGCAACTTTGATAACCCAAACTTCAACACTCCTTAATACAACCAAAGTATAGCCATGTTTTTTTGTTTTATTAAGGCAACCAACTAACGAACAAAAACAGTAAGTCATGAAACAAGTAATCAATATCAACTTTCAGGGCCGTGTGGTACCAATAGAAACCTCCGCCTTTGATATACTTAAAAATTATACCGAAAGCCTGAACCGTCACTTTGTAAACGAAGAAGGAAAAGACGAGATCATCAATGATATAGAAAGCCGTATTGGTGAACTGTTCCAGGAACGTCTTAAAAAAGGTGCTACCTGTATAACAGAAGATGATGTAAATGCAATCATCGCCAGTATGGGCCGTCCCGAAGATTTTGAAGAGATGGATGAAACAACGCAAACATCTTCTGCCAAAACATCTTATGAGGGAACCCACTATCAGCAACAGGCATCATCTGGCAGCAGCACAGGCAGCCATAAAAGACTATATCGTAACGAAAATGATAAAGTGCTGGGTGGTGTGTGCAGCGGCCTTGCTAATTACTTTAATATGGATGTGGTGGTAGTGCGTATCATTTTCGCCATTATGTTTTTTGCCTTTGGCTTTGGCTTTTTACCCTATATTATTATGTGGGTGGCAGTACCAAGCAGTGCCGCACTTGAAATTGGCGGCACCCGTAAAAAACTATTTCGGGATCCTGATGATAAACTGATTGCAGGTGTTTGCAGTGGTATTGGAAATTATTTCGGCATCAATGCCTGGATACCAAGAGCATTATTCCTGCTGCCATTCTTATCGTTTATTTCACGCTGGGGCCATTGGGGCGGCTTTTGGGATGTGGGTGATGTAATCCGTTTTACATTTAGCCCTACCTCTTTAATCGTGTACATTATTTTATGGATTGTAATACCGGAAGCTTTTACTACCAGCGAAAAGCTGGAAATGAAAGGAGAGAAAGTGGATATGAACTCTATAAAAAATTCAGTGATGGAAGAAATGAAAGGCGTGGGTAAGAAAGCAGAAAAGTTCAGTAGCGAAGCCGCCGGCTTTGTGAATGAAAAAACAAAAACCGTAGCTGCTGATGTACAAAATTTCAGCAGGCGTAACCGGGGTGGTTTTGGGAATGCCATTGCCATGATAGCCAAAATATTTGCTTATTTCATTATCGGCTGTGTAGTGTTTGGCCTGGTGATGGCGCTGTTTGGTCTCGGTATATTTTCTATAGGTGTATTTCCTCTAAAAGATTTTATGCTTAAAGGTGGCTGGCAAAATTTATTTGCATGGGGTACACTACTGCTGTTTATTGCTGTACCCATTATTGGTATCATTACGTGGTTAATAAGAAGGATTACCAAAATGCGTAACAACAGCCGCATATTAAACCTCACATTTGGAAGTTTATGGGCACTGGGTTGGGTTTGTATCATATTACTTATAACATCGTTGTTTAATGATTTCAGGTATGGCAGCACATTGGATGAGCAGAATGTAACATTAGTTAACCCACAGGTAAATAAACTGGTAGTATCATCATCTAACCCCGCTAACAGTAAAAAATACTATGGCCGCAACTGGATCAGGTTTGAAGCTTTTGAAAATATGATTGAAGATGATACCGCTTTTGTACGTAACGTTTATGTTGTAATTGCAAAATCTGCCAACGACAGTTTCCGTGTAACCATGAAAAAAGCCGCCAGGGGCTATAACAGGCCTGAGGCAAACAAACTTGCCGGTTTAATTGATTTTAAAGCTGAACAGAAAGACAGTGTGCTGTTACTTGAAAAAGGAATAGCCATCAATAAAACTGATAAATTCCGTAACCAGGCTGTAATAATTACTGTATATGTACCGGTTGGTAAACAGGTGCGTATTAATAAGGGAATTGGCTGGCCTGTTCATTTTGGTGACGACCGCTGGGATGGAAACTGGAACGGAGATAATTTTGATTGGGATGGCGAAGAAGATATACGCTGGCAAAGTGATGTGGATTATATAATGAAAGAAGACGGGCTGTACACATTAACAGGAAGAAAAGCCGATGGATGGAATGATAAAAAACGCAGCCAGGCTAATTACAACCGTAACAATAATGGTGATGGATACCGTTACAATGAGTATGATAAAAAAGCAGATTCTTTAAGAAAAATTGAAGAACAAAAACGCCAGCGCCAGTTAGATTCACTTGACAGGGAAGACAGGAAAAGGGAGCACATGAGAGACAGCCTCGAAAACACCGGACTGCTTCTGAATCCAGAACCATCAGGCATCAGCTCAGTATTAATGCCCGGCGGCCCCGCTTACAGCAATATATAATTATAAACTGGTTTCATTAGTTGAGTTGAAGTTGAAACAAAATGGTCCTGCCGGTGAAACGGCGGGGCCTGTTTTAAAAAATCAAAACTGCTTGTATGTATACCATGAAAAAGAAAAACCCATTTTTTATTCTCTTTCTATTTGTGCTGCTGGGTGGAGTGGCGTGCAGGTTCCATGGCCGCACACGTACTGTAAATGTTAATAACAACGGAGAAACTTTACGAATTGAATACTGCGGAGATATTTCTTTTAATGAAGATGGAAATGCGATAGATGATATTGCACCCTTTGGATATATCCGGTATAAACACAATGGCAGGAAAGTATATATAGAAAGCGACGAAGACGGCACATTAAGGTATAAGATTTACAATGATGGCCAACGCATTCATATTAACGATCCGGAAGCACAGCAAATACTCAGCAACGCAGTAAAAGAAATGGAAGAACACTACGACCATTAATTTTATTACTCCTCATGTATACACAATACCGGTATAGTGGTATGATACAATAAATCCACAGTTTGGCTGCGCTTAAACATTTTATCAACCAGGTTGTGTTTTTTAGGTATCACTACAATCCAGTCGGCCTTTGATTTTTCGGCAAAGTAATTAATGCCTGCAGTTATATCATGCGAAAGTATAGTATGGTATTCCGGGTGAAACTCGTTAAAAAACTCTGCCACGTAAGCGCTCTCTTCTACTTTTTCTGCAGGCACCAGGGCTCCTGCTTCCACATTTAAAATATGAAGCTCTGCATTAAAATCTTTTACCAGTTTTTTAATAGGCCCAACAGGTGTGGTGGCAATTACTGCATTATA
>JBGAHV010000006.1:0-90350 GCA_044225995.1 Ferruginibacter sp. | reverse complement strand
AAAACACCATTGCCCCGGTTATAATAAATAACCGGCAACGATGTATTTTGAATGATGGCTTTTGCATATTCATATACACCATCCTGCGGGCATTCGGTTAAGTAGGGAGGAAAAAGCAATAAGGCGTCAACACCTGCAGCCTCGGCCATTTTTGCAAATGCAATCGCTTCGGAAACACTGCGGCCTGCACTGGAAATTACAGGCACACGGCCGGCAACTGTTTTTACTGAGATCTCAATGATCTGCTTGTATTCGTCGGCTGTTAATGAAAAAAATTCTCCTGTACCGCCTGCCACAAAAACAGACGATACGTCATGGCTCACAAACCATTCCACACGTTCTGCAAATGTATCTGCCTTAAAATTTCCTTGTGCATCAAAATCAGTAACAGGGAAGGAGAGCAACCCGTCTTCCAGCGAAGATTTTATTTTTGATAATTCCATTGTAAAATAGATTTTTAGTGGTGTTTATGTTAATGGCCCTGGATTGAACAACACGAGGTCGTTGTATAAGCCGAGTTTATCGGTGGCTACTTTTTTATTACCGCTGGCAACATCCAGTATTAAATGAAATAATTCCCAGCCCATTTCCTCAATAGTTTTTTCGCCAAAGGCAACAGGGCCTGCATCAAAATCAATCAGGTCGTGCCAGCGCTTTGCCAGCTTTGAATTGGAACTTACTTTAATTACCGGCACCATGTTCAATCCGTATGGTGTGCCGCGGCCGGTAATAAAAATATGCATGTTCATGCCTGCTGCCAGTTGTAATGTACCACACACAAAATCACTGGCGGGTGTGGCCACAAAATTCAATCCTTTCTTTTTTATTTTTTCACCCGGAGAAACCACATCCACAATGGTACTGCTACCACTTTTTGCTACGGAACCCAATGCTTTTTCTACAATATTGCTGAGACCTCCGCCCTTGTTGCCGGGAGTGGTATTGGCACTTCTGTCTGCACTGCCTGTTTGTAAATAATTATCGTACCAGGCCATTTCTCTTTTTAAGGCATTGGCAGTGGCTTCATCTACAGCCCTTGGAACCAATAAATGAATGGCATCTCTTACTTCTGTTACTTCACTGAAAAAAACCGTGCCGCCTGCTCTTACAATTAAGTCTGCAGCAAAACCGGAAACAGGATTTCCTGTTAAACCAGAAAATGCATCGCTGCCCCCGCATTGCATACCCACTACCAAATCAGAAGCTGGGCACGTAGTTCGTTTTCTTCCATTTAATTTTTTTAAATGAGCATCTGCCATTTGCATAATGCCTTCCACCATATCGCCAAAGCCTTCAAAGTTTTCATCCTGCAAATACAAAATCGAATTATCTGTTGGTGGTTGTCCTTCAGGTAACAAACGTTCGGGCCGTAACTTTTCACACCCCAAACCAATAATCATAATCTCTCCACCGAAGTTGGGGTTTTGTGCAATATGTTTGATGGTTCGTATGGGAACAATTGCTCCCGGTGCATCTATGGCCACCCCGCAACCGTAACTGTGATTGAAAGCCACCACATCATCCACATTCGGATAGAGCGGCAGCAATTCCTTTTTTATTTTTGTTACAATAAAATCTGTAATGCCTGCCACACACTGCACGCTGGTGGTAATGCCCAGCACATTTTTTGTACCGGCACTGCCATCTGCATTTTTATATCCCTGGAATGCATAGCCCGTTAAAGGTTGAGGAGATGCGTTACTGCGTGGCGTGTAACTTATTTCTTCCAGGGATGGTGGAAATGGTAAACGGATATTTGTTTCATTTACCCAGCAACCGGCTTCAATGGTTTTGGCGGCGTAACCGATCACTTCCCCGTAACGGATTACTGCATCGCCTTCCTTTAATAGTTGCAGTGCCACTTTATGCCCCATCGGCATATCTTCCTGCAATACAATTTCATTCAGCACAACAGCCCCTTTCTTCAATCCCTGCGGATTAGCCACGATGGCCACGTTATCTGCCGGTGTTGTTTGTATCACTATATTGTTCATGGTAAAAATATCGGTACTCAAAATTAAATTATACCATTGGGAAAAGCCATGCAGCCAGCATGGTTAATAACAGCCCGGTAATGCCCATCAGGCTTTGCATGGGCGTAATTGTTTTTAATGCTTCCCTTTCTGTAAGGTTGGTTGTTTTGCAGGCAATCCAGAAACCGGCATCATTCATCCACGGAATTAACTTAGCACCGCTGCCAATAGCCAAACATAAATATACCGGGTGAAAACCTAAGTTGGCATTGTGCGCCATGCCTGCCAAAATTCCAGAAGCAGTAATTAACGCAACGGTGGCAGAGCCCTGTGCCGTGCGCACAATCATAGTGACTAAAAATGCCAATGGTATCAGCGCCATTTGAAACTCCTTTGTTAACCCGGCAATGCGTTCACTGATGCCGCTTTCCTGCAGCATGCCGCCGAATGCACCACCTGCAGCAGTAATTAAAATAATGCCGCCCCCTGTCATGAGTGCGTTTTGTACAAAGGCGGTTATTTTTACTTTTTGCTGCTGTTTTTGTTTTGCCAGTACCAGCAATGCAAACAAAGCACCTGAAAGCATCGCAATATTTTTATCACCAAAAAAAAGCACCACATCCATTATTTTATTGACAATAGGACTGCCGGTAAGCGGCTCGTTCTTTGCTGCAAATGCTTCTACCGCAGAATGAATACAAATTGTTACCAGCGGAAATAATGCCGGCAACAATGCCCACCCCAATGATGGAAGGTCTTTATCATCTTTACGTGCAATGGCTGCAATGTCTTCCAGCTTTGCATCCGGGGAGTCCCGTAAAGGGATGTTTAATTTTTTGTTTAAGAACTTTGCTATTAAATAGCCTACAGTAATAGTGCAAATACCCAATGCAATGCCACAGCCCATCATTAAACCGATGGGCACATTCATGGCGCCAGCTAAATACAATGGACCGGGAGAGGGCGGCACATACGAATTAGCCATTACCGCCCCGGCAATAACTGAAAGCGCCAGCAGTAAATAATTTTTTCCCAGCCGCAAACCCATGGCCTTTGCCAATGGCATCATTAAAAAAACAACGGTATCCACAAAAACAGGAATGGTTAAAAAGAAACTGCTGAATACAAAACCCAGCGCTGCATTTTTTTCGCCGGTAACTTTCAGCATGCTGCGTACTATTTTTTCCGCAGCACCACTGTCCAGCATGCTTTTGCCAATGATGGCTGCCATAGCAATGAGAATGCCGATTTTGGCACAGGTATTTCCAAACTCCGTAGCAATTTTTTCACCAATGCTTTTATGCGCCTGTACTGCAGCTTCGGCTGCAGTCATGCCTTTTGTAATGAAATATTGCTGGACCAGTTCGGGAGGAGTTAATAATGTAACCGTAATAGCAGCGAGCAATAAGGATAAAAAAGGATGCAGTTTTAAACCGATGATGCCACTTACCACCACCACCACACCCACCAATAAAATGTATAAAGGTTCTGTCACAATAGCAATTTGAAATCGTTAATAACAAAGAAGCAGTTACCTGAATGTACAAGTGAAAGATAAATAAAAATACTAACCCTGCGTCACCTTCAATACCCACACATAATCCGTTACATTTTTTAATGCAGCAGGAATCTTCATCTCCACAGCACCGTCCTTTTGTTTCCATGATATTTTCTTACTGCTGCCAAGCATTTGTACCTGGGTGTTTTTTGCAAAAGGCAGTTTATGAATGGTAACAGTATCTGCCGGAAAATTGAAAAGAAACACGTAGTGCGTTTTTCCATCCTTGCTTTGTGTAAAGCGGATATTATCTCCTTCACCAAACGTGGTATAAGAACGGGTGTTGTAAATGGCTTCGCTGTTTACCTTCATCCACTGCCCAATTTGTTCTAAACGCAGGTAAGCGGTGTCTGCCAGCTCGCCATCCGGGCCCGGCCCAATGTTGAGTAAAAAATTACCGCCCTTGCTCACAATGTCCACCAGTTTTTCAATTAACTCGTTGGCGGGTTTGTATACATCGTTGGGTACATAACTCCAGCTGCCGGCCATGGTCATGCAGGTTTCCCAGGGGTAGGGCAGGCCATTGTCTGGTATATGTTGTTCGGGCGTTAAATAATTTTGATGAATGCCCGGCACTGCCCTGTCCACAACAATAATATTGGGTTGTTTGGCCCTTGCATTTTTTACAATGGCAGCCATGTCAATATCCTGGCTCTGCGGATTGCGTGCCCAGCGGGAGCCTTCATAATTCTCCAGCAAGGTATTCTTCACTTCTTCATCACTTGTCTTTTTTACCCAGCCGCCGTCCAGCCATAAAATATCCATGTTACCATAATCACTCATCAGTTCATTTATTTGCCCCTGCGTATAATCCACAAATTTTTTCCATTGCTCCGGGTGTTTGGCAATGGAGTAATTGGCATTGCGGTCGGCCACCGGAAATTTTTTCCACCAGTAATAATCACTGTGCCAGTCGGGTTTGGAAAAATAAGCGCCGGTCCACAAACCTTCTTTCCTGAATGCATTAAAAACTTCTTTGGCAATATTGCTGCGTGCATTTTTGGAGAAGGGCGTTTTTGCATCCGTGATTTTGTAATCGGTAAACTTACTGTCGAACATACAAAAGCCATCATGGTGTTTGGTGGTAAACACCACGTACTTCATGCCCGCAGCCTTTGCGGCAGCGGCCCATTTTTCCGGGTTAAACTTTACAGGGTTGAACGTGGTTTGCAGCGCTTCGTATTCTTTTACATAATCAGTATAATTTTCACTTTGCCCTTTCTTACGGGCACCCGTAGCCCAGCTTAAATCTTCCGGGCAAATACTCCAGCTTTCCACAATACCCCACTGGCTGTAAGTACCCCAGTGCATCAGCAGGCCAAATTTTAAATCCTTCCATTGTTCAATACGTTGCTGAATGGCAGGGTTGGGGTCAGGGAAATATTCTTTTTCCTGGGCAGAAGCATGCAGGGTGAAAAAGCAAATGAGTATGGCTGCGGCAAACTGTTTCATTACAATTGTTTTGAGTTATTTGTAAACTTAAAACAGTTTTTTGGAAAAGCTGGTTATCTGAACTTACGGGCCTTATGAAAATTTCTTTTTTGTGGTTTTGGCTTTGCGGAAGGCGTTGCAGGCTTTGCATCCGCTGCTAATGGAAACGGATGATTACTTTCAACCGGCACCTGTTTGCCAATTAGTTTTTGTATCGCTTTTAAATCGTCTTTTTCATCTGCATCGCAAAAAGAAAAAGCAATGCCTGTATTGCCCGCCCTGCCGGTACGGCCAATGCGGTGCACATAGGTTTCCGGCACTTCCGGTAATTCAAAATTTATAACATGGCTCAGTTCGTCAATATCAATACCCCTTGCAGCAATATCGGTGGCAACCAGCACACGTATGGTGCCGTTTTTAAAATTACTTAATGCATTTTGCCGGGCATTCTGGCTTTTATTACCGTGTATGGCAGCCGCTGTTACACCATGCGCATGCAAAACTTTAACCACTTTATCTGCACCGTGTTTGGTACGGGTAAATACAAGCCCCGTTTTAATGGCGGCATCTTTCAGCAAATGCAGCAGCAACTTATTTTTATCTGGTTTTGCCACATAATAAAGTGTTTGTTCAATGGTATCGGCGGTAGATGAAACAGGCGTTACTTCCACTTTAGTTGGCTGGTGCAGCAGCACATCGGCAAGCTTTTGTATTTCTGGCGGCATGGTGGCACTGAAAAAAAGTGTTTGCCTTTTGGGCGGCAGTTTTGTTATTATTCGTTTTACATCATGTATAAAACCCATGTCCAGCATTCTGTCGGCTTCATCCAAAATAAATATTTGTAAATGACGCAGTGTATGCCCCTGGCTTATTAAATCCAGCAAACGGCCGGGCGTGGCAATTAAAATATCTGTGCCTCTTTTTAATGCTGCTACTTGCGGTACCTGGCTTACACCGCCAAAAATAACGGTGTGGCTTATTTTGGTGTATTTGCCATAGGCTTCAAAGCTTTCGTTTATTTGTATGGCTAACTCCCTTGTGGGAGTGAGTATTAAAACTTTTATACCCGGGTTATGTGTTTTGCCGGTAAATAATAATTGCAGCACAGGCAATGCAAATGCGGCTGTTTTACCGGTACCCGTTTGTGCACAGCCCAGTAAATCTTTTTGCTGTAATACAACGGGTATGGCCTGTTGCTGAATAGGGGTTGGGGTGGTATAGCCCTGCTCGGCTAATGCCAGTACAATAGGATCTATTAATCCTAATTTCTTAAATTCCATTATATGCTTTATAAAATGTGGGCTGAGAAAGACGTTGTATTATCGAAAACAGCGGAGTAAAATTATTAACACCACCGGCTTACAACCTGCCGTAATATTTTGTGTGGCTGGCGCAAAGGTAGGTTAAATAAAATTAGGAGTAAGATTTTGTTATGGGTATACAATCATTATTCAACTGCATTGGCGTCGCACTCTTGTGCAGTAAAACTTTATTGGGCTTTTATTAAAGCGGAGAGGCTGCACATTGCGGGAGTTATATTGCTCAGCCCTGATTGGGCAAATACTTTAGTCGGCAGTTATCATTCTCTGTCAGAATCAGGAAATCAACATCAATACAAGCATTGCAAATCCTGATATGCCTATTGTTGCCGTCATTGTCTGTTGGTTAATGGAGAATACTTTTCTGATATTTTCCTTGCATAAAACATAGATTGTACCAATTAAAAGGAACAATTGAATAATGTAAATCACCGGGGATGGTCTTGGGAATAAATTGTCCAAGCCAGCAAGTCCAGATGGTTTCCATTTAAAGGATTGGAATAATAACCATGCTGCCCCAACTGCAGAAAAGGTTAAAAAAATAGTTAACAGTATCCAGCCAATGGTCTTTCTTTTCCAAAATGTAAATGTTGCGACAGGTAATAATACTAATGGGAAAAGGTATAATACACTTTCAAAAGGGAATCGTGATATATCCGTTATGTAGCCCCAATGTAAATGAAAGTCTTTGATGAATTGATAAATGAAGAGACCTCCAAAAACTACCACAATAAGTCTAATAGTTTTTTCTGTTGAAGATATGCCAAATTGAATTGGGTTAAGTGTGTCAATAAGTGTATATCCTGCCGCTTTTACTTTGTCTTCAACTGCCTTAACCTTTTCACGTTGTTTTTCTTTTTGTATTTGCTCAGCAATAATTTGCTCTTTTGCAGCCTGAACTTCTTCGTTTGAAAGTTGCCGGTAAGAAAACTCTTGTTTAGCAGCTTCTACCGCCGCTGCCTGATATTGACCCGGATTGTCAAGAATGGTTAATAGCTCTGAATTGCTAATCGTTTTATAGTATTCACTGAAATTGTTTGATGCCGTCATATGATTGCTGCCAACACATAAATATACGCCATTGCCAGGCTGCAAATTAAAAAGCATATTTTATTTTTCTCCTTTATTAGTCGCTTGACCAACAACGTTCGCTCCATAAAAGCCCAATAAAGTTATACTGTACAAGTGAGTGACACAACGATGCCGATTTACGTACCTTTGCCCATCCAAAAATAAAATCAACAGGGTGGTTATATGAAGTGTTTCCCGGAGTCTGCATTGGTGCAGTTAGAGTTTGAAAAGGTAAAAGATTTGCTGGCATTGCATTGCCGTACCGAATATGCCGTACAAAAGGCAGCGGCCCTGCGCATACATACCCGTAAAGAATTTATTGATGTGGAGCTGCAGCAAACGCATGAATACCTGCTGTTGCAACAGCATGGTCTTAGTTTCCCCAATGATTTTGTATTAAACCTTACCAAAGAATTAAAACTGCTGGGCATACCGGGCGCCACATTAAAAGGCGAACACTTTTTACAGATAAAAAAACTGGCAGATAATACCAGTAATATTTTTCGCTGGATGGATAATGAACGCCGCGGTGCTTACCCGGCATTGGCTAAGGTAATTGATAACACCTACTACGAAAAAGTAATTAACGAACTGATTGACGAAATACTGGACGATACCGGCAATGTAAAAGATACAGCGAGTGAGGAACTGGAACGCATACGCATGAGCCTGTACCGCAAGCGCAACGAACTGCGCCGCCTGTTTGATAAAATTGTAAGCAAACTGAACAAGCAGGGTTACCTGGCAGAAATAGAAGAAAGCTTTATGAACGGCCGCCGGGTGCTGGCAGTATTTGCGGAACAAAAGCGCATGATAAAAGGTGTAATGCACGGCGAAAGCGACAGCCGCCGCACCACGTTTATTGAGCCGGAGGAAACGACGGAACTGAACAATGAGATATTTTCTTTGGAACATGAAGAGAGCAGGGAGGTATACCGCATACTAAAACAATTAACACAAAAACTGAGTGTGTACGCATCGCTGCTAAAAAACTGGCATGATGTAGCGGGTGAATATGATTTTATTGCTGCCAAGGCAAAATTTGCAGCGGAGTATGGCGGTAATTATCCCAGCGTGGCAGACAGGGCACAGGTGAAACTGGTAAATGCGTATCACCCGTTGCTGTTTATTTATAACAACAGAAATAATAAACCAACCATTCCTGTTAATCTTTCACTGAATGAAAAGCAACGCATACTGGTTATAAGCGGCCCCAACGCCGGTGGTAAAACAGTTACGTTAAAAACAGTGGGGTTGTTGCAATTGATGATGCAGAGTGGTTTGCTGGTTCCTGTTCATCCCGATAGTGAGATGGGTATTTTTAAACAACTGCTGATTCATATTGGTGATACACAGAGTTTGGAATTTGAACTGAGCACTTACTCATCTCACTTAAAAAACATGAAGCATTTTATGGAAAATGCCAATGGAAAAACATTGTTTTTTATTGATGAGCTGGGCAGTGGCAGCGACCCGAATTTAGGCGGCGCTTTTGCAGAAGTGATCATGGAAGAGCTGGCACACAAACACAGTTTTGGTATTGTTACCACCCATTACCTTAACCTGAAAGTGATGGCGAATAAAGTGGCAGGCATCATCAACGGCGCCATGCAGTTTGATGAAAAGAACTTATTGCCATTATATAAACTGATCGTAGGCAAGCCGGGCAGCAGTTATACATTCAGCATTGCAGAACGCATTGGCTTGGAAAAACGGTTGATCGATAAAGCAAGAAAGCTGGTGGATGAAGACCATTTTACCTTAGACAAATTACTGAACCGCACTGAACAGGATTTACAAAAAATTGATAAAGAAAAATACGAACTGCAAAAACTGCTGAAAGAAAATGAACGGCTGAAAAAAGAAATGCAGCACGTAATGGATAAGGAACGCCACCGCCAGGAAGTGGAACGGCTGAAACACCAGAACAAAATTGCGGAAGACAAGTTTGCTTATTTAAAAGATATGGAGCGACGCCTTAAAGCCATGGTAATTGAATGGCGCAAGGCCGAAGACAAGGATAAAGTGGTGAAGATGATAAGCGCCCTGTTGTTTAACCAAAAAGAAAAGATTACTGCAGAAAAACAACAGAAAAAACTGGAAGAGAAATTTGACGTAATTGGCGGTGAGGTGAAAGTGGGGGATAAGGTGAAGATGAAGAACAACCGCAGCACGGGTATTGTAAAAGAATTAAAAGGAAAGAAAGCTGTGCTGCAGGTGGGCGTGGTGCCTATAACGGTGGATGTAAAAGATGTGATTGTTATAAAAGATAAACCGCAGGAAAAAGAAGCGGTATAAAGTTGATTTATTAGCTGTGCCGGTGGAGCGTTGCTTTAGGTAATCCCTTCTCAACAAAATCCTTAATAATCTTTCTAAGTTTTTTGGGTGTAAAACTCCCTTGCCGTACATTTGCGCCGGAGAGATGGCAGAGCGGTCGAATGCGGCGGTCTTGAAAACCGTTGACTGTCACAGGTCCGGGGGTTCGAATCCCTCTCTCTCCGCTGGAACACTATTCAAAAAGTATTAAATCCTTGCAAACTCAATGTGGGCAAGGGTTTTTCTTTTTAGGGGTACTTCAAATCATTCAAAAACCCTCAAAGAAAATGGTCTAAATCGAGACCTTTTCTCCTCACTTTTCAAGGTCTCGCCAAATCGCTGAAACCCTTTACCAGTCTGCATTTTGTGGATATTTAGTTGGCTCATAATCCCAACTTTTTTAGTAAATTTATAACCATAAATCGGACGAAAAATGAACAACGCAATGCACCTGTCTTTCCAGGTAAAATCTTCAAAAAAGAACGAGTTTGGCAAGGCTCCTATCTATGCCAGAATTACCATAAATGAAGTAAGAACCGAGTTCTCTACTAAGCGTTTTATTGAACCTGAAAAATGGGTTAATAAAGCGGGTTATGCCAAAGGCAATACAGAGGATATTAAAACCCTCAATGCTCATATTGCGGCAGTCAGAACCCAGCTATTTCAGCATCACGATAAACTACTCCAGGCTGGTAAGGCCGTAACCGCTGATGCGGTCAAAAATTCCTATTTCGGTATCACAGAAAAAAGCAAAACCATCATGGAAGTTTTTCAGTACCATAACGACCAGATGAAATCATTAATCGGTAAGGAATATTCTTTCGGTACACATGAACGCTATGCAACAGCATTGAACCACACCAAAGAATTTATTGAATACAAGTATAATGTTTCCGACTATCCCATTAAGCAAATCAATCATGAGTTCATTACGGAGTATGAATATTATTTAAAAGCAATTCGCAAATGCTCACACAATACAGCTATTAAGTATCTCACCAACTTCAAAAAGATAATGCGTATTTGTCTTGGCAATGGCTGGATAGATAAAGACCCGTTCATCAATTATCGTTTCCAGCTAAAAGAAGTTGAAAGAGAAATTTTACATCAACATGAATTGCAAGCTATCGCTGATAAAGAGTTTGCAACTTCAAGATTAGAACAAGTAAGGGATGTATTTCTTTTCTGTTGCTTTACTGGCCTTGCTTACAGCGATGTAAAGAAACTTACCAAAGACCATATCATCATTGGCATTGATGGAGAAAGATGGATAAAAGTAAACCGTACAAAAACAGATACCCGTTCCAGTATTCCTATTCTTCCAATGGCACAGGCTATTTTAGATAAATATGCTAATCATCCTAAATGTTGTGCTGAAAAAAGAGTATTGCCGGTAGGCTCTAATCAAAAGATGAATGATTACTTAAAAGAAATTGCTGCTGTATGTGAAATAGAAAAGAATATCACATTTCACATTGCCCGTCATTCATTCGCTACAACTGTTACTTTACAAAATGATGTACCTATTGAAAGTGTTTCAAAAATGTTAGGCCATAAATCTATCCGCACTACACAACACTATGCAAAAGTGTTA
This sequence comes from Ferruginibacter sp., assembly GCA_044225995.1. Lineage (GTDB taxonomy): Bacteria > Bacteroidota > Bacteroidia > Chitinophagales > Chitinophagaceae > Ferruginibacter. The sequence continues at coordinate 79,088 of JBGAHV010000006.1, read as the reverse complement.
GATAAAAAAGTGGGCAATGATATGGCTTTGCTGAAAGAAAAAATGAGTCTTGTAAATGGGACTGCAAAAGTAAAAATTGCATGATAAACTAAATCCTTTAGTTATCCACAGAACCCTTTACAGTAAACAGTTTTGCACATTTTATTGTTGATAAATTGCTGGTAAAACTGCTCAAATTATTAGTTAAATTTGCTTACCTAATTTATTTAAATTCAAAAGACAGATAAATGGAGATAGAATTAATTACGAAGGCCGACTTTCACACCCTCAAAAGTGAGATTGTTGATGAAATCAAAAGGTTGTTTCAATCACCATCGGAACAAAAGGAATGGCTGAAAAGTGCAGATGTAATGAGTTTGTTAGGATGTTCACCCGGCACTTTGCAAAACCTGAGAGTAAACGGAACCCTGCCATTCACAAAAATGGGTGGCACTATCTACTATTCAAGAAAGGATGTAATGAAGGTGCTGGAAGGAAACAAGCAAAACGCTGCTTAATAACCTCGCCGTAAGAACCAACAATGATTGCTTCTGCCCGGAAGCCATCCTTTGAAAATTGAAATCAAACCAACTACGATTGCTGCATGAAACTGAATGAACAATTATTGCTTATAAAAAAGCAACGGACTGAAATATGTGCAATAGGCAAACAGATAAACTACAAATTCCAGTGGAACTTTCCCGGCACGTTGTAACAAACGGGCTGGAAAAATCATTTGCCATCTACCTCTATCTCAAATTTCACTCTAGCGGAAAAATTCATAAAGATTCGCCAGCCTTTCAGTCCATTAAAAGGGATTTAGGCATCAACACAAACCGCACTTACCAAAAGCACTTTCAAAAATTACTTGACCTGAATTGGATAAACCTGAGTGAAAACTCTGGGCTATACTATATCCGTGGCTTCGACCGTATCCGGTTAGAACATCAATGCAAGAACAGGCAAGCCACAACATTTTACTACAAAAATTTAAAGAAACTCAAAGCCTTTCTTGTTGGCACTATTCTCGGTGCGGCAGTAAATGGCCAGAAATACTTTTGGGAGGTTGTCACTAAGCGTAAGCTCCGGCCCGTAGCGAACAAAAGGGATGCTACCAGTCCTGCCAGGGCTTACGCCGACCGCCCAAAACCTGAGTATTATGGTCTGAGCCTGCCGGAAATAGCAGACTTATTGGGTTGCAAGAAAACAAGGGCATCGCAACTTCGGCAATTAGCCGCCAAAGCAGGCTTTATCAAAACCCGCCATCGGTTTATTGAAATTGCAAGACTTCCAAAACCGGACCATAATATCAGGAATTACCTCAATGAGCTGTACCCAAAGCTGCAAGGTAAAATCCGCTTTAGCATGATTGGATTCAAAGGTGTGGTTACTATCGTTATCCTTATTCAGTCGCATGACGAAATCATCCCAAAATTGCAGTTTAAGACAATCGGTAAATTCAACAACCTTGTTGTTGCGCCGCAAATTAAAAAGGCAGTTACTAACCGCATTAACGAAGCGGCCAAAATTGCGGCGTAAGTACAACATGTACATTTCAACCGGCCAAATTTTGAAATTGACTGTGCAGATTTTGCACAATTTTTATTTTTTGTTTTAAAAAAAAGAATTGTGAATGATTTTTGCGCCGCCGGATAGCACTTTCTCTCTTTATTCTATTGATTTAGGGCATTTCCATACCTGTCCAGTACATGAAATTGGTTTAACTCTACTGTTGCATACCCGCCAACTCGGCTTCCCTTCCTTAACCATCCCTAATTATAAGGTTCACTTTTTTGCATATCCAAAATATGTGATATAACCCCTTTATAAACCGTTGTTATTGCGTAAATTGCATATAGGATTTATTATTCGGTAATCTCAAATTATCAACCAGAACTGAAAGAATGGCTTATGATATTCGTAAGGATAAAAACCCAATGGCGGTTAATATCCAAAAACTTCAACGGTACAATTTCAACTTCTTCTCTTTGGAAGAAGTTATCTTCTTTGAATACCTTGTTGTAAAAGGCAGGGCATTTCTTTTTAAACCGTTTTATCATTCCAGCTCAACTATAGCCTCTGAAACAGGAATAAAAAGAAACAAGCTGGAATCAATCATTAAAAAATTTCAGGCTCTTCAGTTAATTAAAGTTGAGTTGAAAGGCTATCCCAAAGTCAAATACTTTTTAGTTAACTACTCCATTCTCCCTTCTCTTTTTGACAAAATTTATCAGTTTGCTGAAAATGGAAAACTGACTGTTGAAAACAGAAAACTATTAGATGATTTCTACAAACCCTTTGTAGATTCCTACAAGAAAAAGTATAATAAAGAAGAAACATTAAAAGAATTAAAAAAAGAAAAAGAAGAAGTTGACTCTGTAATGACTGCCGCATTTAGCGGCTTAAATGAATTTTTATTTGAAATAAAACAAGAATTAGCACTTAATGACCAGCAGGTAAAATTTTCAGATGCCGAAATTTTACCACTCCTTAAAAAGTATGAACTGGAAGTTATTAAAGAAATGGCCCGGCGGTTTTTTCAAAAAAATACTTATTCTGCAAAATTTTCAAATTTCCTTAAAACAGATAAGCAATTCCCGGACAAGAATATTTTTATTGAAAAAGAACTCAGGCAAGATTTTGATTTTGCAAAGAAGTTTGTTCAAAAGATGGAAGAAACATTCAATGACCGCAGGGAAATGATTACAAAAGACAAACAAATCAAAAAAGGGTTGTCACTAACTAAAATTGTAATTAACGATAATATCATAAGAAAAGCCGGTGAAGCACTTAAAGAAAAGGGTGAATTAGCTATTCATCATGCTTTTATGGCTTATTCTGACCAAGTATTGAAAGATAAAATTTCAGTCCAAAAATTACTGCCATTTTTCTTTTCAAAGGATGCCTTTGGAGAGTATAATGTTATTGATAACCATCTTGAATATTTTAACCAGCATTACTCATACAGCAAATAATTACGCATAAACCGATATGACTACATTTCAAACAATACTTGCCAAATACCGCAAAATTTCTTTCTCTGAAAAAGACAAAGGAGAACGATTTGAACGCTTAATGAAAGCCTATTTGCTTACAGACCCCAAGTATGCTTATAAGTTCAAGAAAGTTTGGCTGTGGGCAGAGTTTCCCGGCAAGAAAGATTTAGGTGGCAATGATACAGGCATTGACTTAGTTGCATTAACCAACGAGGGCGACTATTGGGCTATCCAGTGCAAGTGTTATCAGGAAAGTTCAATCATTGATAAACCTGCTGTTGATTCATTTATGACAACATCAGGCAGAACATTTAAAGGCGAAGATTTAAAAACATATTCCTTTGCTCACAGGCTTTGGATTTCCACTACAAACAAATGGAACATCAACGCACAGGAAGCAATTAAAAACCAAAACCCACCAGTTTCAAGAATCAATTTATACGACCTTACAGATGCTCCTGTTGATTGGGAAAAAATTGATAACGGCATTACTGGTGAAGTGGCAAGAACAAATAAAAAATCATTAAGACCACACCAAACCGAAGCCCTTACAAAAACCCACGAACATTTTAAAGCAAATGAAAGAGGCAAGCTCATAATGGCTTGCGGCACTGGCAAAACTTTCAACTCATTACGCATTGCCGAAAATGAAACAGACGGCAAAGGCTTAATACTTTTCTTAGTTCCATCAATTGCATTGTTAGGGCAAACACTCAATGAATGGTATGCTGATGCAGTAGAACCAATAAATGCAATCTGTATTTGTTCCGACCCTGAAATCACAAGGAACAGAAAAAAGTTAGAGGACATTGATACATCTTCTGTTGTTGATTTGGCTTTGCCAGCATCTACAAATGTGGATAGCATTATTCATCAGTTCAAAGCATTAGAAGTTAAATCAAACAGCGGCTTAACAGTTGTCTTTTCTACTTATCAATCCATTGAGGTTATTTCCAAAGCACAAAAAGCATTAGAAAAAGTTAATCCAAAATATGCACAGTTTGATTTAATCATTTGCGATGAAGCCCACAGAACAACAGGCGTTTCATTAGCGGATGAAGATGAAAGTGCATTTACAAAAGTTCACAACAACGATTTCATAAAGGCTAAGAAACGCCTTTATATGACCGCCACACCACGTTTGTATGATGATAACACTAAGAGCAAAGCAGCACAGGCAGAAGCCCTTTTGTGTTCAATGGATGATGTGAGTTTGTATGGTGAAGAAATTTATAGAATTGGCTTTGGTGAGGCAGTAGATAAAGATTTACTAACCGACTACAAAGTTTTAATTCTTACCCTCAATCAAAACGATGTGCCACCGGCAGTACAAAAAATGATTGCCGATAAAGAAAGTGAAATCAATACTGATGATGCTTCAAAACTCATTGGTTGTATCAATGCACTTTCAAAACAAATCTTGGGCGATGAAGGAATAATAAAAGAATCCGACCCCGAGCCAATGCGAAGGGCAGTTGCATTTTGCCAAAGTATTGCAGCATCAAAAAAAATTACAGCAACATTCAACGTTGCTTCTGATTCATACATAGCCGAACTACCAACAGAAAAACAAGGTTCAATGCAAATGGTGGCTTCAAAGCACATTGACGGCTCAATGAATGCAACAGAAAGAAACGAATTACTTTCTTGGCTTAAAGATGAACCTGCCGAAAGAGAGTGCAGAATATTAACCAATGTACGCTGTTTAAGTGAGGGTGTAGATGTTCCTTCATTAGATGCAGTGTTGTTTTTATCAGCAAGAAACTCACAGGTTGATGTTGTGCAAAGTGTTGGTAGGGTAATGAGAAAAGCACCCAATAAAAAATACGGTTACATCATTATTCCTATTGTAGTTCCTGCCGATGTTGAGGCAGATAAAGCATTAGACGATAACGAAAGGTATAAAGTAGTTTGGACAGTATTAAATGCACTTAGGGCACACGATGACCGCTTTAATGCAACTGTAAATAAAATTAGAACTCAACAAAAACAGACCTGAACAAATTTTAGTTGGCAGACCCGAATTTCATTTGATGAAAACGGAAATCCTATCTACCCCGACATAGACAACGGAGCAAGCAGTAAAAATATTTCCGAACAGCTTTCACTTCAATTTCAGCAACTGCAATCAGTAGTTTTTGCCCGTATGGTGCAAAAGGTAGGCGATAAACGCTACTGGGAACAATGGGCAAAATCTGTAGCCGAAATTGCACAACGCCAAATTGAAAGAATTACAAAACTCATTAACGAAGAACCAAAGCATCAAAAGGCATTTGATAGCTTTTTAAAAGGATTGCATAAAAATATCAATCCGAGTATCACACAATCGGAGGCAATAGAAATGCTTTCACAGCATATAATTACCAAGCCAGTATTTGATGCTTTGTTTGAAAATTATTCGTTTGTACAGAACAACCCAATGAGCCAGTCAATGCAAAAAATGTTGGACTTGTTGGAAGAACAATCATTTGAAAAAGATGCACAGGATTTAGCCAAGTTCTATGAGTTTGTAAAAATGAATGTAGGCAGCCTTGACAATGCAGAGGCAAAGCAAAAAATAATCATTCGATTATACGATAGCTTTTTCAAAATTGCTTTTCCTAAAATGGTGGAGAAGTTAGGAATTGTCTATACTCCCGTTGAGATTGTTGATTTCATTGTTCATTCAGTTGCCGATATTTTAGAAAAAGAATTTGGCAGAAACATTTCCGATGAAAACATACACATACTTGACCCATTCACAGGCACAGGCACTTTCATTACAAGATTGCTGCAAAGTGGTGTAATCAATTCAAGAGATTTGGCAAGGAAGTACACACAGGAGATACATTGCAACGAAATTGTTTTGTTGGCTTACTACATAGCAGCCGTAAATATTGAAAACACTTATCACGATTTATTGCCTGATACAAACACAAGCTATCACACTTTTGAGGGCATTTGCTTAACTGATACTTTCCAATTAGGTGAAAGCAAAGACGGTGAAAAGTTGTTTTCTGAAATGTTCCCTCAAAACTCAAAAAGGGTACAACGCCAACAGAAAGCACCTTTAAAAATAATCTTTGGCAATCCACCATATTCAATAGGTCAGGAATATCCTAAACTTGACCAACGCATTGCTGAAACCTATGCAAAGCAATCCTCAGCAGGACTAAACAAATCATTATATGATGCTTACATAAAAGCATTTCGCTGGAGTACCGACCGCTTAGATAAAACAGGCGGTATCATTTGTTTTGTTTCAAATGGGGCTTGGTTAGATGGCAATAGTACCGATGGTTTCCGTAAATCAGTAGAACAAGAATTTACTTCAATTTATGTTTTCAATTTAAGAGGCAACCAACGCACCAGTGGAGAATTGAGCAGAAAAGAAGGAGGAAAGATTTTTGGCAGTGGCAGCCGTACTCCTATTTCAATTACATTATTGGTTAAAAATCCTGATGTAAAAACAGAAAAGGCAACAATCCACTATCACGATATTGGTGATTATTTAGACCGAGAAGAAAAACTCAAAATAGTTAAGGGCTTCAAAACATTTACAAATCCTGCATTAGCATTAAAGAGCATAAAGCCAAACGAACACGGTGATTGGTTGAGTATGCGTAATGATGTATTTGATACTTACATCCCTTTAGAACCTGAAAAGAAATTTGATTTAGCAAGCAAAACTATTTTTAATACTTACGCTATTGGTGTTGCTACAAACAGAGATGCTTGGGTTTATAATTTTTCCATAAAGCAATTAGGTTCTAATATCCAACGCACCATTGAATTTTATAATGAGCATCTTAATAACTGGATTAAGAGTATTTCAGAAAAACCTGATTCTAAATTAGACAGCTTCATAAGTAATGACCCATCAAGAATAAGTTGGACAGTTAATCTAAAGAAGGAATTTGAAAAAAGGAAATTCCAATCTTACCAAGAAAGTGAGATAAAAACTGGCTTATATCGTCCATATACAAAGCAGCGTTTGTATTTTGAAAAGTCATTTATAGAACGTCCAGGTCTTAGTCCTAAAGTTTTTCCAACTCCTCATCATAAGAATTTAGTAATTGTTATTTCAGGCGTTGGTGCAAGCAAAGACTTTTCAGCTTTAGTTACTGATTGTATTCCCGATTTGCAACTTCAATTCAATGGACAGTTTTTTCCAATGTATCACTATGAAGAAAACAACTCTATTCAAAAGGGAATGTTTGACACAGACGAAAGCCAAAAATACATTCGCAGGGATGCAATTAGCGATTTCATTTTGGAGAGAGCAAAAAAGCAGTACGGTAAAAATGTAACCAAAGAAGATATTTTTTACTATGTATATGGCTTTCTACATAGTACCGAGTACAAAGAAACCTTCGCAAATGACTTAAAGAAAATGTTGCCACGTTTACCATTGGTAGAGGAGGTAAAAGATTTTTGGGCATTCAGCAAAGCAGGTAGAAAATTAGCAGACTTACATTTGAATTATGAAACCGTTGCACCTTTTGCTGATGCAAAAGTTACGGGTGATGATGGAAAATTTTATACAGTGGAGAAACTTCGTTTCCCGAAGAAAGACCAAAAAGATACCATCATTTACAACAGCAAAATTTCTATTTCCAATATCCCTGCACAGACTTATGAATATGTAGTTAATGGCAAGAGTGCAATAGAATGGATAATGGAACGCTACCAAGTAAAAACAAATGAAGATAGTGGCATTACCAACAATCCAAACGATTGGGCAACAGAAGTAGGCAACCCACGATACATTTTGGATTTGCTGTTAAGTGTAATAAATGTTTCTGTGCAAACAGTAGAGATAGTAAACAGTTTACCTAAAGTAAAATTTGAATAATATAATTGTCCGAAACAATTCAACATATTAAGTTATCAGAGCTGAATAAACAAATTCAGGCAGTCATTGAAAGTAATTTTAATGATTTAATACTATGGGTAATTGCCGATATTACAAACCACAGCTTTAAAGAAAAAACAAATTACCACTACTTTGATTTTGTTGAAAAGGCAGAAGATTCAAATAAGTTAGTAGCTAAAATTTCAGGCAAAGCCTGGGGAACAGGTTCTGCAAAAATTCGGGATTTTGAAAGAATTACCGGTCAAAGATTCACTAACAATATAAATGTTTTGGTAAGGGTAAAAGTTAATTACCACATAGAATTTGGTTTATCGTTAGATGTTCAGGACATAGATACAAATTTTACAATCGGAGTATTAGAGCAGCAAAGACAAGCCACCCTTGCAAGTTTAGTAGCAAATAACCCGGAGGTAATTACAAAAGTTGGTGAAAGGTATATTACAAGAAACGGCAAACTTCCCTTGCCAATGGTAATACAACGTATTGCTGTAGTAGCTTCTAAAACATCCGCAGGTAACGAAGATTTCAGGCATACACTTATTAATAATTCGTATGGCTATAAATTTCAAATAGACGATTATCATACAGTTGTTCAAAATGATGCAAATGCACAGCAATTCTTAGAGAGATTGATTGACGTTTTTAAATCAAATGTCAAATATGATGTAGTTGTCATCAATCGTGGCGGGGGCGCTCAAACTGATTTCCTGATTTTTGATAATTACAAAATAGGTTTAGCAGTAGCAAGGTTTCCTATCCCAATTATCACAGGCATTGGGCATCAAAAAAACGAAACGATTACTGACTTGATGGCACATACTCAAACAAAAACACCAACAAAAGCAGCAGAGTTTATTATTACTCATAATAAACAATATGAAGATTCCATTTTAAATTTCCAAAAATCTATTCTTATAAAATCTCAGCAAACATTTTCCATCTATTACCAAAGGCTAACAGCATTAAATACTTCTATTGTCAACAATTCCCGTACTTTTTTGAATGATTATAAAGATGCTTTGGTAAATAACAATCAGATTGTTATTAATAAAACCAAATCATTGTTGTTTCACAACAAAACCAACTTATCTTTTATTGCATCTACATTAATCACAAAGCCAAAAATTATTACCGGCAACAAAATAAATGACCTTGCAAATACATTAAGCAATATCAATTCTTTCAAAACATCTTACCTACGAAATCAAAGGGGCTATTTAGGCCATTTAGTTACTGTAATTAATATGATGTCGCCTAAAAACATTTTAAAAAAAGGCTTTGCCATTGTTAAACACAATGGAGAGGTAACCAGCAACCCTGATGTTTTCACTCCAGGTTCAGAAATGGAGGTTGTGCTTCTTGATAAGTCTATAAAATCAACCGTTAAATCAAAATCAAATCATAATGGAAGCGAATTTAACTTATGAAGCTGCTTATAAGGAATTGGCTCAAATTGCTAAAGAGATAGAAAACGAAACTGTTTCAGTTGATGTATTAGCTCAAAAAGTAAAACGGGCATCTGAACTAATTACATTTTGCCAAACCAAACTTAAAAGCACAGAGGCAGAAGTAAATAAAATCATTGCTCAGATGGAAGCTAATAAATCTTGAAATAAGTTGTAAAGCGTAACTTATTTTTTACTAAATCTCACCGAGTTTTATTAAGTCCAAATAAGGTTTTAATGGTTCCCCGGTACTTGAAAAAGTTCTTTGCCCATGTATCACATCATATTCCTTATGGTATTTTCTTTCAATATAGAAGGCATCTATTTGATATAATTTGTACTGGTAAATCTCATCTTCTCTTTCAGCTACAAGCACTCCACTATCCCATAGGGCTTCCTGCTGTTCCATTTCATCCATCATATTAAATTCATAAAGGGTCATGAATTGATACTTTTTACTAAGTTAGTGTTTATCATCTTTACTTCCCGGCTGTGTTTTGAAAGCATATAAACATCCACTGCTTTTATTTCGTTTTCCCTGAAATGGCTTTTCGCCTTAGTCTGCATCATGTTATGAACAACATCTATATTCCATACATCAATCTGCCTTATTCCCTTGCGGGATTTCCCATTCTTTAGCCATATAATAATCTTGTAGTAAGGCATATTTTCCTTTGTGAATCCCAAAATCTGCCATTCGGCAACAAATTTATTGGCAAAGCTAAAAGATTTCATTAAAATTGCTAAAAATATTAGCTTTTTATGCTTCCCGATATTCAAAATGTCCGTAATATCTACTCATTAAAAGGGCAGGAATTACCTGTTATGCAAATCAGCAGCTCCACCGTACCTGCTGGCTTTCCTTCCCCGGCGGCAGATTACATGGAGGACGAAATAGATTTTAACCACTTGCTACGCCCCAGACCATCTTCTACTTTCGTTGTACGGGTTCAGGGGGATTCAATGATTGAAGCAAACATCCCAAACAACGCACTATTAATTGTTGACCGTTCTATAAAACCGGCCAGTGGTAATATTGTTGTAGCTATTATTGATAGCGAGTTCACTATAAAACGTTTCATTAAAAACAGTAGCGGTATTAGGCTCATTCCAGCCAATCCAAAATACAAACCTATCCCAATTACTGAAGGAATGGACTTTGCAGTTTGGGGTACAGTTACACAAATAATTATTGATGCTTTAAAACAATGATAGCCTTAGTTGATTGTAATAATTTCTATGCTTCATGCGAAAGGGTTTTTAACCCTTCGTTAGAATGTAAACCAGTTGTTGTACTAAGTAACAATGATGGCTGTGTCATTGCCCGAAGCGAAGAAGCAAAACAGATAGGAATTGAAATGGGAGCACCAGCATTTATGATGGAAGAAATGCTGACAAAAAATAAAGTAAATGTTTTTTCATCCAATTACACTTTGTACGGAGATTTGAGTGAACGAGTTCATAAATTATTGGAAACATTCACACCACTTATTGAAAACTATTCTATTGACGAGGCTTTCCTTGACTTTTCAGAACTTAAATACAAAAACCTTTATGAGTACGGCATACAAATTAGAAAGAAAATAAAACAATGATTGGCATCCCCGTAACTGTAGGCATAGCACCAACCAAAACATTGGCTAAAATGGCTAATAGGTACGCCAAAAAAACTCAAAAGGAAATCGGTGTTTTTAGCCTTGATACTCCCGATAAAATTAAAGAGGTCCTTGCATGGACAGAAATTGCTGATGTTTGGGGTATCGGAGGCCAGCATAGCCGTAGATTAAAATGGATGGGAATAAATACCGCATCCGATTTTATAGAAAAACTGAATCCTGATTGGGTTCGTAAAAACATGACCGTTGTAGGAGAAAGAATGTTGAATGAATTAAAAGGCATTCCATCAATTCAATGGGAAGAAATTATGAAACCCAAAAAAGGTATTTGTACAGCCCGTTCCTTTGGCAAACTCTTATCCGACAAAAAAGATATTCAGGAAGCCCTGGCAAACTATGCAGCCAATTGTGCAGCCAAACTAAGGAAACAGAAAAGTTGTACCGGTGCATTACATATTTTCATTCAAACAAATATCCACCGCACACAAGACAAACAATATTCACGTAGCATTACCTTACAAATGCCTGTTCCTACCAACAGCAGTATAGAAATCATCAAGTACGCATTCAAAGGCTTAGATATTATTTTTAAACCCGGTTATAATTATAAAAAAACAGGAATTATTGTTACTGACATCATCCCTGATACACAGGTTCAATCTTCCTTTTTTGATACAGTAAACAGGCAAAAGGATGCAAGAGTTATGAAAACATTGGATTTAGTAAACAACCGCTTTGGCAAGGATTTAGTTAAATTAGCAGCACAGGGTTATACAAAAAATTGGAAACTTAGGCAGGAAAGATTGTCGCCTTGCTATACCACTAACATTGCTCAGGTATTAACTATAAAAATATGAAAGTACAAGTAACATTTACCGAAGAATTACAACAGTATCTATCAAAGCAAGGCTATTCTCATGTTCAAATATTGGGTTGCCCTGAAACAAACGAAGATGCAAATAATGATGTTTCAGATTACTTGATTGTTGCAATAAAGCAAGATGACCCAATAGTTAAATCTGCTGATCCTGATTTGTGGATTGATACCATAAATAGTGAAGAAGTATTAGAAATGACAGCAGGTGAGGACGGTATTAATTTCTTAATAGAAATTCCTGAAAGTGATTATGAACAGTTTAAAAATTCAGCCTCTTAAAAGTGTTCAATCCAAGCTACATATTTTCAACTGAATTGCTTGAAGCAATGATAGGCAAACAGGTTGTGCATTATGTAAGGTCAACCTACAAAAGAGGCATATCTTCTAAAGATAAAGATTACAAAGGCTCATTTCTTATTTCACATTATCACGACCCGGCAGAAGCAGAAAGGCATTTTAATGCAATTAAGCATGACCAACACCGCTTTTTATATGATGCAAGAAATCCAGAACATTTAGAAAAATTAAGGCAAGCTGCATCACAACCACAAGGCTATAAAATATTCTCTAAAATCCTTATTCCTGACATTGAAAAGAAAATAACAGCTATTTTTAAGGAAAATACCAAAAGGTATTTGTATAAAAACACTAATTGGGATTTGAAAGGCAAGGTTACAATAACTCCTTTTCTCTATTTCCAGTTGGGGGAGCTTTACACCAGAATTTCACATAATGGTGATGAAATTAAAATAAAGTTTGAAGAACTTGAAAATTCCTGACAATGTGCCTTGATATTTCATTTAAAGTTGAAAAAGAAGAAGATTCATTATACGACTATCTTCCTAATTTAAAAATTGACCCACAACTTTCTGTTGATTTTGATAACATTTCCCATATCCTTGCACATAGCCGACCAAATACAAAAATAATTTATACCAATGATGATGGCATTCCATGCCTCACACTAATGCGTTGGGGTTTGCTTAAAGAGTATATGTTTAAAGATTCAGCTTCATTCAAAAAGTATGCTTTCAATTCATTCAATGCAAGGGCAGAAAATATTTTAGACCCTAAATCATCTTGGTATAAAATAAGAAAAAACAGGTGTCTTATTGATACTCCAGGTATCTATGAACATAGAAAAATTAATGGTTGGAAAAACAAAGTGCCATACTATGTTAGATTAGCAAATAAAAAACGGTTTTTGATTCCTGCATTATATTATCACTTGCAATTAAACGAAGAAGATTTAAAGCGTATTAAAGCAATTAATGATAAGTATATGTTGGAAGCCCTTAATAAAGTTATAAACTTTGAAACTGGTGAGGTCAAAGGAGCTTATGCAATGATAACAAGGGAAGCAAATCAAAAAATGGGATTTATACATAATGACGGGGCTAATAAAAACAGGATGCCATTATTCTTGCAACCTGAAAAAGCTGTTAATTGGATTAATCCAACACTTTCCGACAATGATATAAAAGAAATTTTATCTTTTGAAATTACTTCTGATGAATTAGAAGCATGGCCTGTATTTACAATTCGTTCAGATAAACAACGTCCTGACAATAGAGAAAAATTTGAGCATTTTAACTGGCCCGGTCTGCCAGATTTAGGTAGTGATGAACCTTTACCACCTCAAAAAGCACTTTTTTAAGTTCCCTATCCACAGCCCTCACCCTGCAAGGTAATAAGGTGTTCGTCATTCACCGTCAGCAAGCAATCATGCCAAACCATTGCAGCAGCAGCAATAAAAGCTGTTTATTACACTTTTAAGGAATTGCTGCACCTGCAATGCCCTTCGGGCTGCTATCGCAGGTTTGTCATGCTGCTTGCAGTTCCGGTTCATTCCTCACGGCAGCTACTGTGTCCTTCACGCCACTTCGTTCATTACTTCCTTCGTTCCGCTTCATTACACCTCGTTCGCAGCTAAACTATTTGCTTCAAGGCTGGGCATCCCTTGCCATACCACAGAAGCTATACACAAAGGGAATGCACCAGCTTTTCGCAAGCTCAGCCCTACAATACTCACCGGGTTCCATTTCGCTTCACTACGTCATACATTCACTTCAGTAGCGTTCAGTCCACCCGCTGCCCATAATTTGGCTCGCCTTGCGTACCCATTTCGGCTGCGTTCACCTTGCGTCTGCTAATTGCTCATGTCGTACCTCCATTTCGCAAAGCATCGCTAAGGTTCACTTGCATAGTTCAGCCGCCTACGTACCCTGACGGGAAATTTACTGCGGCGGCTTCCTATGGAGGCAGCATCGTTGTCAGCCCCTTGGCTTGGCTTCTTTACATCGGCCTGAAAAGGGGCTGCCACTTTACTGCTGCCCCCTCATGGGTGCTCGCAGGCACTTCCGTTCGTTCCTCTCTCCAGTGCCTTATGGCGGCTCGCCACCCACGCTACAGTGTGGACAAGTGTGCCACACGGCTATGCTTCTTTTTTGCCGCAGGCGCTATTACCTTTTTGCCATCGCACAATGTAACGTTTCCAAAATCAGCATCCGTTTTAAACAAGAGAAGTTCCTAAAAGAAAATCAAAAAAGTACAGCAAGTTAGTCGGCTGGCACAGACCCATGCTCTAAAAAAAACAAGGAACTACGGCATAAACACAGCCCCACCGCACAAAGCCATCATTTATTCCGTTCCTCCTTGTTTTTTTAGCCACGCCGCCTGATGTGAATGCTTTCTTTTTTTTCCTTTTTTCTTTTAAAATAAATTTTATTACAATGAAAAATGCAAATCACTTCTTCGGTTCTCACAATGGTTCTGAAAACTTCTATCAGTACAATCTTACTAAGTTGGTTTATACCGACGGAGTTAAACAGTTAGCAGAGGGATGCAATGCCTATTGGCTGATTGATTTAATTGTTAGCCATCAATGCTGTCAAAAAGTAAAATCAGAATCATTCCAGGTGTGGGATTTAAAAAGAGTTCGGGAAAATGTTTTTACAATTCTTGTTACAGATGGAAATAATATTAACGTAACAAGCCAAGAAATACCTTTCAGTGATTTTCCTTATGACCTTGCAACAATTTGGCTGGTGGATGGATGCCTGATGTTGCCAAATGAATATTAAAGAAAAAGGCGGTCAGCAATGGCCGCTTTCTTAACATACTTACCGACTGGCTGATTTGATACAGCTTTTGCCAATGTGTTTTTTATACAGCAAAAATAGCTACGGCAGCCCACCGCACAGACCCGACAAAAAAAACCAAAAGCTTACGGCATAAACACAGACCCGACACACAAGGCCATCTTTTATTCCGTTTCCTTTTGGTTTTTTTATCTGCCTTCGCTGAGAGATGCTTATAAAAAATCACAGTTATGCAAAAGCAGCTTCGTATCATCAGCAGTCGGCATCGTATCTCAGTATGCCCATTTAGCAGTTCCTTATTTAGTCCTGTTCCTTCTTTGCCTTCTTGGGTTTTCAGCAGGCATCTTGGCAGGCGTCCAGTTTATTATCGTTATCGTGGCACTCGGGTCTTTGCCATCGGTTCCACTGGCTGGTTTCTTCATTGTTTTCCATCAGGCCGTCGTTGGCTTTGTTCACTGCCCTTTTAGGGTAGTGTTCAAAAGCTAAGCCCCGCCAGGAATGGCAGGGCTTTATTCGGACTGAAAGAATGAACAATTTTTAACTATACGCCGCTTACTTTAACCAACGAAAGGGCATTGAATGCACCATTTTTCAATGGATACATTTGGCCGTTTACTTCCTGATAAAACTCTATACCAAGAGCCAGAAATAAAGGGTGAGTACTGTTTGCAGTAACTGCGTTTGATAGGTTTATTACTGCTGTTGCAGTAGTATCCCAGGGCAGTATTGCAGTTTCGCTTGATGCCATTACAAAAGTTTCATTTTCAAAATCAATTTCTGCACCTGCTGAAACAATTTTGAAATGAGTAGAGCCACCGGGAGCTGCAATCATGTTCAACGGAGCAAAAGCAGGAATACTAACGGCGAGAGTACCTGCAACCCTGTCAATGGTAGAAGAATAAGGTGCATACAAAGTAGTACCCAGCTTACCACTGATGTTAAACTCAAAGCCTTCCAGTAATTCGGCTTCGCCATCAATTATATTTCGCTGGCCACGGGGGTTGGTTGCATCTTCCTGGATAACTTCAACCATCTTTTGTGTAAGACGGCTTACCATCCGGCTATCAGAAGCATTCTGCAACATTGCACGGATTGAATTACGAAGCAGTTTACCTGCTTTACCAGCCCTTCCAAATTCCTCACCGTTTTCACGGGTCCTTTGAAAGTTGGGGTCGTTAGCAATACGGTCGCCTGATACGCCGCCTTTTTCTCTTGCCAAATAACCATCCTGTGATTTGTAAAAAGTGATGCCACCAATAGTTCCATCCAGTTTAATAATTCCTTTTTGCTTTGCCATTGTAAAAAATTATGGGTTAATAAGATTGTTATCGCTATTGATACCTAAAATTAGAACAGGTTTTATGTGCTTTCATTTCATCACTTCCGTTCCTGCCGTTATGTGCATTTTATTCCATCATCAGTACTTTATTCCTCTTTATAAAATGAGTAAATTTGCAATAGCAACTTTATACATACAGCATAGATGAAGTATGGATAGAGTATTAAAATGTTAATTGAAATGGAAAGAGTTTGTATTTATCCAAAGGATGTACAGATTGTTACCGGCAAAAGCGAAAGGTGGGGAAGAGAAGTAATCAAAAAGATTAAAACCCATTTTTCAAAGCAACCTCATCAGTTAGTTTCTATTGATGAGTTTTGCCAATACACCGGGCTATCTGAACACATCGTAAAAGAGAAACTGAGAGCATAGTTTTATTGGCTTTTAGCCAATAAAATCTTATCTTAGCATTGCAGAAAAGTAAAGGAAAAGTGAGAATGAAATAGTTGTTTGAAGCGAGACTTTACCGAGACCTGCAAGGACTGAAACTTTGAAATAGTTATAAACAAAGGAGTTAGGAGAATGGTTCAAGACCCTCTCTCTCCGCCAGTATAAATACAAAACGCTGTAAAATCAATGATTTACAGCGTTTTTTTGTTTTGTAACCATACACTAAAAGCCAGTAATTTTTATTGTTTCAGTAATTCGTTTCTAAAATAGCATTAAGGTGGCTGCAAATTGCGGAACAAAAAACGCAATAATAATATCAGAGATTTTCAAAAAACACCCGATAACCCCTGCCAATAGGGATAGATATGCCATTCACTTCCGCTGCTTCTGCGGTATAAGATTCCAGTTTATTGAGTGAAATGATAAATGAGCGGTGGATCCGTTTAAAAATATGGCCGGGTAAAAGTTCTTCTATTTCATGAGTACTTATCCGTGATATAAATTCCTTTTTTGCAGTAACAATTTTTATATATTCCCGCTGGCTTTCTATATACAAAATTTCAGAAAATAATATTTTTACTTTTTTCTTTTGAACGGTAAGGAATAAATGGTCTTTCACTTCACCAGCTTCCATCATTAACTGTTTCTCGTTATTAGTAACCTTTACTTTGTTTACGGCAATTAAGAAACGTTCAAATTCAACAGGCTTAAGCAGGTAATCTGTTACATCCAGGTCAAAGCCTTCTACAGCATATTGGTGATAAGCAGTAGTAATGATAACGGCAGGTTTCTTTGAAAGCGTCCTTAAAAAAGCCATGCCCTTTAGTTTTGGCAGGTGAATATCCAAAAAAAGTAATTGCACTTCATTTGTACGTAACCATTCTGTTGCAAGTATGGCATCTTTAAAGCTGCCTTCTAATTGCAGAAAAGGCACTTGTGAAACATAATCCGCTAATACTTTAACGGCAAGCGGTTCGTCCTCTATTATTATGCATTTTAGGTTAGGCATTACTTGTTAAATTAATTCTTAATGTCGATATAAAAACAGCGTTATCTTGTCTTGCAGACAAATCATAATCTTTGTAGAGCAGTGCCAGTTGCCTGCGCAAATTAGAAAGCCCGATATTTTCTTTCACTTCTTGTGTGGAAGCAGTTTCTTCTATGGAGTTTTTTACAGTAAACAACAATTGTTGATGCTGTACTGTAAGATCAATATCTACAAATGGCTTGTTTCTTGTTTCTGAAACGCCATGCTTAAAGGCATTTTCTACTAATGGAATAAGCAGCAAAGGCGGCAAAGTTTGTTTTGAATTTTCAATATTGGTATTTAGTGTAACAAGCAGGGAATCATCATAACGGAGTTTTTCAAGGGCAATGTAATTATTCATTATTTTCAATTCGTCATCTATTGCTATAAAATCACCAGCTGTTTCATACAGCATAAAACGGAGGATTTTAGACAGTCTCAAAATTGATTCAGGAGCCATGTCGTTTTTATCTCTTGCCAATGAATAAATATTGTTTAATGTATTAAACAGGAAATGTGGATTTGTTTGAGCTTTTAAATAGTTCAGTTCGGCTTCTTTTTTTTCTATTCTTAATTGACTGTTTTTTTCTCTAAGCCTGATGTTATTGTATACGTTCCGCACTATTGCAAAAAAAATGAAACAGGCAAGGCTAAACTGAGAATGAACGGCTACCCCTTTTAAAAAAGATAGTCCGGGTGTATAATCCACATAAAAACCTGATTGTATCCATAGCTGGCGCCAGCCATACAATCCGAATGTATAAAACAGAATTCCTATAAGCAAAAAGAAAAATGCCTTTTGATTATTCCTGCATGGCCACCTGAACAAGCGTAAAATTTTCTCAAATACAATATAGTTAAGAGGTATAAGGTAACTAACCAGGAAAATGCTGTTGATGATTCTTCGAATAAAGGTTTCCCTGAATCCAAAGAATTCACCGAAAGAATACAGCAGCCAAAAACATAAACCTGTGTATAGGTAAAACTTTAGTAGCCTGTTATCTATTCCTTTTTTCATTCCCGGATTTGTGCCGTAAAAATATCCAAAACTTGCTTATTTGCATACACAGTCTATGAAAGGAACATTGTCGTCAACAAACTACTTAATTATGTAAAGCAATCTTTTTGAAATATAAACAAACTCCTTTATTTTTTACATCATCGCGTATATTTTGCTTTCTGTTTACGAGAATCCGTTTTTCATTGACACCCCTCTTATAAGGAGAACTATTTATTCAAATTTGTATCTGAATTACTATTCAATCATTCAATTCTTTCAAATTAATATGGTCCCAAGTCCGACTAAATTCAAACAGGATTATGATCCTATTGAATTAGACACTGCCATAAAAACAATACAGCGTTTAGGTTTTCTTCATAAAACCCCGGTAAGAAGCCGGTTGGTTTGGGAGCCGTAGAACAATAAATACAGCAGTACTATTGATTATTATACAACGGGACATGGGTTAATAAAAATTGAACATTTGTAATGCTAATTCCCGGTGCAATCGTGCAGGATAAAAATACACAAGTGACCCGCTAAGGCCGAACACCTGCACAAGCGGGGGTGCTGATTGAGAAATGTTATATAATGGGATAAAATGAATTGGTGAAATATTTTGTTTTGCAATATGCATTGGTTACTACATACATTTCTTGAATGATACTGCTCCCTAAAGCCGGCATCATTAGCTATGATTTTACCGAAATAGCTTTCAAATTGTAAAATTTATGAACCTCCAATTGTAATAAAAATTTAGTATTCAAATTGCGGTGGCCGAAACAGAAGTTGCGTAACCGTATCGTTAACTATATGATTGTGAAAAGGAAAGATTTTGTTTAATTTCTTATACTTATGTATTGCAGGCAATTTTGCGGATACTTCAATCTTTTAAAGCAAATTTTAATTCAATCAACAATATTTACAAACTGTCAAAACATATATATGAAAACTAGTTTCCTGAATTCATTTTTCTTAATGACGATTTTCATAAACTCATTTGCCACACTGCATGCGCAAGTGAATAAAAAGTATTCAAATGAAATTGAAAATAAAATATCGCAGGTCGAACAGAATTTGGCCAGTTGGGTAGAAATAGAAAATACCCCCAGGTGGAATTTGCAGGAAAGAATGACCTTCTACAAAACAAAAGGGTTAAGTATTGCGGTAATAAAAGACTATAAAATTGAATGGGCAAGAGGGTATGGCTTGGCTGACGCTTTAGAAAATAAGCCTGTAAACAGTTCTACACTTTTCCAGGCAGCTTCAATAAGTAAATCTTTAAATGGTTTAGGTATATTAAAACTGGTTCAGGATAAACGCTTAGACTTAAATACCGATATTAATAACTATTTATATTCCTGGAAATTCCCTTACGACTCATTATCAAATGGCAAAAAAATTACAATTACAAATTTGCTAAGCCATACCGGTGGTATAAATGTTAGTGGTTTTGATGGTTATACAAAAACTGATTCAATACCAACCATTGTACAAATCTTAAATGGTGATCGACCTGCAAATAGTGATGGCGTAAAATCACTCTTTGAGCCTAATCTAAAATATAAATATTCCGGGGGAGGAACAACTATATCGCAATTAATTATCGAAGACGTTACGGGTAAAAGTTATGCCGACTATATGGAAAACAATATTTTAAAACCAATCGGCATGAAGAATAGTTTTTACACCAATACCACATCAGAAAATAAATTAACGCTATTAGCTACAGGTTATAATGGTGACAAAGAGGTAACAATGAAATATCATATTTATCCGGAGAAAGCTGCAGCAGGATTGTGGACAAATCCAACAGAACTGGCAAAGTTTGTAATAGAAATTCAAAAGTCTTTATTGGGTAAATCAAATAAAATACTTAGTCAAAAAATGACAAAACTCATGCTTACACCTTATGTAGATAATTCTTCTGCCTTGGGAGTTTTTATTGAGGACAAAGAAGGTGTAAAATATTTCAGACATGGTGGCGTAAATGAAGGTTTTACAAGCCTGTATTTCGGAAGTGTAGTAAATGGAAATGGTGCCGTAGTCATGTGTAATTCTACAGACAAAACGATACTTTATGAAATTATCAATAGCATAGCGACAGTTTATAAATGGGAAAACTATTACAAACCGGTGCTGAAGAAGGTTATAAAAATTGACAGCGTTGAATTATCAAAATATGTTGGCAGGTATACTTCTGATGGCAGGGAATATATGATTTCACAAGACAAGGACAATTTATTTCTTGAGTTAATCGGACAGAAGTGGCAAATTTATTTTACCTCGCCGACTGATTTTTTTATGTACCAGGCCCCAGGTATTAACCATAAATTTATTTTAGAAAATAACAATATCAAAGCGTTTGAAATTAAAATAAATGAAGACAAAAAAATTATTGTGAAAAAGGTAGAATAAAACTGCCTGCAACATGCTTGCCAAAAGCGGGGCTTAAAGGCTTCGATTGGACATTTGTACAAGATTCAACATTCGTTCTACGATAGAACTTTTGTGCTAAAATATCCCGCTTCCGGCAATACCCAACCGTAATACGAATCTTCAAGACTCTACCAACAATTTTTGTTCTTGCCGGACGGTTTTCAAACTAAAGATTTTCAACAGTCTCTCTGTACGTCCTTCCAATAGGGATAGATTTATCATTCATTTCGACTGATTCTGCTGTATAAGATTCCAGCTTATTAATTGAAATGATAAATGTTGCCCTGTACCCCAAAAAATCACCTAAAAAATACAACAACAAAAAGCTAAACCCGTGTATAGGTAAAACTTAATTAGCCTGTTATCTATTCCTTTTTTCATTCCTGGATTGGTTCGGTAAAAATATCTAACACTTGCTTATTTGCATACAAAGCCTATGAAAGGAACATTGTCGTCAACAAACTACGTGATTGTGTAAAGAAGCCTCTTCAGAAACAGAAACACTCTCCTTCGTTTGTCACCTCATTGAGTAAATTTTGACTTCTGTTTACGAGAAACTGTTTTTCATTGACACAACCCTTTTTGGAATAACTATTTATTCAAATTTGGATCTGAATTACTACTCTTTCATGCATTTTTTTCAAATCAATATAAGCAAACATCAAACAATAAACTGCAGTTTGTATAATGCTGTGATCTCTGATAAAATAATGATTATTGTATCTGCCGCCGGGGTATTACAATCTTTTTATAAAAAAATTGCTGAGTTCTTTCAGCATAATAGCATTTCAACAATCACATTTGATTATACAGGTATTGGCGAATCATTGCATGGTGATATAAAAAATGAAAATACCAGTTTAGTAAATTGGGGAAGCAGGGATTTAGAAGCTGTAATCAAACATACAATTGAAACTTTCTCAAATCATAAAATCATTCTTTTGGGGCATAGTATTGGTGGCCAATTAATTGGTTTGGCTCCATCTTCATGCAAGGCAAATAAAATAATTCTTGTTGCGGCACAATCCGGCTATTGGAAATTTTGGAAAGGAGCAGGTAAAATAAAAATGTGGGCAAATTGGCATTTGCTGGTTCCTCTACTAACAAGAGGATTCGGGTATTTGCCTTCTAAAAAATTCAGCAGGATGGAATGCCTGCCCAAAAATGTTGCTGAAGAATGGGCTAAGTGGTGCAGGAATTGTGATTATTTATTTGCTAGCTTCCCAAACAACAATCTATACTTTAACAGAATAAACTGCGGCATCACTTCTATAAGTATTGATGATGATTTTTTTGCTCCTCAAAAAGCCGTAGAGTGGCTGAACGCAAAATTTGAAAATGCACCCATAAGAAGGCTTCATTTTATTCCTGCAAACTTCAATGTTTCAAAAATTGGACATTTTTCATTGTTTACAGAAAAAGTCAAAGACAGTATCTGGAAAGTTTTACTGAAAGAAGTAAATATTTAATGCAATGAAACAACACAAATATTTTGGCGAAATAGTTACCGGCTACTCAATTCCTGTTTTAAACAACAGGGAAATACGGGCTACGGCCGGCATTATGTTTTTGGCTGCTTTCATTTCATTAGTGCTAATTTTGAGTGTAGGTAATTTTGTTCCTGTTAAATATGTTCTTTCCATATTCGTAATTGAATTTTCTATTCGTTTATTTATTACACCAAAGTTTGCACCGCTTTTAATCATTGGTCGTTTTATTGTTAGCAATCAAACCCCTGAATATGTTGGTGCCGCACAAAAAAAGTTTGCCTGGTATATTGGGTTTGTCATATCAACCATAATGTTTTTTCTGCTGGTAGTTGTAAACGCCTATAGTCCAATTACTGGTTTTGCCTGCCTTATTTGTTTAATTCTGATGTTTTTTGAATCAGCGTTCGGCATTTGCCTGGGTTGTAAGCTTTATGGCATTTTAAAAAAGGATAAGGCACAATATTGTCCTGGGGAAATATGTGATGTAAAACAGAAACATGAAATCCAAAAAATTTCAGGCAGTCAGCGATTTGTACTTATAGGGTTATTAGCCCTTCTCGTTTTGCTTTCCCTTGTTTTCAACAACAATTTTAAGGTAAAACCTCATAACCTCTTTCAAGAAAAGAAATATGAAAACAAATAAAAAAACAGCCAGGGTTGCAGGCGTTCTATACCTGTTGGTAATAGTTACAGGAATGTTTAGCCTGGCCTATGTCCCCCAAAAACTTATTGATTGGAATGATAGCAGGGTAACATACAATAATATTACTGCTTCTCCTTTTTTATTCCGCATGGGCATTTACAGCAGTGTTATTTGCTATGTGGCGTTTACCTTTTTGCCACTTGTTTTGTACCGGCTTTTAAGAGGGGTTAATGAGTCTCACGCAAGAACAATGGTTATACTGGCATTATTAAGTGTGCCTTTATCTTTAATCAATTTGCAGCATAAATATACAGCACTAAGCCTCACCGGTAAAGAATCATTTTTACAAAATATTTCTGCGGAAGACTTGCAAAGCAAACTAATGTTTTCTCTTCACCAGTATAATGATGGGATTTTACTTGCAACTGTGTTTTGGGGTCTTTGGCTTTTCCCGTTTGGATTGCTCGTTTACAGGTCTGGTTTCATGCCGAAATTTTTAGGCGCTTTATTGATGCTGGGCTGTGTGGGCTACCTGATCAATTTTACCGGGAATACTTTACTGGAAAATTACTCCCAAACCGGTATAGGAAAATATATGCGTATGCTGCCAGCAGTTGCAGAAATCGGTACCTGTTTTTGGCTGTTTTTTTTGGGTTTACAAATAAAGAAAAATGGAAAGTAAAAAATATCAATACGAAGATTTCAACATTAATGTAAAACTGAAGCTCCTGGCACTTTGGACTTCCGTAATGTTTCTTTATATCTATGGTGACTATTTTGAATTGTACGTTCCTGGAAAAGCAGAAGGTTTGCTGAATGGACAAAACCTGCTGAATACTCCTTACAGATTACTTTTTGCAACAGTTGTTTTGACACTTCCTGCACTGATGATCTTTCTTTCACTCATGGTGAAGCCAAAATGGAACAGGGGTTTAAATATTTCAATTGGCGCACTCCTAACACTTTTCACTTTACTTGTGGGAGTTTCATCTTTTACTGGATGGAGAATGTTTTATGTGATGCTGTCTTTTTTGGAAAGTGTTATTACAGGAATTATAGTACGGACAGCCTGGCACTGGCCGAAGAATTAATATATCAAATCAACTATCCACTTATGACATACTTAAAACTTTTAAAAATGCAATTACTCAAGACATCCTTTTTTATTAGTCTAATCATTTTACTTGCTGCTTCTTGCAAAAAACCTGATTCAAATACGGATAATACGTATCCTAAACAAGTGAGCATAACTTACAGGGTTAGCAGCACAACAACTAACAGCCTGGTGTCAATAACCTATGATAACGAAACCGGGGTACAGACTACTGTAAACAACCCAACATTAACATTCACCAAAACCATCACCAAAACCGTGAACAAATACAATATTATAACCCTTGGATATTTTGTCAATCCTGCTCAATCGGTAAAGCTGGAAATATTAGTCAACAACCAGGTCGTAAAAGCACAAGACTACACTTCGCCTAACGCTGCAATGTCATATACTTTTCAATAAAATAGATTTACGCATTCTGTTAAAAATAAAAAATACGCATGAAAGACTCACTCAGATATTTTTTACTCTCCATAATCTTTTCAGCAGGCTTTTTTTCCTGTAGTAAGGAAAGGTACATCTATGAACCCGGGAACCTGGTTCCCAAAACCGTAATTGAAGACAATACACTTCCGTCAATAACTGTGAATGGTGCAAAGTTGCATTCAGAAGCTTTTGGCCCTGAGGACAGCACATTAATTATATGTATTCATGGCGGTCCTGGAGGGGACTACCGTTACATGCTTAACTGTAAAACCCTTGCAACAAAGGGTTATCGGGTTGTGTTTTACGACCAACGGGGTGCAGGTCTTTCTCAACGTTTTCCAAAAAGTTGGTATCAATCGCAAGGCAATGATGCTATTGATAAAATTTTTTATGATGAATTAAAAGGAGTAATCGCTCATTATAAAACATCTGCTTCGCAAAAAGTCATACTATTAGGACAGTCCTGGGGAGCCATGTTGGCTACCGGCTACATTGGTAAATACCCAAACGAGATAAATGGTTTAATTGTAGCCGAGCCGGGTGGGTTAAAATGGAATGATGTGGTTGACTATGTTTCTGAATCCAGGTCTTTCAAACTCTGGAGTGAAACTTTAAATGATGCTACATATATCGACCAGTTTATGACTGGTAAAGAAGACCAGCACGAAATATTAGATTATAAAGCTGGCCTGATGGGTTCAACAAATGCAATAGTTGGTGATGCCGGTGCAGATTTAGGTAACAATGCCCCAAATTATGTTGCCTCCCGAACCGGTGCCGTTGTAAATGCAGCATCATATGAATTGGGGCAAGATATTAATCCTGATTTTTCAGCAGGCATAAACCTGTTTTCAAAAAAAGTATTGTTCATCTACAGCAGCAATAACAAAGCATACCCGGATAGCTGGGCAACAAAAATTTCATCTGCTTATACTAACAAAGAAATTTTTAAAGCACAGGGAGTAGGCCATTCGGGAATGATAGACCAGGTAAATTTCTGGACAACAACTATGGAACCTAAAATTATTTCTTACATACAATCATTATAACATCACAAATGAAGACGATTACTCTTAAGTCAATTATAATAGTTGCCGCTTTCTCATTTTTTCAGAATAAAATAAATGCGCAGGTCATAAACTGGGAAAATATTTCTAAACAAAAAAAGCATTTGTTGCATGCTAATGTGGGAGCAGAATATGGCGTAATAGCCGGGCTGGGGTATCATTACTTAATACCCATTAAAAAATTTCCATTATGGATTGGTGGCGAATTTTCTGTGCCGGCTGGAAATGAGTTGGCAGATGATTATAAGGCGAGGTTAGGTGCACAAATAAGGATTGCTGCATTCAATAATTTTCAATTTTCAGCAAGGGTACAAGGAATATCCAGGCGTTACCACAATCAATCAGTTACACTTTTCAATTTTGGAAGTGATTTTGCCGGAGCGTTAGGCTATTACCGCAAACATTGGTTTTTGGGAGCTGAAGTTGGTTTTGATAAAGCTATTGTTACACATTTTAAACACAGTGATTGGTACAAAGAAAATATTTACGACAATGTTCAGGATGGCTGGTTTGAACCTTCAACCGGAGGTAATTTTTATTATGGATTGCAGGGAAGCTATTCCATGAAAAAAGTAGATCTTACTATCAGAGCCGGAAAGTTGTTACAACAGGATTTTAAATCACAGCCACTACTTCCTTTTTATGGGCAATTTGGTGTAAATTTTAGGTTCTGAAATAAAGGTCAAACAGGATTAGAATAGTAAGAAATATAATTTTAAGACAATGATTAACAGTAAATGGAAAGCCAATTCAAAAATTGAAGAAGCTATTTTAATCGTGGTGTTTTTGGTAATGAATTTATTGATTAATTCATCGCTCTCCTTTGCTCAGAAAGGGAGTAAAGTGTTGCAAATAACCGGGGAAGCAATAATTCCTTCAGCACAAAAATCAGTTGGATTTGGATTGTCGCTAAAAGGATTATATGGTAATAGTGAATATGGCGATATCGTTGTTTCAGCCGGTGTTTCTAAATTCAAGATGGACAATTTGGACGGGGCAGGAGAAGCTAAGGTTCGATTTATTCCCATTTTGGTAGGTTATAGACAAAAATTTCAAAAACTATACATAGAGCCAAAAGTGGGGATAGGTGAATTGGGCGGCAGAATATTATTATTAGGCGGCAGTGATTATTCAAAACCTTCTGTTACGGCAATATTTGGGGGATTAGAAGCTGGATTCATCTTGAAACGATTTAGTTTAGCATTTGACCTTTTAGCAACTCACGGTGTATCGAATTCGTCAGCAGGTGCCTGGCACAATAAAAATTTTCATTATGCAAGTGCTTCCCTTGCCTACACTCTATTTAAAAAATTAGACCAATAAATTTAAAGTATTTGCAGAAAGGTCATAAACATTACATATGCGAACGGTTAGTGTCATAATTTTAGTATTTGTATCTATGAGTGCAAACGCTCAATCCCTTCTAAAACCAGGAGATAATTCTTTTGACAAAAATTTCATAAAAAGTACTCATTATGAGATGTCATACTTTGCTGTTTCAGGACGACAAACCGTAGAGATAAGCTCATTTGATGTTGAGGTTAATGTTAACAGGAAAACGGTAGAGGTATATACCAGAATAAATACGCCCGCCGGTAATTCAATTTGGATTGATACCAGCATTGCTGATGTTAATACATTAAAACCTGTTTACCGGTCTTCTGATAATTCCGATAAGCAATACCATATTAAATATGACAATGCAATTGAAGGTTATTACTTCGACAAGAAGCTTAATAAAGGGAGCCAGGTTAAGGATGATAATAAAGGTGGCTTTTTCGACAGCTTTATTTATCCATACCTGCTGGGTGCTCTTCCTCTTACTTCCGGTTACAAAGCGATTTTACCTGTATATGAATACAAGCCCGCAGCTAAAAGTATGGTTTCGAATACCCGTATTACTGAAGTAAAAAGCAGTATGTACCGAAGTGATATAACGGGTGAACATGAAGTATGGCAGGTTAGCGTATTTGAAGAAGGAACAAATGTTAAGTACGAATATTATATTGATAAAAAAAGCAGGAAACTCTGGAAAGTGGGAATAGTAGCACCAAGCGGTAAACAATACTTGCTGGTTGATAAAGAACTTGACTACAATCCTTTTACAGCAAAATTTGATAAAGATCAAACTTATAAAATGGTTAGTGCTGGCTCAGCCACTATCAGCGGCCAGATTTACGCCAGGGATAATGAGAACACTACCAAAGGGGGAATAGCTATACTTAATGTTAATAAAAAGCAATACGCACAACAGGGAACAACTGTAGTTCTTATTCCTTACACGGATTATTTTAAAGAATGGATAGCATTGAATGAAAAACTGCGAAAAAAAGGACAAGCCGTGCCACTATCAACAGATGCTGCAGGGTGCATAAAAGTAACTTCAGTATATGATAATGACGGCAACTTTGAATTCACGAACCTTATGCCAGGTGAGTATTATTTGTTCACTGAATTCGGCTATACCCATACAGCTTCACGAACAGAGGTAGTAGGATATACGGACACTTACATTAATGGTTTGTTTCAGGGGACTACTGCTAATACCGAAGTAAACAGGTACAAAACAAATGTTAATGCTGCTTTAAAAAAAATAGTAACCATTAACAGGGAAGGAGAAAAAATAAAAGTAAAACTTAAGAAAACACTTTAATGATTAATACAAAATCAATATTTACAAATACGTTTCTCCTGAGATTTGGAGTGGCGATAATTTTTCTTTCCCATAGTCTTCACGGCATTTTTACGGGCAACGATGTAAATGATTTTGGTAATTTATTTTTAAATAAAATTGGGTTTGCTCCATTGGGGGTTTTCTTTGCCTGGGGCGTTGTGGTTAGCCAAATAATTACTTCGCTATTATTGATTGCAAATAAAGTTGTGAATGTTTCCTGTATTATAAACATACTCATTCTTATTGCGGGTATAATAACCGTGCATTATGCAGAGGGGTGGTTTGTTGTGGGAGCAGGGAGGAATGGCATGGAATTCAGCTTCATTTTAATTGTTGCTTTATTTACCATACTCTTACTAAACAAAAGCGCTGAGAAACAAAGAGACAAATAAAACAATAAACAGGTGTTCTTAAAGCAATTTTAAAATAATTTATTCTTCATGTTCAAATACTACATTCAAAATTTCAAAAAATGACACCTCAAATGTGAATAAAAGAACTATCTCTGGCTGGCTCAGCCTGGTGAATGAAGAGGTTATTGTTGCCTGGCACTTTATACTCCCGATTTTATTTTTTTGGGACGCAGTGTGTAATAAAAGAACAGCCGCATCACATCTCCATTAATATAACTGTTGCCGGTGCTTTTTTGCTGCAGTATATTCATGTAACCGGCATCAAAGCCAAGGCTGGGGGTAATGCTTTGTTTAATGCCAAAGAACAGGCGGTTCTGGTCGAAAGTATTATAGATAACAGCGTTACCAAAATTCAGTGCCAGTTCATCACCAATTACCAATTGCGGCAGTTTTTTATTTTTAAAAACGGGTATGGTTGCATTTAATAAATAACGTACCCTGTCAGTAAATTTTCGGCTGCTGGCTTTTTTGTCTTCCACAATAACATCCTGCCAGCGTTGCTCATTACGGATACGTTGAAGCAGTTTTATCTTTTTATATTCAGACGAAAATATTACCTGCTCAAACAAACGGTCTTCATCGGCCTTTGTTGTCCATCCGGCAGTGGTGGGTGATGCCAGCAGGTTACCATACCCGGCAACAAAAGAAAGTTTGTTATCCACCTGGTAACCTAAACCAACACGGCCAAAAATAAAAGAGGTGGAAGAAAAGAAATTATTTTCACGCAGGTGAACATCGGCCATAATAAACCAATGTTTGTTTACAAATAAATTGCTGTTTATGCTTACCCAGGTGTATGTATTATGCTCAATTTTTTTTTGGCAAAATGCTGTTGCACTAAATAGTTGAAGTGTGAAAGTAAATGCAATAAGATATTTCATAGAATTTAAGTTAACTCAATAATAAAACTAACAGTTGTGCGCCTACAATACGAAGAATCATTGTTAGCGGGTAAACAGTGGCATAAGTAAGTGATGGGATATCGCTTTTTGCCATTTGCATGGAAAATGCTAATGCCGGCGGGTCGGTGCTTGCGCCAGAAAGCAAACCGCATATTTCAAAAAAGGTTTTCTTAAATACATATTTTGCAATAATGCCAATAATTACCAATGGCAGAATAGTAATGGAAACGCCCATTGCCACCCACAGCCATGCATCGCCGCCTTTTAGTGCTTCGCCAAGGCTGTGCCCGCTGCTGAGCCCCACGCTGGCAAGGAACAATGTTATACCCATTTCTCTTACCATAAGGTTAGCACTGTTGGTAGTGTAGTTATTCAGGTAAAGGCGGTTGCCAAATTTGCTGAGTATTAACGCCACAATTAATGGCCCGCCTGCCAATCCTATTTTTACTGGCACCGGCATGTTGGGAAATGAAAGAGGAATACTGCCAATAATAGCGCCAAGTACAATTCCAATAAAGATAGGAGCCAGGTCAGGCACTTCAAGCCGCTTTAATGAATTGCCCAAAGCATCAGATACTTTTTTCACTGTTTCTTTTGTGCCTACCACTTTAATGTTATCACCCAGTTGAAGTATAATGTCACCATGAGGCACCATTTCAATACCGGCTCTTCCCAACCTTGTTAAAGTAAACCCATGTTCATGCAGCTCTTTTATATCCCCCAGTCTTTTATGTGTTACTTCACTTCTTGTTACCACCACAATACGGGATACCAGTTCGCTGCCGGGTATTTCTTTAAGGTTGTCATCCGTTTCAGCACCAATAATAATTTTCAATTGGTCAATGCAATGTTTGGATGCCACTACCAGCAGCACATCATCCAAATGAAGAATGGTATCAGGAGAAGGAGTAATGATTTTTCCATTTTGCAATAATCTTGAAATAACAAAATGTTCTTTTATCAGCTCAAAAATGCTCCTGATGGGGAAGCCGTCCAGTTGTTTGTTTTCCAGCTTCAGGTGCAGGGATACCGGCTTGTCTTCACTCAATAATTTTGATTTGTTGAATTTCTCTATTTCTTCATCCACGTTTACACGGAAAATCCATTTAAGGAGTAAGATGGAAAAAATAATTCCGAAGACACCAAAGGGATACAGCAAGGCATAGGCAACAGTAATGAGTGAACCCTGGTTTCCTGCAAGGTGCATATCGGTAATGGCAGTTTGTGCAGCACCTAAGCCGGGTGTGTTAGTTACAGCACCACTCATAATGCCGGCCATTACAGGTGCAGATGTTGAAGTGAGATAATGGTAACCTACTGTAAGACCAATGCCTAATAACACTACTGATGCTGCAAGAATATTAGTAGCGAGTGCATTTTTCTTTAAGGATGAAAAAAAGCCGGGCCCTACCTGCAGGCCAATACAGTAAACAAAAAGGATAAGGCCAAATTCCTTTAAAAAATGCTCCAGCTCTTTATTGATTGTGATACCAAGGTAAGACAGTAGCAGGCCCATGAATAGAATCCATGTTACACCAAGAGAAATACCGAATAACTTAATGCGGCCCAGCCAGGTGCCGGTTGCAATTACCAGCCCGTAAATAATTACGGTTTGTGCAACACTTTCCTGTGTGAATAATTGGGTGAACCAGTTCATAAAATGAAATTAAATTCAAAAATAATTGCCAGGGTACTGTGCAGCAAAAGGAGAGGAAAAGTAAATATGCATGTCAGCGTGTTCATATAAAATCATTTGCCTTATGCTGCAACCAATACTTAAACAGACGGCATAAAGCCATTTGTTATTATAAATAATTGTACAAGAAACCGGTGGCAGCAAACTGCCACCAGTTTTATTTCATATACAAAAAACAGCAGGCAACCGGTAAAGACCATTAATGCAGTTCGGGCTGCAGTTCCCATTTTTCAGGAGAGCGCCACAATGAAGAAAGCAGCAGTTCTCTCATAAAGAAAAATTCTTTTGGCAGTTTATCATACATCCTTTCAAATAATTCTTCGTGAGACAGGAGCTCTTTTTTGCCGGGTTCTCTTTCTACATTCATCAGTTTTGCAAAATCTTCTTTGCTAAACCCTTCCATACCACTCCAGTCAAGGTCTTCGTAACGTGGCATCCAGCCAATGGGGCTTTCCACAGAAGCAGCTTCACCTCTTAAACGTTTTACAATCCATATTAAAACACGGATGTTATTGCCAAAGCCGGGCCACAGAAATTTTCCGTTTTCATCTTTGGTAAACCAGTTTACACCAAATATTCTTGGGGCATTGGGCAGGTTGCGGCCAAACTGCAGCCAGTGGTTTACATAATCACCTATGTGGTAACCCATGAATGGCAGCATGGCAAATGGGTCTCTTCGTACTTTGCCAATTTCACCAAAAGCTGCAGCAGTCATTTCACTTCCCATGGTTGTGGCTAAATAAACACCAAAGTTCCAGTTGAATGATTGGTATACTAAAGGAACACCATTGCTTCTGCGTCCGCCAAAAATAAATCCATCTACCTGTACACCTTTAGGGTCATCCCATGATGGATCGATGGCAGGATTTTGATAAGCCGGTGCAGTAAATCTTGAATTGGGGTGTGCAGCAGGCTTTCCGCTTTTAGGATCCCAGGGTTGGCCATGCCAGTCGGTTAATCCTTCCGGTGCTTCTGGTGTTAAACCTTCCCACCATACATCTTTATCAGCAGTAATGGCCACATTGGTAAAAATGGTATTACTCTTAATGCTTTCCATAGCATTGGGGTTGGTTTTATAGTTGGTGCCGGGCGCAACACCAAAGTATCCGGCCTCGGGGTTAATGGCAAACAAATGGCCATCGCTTCCTTTGTGTATCCAGGCAATATCATCACCCACTGTAGTTACTTTCCACCCTTCAAATTCTTTTGGTGGAATTAGCATGGCAAAATTGGTTTTGCCACATGCACTTGGAAAAGCGGCCGCCACATAGGATTTTCTTTTGTCAGGAGATTCCACACCCATTATCAGCATGTGCTCTGCCAGCCAGCCTTCCTCACGCCCTATAACAGATGCTATCCGTAAAGCGAAACATTTTTTGCCCATTAATGCATTACCGCCATAACCACTTCCGTAAGAAATAATTGATCTTTCTTCCGGGAAGTGAGAAATATATTTTACATCCGGGTTGCATGGCCAGCTGCTTTCTGCCTGGCCGGGAACAACAGGTGCGCCCACACTGTGCAAACATTTTACAAAATCTTTTTTGGGAATATAGGGAAGAACATTTTCTCCCATCCTGGTCATGATGCGCATGTTCACCACTACGTATTCACTATCGGTTACCTGCACACCATAGCGTGCATAAGGAGAGCCAAGAGGGCCCATGCAAAAAGGAATTACAAACAGGGTTCTTCCTTTCATACTTCCTTCCAGGTGTTTGTTTAAAATGCCTTTCATTTCTTCTGGTTCCATCCAGTTATTGGTTGGGCCGGCATCTTCTTTACGGCGGCTGCAAATAAAAGTTTTATCCTCAACACGTGCCACATCACTTGGGTCGCTGAAACATGCAAAACTATTGGGGCGCTTTTCCGGGTTTAATGCTATAAATGTTCCTTTCTTAACCAGGTATTGGCAAAGACCGTCGTATTCCTTCTGGGAGCCATCCACCCAGTGTATTGATTTTGGCTCACATAATGCAGCCACTTTATTTACCCAGTTTACCAGTTCATCTTTCACCGGAATATTATCCAGTATGTAAGTGTTTGTTTGTTGAATCATTTCTTTAAATATTAAGGGATAAGAAATAGTATTATCAAAGTGCGGTACAAAGCTAAAGCCGCTTTTACGGCATACTGCTGTTATGTGTCATTTTGTAATATGATTTTTATTAGGGCTCGAAGTATATTAAAAGCTGATTTATACATTGAATTACTGGTAAAATATTTAATGGGATATACAAATTATAAATTTTCTTCTAAAAAAATAATATCTCATGAAGCTGCTGCAGCAATGGGTCTGACAAAATAATGACAGACTCCCTCCGTCTTTTGTCATGTGTCTTTAGCTTCAATTTTAAAAACTGATTTTTATCATGTGCACAATGTTTTTTGTTTTTCAAAAATAAAACTCACTATTTTTGGGAACGATTGCGTAACTCCACATGGCTTCACAAAAATTACCAGATAACAAAACTATATCCGAACTGCAGCAACGTATTGCAGAATTTGATGATGCTATTGCATATAAAACATTATTCTTTCATTTTTTTTTACCATTAAAGGGGTTTGCGGCGGCTATTGTTAAGTCAAGTGAGGGGGCAGAGGAAATTGTTTCGGATATCTTTCTTGAAATATGGGTTCGCAGAAAACAATTGCCACAAGTGGAAGACTTACGGATGTATTTATACATTAGTGTACGCAATGCGTCTTTACGCAAGTTGCAACAACAGCAAAAAACATCTACTCTTTCACTGGATGATATGAAGGTGGATATTGCCAGCCCCGATCCTGATGCGGTAAACAATTTGGTGACCGGGGAGCTTGCCAGCCGAATTGCCGAAGCTATTGAACAGTTACCCCAGCAATGCAAAATTATTTACAAACTTGCCAAAGAAGACAGGCTTAAGTATAAAGAGATTGCTCAAATGCTTAATATAAGCGTTAAAACTATCGATAACCAACTGTCCATTGCACTCAAAAAAATCGCTTCTGTACTGCAAATGCCGGTAAAAATAAAAAGGACAAAATAAATTTGATCAGCGTTTAGGGGATTATTCTTTTTTTGGTCTCTATTTATATGCCATTATGAATAAAGACCGAATTTGGACACTACTATCACGTAAACTTTCTGGTGAAGCAACTGGCGCAGAGTTAAATGAACTGACTCTTTTGCTTAGTCAAAACCCTGAAACAGAATTACCGGTTCAATTAGTTGAAGAATATTGGGATACACCGGCCGAAGCTGATCCTGAGTTTCTTGAAGCTACTTACTTGTTGCACCTGCAACGCCTTCAATCGCTTGGCCATGAAGTTGAGATTGACCACCATGATGATACCAACACTGGCTTGTTAAATGTAGATGAGCAGTTTTTTTGGAAAAAACACAAATCAGTAATGTGGAGTACAGGTGTGTTAGCTGCACTGATTGTGGCAATTTTGTTTTTCTATCCTAAAACCACTCAGCCTGTAACTCTTGCTGCAAAAACAGGAGATAATGAAGTAAGTACAAAAAATGGCTCCCGCAGCAAAATTACTTTGCCAGATGGCACCCAGGTTTGGCTGAACAGTGACAGTAAATTGTTATACGATGACAGTCATTTTGGAGAGACTGCAAGAGAAGTAACCCTTAGCGGGGAAGCTTATTTCGATGTGGTAAAAAGTTCATTGCATCCATTTATTATTCATACGGCCAAAATAAATATTAAAGTATTGGGAACTGCCTTTAACGTAAAAGCATATCCTGAAGACAGGCAAACAGAAACCAGCTTAATCAGGGGCCGGATTGAGGTTACTATTAACAACAGGCCTAATGATAAAATTATTCTTTCACCCAATGAAAAGCTGGTGGTGGAAAATAATGAGGTTATTAGCAGAAAAACGAAGGCCATTCCACTGGATGGACGCTCTGAGCATATGGCAGATACAGTACCTCCCCAGGTATCGGTTAGTAAGCTTGTTTACTATCCTGCTGATAATTCCATAACAGAAACCGGTTGGGTTTATAACCGCTTAATATTCCGTGATGAAAGTTTTGAGGAAGTAGCTTTAAAAATGGAACGCTGGTATAATACTGAAATAGAAATAAAAGGCGAGGAGTTGAAAAATTTACGAATTACCGGTGCTTTCGAAAACGAAAATGTAAACCAGGCATTGGATGCATTAAAACTTTCATTTCCCTTTAAGTATAAACAAGACGGGAATAAAATAATTATTTACGATTGACTTGAATATTACCACTAACGCTTATAAAAATGCTATATGACCAACACACACAACACTTCTTAAAAAAATGAAAAGCGGAGCTGTTGCTGCAACAACACTCCGCCAGGTTAACATGAATTTCCCAGGAGCAAAACGGCATAGCCGCCAGCTCTTGTATTAATTAACCCTTCAAATATAAACTATGAAAGGAAATGAAACAATTAATGTTTCAGCAACAGTTCTTTTTTACACCAAGATTACCAAAATTATGAAACTGACTGCTGCATTGCTGCTATTCGCCTGTTTGCAGGTTTCTGCAAATGGATGGTCTCAGTCAAGGATCACACTTAAAATGAACCAGGCTGACATCAAAAAAGTATTATTTGCTATTGAGAAAAAAAGCGACTACCGCTTTTTATTTACTGAGGATGCGATGAAAGGAAAACCTAAGGTTAATATAGATGTAGAACAGGCCACAGTAAATGAAGTACTGGACAAATTATTAAACAATACTGGTATTAGCTACCGTGTACTGGCAACTAACCTGGTTGTTTTAAAAGAAGGTGTTTCCGCCTCTGAAATTAACGCTGCGGAACAGAAAATTACCGGCCGGGTTACTTCTGCTTCCGGCGATCCCTTAGCGGGGGTTTCTGTTATCATTAAAGGAAGCAGAACGGGTACTACCACAGATGTTAACGGAAATTTTTCGTTAACGGTACCAGATAATGCCACTTTGGTATTTACTAATGTGGGTTATGAAGCGTATGAAGTTTCGGTTGCCGGAAAAACAACCGTAAATGTCACACTCCAGCTTTCTACAAAGAAAATTGATGAGGTGGTTGTTATTGGCTATGGCCAGGCAAGCAAAAGAGACCTTACGGGTTCTATTGTGAAAATTTCCGGAAAAGAAATTGCTGATAAACCAAACACAAACCCTGTTGCTTCTTTACAAAGTAAAGTGCCGGGTTTATATGTTGTAAACAGCGGCACTCCCGGTCAGGCGCCCGATATCCGTATTCGTGGTACTGTTAGTATTGGCCAGGTGCACCCGTTATATATTGTTGACGGTATTTTCAATGACAATATCGATTACCTCAATCCAAATGATATTGAGTCAATAGAAATTTTAAAAGACCCTTCTTCACTTGCGATTTTTGGTGTTAAAGGTGCAACAGGTGTTATCGCCATTACCACTAAAAAAGCAAAGGCCGGACAAACCATCATCAGTTTTAACAGCAGTATTGGTTTTAAAAGCCTGGTTGATAAAATTAAAATGGCTAATGCAGACCAGTTTACCACTTTATTTAAAGAAGAAAATGCCAACAACGGTGTTGCCACTCCTGATTATTCTGCATTAACTGCAAATACTGACTGGATTAAAGAAGTGACAAGGGTGGGTAAATTTACCAACGACAACCTCAGCATTTCCGGAAGCAGTGAAAATAATAAATTCAATCTGGGTGCTGGTTTTATTTCTGACGAAGGCATTATCATTAGGGAGAGGCTTCAAAAAATGTTGTTGTCCTTTAATGACGAATTCAAAGTAAACAAGAATATTAAACTCGGTGTGAACTTTAATTATTCCCGTCAGCATAATCCTTATGATGCAACATGGGTATTAAACGATGCACAAAAAGTAATGCCGCAGATTTCTTCTGGCACAAAACAGTTCAGGTATAAAAACCCTTACGGTGTTGATACCATTACAACTGACCTTTATTCAGGATTAGCTACTGCTTTTCAAAACTCCGGTGTGGTAAACCCAATACTGGAAGTGGAAAATACATGGGACAAAACGATCAGCTACGAAAACAGGTATGTAGGAAGTATTTATGCTGAAATTAACCTGATGAGAAATCTTACTTTCCGCTCTACCTGGTATGCAGATGTAAGCAATGTGGATACCAGGGTATACAGCCCGCTTTACCAGGCCTATGATCCTATGTCGAACACCTCTTACCTGTACAATCAGAAAACAAGTGTTTCTCAAACAAACACTGACTATAAAAAGTACCAGCAGGATTATTTGCTGACGTATAAGAGATCCTTCAGCGGGCATAACCTAACAGCACTTGCCGGTTTTACTACTTATTATTCTGGTGTGTTTGGCCGCTATGCTGTATCCTCACAGGGAACGGGCCCAACTGATAAGCCGATTCCAAATGATAAAAGATTCTGGTATGTGTCGAACAACTTTGGTTATGTGCTCCAGGATGGTGCCACTTCTAACCAGGGAGAATACTCAACAGTATCTGGTTTTGTAAGGGCATTGTACAACTATAAGAACAAATATTACCTGAATGGTACATTCAGGGATGATGCTTCTTCACAAATTCCAGAAGCAAACAGGCATCAGAATTTCTGGTCTGTAGGTGCTGGTTGGGAATTAACTAAGGAAGCATTTATGGAAAACATTAAGCAGATCAACTTCCTTAAATTAAAAGCGTCAGTAGGTGTATTGGGTAACCAAAGTACTTATGGGCTTGCAACAAATTACCCTGCTTATCCAGGTTTAACATCCGGAACATACGTTCCATTTGGAACTTATATTGTAAATGGTGCTTTACCCAAATATCAGCCCAACCCCGATTTGAAATGGGAAACTGTAAATGCATCAGAAGCTGGTGTTGAACTTACTGCATTGGACAACCGGCTGCATTTTGAAGCAAATTATTTTAATAAGGTTACTAAAAATATGATGACTTATGCCGACAGGTCTTCATTAGGTCTTGACCCACTTCTTCAGAACGGTGGTGAAGTAAAAAACTGGGGTGAAGAATTTTCTGCCACATGGTCTCAAAAAATTACCAACGATCTTACACTGGATGTAAGTGGCAATATTACTTTCATGAAGAATAAAGTGGTGAGTGTTGCCCCTGATTTGCCAGGTGGAGTGATCATAAATGGCTCTATGAATAATGGAAGCGCCGAAGCAAGGACATTGCCCGGTTACCCCATTGGTTCATTCTACGGGTATGTAGTGGAAGGTATTTATCAAAGTAAACTGGATGTGCTGAGCTCTCCTTATGCAGGTTCGCTTGGTTCTTACAGGCCTGGTGATTTCAAATTTAAAGATGTAAACGGTGACGGTGTAATAGATGCCAACGACAGAACCGTTATTGGTAACCCTTCTCCCGACTTTATGTATGGTGGCAGTGTAAACCTTAAATATAAACGTCTTAACCTTGGTATTGATTTTGGCGGTGTATATGGCAATGAAATTTTCAGAACATGGGGTTCACTGGAATCTCCCTTCCAGCGTGTGAACTATGCAGCATTGAAAATGGACAGGTGGCATGGTGAAGGAACTTCTAACTGGGAGCCTATCATTAGCCAGAATGACAGGTTTAACTACAATGGTTCTACATATAACATCGAGGATGGCAGTTATTTCCGTATCAGGAACCTGTTGTTGGGTTATGATTTTGCACCACAAATTTTAACCAGGGCTAAAATCAGGTCATTAAG
Source organism: Ferruginibacter sp. (assembly GCA_044225995.1). Lineage (GTDB taxonomy): Bacteria > Bacteroidota > Bacteroidia > Chitinophagales > Chitinophagaceae > Ferruginibacter. The sequence goes on along the minus strand of JBGAHV010000006.1, from coordinate 39,931 downwards.
ATTGTTTGCCAATGTACAGAACTTAAAAACATGGAAACATAATAATGGTTACAGCCCTGAATTTGGAGGTAGTGCAACACAATTTGGTTTTGACTACGCCGGTGGAGCTTTACCAAGGGTAACCACTTTTGGTCTTAATGTTACTTTTTAAACCGTTACTACAATTAAATACTTTATATGAAAAAGAATAAAATTTTAATAGGGGCTGCTTTACTTACCGCAGTTTTTTACATACCTATTACAGGTTGTAAAAAATTTCTTGACAGGAAGCCGCTTTCTGCCACCAGTACTGACCTTGCAGGTGTGGAGGGTGAAGCTATGGGGCTGTACAGCATCTTCAATACATGGGCAGGTTTCAATACACTACCATGGCTCGACTTTAACAGCATAAGGGATGATGATGCACAAAAAGGCAGCAGTACTACTGATGGTGCAGAGATCAATGCAGAATTTGAAACTTTCCAGTACACCAAAGACGACTGGGCAACCAACACCTACTGGAACGATCACTATTACATGATCAATAAATGCAACAAACTTTTATATGATGCAAAAACACTGGGGCTTGCAGATGCTGGCAGTATGCGTAATATTGGTGAAGCTCATTTCTTCCGTGCATATTCATATTACGAACTGGTAAAAGCTTATGGAGAAATTCCCAAGATTGATTATTATTATGAAAAAGCAATTGATGGTATCAAGCCTAAATCTACGGTGGCAGAAATTTATGCACTAATAGATGCTGACCTTGATACAGCTTCATCTCTTCTTCCTTTAAACTGGGATGGCAGCGGGCCTAATAATACAAACGTATTTCCTGGCCGATTAACAAAAGGCGCTGCACAAACACTATGGGCACAGGCTTATATGAGCCGCTCCAACTGGGCAAAAGCACTTGCTTTATGCGACCAGGTGATTGGATCAGGACAGTATTCGCTCAATCCTTCATTTGTAAATATCTGGCAGGATGGTGTTGGAGGCGTAGGTAAAAACGGCGTGGAATCTATTTTAGAAATGCAGGCATATATAGGACCAGGTGGTAAACCAGACTATGGATGCAACTTCGGTACTTCACAGAATGTACGCCAGGGAGGAGCCTCAAATACATGGAATTTAGGATGGGGATGGAATACACCTACAGATAAACTGGTAGCAGATTGGTCAAACACTGACCCAAGGAAAGCAATGACTATTTTATACTCTGGCCAGTATGATGGCGGCGCAGCTGTTGGAGGATATGGTGCAACATTACCAGCCTATAACCCCGGTCCGGGTTTAGATCAGAAATACTGGAACAAAAAAGTTTATTCAGATCCCGGAATGCGTGCCAGCGTGGGCGGTTCTGGAAATGCCAGCTGGATAAATCACAGAAGGCTTCGTTATGCTGATGTGATATTAATGAAAGCAGAAGCTTCCAATGAATTAGGCAACGGCGCTGCCGCTGCTGCTAATCTTGAACTCATCAGGGCAAGAGCAAGAGCCGGTGCAAGTGGTGTGCTGCCAGCGATACCATTTACAAGCCAGGCACAAATGAGGCAAGCTATTAAAGACGAAAGAAGATGGGAATTTGCCATGGAAGGTTACAGGTTTGATGACCTTGTAAGGTGGGGCGATGCCTTATCTGTTTTAGGTTCTTTGGGATATACAGACCGTTGTAATTATTATCCAATTCCGCAAAAGGCCATTGACCTGTCTGGTGGTAAATTGATACAGAACCCTAAATGGTAATTCATTAATAACACTTAAAAAACTTTTATGAAGAAATTATTTTTGAAACTGTTTATTCCTGCAGCATTACTGGTGGCTGTTACAGGTTGTCAGAAAATGACAAAGCCAGCTTTAGGGAATTATCCGGCGGATAAGAATGTTACACCGGCCACCGCGTTGCGGTTTTATGTTCCTTTTGATTCTGTTTCGGCAGCCTCTTCACAGCTCAACATTCGCTTTATGGATAGCATTTCAGGATATCCCTGTTTCTTTCCTGCAAGCGGTATCAAAGCAATTCCGGGTATACACGGTACGGCTTATTCTGGAACAAACAGCACTTTCCTGAATTATTACAACAGCAACGATTTTGTTCAATCAAGCAAAAGCTTTACTGTTGCTTTCTGGGAAAAAAGGAACGGTATCCCAAGCGGAAATGCTTCCTTCGTGTTTACCATCCCATCATCAAACGGCCAGTGGGGCAGCTATGGCTTTTCTATGTTCCTGTTGTTTGATTGGGGAACATGGACTCCAACGAGCGATGCTATTGTAAAATTTTACATGGTGGATGATAATTGTAAATGCGATACCTGGCTCACTTGGGAAGGAGGTAATAAAGTACCAGGAGTTCAGGACAATAACTGGCACCATATGGCATTTGTATATGATGCCACCACATCCAAACTTACGTTGTATGTAGACGGTGTGGCCAATCCGAACGTACCACAATGGGGTTCGCATGGTGATATGAAAATGGATGGCACCAAAGCAACAGGCCTGAACATTGGTGGTAATACCAACATTAAAGACATGGGCTGGGGACAAAACTGGGATGGCGGTTTGGATCAGTTCCGTATGTACAACAAAGCTTTAACAGCAGCAGAAGTTGCTGCTTTGTATAATGGCAAGCAATAACCATTTTTGATCTTTCTAAAAGAGGCTGTCTCAAAAAATATATATGAGATAGCCTCTTTTATTCTCAGGCAGTGAAACTAAAACCTGCTTTACAGGCCGCAAAACTATTTTTGCTTTTGCTGCATAATTTCTTTAAACTGTTTTTTTTTGAAAGGAAATTTTAAGCAATATCATGGGTATCGGGGGAAATAAATTGATGTTGATTGTTTTAATAGTGCTGGGGTCTGTTATTTTTTTTGTACGGTGCATTGACAATGAAAGCAAAAAAAACACAGTTGGTTACGAAAAATTTGCGGGCTCAAAAACCTGTATACAGTGTCATAAGGATATTTATACTTCATTTACCCATACCAATCATTTTCTAACCTCTCAGTACGCATCTCCTCAAACTGTAAAAGGAAGTTTTGATTCTCTTCATAACAGGTTTTACTTTAACCCTGCTCTATATGTGGCCATGGAAAAAAAAGGTGACAGCATTTTCCAAACAGCGTACAGGGAAGCGCACAGATACCTTACAGCACCTTTCAATATGGTTATTGGTTCAGGCAAAAGAGGACAAACTTTTTTATTCTGGAATAAGAACAGGCTAATACAATTGCCCGTATCTTATTTTACTGCAACAAACGAGTGGGTAAACAGCCCCGGTTATTCCAACACAGTTGTGTTTAACAGGCCGGCAACATCCCGTTGCCTTGAATGCCATAGTACTTTTTTTGAAAAAACATCGGATACCGCCGTTTACCCGGAAGAGTTTTCAAAAACAAATATCATATTAGGTGTGGATTGCGAACGCTGTCATGGCCCCGCAAAAGAACATGTGGATTATCATTTAAAAAATCCCAATGAAAAGCAGGCTAAGTTTATTGCACTCACATCAACCCTCAGCAGGCAGCAAAGCCTGGAGTTATGCAGGTTTTGCCACGGAGGCAAGTTAAATAAAACCACTCCTTCGTTTAGCTATACAGTTGGGAAACCGTTGAATGAATATTTTTCTTTCAATGATTCTGTGCCTGATATGAATTCAACAGATGTGCATGGCAACCAATATGGCATGCTCAGTGCAAGCAAATGTTTCAGAAAAAGTGAGATGACATGCAGCAGCTGTCATAACTCACACAAAAATGAAACTGGTGACAAAGCTTATTTCTCATTAAAGTGCCAGGCGTGCCATCAGCCGGAAAGCACCAATTTCTGTTCATTGAAAGTTGTAAGTTTTACTGATTCACTTAAAAAAAACTGCATTGATTGTCATATGCCGGAGCAACCCTCCAAGGCAATTATGGTTTTGCGGCAGGGGGAAAGCATTCCCACTTCTGCAACAATGCGGTCACATTTTATTTCAATATATGCCGGCACTAATAAAACAGTTCAGAAAGGTTCTGGCAAATAATTTTAAACAGCAGTCATGAAAAAAACTATTTTTTTTCAGGTATTATTTATTGGCGTGATGTTTTTGGTTTCGTGCCAGGTAAAAAAAACTTCTTTTACCATGCTGGGTGCCGGAGAAACCGGTATAAACTTTAAAAATAAATTACCGCAGAAACAGTATTTCAATATTCTTTATTACCTGTATTATTACAATGGTGGCGGTGTGTCTGCCGGAGATATTAATAATGATGGGTTGCCTGATATTTATTTTACAGCAAACAGTAAGGGGGGAAACAAACTTTATATTAATAAAGGCAATTTTAAATTTGAAGATATTACAGAAAAGGCAGGAGTGCAGGGTACGTCTGACTGGTGTACGGGCACAACAATGGCAGATGTTAATGGAGATGGGTTGCTGGATATTTATGTGTCATCTGTAAACGGCCAGTTGGGTTTAAAGGGCCATAATGAACTTTTTATCAATAATGGTAATCTTACATTCACTGAAAGATCGGCTGAATATGGATTGGATGTAAAGTGTCTTACCACACAATCTGTATTTTTTGATTATGATCATGACGGTGACCTGGATTGTTTTATTCTTAACCAGTCACATCATCCGCTGGATAATATTGTTGAAATTTCTCATCGTCTTGTTTACGATTCTTTATCTGGCGACAGGTTATACAGGAATGATATTAAAACTGCAGGAAGGTTTACAGATGTTTCAAAGGAGGCAGGCCTCTATCAAAGCAATTTAGGCTATGGGCTTGGTGTGGCCGTGGCCGATTTTAATAACGATGGCTGGGAAGATATTTACGTAGGCAATGACTTTCATGAAAACGATTACTATTACATTAACCAGAAGAACGGCAGTTTTAAAGAAGATGGCGCCAGTCATTTTGGACATTACAGCCGCTTTAGTATGGGTAATGATGCTGCAGATTATAATAACGACGGGCAGATGGATATACTTACAGTTGACATGTTGCCTCCCGATGAAAAAACATTAAAGACCTATGGCAGCGATGAGAACCCGGAAATTTATAACCTTAAACTGATTTTTAACGGATACCAAAACCAATCATCCCGAAACTGCCTGCAACGAAATAATGGCAACGGTTCTTCTTACAGCGATATTGGTTTAATGGCGGGTGTTTCTGCAACCGACTGGAGCTGGTGCCCGCTGTTTACAGATTTTGATAACGATGGTAAGAAGGATCTTTTCATTACAAGTGGCATTGTAAAGCGCCCCGTGGATCTTGATTTTATCCGCTTTTCATCCGATCTCAAAAATCATGGTATGGATGCCACGGATGCACACGATAAAGAAGTAATAAGCAAAATGCCTGATGGCGCATCCCATCCGTTCTTTTATAAAGGAGATGGTAACTATTCTTTTAAAGACATGAGTGAAAATTGGGGCACAGCAAAAATGAAAGGCTATTTTAATGGTGCCGCCTATGCTGATTTTGATAACGATGGTAAAATGGATGTGGTGGTTAATTGCCTTGACACCACTGCTGTTTTTTTTAAAAATAATTTTGAGGAAAAGAAAAATTATTTAACACTGTCTTTTAAAGGCGACAGTATGAACACTTTTGGTTTAGGTGTTAAAGCCTATGTGTATGCAAATGGACAAATGCAATACCAGCAACTAATGCTTAGCCGGGGCTTTCAATCATCCAGTGAGCCAAGGCTGCATTTTGGCCTTGACACCTTAGGCCATGCTGACAGTATATTGATTGTTTGGCCCGATCAGCATTGCCAGTTGCTGAGAAATGTTGCAGCAAATAAGATAATCACTATAACAAAAAAAGCTGCAGCAGAAATTTATGATGCAGGCTTGTTTTTCCCTCCTGTTAAACCATTATTAGAAAATATTACTGACAGCATGGGTCTTAACTGGACGCATAGTGAAAATGGCTTCATTGATTTTAATTCGCAATACCTCATACCTCATAAGGAAAGTGCAAGAGGGCCAAAGATGGCAATTGCAGATGTAAATGGAGACGGGCTGGAAGATTTTTATGTATGCGGAGCAAAAGGGCAGCCCGGTGCATTAATGATACAGCAGGCAAATGGAAAATTCATTTCAAAAGATACCGGCCTGTTTAACCAGTATGCCATTTGTGAGGATGTGGATGCCGTTTTTTTTGACGCTAATGGCGATGGCAAAAAAGATCTTTGGGTTGTAAGCGGCGGCAATGAAATGCCTGCCAGCCCAATTGCTTCAGCAGACAGGTTATTTTTTAATGATGGTAAAGGAAATTTTACTCCGGCGCTTGCAAACATCCCTCATATTTATGAAAATAAATCCTGTATTACTGTAGCAGATATTGACAAGGATGGTGACACGGATGTGTTTATTGGTTTTTTGTGCGATCCTATGAAATATGGCATTCCTCAAAGTTCTTACCTGTACCTGAATGATGGAAAAGGGAAGTTTACAATTGCGCCAACAAAAACAATGAATCTTCTTGAATTAGGGCTCGTTACCTCAGCACAATTTACAGATCTTAATAATGATGGGTGGCCTGATCTTGTAGTGGCGGGAGAGTGGATGCCCGTAAAAATTTTTATGAATAATAAAGGCACTTTCACAACAACGGCGCTTACAGCCTCTGCCGGTTTATGGCAAAGTGTTTTTGCAACGGATGTGAATGGAGATGGTTATATGGATATACTGGCAGGTAACTGGGGCCATAACACCAAGTTGTGGGCAGGTAAAAATGGCCCGGTAAAACTCTATGTAAAAGATTTTGATAATAATGGCAGCATAGAGCAGATAATGTGTTACACTATTGATGGCAAGGAATATCCATTTTTGGCAAAGGATGAACTGGAACGGTCATTACCGGTTTTAAAAAAAGCATACCTGCAGTATAGCGAAGTGGCGGGGAAAACTGTAGATTATATCTTTTACGATTTGTTTACCGGTTATACAGAACTGAAAGCAGAAACATTAACATCCAGTTGTTTTATTAATGATGGCAAAGGCAACTTTAAACAGGTGCCATTGCCTGATGAACTGCAGCTGGCTCCTTTGTTCTCTTTTGCAGAAACAGGAAAAGGAAGTTATATAGCAGGAGGTAATTTTTTTGGCACCATACCCTACGAAGGAAGATATGATGCACAAATGCCCGCAATATTTAACTACGATAAAAATAATAACGGTTTTAAAACAGCCGGTATTTTGAATGATATCCCGGGAGAGATAAGAGACTTTAAATGGATAAACCTTAACGGGAAAAAGCCTGTTTTAGCAGGAGCAAAGAATAATGCACCATTGTTTTTCTTAAAACAAACAAAATGAAAAAACTGACTCAAATGAAAACGATACAATTATTTTTACTGGTAAGCACTTCATGTTTTTGCTGTGTTTGTAATAAAAAATCTGAAGGCGGAAATACACAGCCGCCCGTGGTAAATGCTGTGAATGAAGTTGACCAGTGGGTTACTTATGGAGACCAGTCGCAATTGCTGCAGAAAAAAACAGAAGTGCTGAGTTTTGGAACTGCTGCAACCATTTACAATAATATTGATGTTGACTCCACACAAACCTACCAGGGAATTGATGGCTTTGGTTACACACTTACTGGAGGCAGCGCTTACTTAATCAGCAATATGAATGCCCCGCAGTCTGCGGCACTGCTTAATGAAACATTTGGCACAAACAATGTGAGTTACCTGCGTATTAGTATCGGGGCATCTGATTTGGATGCAACTGTATTTAGTTACGATGATATGCCCGCAGGGCAAACCGACCCCACACTTGCCAACTTTAGTTTATCAAAAGATGATCAGTATTTAATACCTGTATTAAAGCAGATTCTTGCCATTAATCCCAATGTAAAAATATTAGGCTCGCCATGGAGCCCGCCGGTTTGGATGAAAGATAACGGGAATAGCATTGGTGGCACTTTACTGCCGCAGTACTACAGCGCTTATGCCCAGTATTTTGTAAAATACATACAGCAAATGAAAGCAAAGGGCATTACAATTGACGCTGTTACTGTGCAAAACGAACCACAGCACGGCGGTAATAATCCAAGTATGGTGTTGTCTGCAACACAGGAGGCAGATTTTGTAAAAAATAATTTGGGGCCTGCATTCCAGGCGGCAGGTATCACCACTAAAATAATTGTGTGGGATCATAATTGCGATAATGCCAATTATCCAATTACCATTTTAAATGATGCAGCAGCTAAAGTGTTTGTAAATGGTTCTGCATTTCACCTGTATGCCGGAGATGTAAGTGCATTGTCAACTGTGCACAACGCACACCCCGACAGGGCGCTTTATTTTACAGAACAATGGACAGGTGCCAGCGGAACTTTTGACGGAGACTTAAAATGGCATGTAAAAAATGTTATTATTGGCACTATGCGTAACTGGAGCCGTAATGCATTGGAATGGAATCTTGCAAATGACCCTTCATATAATCCACACACCCCCGGTGGATGTACTGAATGCAAAGGCGCCTATACAATAAGTGGCTCCAATTATACAAGAAACGTAAGTTATTATATAATTGCCCACGCATCTAAGTTTGTGCCGCAGGGCTCAGTAAGAATTGCCAGTTCTGAAACAGCAGATATTTCCACAGTGGCTTTTTTAACCCCTGCAGGGAAAAAAGTATTAATTGCTGTAAATAACAATGCAGCTAACGCCGTTGGGTTTAATATAAAATTTAAAGGTAAATGGGTAACAGCATCACTTAATTCAGGTGGTGTTGGTACTTATGTTTGGTAATTTATAAAATCATTTTATGAAAAAAATATGTATTCTGTTCTGCACGGTTGCTTTTTTTTCCTGTACAGACAATGTGAACCAAAAAGCAAATAGTGCAACAGCAACATTTTCTTTAGGAGGCAGGCAGGTAACAGCTTATACAACTGCAGACAGTACTAACCTCCGTATCTCCAATAATGACACTGCTGTATTTGAAGATAAGCCACAGCCATTCGAGAATGAGGTGATAGTGTTTGCCGATCCCACAAAAACATTTCAAACCTATTTTGGTATAGGCGGTGCTATTACAGATGCTGCTGCAGAAACATTTTACAAATTGCCAAAAGAGAAGCAGCAGGAAATTGTAAAAGCTTATTTTGATAAAAAGGATGGTATAGGTTACACAGTTGCCCGTACCAATATCAACAGCTGCGATTTCAGCAGTGATAATTACACCTATGTAACTGACAGTACCGATAAAGAGCTTAAATCATTCAACATTGAACATGACAGGAAATTTAAACTGCCACTGATAAAAGAAGCAATGAATGCTGCAGGAGGTAAACTTAATTTATTTGCCAGCCCGTGGAGCCCGCCAGCATTTATGAAAACCAACAGCGATATGCTGCATGGCGGTAAATTAAAAGCAGCATATTATGATGCATGGGCTTTGTATTATACAAAATTTATTAAGGCCTACGAAAAAGAAGGTGTGCCTGTATGGGGAATTACTATTCAAAATGAACCGATGGCCACACAAAAATGGGAGAGTTGTATTTACACTGGTGAAGAGGAGCGTGACTTTTTAAAAAAATACCTGGGTCCTGTAATGGAAAAGGAAGGATTGAAAGAAAAGAAAATTATTGGATGGGACCATAACAGGGATTTATTGTTTCAGCGTGCCAGCACTTTGCTGGATGACCCCGATGCTGCAAAATATTTGTGGGGCATCGGCTTTCACTGGTACGAACCATGGAGTGGAGGCGAACCCATGTATGATAATGTGAAATTGGTTAACCAGTCTTACCCTAATACGAATTTATTTTTTACGGAAGGCTGTAAAGAGGCTTTTTCACTGGATAAAACCGGTAACTGGCAGTTAGGTGAAAAATACGGCGCCAATATGATCAACGATTTTAATAATGGCATGGTGGGCTTTACTGACTGGAATATTCTGCTGGATGAAACGGGCGGCCCCAACCATGTTGGAAATTTTTGTTTTGCACCCATTCATGGAAATACAAAAACCGGTGAGCTGATTTATACAAATGAATATTGGTACATCGGGCATTTTTCAAAATTTATTCAACCGGGTGCTAAGCGAATTGTAAGCAGTGCCAGCCGGAGCCAGTTACTTACTACCGCATTTTTAAACCCCGATGGTAAAGTGGTGGTGATAGTAATGAACCAAAGCAGTAATGGAACGCCTTATTTTCTTTGGATAAAAGGGAAAGCTGCTAAATTGAATGCACTGCCCCATTCAATTTCTACATTGATATTTTAAATCGGTAAACGTTACGCATGCGGAAAAGAATCATAATTATATTCTTATTGCCAATTATTGTATTTATTGCATGCAGTAAGGGCGGCAGCAGTCCCGGTCCTTCGCCGGCACCCGTTTTGCCCATTGGGGTTAGTACGGTAAAATTTGATAACATTACTGCATCCGCTGGCATTGTAAATTATAATGTAAAACTTTTGCCTGTTATAAAACTCAGCTTTAACAATGCTGTAGATAAAAGCACCGTATCAGGCGGCATTAAATTAACGGATAACAACAGTGCAGTGGTTACAACAAGTGTGCTTTATGAAAACAGTGACAGTACAGTAGTGCTTGTGCCGGCACAACTTACAGGCCTTGCCCGTTATACACTCACTGCCAGCACCGCTTTAAAATCTGTAAAGGGTGGCGCAATGACGGCGGATGTGATTGTAAATTTTATTTCACAAATTGACTCTGCCAATAAATTCACTGTTATTAGTGATAACGCACTGCTCGATTTAGTGCAGCAGCAAACCTTTAAATACTTTTGGGACTATGGCCATCCTGCAAGTGGCCTGGCAAGAGAACGGAGCAATGCTACTCCGGAAACGGTCACAACAGGCGGCTCTGGTTTTGGCATTATGAGTATACCGGTTGCCATCAGCCGCAATTTTATTACAAGGGCGCAAGGGCTGGCCCGAATGCAAACCATAGTTGCATTTCTAAAAAACACAGCGCAAAAATTTCACGGTGCATTTCCACATTGGCTTAATGGTACAACTGGCGCAGTTATTCCCTTTAGCGCAAAAGATGATGGTGCAGATTTGGTGGAAACCTCTTACCTGGTGGCAGGCTTGCTTACTGCAAGACAATATTTCAATGGAACCGATGCTGCAGAAACAACGCTGCGAAGTGATATTAATACGTTGTGGAATGCTGTTGAATGGAACTGGTTCCGGCAGGGAACACAAAATGTTTTGTACTGGCACTGGAGCCCTAATTACGGGTGGCAGATGAATCAAAAAATAGAAGGCTGGAATGAATGCCTGGTAACTTACCTGCTTGCCGCCTCATCCACAACTTATGGTATACCAAAAGTGGTGTACACAGATGGCTTTGCAAGAAACGGTGCCATGCAAAACGGTACCAGTTATTATGGTTATCCATTGCCGCTTGGCGGGTCAAATGGCGGGCCTTTGTTTTTTGCGCATTATTCTTTTTTAGGAATTAACCCTAATGGCCTTACTGATGCTTACGCTAATTATCAAACCCAGGTAACCAATCATACTAAAATAAATTACTCCTACTGCATTGCCAATCCTAAAAACTTTTTTGGCTACAGTAATTTCTGCTGGGGGTTAACTGCAAGTGATGTACCTAATGGTTACAATGCCAATCAGCCTGATAATGATATTGGAGTAATCTCACCAACAGCAGCACTTTCTTCAATGCCTTACACACCAACAGAAAGCATGAATGCACTGAAATTTTTCTATTATAAACTGGGGGATAAAATATGGGGTCAATATGGTTTTGTTGACGCATTCTCATTAAAAGATCTTTGGTATGCAAACTCATATCTTGCCATTGACCAGGGGCCAATAATTGTAATGATAGAAAATTACCGGAGCGGATTGGTGTGGAGTTTACTAACCAGCTGCCCCGAAATAAAAAACGGAATGAAAAACGTGCTGGGCTTTTCAGCACCTTATTTATAAACTATGTATACAAAGATTAGTTACCTGCTGTTGCTGCCGGTGCTGCTGCTATCCTGCTTCAGCAATTCAAAAACAAGTGATGCCAAACAGGCCGGCACTGCTGCACAACTGCCCGATTCGGTTTTATTCAGAACTGTGCAGGAAAAAACATTTCAATATTTCTGGGATGGTGCTGAACCAACCAGCGGTATGGGCAGGGAGCGTTTTCATGCAGACAATAATTATCCTGATAATGATAAAATGGTTGTAACCAGTGGCGGTTCTGGCTTTGGTATTATGGCAATACTTGTTGGTATTGAAAGAGGATTTGTAACAAGAGATGAAGGGAGGGCAAGACTTGAAAAGATCACACATTTCCTGGAAACAGCGGACCGTTTTCATGGCGCATGGCCGCATTGGTGGAACGGCGAAACGGGTAAGGTAAAACCATTTGGAAAATACGATAATGGAGGAGACCTTGTTGAAACTTCTTTTTTATTACAGGGATTACTTTGTGTGCGCCAGTATTTTCAAAATGGTAATGACACAGAAAAACAACTGGCTGCACGTATTGATAAATTATGGAAAGAAGTGGAGTTTGACTGGTACCGCAATGGCCAGGATGTGTTATACTGGCACTGGAGTCCTGATTACGCATGGAAAATGAATTTTGCCGTGCATGGTTACAATGAATGTTTGATCATGTATGTACTGGCTGCATCTTCGCCAACACATGGTGTGCCCGCAGAAGTGTACCATAATGGCTGGGCAGAGAATGGTGCCATCACCCAAAATCCACCGTCTTACAAGAACTATAAATTGCAGTTGCATTACCAGGGCAATCCGCCGCATGGTGGACCATTGTTCTGGTCGCATTATTCATATTTGGGTCTTGACCCACGGGGGCTAAAAGATAAATATGCAGATTACTGGAAAGAAAATCAAACATTGTCACTGATCAACTATCAATGGTGTGTTGACAATCCAAAACATTTTAAAGGTTATGGTTCCAATAACTGGGGTCTTACTGCCAGTTATTCTGTTGGGTTTTATGCAGCGCATGCACCATCAGAAGAAAATGATCTGGGTGTAATATCACCCACGGCTGCATTATCTGCATTTCCCTATACTCCGGAACAATCCATGGCTGCTATGAAACACTGGTATTATGATATGAAGGATAAGATATTTGGCCCTTATGGTTTTTATGATGCATTCAGTGAAACAGCAAACTGGTATAAGCCATGGTATCTTGCCATTGACCAGGGTCCTGCTGTTGTAATGATGGAAAACTATCGCAGCGGATTACTGTGGAAATTATTTATGAGTTGCCCTGAAGTAAAGTCAGGCCTGCAAAAATTAAATTTTGAAAGCCCTGCATTAAAATGACCGGTATAAAAAAATATTTTCTTTTTATTATTGCCGCATGTGCATTGCCAAATGTTTTTGCGCAAAATAAAAAAGGCCGTTATAGTGATGGGCCAGACAGTATTGCGCCGGTTGGTATCATTAAAGACCTTACAGATGAACAGCTGCTTGAAACTGTACAAAAACAAACCTTTCGTTTTTTCTGGCATGGGGCACACCCTGTAAGCGGACTGGCACTGGAAAGAAGTAATACCGTACTTGCAGAACATTACTGGGATTATATTAATGAAGCATGGGATGAGCCCAACTTTAGTCATACAGAATTTGGTAAGGATGCAGGTGCCATTGGCGGAACAGGGTTTGGTATTATGAGCACCATTGTTGCAGTGGAACGGGGATGGATAGGAAGAGATACTGCTGTGCGTCGTTTGATTAAGATCGCAGATTTTTTAATTAATGCAGATTGCTATCATGGCATTTATCCGCATTTCATGAACGGAAGAACAGGTAAGACAATTAAGTTCGACCGTTTAGATGATGGTGCGGATATTGTTGAAACTTCTTATCTGCTGATGGGATTTCTTTGTGCAAGAGAATATTTCAATAAACAAACACCAAGAGAAGTTTATTTGCGTAAGCGCATTAACCAGATGTGGGGTGCAGCCAACTGGAACTGGCATACCAATCATCAAAATAAATTATTCTGGCACTGGAGCCCCAATAATGATTTTGATATGAACTTTCCGGTATGGGGCTGGAACGAATGTTTGATCACCTATATCATGGCAGCATCATCACAATATCATTCCATTTCAAAAGCAGTGTATGATGGTACATGGGCAGGAAGTACGGGATTCAAAAACGGCAAAGAATATTATGGCTATGTATTACCGTTGGGTAATTATGATAAAGACAAAGGTGGTCCGTTGTTTTTTGAGCAATACACATTCCAGGGAATTGATCCGAATGGTTTAAAAGATTCATTGGGTAATGATTATTTCCTGCAGGGGAAAAATCATACACTCATTAACCGTGCATATTGCATGGGAAATCCAAATCACTACAAAGGTTACAGCAGTGTATGCTGGGGCTTAACTGCCGGCGACAGTTATAAAGGTTATGTGGCACACAGCCCGGAAAACGACCGCGGAGTGATACAGCCCACAGCGGCCATATCTTCCATGCCCTACACACCGGCAGAAAGCATGGCGGCGCTGCGTTATTTCTATTACCAGCTGGGCGATAAACTGTGGAGCAAATATGGTTTTGTGGATGGTTTCAGTATTCATCACAACTGGTATGCAAAAAGTCATTTGGCCATTGACCAGGGACCCATTGTAACCATGATAGAAAATTACAGAACGGGTTTGCTGTGGAAACTGTTTATGAATATCCCGGATATACAAAACGGGTTGAAAAAACTGGGGTTCAGTTCCCCGTATTTTAAATAGGGTATGAAAAAAGTAGTATTGTTTTTTGTTGGATTGTTTGCTGCATGGCTGTTAAATGCCCAGTCGGTTTCGTTGCCGCCATCAGCTAAATTCAGGCTGGAAGATGATGCGGCATTTAAAAATATTTCTTTTGATGATACACAATGGCAGGATGTGGCCCTTCCTGCAGGCTGGACAAAACTCGGCATCAATAAAGAAAAAACGGTGGGGTGGTACCGGCTGCACATCACTGTGCCCGATAACCTGCTTCATAAAGATCTGGTACTTTTTGCCGGCACCATCGATGATGCGGATGAAACTTATTTTAACGGAACGCTTATTGGGGCAACAGGCAAATTTCCACCGGCAGACCAGTCGGCATGGGATACCGAAAGAAAATATAACATCAGCAAAAAACTGGTTAAAAAAGAAAATGTGATTGCCATACGGGTATACAACGGTATTGGCGATGGCGGTATTTATGGCGGCAATATAATGCTGATGACAAAAACAGATTACGACAAACAGGTGCAGGCGCAAATAAAAAATAAACATTCCTATTACCAGTACACTACATCAAACGGGTTGGTGGCTGCTGTGTACAATGAGCAAACAGCTACAGTAGAAAATTTTTATCCGCATATTTTTTCTTTCTACGATTCGGGACTCGTGGTAAAACCTGTGCTTGGCAGTCTCAGGTCAAATATTACAGCAAAACCATTGTTTACCCAATATGCTGCCAACACACATGTCGTGGAAGTAAAATATCCGGCTTTTTCTGTTTTTTATTACACTTCATTCACAGCGCACAATAAGATTTTATATGCAGTTGTAAGAGGGAAACAAAGCGACGTGAAGGAAATCTCGTTCACTTATATCCCTGTTTCAGGCACCATTACAGAAAAGACTATTGTAAAGAGCAATGCAGGGTTTACAGATAAATATTTCCTTTTTGCATTTGCCGATACACTGAATATGCTGCCGGATGTGGAAAATGCATTGCAGCATTTGCCGTCTCCGGAAGATGAGATACTTTATATGCAGCAGGTATTTAAAAAATGCAGGTATCCAAAAAATATTTCAGTGGCAGAACGCAATGCGATGGAGCAGGGAACCGCTGTTTTAAAAATGAGCCAGGTGGGTGAAGATGAAGAGCTGCCGCTTGCAAAAGGGCAGGTGGTGGCTTCACTACGGCCGGGGGTATGGGCCATTTGTTGGGTAAGGGATGGTGCTTTTGCCATTGAAGCCATGAGCAAACTCGGCATGTATGATGAAGCAAAAAAAGCACTTTCCTTTATGCTGCATGCAAGCCCCACTAACCAGTATATCCATTATGTGCATACTGATGGAAAGGATTATGGGCTGGGCGTTCCTTATATTATTTCACTCACCAGGTATTTTGGCAACGGTCGTGAAGAATGTGATTACACAACAGACGGAGGCCCCAATATTGAGATAGATGACCTGGGGCTTTTTCTTACAGCGTTTTATCATTATGTAAATGAAAGCGGCGACCAGCATTTTTTTGCAGAGAATTCTGCAGCCATCCGCACCATCGGCAATGCCATCATTCATAATATTAATGAAAAAGGAATTATCAGGCGTGACAGCGGCCCATGGGAACATCACTTGCCCGGCAAGGAGTTTATGTGGACCAGCGGCACTTGTGCAAGGGGACTGCAACTGCTGGCATTGCTGCAAAAAAAATACGGAATGGAATATCATGTGTTTGACAGCGCAGCCACTGTTCTGTACGATGGTATTTTAAAAAACTGCCTTATTGATAACCGTTATATTAAGGGGAATGCAACGGAACAGAACAGTACAGACCATCATTATTACGATGCAGCCACATTTGAACTGTTTGCCGGAGGGCTTATCAATAATAAAAAATTGTTTGCAAGCCATATGGCAGAATATAACAAACACAACAGGGCAGCCAATGACCCTGCAAGAGGTTATATCCGTTTTAACAGCAGCGACAGTTACGAAAACCAGGAATGGCCCTTTGCAGGATTGCGTGTGGCTGTGGCGCAAAAAAAACTGGGCAGCATGACCGAAGCAAAAAAAATGATGGACCGTATTACCTTATTTGCCAGCCGTAACCATAATTTAGTGCCGGAAATAGTAAGTAACGATATGGGTATTTACAAAGGCGCTATTCCAATGGTGGGATATGGTTCTGCTGCTTATATACTGGCATTGATGGAATATTATAAAAACTAAATTCAATGATGCGTAACTTTTGTTTGCTGTTGTGTTTTATTGTACTGTGCACCTCTGTCACTGCACAAAATAAAACGTATTGCAACCCGGTGAATATCGATTATGGGTATACACCGCATCCTTCTTTTACCGAATGGGGAAAGCACCGTGCCACCGCCGACCCGGTGATTGTGAATTACAAAGGCGATTTTTATCTCTTCAGTACCAACCAATGGGGTTATTGGTGGAGCCATGATATGAGCAACTGGAATTTTGTTTCCAAACATTTCCTGCGCCCCTGGAACCATACAAACGATGACCTTTGTGCACCTGCAGTTGGAATAGTAGGTGATACCATGATCGTATTTGGCAGCACCTATACAAGAAACTTTACCTTATGGGGCAGTACCAATCCCAAAGCAAATGAATGGTTCCCCATTGTGGATTCATTTGAAATTGGCGGATGGGACCCTGCATTTTTCACTGATGATGACGGCCGTCTTTATATGTACAACGGCAGCAGCAATAATTACCCGGTATATGGAGTGGAGCTGGACCGTAAAACATTTAAACCAATCGGCACAAGAACGTCCATGTATATTTTGCAGGACTGGAAATATGGCTGGCAGCGTTTTGGTGAGAATATGGACAATACTTTTTTAGATCCTTTTATTGAAGGATCGTGGATGACGAAACATAATGGCAAATACTATTTTCAATATGGGGCACCCGGTACAGAAATGAGTGGCTATGCAGATGGCGTGGTGATGAGTGATGCGCCATTGTTTGACGGGCATCAAATATTTCCTCAAAGCGATCCCTTCAGTTTTAAGCCCGGAGGTTTTTCAAGAGGTGCCGGTCATGGTGCCACGTTCCAGGACAATGATAAAAATTACTGGCATGTATCCACCAGCATCATCTGTTTTAAAAATACATGGGAACGCAGAATGGGTATATGGCCCGCCGGTTTTGATAAGGATGATGTGATGTGGTGTAACACTTCGTTTGGTGATTATCCGCATTATTTGCCGGGCATAACTGATAAAGGCACACATGGCGCTTTTGCAGGATGGTATTTACTGAATTATAAAAAGCCGGTTACTGTTTCTTCTACACTGGGAACTTTTAACGCTAACAATATAAATGACGAAAGCATTAAAACATACTGGAGTGCTAAAACCGCTGATAAAGGAGAATGGGTGCAAAGTGATTTAGGCAGCCTCTCTACGGTAAATGCTGTGCAAATAAATTATGCAGATCAGGATGCAGAATTCATCGGCAAGCAAACTGGCATTTATCACCAGTATAAAATGTATTTTTCAGTTGATGGAAAAAAATGGAATGTGCTGGTAGATAAAAGCAATAACAAAACCGATGTGCCGCATGAATACGTGGAATTATCCGCTCCGGTGCAGGCCCGTTATATCAAACTGGAAAATATTCACATGCCAACCGGTAAATTTGCAATCAGTGGGTTGCGGGTGTTTGGCAACGGCAACGGCACCAAACCGGGTGCTGTTGGTAACTTAATTGTGCTGCGTACAGAAAAAGACAAACGCAGTGCCTATATTAAATGGCAGCCGGTTGACAATGCCTTTGCTTACAATTTGTATTATGGCACGGCACCGGATAAGTTATACAACTGCATCATGGTGCATGATATTAACGAATACTGGTTTAAAGCGATGGACAAAGACAAAACTTATTATTTTAACATAGAGGCCATCAATGAAAACGGTGTTTCTGAAAAAACTAAAACAATTAAAGTTGAATAAAGCGTTCTCATTTTTATTCCTGCTTGCTGTATTTGTAAATACGGCCGCAGCGCAGCCGCCTGCATTCTGGAATGATATTGCAGCATTTAAAAAGCAGGACAGCGCCGCATTTCCCGGCACGGGTAAAATATTATTTGTAGGAAGTTCTTCCTTTACAAAGTGGACGGATGTACAATCTTACTTTCCTTCACATCACATCATCAATCGTGGTTTTGGCGGTTCAACATTGCCTGATGTAATACGTTATGAAAATGACATCATCTTTCCATACCAGCCAAAACAAATTGTTATTTACTGCGGCGAGAATGATGTAGCTGCCGATACCGCCACCACCGGCGCCATGGTTTTTGAACGTTTCAAAAAATTATTTACAGATATCAGAGCAAAACTGCCCGGGGTGCCGGTAATGTTTGTCTCGTTAAAACCAAGCCCCAGCCGCTGGCAAATGCGTGCAAGAAGCATGGAAGCCAACAGGCTGATAAAAAAATATTTGAAAAAGAAAAAGCACACCAGGTTTATTAATGTGTGGAATGTGATGCTGAATGAAAAAGGCGAACCAAGGGAAGAACTGTTTATTAAAGACAGGCTGCACATGAATGCAGATGGTTATAAAATATGGCAGGCATTGATGGAACCTTACCTGCTTTAATTGTTGCTGTATGCACAATAGTGGAAGTGTGCGACGCAACGATGCTGATATAGTAACAATTGTAGACCCCATAAATATTAAACGATGAAAAAATGGTTGTTTGTTATGGCAACGCTTTTTGTTTTTAAAGCGGATGCACAGGATGCAAAAATGAAAATCTTCATTGATGCGCTGATGAAAAAAATGACACTGGAAGAAAAGATCGGTCAGCTGAACCTGCCCGGCAGCGGTGATATTGTTACCGGCCAGGCGCAAAGCTCTGATATTGGAAAAAAAATACGTGAAGGAAAAGTGGGCGGGCTGTTCAATATCAAATCTGTTGCAAAAATAAAAGATGTACAGCGTGTGGCGGTGGAAGAAAGCCGCTTAAAAATTCCGTTGATATTTGGCATGGATGTGATACACGGTTACGAAACGGTGTTTCCCATTCCGTTAGGTTTAAGCTGCAGCTGGGATATGAAATTAATTGAGAACAGCGCACATATTGCAGCAGTGGAAGCAAGTGCCGATGGGATTAACTGGACGTACAGCCCGATGGTGGATATATGCCGTGATCCACGCTGGGGCCGTATTGCAGAAGGTAATGGGGAAGATCCTTACCTCGGTTCCCAAATAGCGGCGGCAATGGTAAAAGGTTACCAGGGCAAGGACCTGAAAGCAAACAATACCATAATGGCCTGCGTAAAACACTATGCCATGTATGGAGCAGCAGAGGCTGGAAGGGATTATAACACAACTGACATGAGCAGGCAAACCATGTACAATGTATATTTCCCCCCGTTTAAAGCTGCTGCCAATGCAGGTGCCGGAAGTTTTATGGCGTCCTTCAATGAAGTGGAAGGCGTGCCAGCCACGGCAAATAAATGGCTGATGACAGATGTGCTGCGCAAACAATGGGGTTTTAAAGGATTTGTGGTGACGGATTATACAGGCATCAATGAAATGATTGCACACGGTATTGGTGATTTGCAAACAGTATCGGCACGTGCTCTGGATGCAGGTATTGACATGGATATGGTGGGAGAAGGTTTTTTAACCACCCTGCAAAAATCTTTAAAAGAAGGCAAGGTAACGCAGTCCGAAATTGATGCAGCCTGCCGCAGGATACTGGAAGCAAAATACAAACTCGGTTTGTTTGATGATCCTTATAAATATTGTGATGAGAACAGGGCAAAGACAGAAGTTTTTTCTGCTGCTCACCGTGCCGCTGCAAGAAGTACCGCAGCACAAAGTTTTGTTTTGCTGAAAAATGATAACAATATTTTGCCATTAAAAAAATCAGGCACCATTGCACTGGTTGGGCCGTTGGCAGATAATAAGGAAAACATGCCCGGCACCTGGAGTGTGGCAGCTAATTTTCAAAACGCAACGGCTGTGCTGGATGGTTTAAAACAAGTGGCAGGAGACAAAGCCAAAATTTTATACGCCAAAGGCAGCAACCTGGATGCGGATGAAAAATTTGAAGAACGTGCAGGCATGTTTGGCAAAGCGCTGGGAAGAGATAACCGTCCTGCTGCAGATATTATAAAAGAAGCTGTAGACATCGCCAACCAGAGTGATGTGGTGATAGCAGCCGTGGGGGAAAGTGCGGAAATGAGTGGCGAAAGCAGCAGCCGCAGCAATATTGAAATTCCACAGGTACAAAAAGATTTATTGAAAGCATTACTGGCAACAGGCAAGCCGGTGGTGGTGGTGTTATTCACCGGGCGCCCGCTGGCCATTAAATGGGAAAGCGAAAACGTACCTGCCATATTAAATGTTTGGTTTGGCGGCAGCGAAGCCGGAACTGCTATTGCGGATGTATTGTTTGGTGATGTAAACCCTTCCGGCAAGTTAAGCACTACATGGCCGCAGAATGTTGGGCAGGTTCCTTTATACTATGCACATAAAAATACCGGCCGCCCGCTGGATGAAGGCAAATGGTTTGAAAAATTCCGCAGTAATTATTTAGATGTAAGCAACGATCCTGTTTATCCTTTTGGATATGGTATTGGTTACAGCAGTTTTAACTACAGCGATATTAAACTAAGTGCGTCTTCTCTGAAAGGCAATCAAACTTTAACTGCCACTGTAAATGTTACTAACAACGGTAAATACGACGGAAAAGAAGTAGTGCAGTTGTACATTCATGATGTGGTGGGCAGTGTAACAAGACCTGTGAAAGAACTGAAAGGATTTCAAAAAGTGGATATAAAAGCAGGAGAAACAAAAACGGTTTCATTCACCATTACTCCCGAAGATTTAAAATTTTACAATTACAATTTGAAATACGATTGGGAGGCGGGTGATTTTGAAATCATGATCGGTGGTAATTCAAGAGATGTAAAAACCGGGAAAGTAAACTGGGTGAAATAAGTCATGTTTTTTTATAAAGAAAATATTTATCTTTAAATACGATTGCTTATGTAAGGTGAGAAAATATTCA
Source organism: Ferruginibacter sp. (assembly GCA_044225995.1). Lineage (GTDB taxonomy): Bacteria > Bacteroidota > Bacteroidia > Chitinophagales > Chitinophagaceae > Ferruginibacter. The sequence continues at coordinate 18,178 of JBGAHV010000006.1, read as the reverse complement.
CAATATGATACTGCCCAGCTCCTGTCATTTATTGCACAGGATGATAACGGGGCGTTTACAGAGATCTATAACCGGTTCTGGAAAAAACTGTTTGCCATTGCGTATAACAGGCTGCATGAAGTGGGTGCGGCTGAAGATATTGTGCATGATGTTTTTGCCAGCCTTTGGGTAAACAGGCATAAAGCAGAGATAGCTTCTTTAGAAAATTACCTGGCAACCGCCACCAAGTATATGGTATTTGCTGCTATAAAAAGAAAGATGCAGGAGCAGGTGTATAGCCGCTCTTCTGCTTACAGCGGGCCATTATTTGAAATTCCTGCAGAATCTGCTGTGCATTACAGGCGGATACTGGAAATCATTAAAACTGAGGTGGAGAAGCTGCCCGAAAGATGCAGGCTGGTATTTCAATACAGCCGCAATAAAGGTATGCCCGTAAAACAAATTGCCCGGGAACTGAATATTTCTCCCAAGACGGTTGAAAACCAGCTTACCAAAGCCCTGAAACACCTGAAGCAGGTAACAAAAACATTCCTTTACATAGTGGCACCGCTTTTTTGCTGCCTGGCTGCTTAATTTTTTTTCTTTCGGCGTAGGGGTATTTCTTTTTTCTGCACACTTAATGTACAGATAACAGAATTATGCAGATTCCCGAAAATATACTGGTACTTATTGAAAAGTATCAAACTGGCAAAGCCAGTGCTGAGGAGCTCCGTATCTTAAATGAGTGGTATCACTCTTTTAATGATTCTGAAGTGAAACTTGAAACCGACAGCAACGATATGGAGCACCAGGTTAATGAGGCCATACAGTTGCGGTTACAGGAAACACTGGAGCAAAATAACTATACCGTACCTGCAACCCGTAAAAGAAAATGGCAGATTACGGCCGCCGCCGCTGCTTTGCTGCTTATAATAGTATCTGCCATAACTTATTTTACAAATACTTCCCAAACTGTAACCAAACCGGTTGCAAAAGCGCCTGCTGTAAAAACAGTACCTGTAAATGATATCGATCCCGGTGGTAATAAAGCTGTTTTGCAGCTGGCAGACGGCAGTAAAATAATATTAGACAGTGCTTCGCAGGGTTTATTAACCAGCCAGGGAAATATTAAAGTAGAAAAACTGAAAGACGGACTGTTGCAATATAAGGTTTCAGACAACGGCAGCAGCACTGATGGGGCAATGGTTTATAATACCATATCCACTCCAAGAGGCGGGCAATATGTTGTTACATTATCAGACGGAACCAAAGTATGGTTAAATGCTGCATCATCTATTTACTTTCCTGTTAGTTTTAAAGGCAACGAACGGCGGGTTGAAATTACCGGCGAAGCCTATTTTGAAGTTGCAAAAAACACGGCCATGCCGTTCAAAGTTAAAGCAGCCAATTCTGAAATTGAAGTGCTGGGCACTCATTTTAATGTAAACGCCTATGCCGATGAAGCCAGTATTAAAACCACGTTAATTGAGGGCAGGGTGAAGGTTTCTTCTGAAGGCAATACAGGGCAGCAGTTTCTTTCGCCCGGTCAGCAATCTTCTGTTACCGGTGCAGGAAAAATTACGTTGGCAAACAACCCTGATATTGAAGAAGTGCTTGCGTGGAAAAACGGGAAGTTCCAGTATAATGCCGCGGATATAAAACAGATCATGCGTCAAATGACAAGGTGGTATGATGCAGAGATACTGTACCAGGGAACGGTGAACCTGCATTTTACCGGCGAGCTGCCACGGTATGAAAAGATATCTGTTTTACTGGAAAAACTGGCACTCACCAATGAAGTGCATTTTAAAATTGACGGAAAAAAAGTTATTGTTTCACGATAAAAATTGCAATATGAAAAAAAGGCTCACAAATCACTATCACTACGGTTGAGCTCAATAAAAAAACCGGGCACTGCTCGCAACAGGCCCGGCCAAAATTTGAGTTTGACAACAAACAATGAAGAGACTGTTTATTAATTAACCCAAACATTACAAATGTATGTATTTTAAAGCTCTTTCTAAAAACGGGGCTGGGACGGCTCTTGTTTTAACCAAAACTTTACGGATTATGAAACTCATTTCAGTTTTTATAATCGCTGCCTGTTTACAGGTTAGTGCCAAAACATATTCACAAAAAATTACGATCCACGAAAATAATGTTTCACTAAAAAAAGTGTTTGAGCTTATCAAAAAGCAATCAAACTATAACTTTTTTTATGCTGAGGAAACACTGGCACAGGAAAAAAATGTTTCCGTAAACATTACAAAAGGATCGGTGGATGATGTACTTCAGTTTGTTTTTAAAGACAAAACTTTGTCGTACACCATTACAGATAATATCATTATCATCCAGCGGAAAAATGAAGTGATACAGTTAACTGCACCTGCTGCACCAGAACTGCTTTTTATTGATATCACAGGCCGTGTTACCGGACCGGACGGGCAACCTGTTGCAGGAGTAAACATTATTAATCAACGGACAAAAGCCGGAACCGTAACAGACGCAAATGGCAATTTCAGTATTAAGGCCGAAAATAATGATGTACTGGTATTTTCTTATGTTGGTAAAAACTCACAGAGTATAAGGGTATCGGCCGGAAGAACAGCTTACAATGTTGTTATGACAGATGCGGTACAGGATATTCAAACGGTGGTGGTAACCGCCCTTGGTATTAAGCGGTCAGAAAAAGCCCTGGGGTATTCTGTACAAAAAGTATCAGGAGAAAGCCTGCAAAAAGTATCCGGCCTGGATGTGGCTACTTCTTTAACGGGTAAAGTATCAGGCGTGCTGGTTAAAAATTCGCCCGATTTCGCTTCGGTTCCTGTTGTTACAGTGCGTGGCGAAAATGCTTTATTGGTTATTGACGGTATAGCTTATGCCAATAAAACACTCAGCGATATATCTTCAGAAGATATTGAATCGATAAGTGTTTTGAAAGGTGCAACAGCTTCGGCATTGTATGGTTTCAGGGGTGCAAATGGTGCTATTTTAATCACCACTAAAAATGGCAATACAAACAAAGGCGGAATAGCTGTTGACTTTACAACCAATACCATGCTTACTGCAGGATTTCTGGCTATTCCCGAGAAACAATCCGTGTATGGCCGTGGCGGCAGCGGATTTTATTCGCTCAATTCCGATAATTCATGGGGTGGTAAAATGGACGGATCCATGCAAAACCAATGGGATCCCATTACCAAAACCTTTACAACAAGACCTTACCTGCCCGTTGGGAAAGACAATTTTAAAAACTTTCTGGAACAGGGTTATGTAACAAATAATAACCTGAACGTGAGTTACCGTAAAGACAATCTTTCACTCAGGAATTCCTTTAATTTTGTTGAAAATAAAGGCCGCTATCCCAATTCAAAACTGCAAAAATATACATACTCTTTTGGTGCGGATCTGAACCTGGAAAAATTTAAAATGAGCACTAATTTGTCGTATGCCAAAAAAGCTTCTAAAAATATCGGATCCAATGGTTATACTTCTTACGACCCGATGTACAGCATACTGATATGGTCTCCTTCCGACTGGGATCTCAGCCTGTATAAAGACAATTACTGGATCAAAAGAGGGGAAATTCAAAACAACCATTTTGGTTTAGTGGCCGGCGGCACCATCGACAATTATGCTGGTGCTTCTGAAAACAATCCTTACTTCGACCGGTACGAAAAAACAAATGAAATCTCCCGTGATATCTTTAATGCTGATCTGACCATGAGTTACCAGTTGGCAAAATGGTTAAAAGCCACAGTGCGTTCAGGTGTTGACTTCTATAAAGAATCGGGGCAATTAAGGTCATCATGGGGTTCTTATCTTTCATCTGGTAACACCGGAGTTCCCGGAGCGGATTACAGCGGCTGGAATGGCGGAAGAAAAGGACAATATAATATAGGTGTAAGTAATGGTTTTAGTAATAACTCCGATCTGTTACTTACCGGCGACAGGAATTTCGGCAAGTTTACTGTTGAATATCTTGCCGGTGGAACCATCTTCTATAAAAAAGATGATAATATGAATGCCAGTACGCAGGGTGGTATTTCTGTTCCCGGATTTTTCTCCATCAAAGCGTCCATTAATCCTGCACAGGTATCTCAAAGTACTTATGCACAGCAGGTAAATAGTGTATTTGGCCGTGCAGCTGTTTCATGGAACAAAATGGTATATGTGGAAGCAACCGGCCGCAACGACTGGAGTTCTACGTTAGCAAAATCGCAGCGTTCTTATTTCTATCCGTCTGTAGCTGCGAGTTTTATCGCATCTGAGTTGTTGCCGCAAACAAAGCACTGGCTGGATCTCTTGAAACTGAGAAGTTCCTGGACTTTGTCAAAAAGGCCCGCTTCTATTTATGAAATAAACAGCACTTATTCTATCAGTGCTGCCACATGGGGTACATTGAATGGCGCAGGAGTTCCCGGTAATTTATATTCACCCACCATTGCGCCTACAAGTTCTGAAACATTTGAACAGGGTTTACAGGCAATGTTCCTGAAAAACCGGATCATGCTGGATGCTTCTTACTATACAAAAAGAGTATTCGACCGTATAACAACAGTAGGATTAACCTCCGCTTCGGGGTACAGTGGCTTGGTGACCAATTTTAGAGAAGAAATAACAAGACGTGGTGTTGAAATAATTTTGAATGGTACCCCTGTTAAAAATAAAGACCTGCAACTGGACCTTGGAATTAACTGGAGCACTTTTGCCAGTTACTATACAAAATTAGATCCAAATTATTCAGCAGTGAAACCATGGGTACAAGTTGGAAAACGTGCTGATCACTTTATCAGCAGAGATTTTCAGCGTGATCCTTCAGGCAACATTATACATAATTCCAGTGGTTTGCCTATTACTTATGGATACGATCAGTTGTTTGGTTATTCTGATCCTAAATTTATCTGGGGTACCAATGCCAACTTAAGGTATAAGAATTTCAGCCTCTTCCTGTCTTTTGACGGAGTGAACGGAGGTATTACCAATACCAGAACCGAAAGTTATATGTGGCAGAGTGGTGTTCATCCCGACGGTCTTACAGCAGAAAGAGAGATGGATGTAATAGCAGCAGGAATTTATAATGCTGCAGGCGGTGGAGCAGCAGGTAATGCAGCATTGGCTGCGGCAGGCAAATCTTTAACAAACTACATTGGCCAGGGTGTGGTGGTTATTTCCGGCGCAGCAACTTATGATGCCGTTGGAAATATTTTAACTGATACCCGTGTTTATGGAAAAAATGTAACACCCACAACCTATAAGCAATACATGATCGCTTTGCACAACAGCAGTGCATGGGGTGGTAATGGAAGCAAAGCCGATACGTATTCCAAAACTTTCTTCAAACTGCGTGAAATTTCTTTATCGTATAATTTACCGGTTAGCCTGTTGCATAAAATTGCTAAGAGCGCTTCCGTAAGTTTAATTGGTCAAAACGTATTGCTGAAAGCAAAGCAGTTTAAATATTCTGACCCTGATGGCGGTAATGAAGATTTTGCAGATCCGTCAACAAGGTATCTTGGCTTCAAAATTAATTTCACTTTCTAAACCTTGCAGCAATGAAAAAAACATATTATCTTCTGCTTGCAGCAATTTCATTTACGGTTGCAAGTTCATGTAAAAAGTTTGATACGTTAAATACCAACCCGGATGTGCCCACATCTGTTTCACCAGATATGCTGGCCACAACGGTATTGAAAAATACTTACCGGTTCTGGAATCCCAATCCCACAGACTGGGGTACGGCACAGTTATGGGGTAAGCATTGTACCAATCTTCAAAACAATCCCAACCCTTACCAGTATTATTCGTCTTACTATCCTTATGGAGGATTTGGAGGGGCACAGAATATAACCATACTTAACAGGATGGTTGATTTTGCTGCGGGAAATCCCATGAAACCTTCCTATGAAGGATTAAGGCTATTTCTGAAAGCTTCCTATGGTTTTTCTACAACACTGGATATGGGAGATATCCCTTATTCTGAAGCAGGCAGGGCAGAAGAAGGAATTACTCAGCCTAAGTACGATAAACAGGCGGATGTATTTGTAAGTGTACTGGCTGATTTAAAAGCGGCCGAAGAAAAATTTGCACTGGGGGTTAATTTCAGCGGCGATATAATGCTTGGCGGAAACGCAGCAAAATGGCGCAGGCTGTGCAATGCAATGCAGCTGAGGGTGCTTAATACAATCAGCAAAAAAATTACACCGGCACAAAAAGCACGTTTTGCCGAAATAGTGGCTGCAGGTAATTTAATGACCGGCAATGCGGATAACTATCAACTGGCATATCTGGATAATACCAATGCCACCTATCCTTTTTACAATGGAGAAGGCATGAGGGTTAACCTGGCCATGTCAAAACTGATGGTGGATTCTTTAAAAAAATATAATGACCGCAGGTTGTTTTACTTTGGAGAACCGGCAGCATACAAAATTTCCGGTGGTTTACTGGAAAACGATTTTGCTGCATATGAAGGTGCTCCATCAGAATTATCTCCCAACCTGCTCGATTTGAACAGGGCGGCCGGAAAGTATTCTTTGCTGAATAAACGGTATGCTTCATCTGCATCAAGGATAGGCGATCCGTATATTTTCTTTACCTATGCTGAGCAATGTTTTATTATTGCCGAAGCTATTGAAGAAGGCTGGGTAACAACAGGAAGTGCGCAAACATACTACGAAAATGGTGTGAAAGCGATGCTTGATTATTACAGAACCTTACCCACCGTGATACAGTCAAACCTGCACGGAATGGCCATTACACAAACCTATATTGATAATTACTTTACAGGAGAAGCTGCCTATAAAACCGGCGGAACCAAATTGCAGCGCCTGCAGCAGGTATGGATGCAACGGTATTTTATAGACTTCTTCCAGGGTGGCGGAATGTCGTTCCGGACTTTTCAGCGTACAGGGTTTCCTGTATTTCCAATCGATCCGGCTACTTCTTTAAACTCGGCCGCACCCACACAGGTTCCTAAAAGAAATATGTACCCAACTGATGAGATTACCAAGAATCCGGTAAACTATAAAAAAGCAGTTGACGAACAGTTTGGCGGGTCTGACGAGGTAAATAAAACCCCCTGGTGGCTGCAATAAGAATAGCAGTTGAGTTTTTCATATAGCAATCATGTCCCCGGGTGCCCTTGACCCGGGGTATGATTATATCCCGTTATCTCATCCCGGGAAATATTATCTTGTTTCTTTAAAAAAAAAGAAAATGAAATCAGGAATAATTATTGCCTTGCTGCTGTTTTTTATATTGCCGCTTACAGCACAAAGCAAAAAATGGAAGCTGCGGTGGGCAGATGAATTTAACTACAGCGGGCTGCCCGACAGCACCAAATGGAATTATGATGTGGGCGGACATGGCTGGGGCAATAATGAACTGCAGTATTATACCAATGCAGATACCAGTAACGCTAAAGTAAAAAATGGCTTATTGGTGATAACCGCACTTAAACAGGTTAAAGAAAAAAACAGTTATACTTCAGCGAGATTAGTTACCAAACACAAAGGCGACTGGCTGTATGGCCGCATTGAAGTAAAAGCAAAACTGCCCGCCGGGCGGGGCATGTGGCCTGCTATATGGATGCTGCCTACCGACTGGAAATATGGCGGCTGGCCCGAAAGCGGAGAAATTGATATTATGGAAAACGTAGGTTTTATGCCCGATTCTGTTTTCAGCAGTGTGCATACCAAATCGTTCAACCATGCCATTCATACACAAAAAACAAAGGGATTGTATGTTAATGATCTTGCCAAAGCCTTTCATGTGTATGCGATTGAATGGACAAAAGACAAGATCGATTTTTTTGTGGATGATAATTTGTTCTTCACTTTTAAAAATACCGGCAAGGGTTTTGAAGAATGGCCGTTTGATAAACGGTTTCATTTAATACTGAACATTGCAGCAGGCGGCAACTGGGGCGCTGCAAAAGGAATGGATGAAACAATAAAGGCCGCATCAATGGAAGTGGATTATGTAAGAGTGTACAAACAAAAATAACTGCAGCGATGAAAGTGGTATCTATTTATTCAGGATTAATTGGCCTGTTGTTCACAGTAAGCGCTGCATTTGCACAGCCACTGCAGCTGATGACCTATAATATAAGGCTTGAACTGAAATCGGATGGCGATAATCAATGGGAGAAGAGAAAAGAAGTAATGGCAGGACAAGTAAAATTTTACAGTCCCGACATATTGGGCATACAGGAAGCCATGCCTGCACAGGTAAATTATTTCGACAGCTGTCTTGCAGCATACAAGCATATAGGTATTGCCAGGGAAGGCGAAGGAAAAGGAGAGGCCAGCAGTATTTTCTATAATAGCAGCAAGCTGGCTGTACTGCAGCAAAATACGTTTTGGCTTTCACAAACTCCCGATACCGTTTCAAAGGGATGGGATGCATCCTATTTACGGGTATGCACGTACGGGTTGTTTAAAGATAAACGCACGAAGAAAAAGTTTTGGGTGTTCAATACGCACCTGGACAATAATGGTGTTACAGCCCGTGAAAAATCGGTGGAACTGATACTGCAAAAAATAAAACAGGTTAATATAAAGAACCTGCCCGTATTTTTTATGGGCGACTTTAATGCCCCGCCTGATGCCAAAGTGATCGTGAACCTGAAAAAGGAAATGAATGATGCAAGGGATATTTCAACGGAAAAACCATTTGGACCTTCCGGAACTTTTAACGGGTTTGAATTTAATAAACCCGTTACACTGCTCATCGATTATATTTTTATTTCAAAAGCACCCGGGGTTACTGTTAATAAATATGCCGTGTTATCCGATTCGTATGATCTTAAATATCCTTCGGATCATTTACCGGTTTTTGTACAGCTAACTTTATAAAGAAATGAATATACTACAAACAACGGTTGTTTTGCTGCTGTCTTTTATCTGCCAGTCAACAGCAGCACAGGTAATTTCCCTGCCAAAAGAAGGCAAATTTAAGTTTGGTGATAATCCAGACTGGGCGGACCCGGCTTTTAATGATACTGATTGGAGCAACCGGCAGCTGGCAAAAAGTTTTACCAAAGATTCTTCCTATGCATGGTACCGGATAAAAATTGTTATCCCTTCTGCTGTGAAAACCTCTAATGGTAAAGGATTGAAATTGCAGCTGGGTAAAATTGATGATGTGGATCAAACCTATTTCAATGGTGAACTGATTGGCGAAACAGGTTCTTTTCCTCCCGGCTACATCACTCAATGGGAGAAACAACGTCTCTATATCATACCCGAAAATATGGTGCAGTGGGACAAAGAAAATACAATTGCCGTGAGAGTGTATAATTTAATTGGCGGTATGGGAATGTGGGACGGGCCTTATACAATTGAACCCTTTGGATGGATTGATGAAGTTGCCGTTAGTGATGCTGTTACTGAAACAGCCAAAAACAGTTTTGTAACAAAAATTTCACTGGTCAGCAAAAGCGGCAATGCGTTTAACGGAACAATAAAATATTGGGTTGCAGACAAGGCCAATAAAAAAATACTGTTTGCTGAAACAAAAAATATTCAGTTGCCGGCAGAGTCCGGTGCTGAAACCGCAGTTGCATTTACTAAGTTTACTCATACAGACGGTAAAGCTTTTACTATTGGTTACCAGGTGAATGATAATAACAGTGCCCTTTATCTTAAAAAAGAACAATTATTTATTGCCACAGATTACCTGGAAATTCCTGTTTCAGGAGAAGTGCAACCTCTGGTTAAAAACAAAATTCAAAATAATTTTAGCGGCATTGCTTTTCAAAACGAACTGTACAATGGTTATTTGGGAATAAGGTTTACCCAAAACCTGCAGCAGCGTTTATTAAAAGTGGATGAGTTTGGATTGATCGGCTCCTATCTCCAACGACCGGGTATTCACCCATGGGCAGGTGAGCATGTGGGCAAATATTTGGAAACGGCCTGCAATACCTGGAAGCTGACGCATAATACAGCCTTGAAAAAGCAAATGGACCGGCTGATGTTTCAATTGATTAATACACAAAAGGAAAACGGTTATTTGGGGACCTATACACCCGATCAATACTGGACGAGCTGGGATGTATGGAGTCATAAATATAACCTGCATGGGTTATTGGCTTATTACAAGCTTACCGGTTATAAGCCTGCACTGGAAACTTGTAAAAAAATGGGGGATCTGTTATGCACAGCTTTTGGAAAAAATACAGGGCAGAAAGATATACTTTCCGCAGGAGAACATATGGGCATGGCCGCAACCAGTGTACTGGACGCCATGACTGAATTGTACAAATACACAGCGGATAAAAAGTACTTAGACTTCTGCTATTATATTTTAGATGCCTGGGAACAACCCAACGGGCCGAAAGTGATGAGCTCCATCCTGGCAACAGGTAAAGTGAGAAAAGTGGGTAATGGCAAAGCTTATGAAATGCTTTCTAATTATGTTGGGTTAATAAAACTGTACCAGTTAACCGGCGATAAAAGAATGCTGAAAGCGGTTGAAATGGCCTGGCAGGATGTGGTGAATACACAACTTTATATTACCGGCACTTCCAGCTCGCATGAACATTTCCAGGAAGACGGTTATTTGCCTGCAGCCACTAAGGATAATATGGGAGAAGGTTGTGTAACCACCACATGGATACAGCTGAATCAAAATTTATTTGCTGTTACCGGGGATGTAAAATATCTGAACCAGTTAGAACGGTCGGTATATAATCATTTGCTTGCTGCGGAGAATCCGCAAACAGGCTGTGTAAGTTATTATACGCCGCTGATGGATAAAAAACCGTATACCTGTTTTATCACCTGTTGCCAGTCAAGTGTGCCAAGAGGTATTGCGCTGGTGCCCAATTTTACTTTCGGGAATATCGGCAACATTCCAACGGTTTTATTTTATGAGCCTGCTGTTTATACAGAGAGGGTAATTACAACTGATAAAACTAAAATAGAGGTAACATTTACACTGGAAGGAAACTTTCCGGAAAGCGGTAACATGGTATTAACTGTTGCATGCACTAAACCAGGTAAATTTCCGGTGGCATTAAGAGTACCCGACTGGAGTGAAAATTATACGGCAGTGGCGGGCGGCGAAACGTTTAAAGGAATAGCTGACCGGTTCATTACTATTAACCGCACCTGGAAACCGGGCGATAAAATACAGATCAGTTTTGAAATGCCGCTTAAAGATATTGCGGGAGGCAAGAGTTATCCCGGGCAAACAGCCTTGCAGCGGGGCCCGCAGATACTTGCGCTGGATGAAACTGTAAACAGCAGCAACACCCTGCAGCTTTTATCGGGTTCGCCTGATGTTACAGCGGGTACAAATCTTCAAAACGATTTCAAACTGTTACCTGCCGGGTGGATTGGCAGGCAGGCGTATTCAATGGATCTCTCAACAAAAAATGAAAAAATAATTTTAGTCCCATTTGCAGATGCCAGTCAAACAGGCGGTGATATGAGAGTTTGGCTGCCGCTGCATATTAAAAAATAAAAGATGAAAAAGGCTGCACTGCTGTTACTGTTCATAACCATGAGTTATGCAGGGTTTTCGCAACAAAAAAAACAACTGGGTTTTCTGCATACATCCGGGCATGACATTGTGAATGCGTCAGGAAAAAAAATATTTTTGAAAGGTGTGGGATTGGGAAACTGGCTTTTACCCGAAGGTTATATGTGGAAGTTTGGTGCATCGGGCGACCGCCCCCGCAAAATTGAAAAAGTGGTGAGCGACCTGGTGGGAATGGAAAAGGCAGCCGCGTTCTGGAAAACATTCCGGCAAAATTATATTACCGAAACTGATATAAAACGTATTGCTGAACTCGGATTTAATTCAGTACGGCCAGCTTTGAATTCCAGGTTGTTTTTAACAGAAGATGAAAAGCCGGTGTATGTGGAAGAAGGGTTTCAGTTAATAGATTCGCTGGTGAGCTGGTGCAAAAAATACCGTCTCTATGTTATCATTGATATGCATGGCGCACCAGGCGGACAAACCGGCGCCAATATTGATGACAGCCCGAATGATATTCCTGAATTATTTAGTCATACAAAATACCAGGACCGGCTGGTTGACCTTTGGGTGAAGCTGGCGCAGAAATATAAAGATGAACCGGTAGTTGCGGCGTATGATCTGCTGAATGAGCCGCTGCCCATCAACACAGGTGCCGCCGATAAGTACAAACATTTATTGGAACCGCTTTACAAACGTATTACTGCGGCCATCCGTGCAGTTGATCAAAAACACATGATCACCCTGGAAGGATTCAACTGGTCGAACGACTGGTCGCTTTTTGAAAAGCCATTCGATAATAATGTGTTTTACCAGTTTCATTACTATTGCTGGAACCGGCCCGACAACCTGAATGGTATTGATGACTATTTAAGAAAGCGGGAGGAACTGCATACACCAATTTGGGTGGGAGAAACGGGGGAGAAGGGCAATGCCATTTACTGGGCCACCACGCAATTGTTTGAATCAAAAAATATTGGTTTTTCTTTCTGGCCCTGGAAAAAAATGGATACCGAGAATACACCTTACTCCATAAAAAAACCGCTGAACTGGGATATGATTGCTGCATACACCAGGGGTGGTGCAAAGCCCGACGCGGTAACTGCTGAAAAGGCATTTAATGAGTTACTGGAAGGAATAAAAATTACCAACTGCATTTATTTTGAAGACGTTTGTAATGCCATACTGACAAGAGTACCTGCAAAAATTGAAGCGGAGAATTATGGCTTCGATGGATATACCCGTTCTTATTTTGTTACTGATACTGCGAAGAAATCTGCGCATTACAGGAGAAGCGAACCGGTGCAAATTGCAGTAGACAGCAAGGATAAAGAACAGTTTTGGTCGGAGCAGTCTGTTGAGTTGCAGCAATCAGAATGGGTGGCCTATAATTTTGAAAGCAGGGAGCGCAGGCAATTCAATTTTGTGTTACGTGCCGCTGCGGCAAATACTGCAACGCTGGAAATATTTATCAATTCCAAAAAATTGAAAGTTGACCTCACCAATACAGCATTCGGTGAGACGGCCATTGGTGCTTACAAATTAAAAAAAGGAAGGAATACAATTAAAGTGGTGGTGAGATCCGGTGCGGTTAAACTCGACTGGATAAAAGTGGATTAAAGGCAGCTAGCCATCTTTTTAAATATTGTGATTCAAACATTTTATGAAAAGGTACGGTCATTATACATTTCTTTTTGTCATTACATACTTAAACACTGTTGCCCAGGATAAAACTACTTTATGGGATAATACGGTGAATAAAAACTGGGGCAGCGGTTTCCAGCTGGTACAGATACAATCAAGTTCAGATACGGCTGTTCAAAAAGCATGGTATCATAAAAGCAATAAATCAAACCCGCAGCCGCTCATCGTTTCACTGCATACCTGGAGCGGCGATTATAACCAGGAAGATCCATTAGCAAAAGAAATATTGCTGCGTGACTGGAATTATATCCACCCCGATTTCAGGGGAGCTAATAATAATCCCGCTGCCTGCGGGAGTGATTGGGTGATTGCAGATATAGAAGACGCTATCCGGTTTGCAGTAAAAAGCGGAAATACAGATACCGCCAATATTCATATCATTGGTGTTTCAGGTGGCGGGTATGCGGCCATGCTGGCCTATATGAAATTGAACTACCCGGTTAAAAGTTTTAATGCCTGGGTGGGTATCAGTGATCTGGCCAGCTGGTACTGGGAATCTAAAGGGAGGAAAGCAAAATATGCAACCGATATAGAAGGGGTTGCCATGGCAGATGGAAAAATGAACTGGGAAGAACTGGACAGTCGGTCTCCCTTAAAACTTCCTTTTCCTGCGGTAAAAAGAAAGAACGCAGTATTGAATATTTATGCCGGTATTCATGACGGTTACACAGGTTCAGTGCCTGTATCACAATCCATTTTATTCTATAATAAAATTGCTGCTTCATTATTTCCGGCTGCAAAAGAAAATCGGGTTGCAGACAGTACTATAATTTCTATAGTCACCAGGCAAATGAATCCCGGTGCAGACACGTCTCATAAATTAAACGGACGGATGGTTCATCTTTTTAAACAATTACCCGGGCTTAGTCTCACCATTTTTGAAGGAGGGCACGAAATGCTGGTTGCTGCTGCTGCCGTTTTGCCACCAATTGACGGAAACAAAAATATGCAGCCATTGAATATTCTTACTATTGGCGACTCCAATGGTGCGTTTGATTTTGGCTGGCCGCAGCAAATGGGCAAACTGTTGCCTTATGCAACGATCATTAATAAATCTGTTTCAGGTAATACGATTGGCTTTGATAATCTCGATAAACCAAAACTGAATACAATTAAGAATATCAATCAGTATTTAGATGATGCTTATAGCCGGACAGGTGTAAACGGGGAGTTAGATTATATTTTTCTGAATATCGGAACAAATGATACGAAAGTGATTTTTAATAACCGTCAAAAAGAAGTGGCTGCCAATATGGAACTGCTTATAAAAGCAATCAGGGTATATGCAATAACGCACAAAAGGAAGCTGCCACAGATCTGTGTTATCACCCCTTCGCCAATGGATGAACAAAAAGTAGACAAAGTAAAATATGGCGGCGGTGATAAGCGGATACAGAAAAATAACAAACAGTTTAAAAAAATTGCCACGGCTGAACGGTTAGATTTTTTAGACAGTTACACATTACTAAACGACGATTTCTCAAGTAAAACAACAGATGGTATTCACCTGAACGAAGCGGCGCAGTTTGAGCTGGCTTCGCTGATTCTTACTTATATCAATTCCAAAAAATAGCATGCGGTATTTTATTTTATTCTTACTGATTACACTAACATTTACTGTAGCGGCCCAAACAGGAAACTATGGCGTTGCCAAGCGTCCGGTAAAAGACAGTAATATCATATTGCCGCCGGCATGGGCCTTCGGCGTTTTGTATGGCGGTTATACTGACCAGGAGGGTACTATTGCAAGAATAGAAGAAATCAAAAAGCATGATTATCCTATTGACGCCTACTGGATCGACTCCTGGTTCTGGAGTTATACAGATAAAGGTGCGGGGCCAAAAAAATTCATCGACTTTACTGCAGATACCATAAGCTATCCCAACCGCACCAATATGTGGCGGTACCTGCAAGGGAATAATATTAAAGGCGGCTTCTGGATATGGGATTGCATTTTGGAAACCGGTAACGAAACGGCTTTTAACGATTTTAAAGAAAAAGGGTTTTTCTCAAACATTTTTCTCAATACCAACTCATGGCATAACGGAAGCAGGAGTACGGCTATGTTCCAGGATGGAAAAGAAAAAAAAGGTACGCAATGCGGCAATATAGATTTTGATAACCCGCACGCCGTGGCTTACTTTAAGCAAAAGATGAAACTATTTTTTGATGAGGGTGCCGATTTTTTAAAATTAGACCGTACTGCAAAAATAAGCACCTGCAAAGCCATGTTTGAAATGAGCCAGGAATTTGGTAAAGAAACTAAAGGACGAGGGTTTATGCTGTCGCATACCGGCGGACAGGAATCGGAAGAGTATAAACGTTATCCCACAAAATGGACGGATGATACAAGAAGCGACTGGACCATAGAAAAGCCCTTAGTAGATTTCAACTCATGGGTGCCCTATGTTGCCTTTAAGGAAAACATTGCCATGTACACCAACCCAAAAAATAAAATAAGTGAAATACCTTTTTTAACGAATGACCTGGGCGGTTTTGATATGGGCAAAGTAAAGCAGCCTGATGAGGAATTATATATCCGCTGGCTGCAGTTATCCATGTTCAATCCAATTACTGAAGTGTTTTCCCAGCCCGAAAACCCAACGGCCAATATGGCCTGGTTGTATTCTGCAAAGGCAGACAGCATTTTCCGTTACTACGCACACTGGCGGATGCAGTTATTCCCTTATATCTACAGTTACGCTCACCGCAGCCGCATTGAAGGGAAACAGATAATGGGAAAAATTCCCGGTTATTTATATGAGTTTATGTTTGGCGATGAAATGTTGCTGGCTCCCGTTTATGAAAAAGGAATTGCTACTCAAAAAGTTTTTTTGCCTGCGGGCAACTGGATTAATTACTGGACAGGGGAACCGGTGGCGGGGAATAGCGAATATACCGTACCGGTGTTGCTAAATCACATTCCATTGTTTGTGAAGCAAGGCGCCATTATTCCCATGCGCAACTATGCATCATCGGTGGAAGGGGGAAATAATAATACACTGCTGCTGCATATTTATCCCGGTGAGAATGGTAATTTCACATTAACGGAAGATGATGGCATCAGTAACGGTTACTTGATGGATGAATACGCGGTAACAAAAATGCAATGGACTGAAAATCACCATAAGAACCTGTTGCGTATAAATCCGCCTGCGGGAACATATAAAGGGATGAAGGCCATCAGGAAATGGATAATATATTTGCATTCGGCTAAAAAGCCTTTGCGTGTAAAATTAAACAACATGCCGATAGCATTCAGGTATAACAAAGCAACAAAAACTGCCGTGGTTGAAACGCCGTCACGGGCTGTGCAAAAAACAACTATAATGGAGTTCAGCTATCAATAAATAAACTCATAAAATAATTGAAACAACGGAAAACAAATTGTGTGAAAAAAATATTCCTTCTTCAAACTGGTTTAATTGCATTGCTGTTTTTTTGCTTTCTTACAGCAGCAGCGCAGAAAAAAACGGCTGATCAAAAAGCAGATTCTGTTTTAAAACTGATGACACTGGATGAAAAAGTTGGACAGATGAATCAGTACAACGGCCCCTGGGCAGCAACCGGTCCGCTTACCAACGATGACAAATTATTAGACCAGGTAAAAGAAGGAAAGGTGGGTTCGATGCTGAATGTTACAGGCGTAAAGCGCACCAGGGAGCTGCAACAGCTGGCCATGCAAAGCCGCTTAAAAATTCCTTTATTGTTTGGACAAGATGTAATACATGGTTACCGCACTATCTTTCCCATTCCGTTGGCAGAAGCTGCCAGCTGGGATATGAATGCCATTGAGAAAAGCGCCCGTGTGGCTGCAACCGAAGCTGCTGCTGCCGGTGTACACTGGACATTTGCGCCTATGGTTGATATTGCACGTGACCCCCGATGGGGCCGTGTGATGGAAGGCGCTGGAGAAGACACTTATCTCGGCAGTGCTATTGCCACCGCAAGAGTAAAAGGTTTCCAGGGAAAAGGGTTAGGTAATACTGATGCCGTAATGGCGTGTGCCAAACATTTTGCAGCGTATGGTGCGGCTGTTGGTGGCCGTGATTATAATTCCGTAGATATGAGCCTGCGCCAGTTATACGAAACTTATTTGCCACCATTTAAAGCGGCTGCCGATGCTGGTGCTGCCACTTTCATGAATTCGTTCAACGATTTGAATGGTGTACCGGCAACGGGCAATAAATTATTACAGCGTGATATTTTAAAAGGGCAATGGAATTTTAAAGGTTTTGTGGTGAGTGACTGGGGCAGCGTTGGTGAAATGATACCGCATGGTTTTGCAAAAGATAATAAAGAAGCCGCCATGCTGGCTGCCAATGCCGGCAGTGATATGGATATGGAAAGCCGCAGCTACATTAATAACCTGGCAACACTGGTAAAAGAAGGTAAGGTTAAAATGAGTGTGATTGATGATGCCGTAAGAAGAATACTGCGCAAAAAATTTGAAATGGGTTTGTTTGATGACCCTTATAAATTCAGTAATGAAGAAAGGGAAAAACAGCAGTGGAGCAATATTGATAATTATGCTGCAGCAAGAGATATGGCACGTAAAAGTATGGTTCTGCTGAAGAACCAGGGCGTTCTTCCATTAGCAAAGGAAACACATGCGCCAAGGATCATAGCAATGATCGGTCCGTTTGCAAAAGCTAAAAGCGATAACCTCGGATTCTGGAGTTACGACTGGCCAGATGACAGTATCCGTATTGTAAGTGTGTATGATGCCATACAACAAAAAACCGGTGCCAATACACGGTTGTTTTATGCCAGGGGATGCAATATCGATGATACGATCAGGTCTGGATTTAAAGAAGCTGTTGACCTTGCAGCGCAATCAGATATCATAATCCTTACCATTGGGGAGGCAAGAGATATGAGTGGTGAAGCAAAAAGCCGCAGCAATATTCATTTGCCCGGTGTGCAGGAAGAACTGGTGAAAGCGGTTGTTGCCACCGGCAAGCCCGTGGTTGTTTTGATAAGTGCAGGAAGGCCGTTGATATTTAAC
>JBGAHV010000085.1:0-9920 GCA_044225995.1 Ferruginibacter sp. | reverse complement strand
CCGGCACAAACTGTAGCCATGCTGCTTGAACCATTGCTTTCTAAAATATCACTTACCACACGAACGGTGTAAGGATATTCGCTGCCCGGCATCATTTGTTTTAAAGAACGCATGGCAAGGTTACCATGCCCTACTTCACGGCGGCCAACACCACGTATCATTTTTACTTCGCCAGTTGAGAATGGAGGGAAATTATAGTGGAGGAAGAATTTGCTGTCAACTGATTTTGCAGCACTTTCTATCAATAATTCATCTAAAGGAGTACCAAAAGTAACTGTGGTTAACGACTGTGTTTCGCCACGGGTAAATAATGATGAGCCGTGTGGTGTAGGCAAAATATTTGTTTCCATTGCCAGCGGACGAATGTCTGCAGTGCCGCGGCCATCTAGACGTTTGCGGTCGTTTAAAATCATATCACGAACCACATGGTATTGCAGTTCGCCAAAGTAATGACCAATTAATGCCTTATCAGCATCTGGCAACTCCTCGCCTAAAAACTCTTTTACTTCTTTTTTCAAGGCATCGTATGCATCACTTCTTTCATGTTTGGCACTTGCAGAAGCAGAAATAGCATACATTTTATCTTTAGCAAAAGCTATAATTTTTTCGTTCAGCTCTTCGTTGCGGTATGGTTTAGTGTATTCTCTTTTTGATGTTACACCCACTTTATCTCTCAATTCAGCCTGTGCTTTAATTTGAACACGGATGGCATCATGCCCCAGTTCCAGTGCCTTTATTAAATCTTCTTCCTGGCATTCTTTTGCTTCACCTTCCACCATCATAATATTTTTATCAGTGGCGGCAATTACAAATTCAAAATCTACTCCAGACTCTAACTGGCTGCGGGTTGGGTTAATAATGTATTGACCATCCTTACGGGCAATACGTACCTCACTAATAATTTCCTGGATGGGAATATCTGAAACTGCTAATGCAGCGGAAGCTGCTAAACATGCTAATGAATCAGGCATTACTTCAGCATCAGAAGATACCAGTGTAACCAGCACCTGCACGTCACATAAATAATCTTCAGGAAACAGCGGACGCAGTGCCCTGTCTATAAGACGTGAAGTAAGAATTTCGTAATCATTCAAACGGGCTTCTCTTTTAAAGAATGAACCCGGCACACGGCCTGCAGCCGCAAATTTCTCCTGGTAGTCTACCGAAAGAGGAAAAAAGCTTTGGCCGTCTTTAGGCTCTTTATTGGCAACAACTGTTGCAAGAATTACACAGTTGCCTTGTTGTATTGTTACGGCACCATCTGCCTGGCGTGCCAGTTTACCGGTTTCTATGGTAATTTGCTGACCGTTGCCAGCATCAAATGTTACCGATTTTGGTTGTAAGAAAGACATAAATAATTCGTAAGATTTAGGTTTTGCACAGCGTAATTATACCTTGTGCAAACAATGTTAGGTAATGATGTAAATAGCACAATTCCCAACCGTTAATATGCAGTTGGGAATCGTTATCTGTTACATACGTTAAATTTTATTTGCGGAGGCCTAATTTTTCAATAAGACTTCTGTAACCAGTAAGGTCATGCTTGCTCAGGTAAGTTAATAAGCGCTTGCGCTGGCCTACCATTTTCATTAAACCCCTTTGAGAAGAAAAATCTTTTTTGTTAGATTTAAGGTGTTCAGAAATTTGGTTAATACGCTCTGTTAATAAAGCAATCTGGCCCTCAATAGAACCTGTGTTAGCGGCTTTGCCACCATAAGTAGCGAAAAAATTGGCTCTTTTTTCTGTTGTTAAATACGGCATTTCAATGTTTTTTAATAACGTCTTTGTTATAGTTTCTTTATATTTCGGCGCAAAAGTATGTAAAAAAACTGGTTTTTAAGACAGAAAGCCCATTTTTTTATAGCTCCTTTTATAACTTCATACCCTAAAAATCAAATAATTAATGCACAGCCTGTTGATATTTTCAGAAAAAGCCAGCTTAAGGCTTGAGTATGTGTGCAGGCTGATATTTTTGCAACACTTAGGGCTAGATTTTTCCATAACTAAAGATAGTCAGGAGTTTAAGGCTTTTAATGGCGCAAAAATATTATATGCCGGACTGCAAAATGACGATGATATCTGTATACAACCCAGCGGCTTACTTTTTGAGACCGGCATTAATAATCAAGATGTAAAAACAGGAGTTTTAAACGGCATCACTGTACCTTTTTTTACCGGGAAAGGCCGTATGCCTTTTGATGTTTTTGCAGCTGTATTTTATTTAGTAACCCGTTATGAAGAATACCTGCCCTTTGAACCCAACCAATACGGGCAGTTTAAAGCAACAGATTCACTGGCCTACAAATTGGGTTTTTTAGATAAACCAATTGTTGATATTTGGGTGGAAGATTTGAAACAATTGATTGCAACAAAATACCCCTGGCTTGTTTTTAGGAAAAAAGAGTTTACCATCACTTTTACTTACGATATCGATGTGGCATATGCATATAAAGGCAGGCCGTTTGCCGTAACATTTATCAATATCATTAACGATGTTTTGAAGCTTAATTTTTCTGCCATAAAAAAGAGATTAGCAGTTTTAAACAACTCTTTAGCTGACCCATTTGACACTTATTCACATATTGCTTCTATTAAAGAGAAACAAAAACATAATCTTTTGTATTTTTTTTTACTGGGGCCGAAAAATAAATACAACCGCAATCTAAATCCGTACAGCAGCAGTATGAAATTGCTGGTGCAAAAGCTTTCTGAAAAAGAGATTACGGGCATTCACCCCTCCTATTTTGCAAACGACAGTTTTTTGCAATTGCAGCATGAAAAACTGTTGCTGGAATCTGTAATTAATAAAAAAGTATCTATTAGCCGCCAGCATTACCTGCGGTTAGTCTTTCCTGCTACGTACGAAAATTTAATACAAGCGGGTATCACGGATGATTATACTTTGGGTTTTGCAGAATTGCCCGGCTTCAGGGCAGGAACTTGTACAGCCTTTAAATTCTATAATCTTAAAACAGAAAGTGAAACTGCCCTCACGCTTCACCCCAATACATTTATGGAAGGCACATTTATAGAAGACCTGAAACTAAGTGCTGCAGATTCTTTGCCTTTGATGAAACAATTAATTGACGAAGTAAAAAAAGTAAATGGCCATTTCATCAGTATCTGGCACAATCATTCTTTAAGCAACCAAAACGAGTGGGTGGGGTTAAAAGAGGTGCATGATGCCATTGCCGAATATGCTGCAAACCTGCAATCGTAATTAGTTTCTGTAATTTTACCGCAATGGCTACAGTTATTGTTTCAGTTATTTCAGATTTGGTTACCGACCAGCGGGTGCACCGCAGCAGCCAAACCCTGCATGAAATGGGTTTTGATGTGCTGCTTACCGGAACCAAAAAAAATAACAGCCTGCCATTAACAGCCAGAAGCTATAAAACAAAACGCTTTACTATGCTTTTTCAAAAAGGCTTTTTGTTTTATGCCGAATGGAACATACGCCTGTTTTTCTTTTTGCTTTTTAAAAGAGCGGATATACTGCTGGCAAACGATTTAGATACATTGCCTGCAAATTTCCTTGCTTCAAAATGCCGCAGAAGCGTACTGGTGTATGATACACATGAATATTTTACTGAAATGGCTGAACTTTATAACCGGCCCTTTGTTAAAAAAATCTGGCGGCGCATTGAAAATTATTTATTTCCAAAAGTGAGATATATTTTAACCGTAAATAACAGCATAGCATTGTTGTACAAACAAAAGTTTAATAAAGAGCTTGTTGTTGTAAGAAATATACCTGCAACAGAGAATAGCTCTGATGACTCAGTTAATTTTTCATTTCCGTCAAATAAAAAAATATTGTTGGTTCAAGGTGCAGGTTTAAATGAAAACCGAGGATTGGAAGAATTAGTTCAGTCATTGCAATTAATTTCTGGTGATTTTATTCTGGTAATTGCAGGAAGTGGTTTACTGATTGGTCAATTAAAACAACTATCGGCAGGCGAATTAAACAAACGTATTTTTTTTACAGGGCTTTTAACTCCATCACAACTGCGTCAACTTACAAAAATTGCCTGGTGCGGATTTAGTTTAGACAAACCCATAAACATAAATCAGCAGGCCAGCCTGCCTAATAAATTGTTTGATTATATAGCCGCCGGTATTCCGGTTATTGCAAGTAATATAAACGAAGTAGCATCTATTGTAAATGAATACAAGGTTGGAAAAATTATAAATGCCATTACCCCCCAAGCCATTGCTGCTGCTGTAAATTCATTAGCAGCCGAAACTGAATTGTATCAGCAATATAAAAGCAGCACAACTACCGCTGCAAAGCAGCTTAATTGGGATAATGAGAAAATAATATTGCAAAACCTGTTTACAAAAGTAGTTGCCGAAAATAATATTGCCATTGGATAAACACCTGCATATCGTTTCATTAGATGTTCCCTGGCCGGCAGACTATGGCGGTGTGGTTGATTTGTTTTATAAATTGAAATACCTGCACCAGCAGGGAGTAAAAATTCACCTGCATTGCTTTACAAATGGACGGCAGCCACAGCAGGAATTAAACAACTATTGCCAAAGTGTAAACTATTATCAACGTAAAAGTAACAGCAGCAGTTTTTCGTTCTCATTACCCTTAATAGTAAAATCAAGAGTTAATGATGAACTGTTGTTAAACCTGCAAAAAGACAATTATCCAATCCTGCTGGAAGGCATACATTGCTCTTATTATCTCTACAAAAATTTATTACCAAACCGAAAAGTTGTGTTGCGCCTGCACAATGTTGAGTTTGAATATTATCATCAGCTGGCAAAGCATGAAAAAAACTGGTTTAAAAAATTATACTTTTTAAACGAAAGCCGCCTGCTTAAAAAGTATGAAAAGGTAATTGCGGCAAAAGCGCCGGTACTTACAGTAAGCCAGCATGATGCGGCTGTTTATCAAAACCTGTTTCATTCACCGCAGGTAAATTACCTGCCGGTTTTTATTCCGCATACTTTGGCAACCGGCAAAGAAGGAAAAGGTTGTTACTGCCTGTATCACGGCAATCTTTCGGTAAATGAAAATGAAGCAGCTGCCACATGGCTGTTGCAACATGTTTTTAACGACCTGCCAATTCCCTTTGTAATTGCAGGAAAGAACCCCTCAAAAAAGCTGGAAGACCTTGCCCATGCTCACCAGCACACCTGCATTGTTGCCAACCCCGGCGAAAGAGAAATGCAGGACATGATCTGTAAAGCACAAATACATGTGCTGCCCTCTTTCAATAACACCGGTATAAAACTCAAACTGATGAACGCATTGTTTAACGGGCGGCATTGCCTGGTAAATAAAAATGGTGTGGAAGGCAGCGGGCTGGAGCATGTTTGTCATATTGCCGAAGGTGCTGCAGCATTCAAAAGCGCCATCAGGGAATTATATGACCGGCCCTTTACAGAAAATGAAAAACAGCAGCGCCAGGGGCTGCTGCTGTCTCAATATAATAATGAGGCAAATGCCAAAAAGCTTATGACATTTCTATACTAGCATTGTCCCACACTTTTCCACGTTCTGTCTTCAGCATCCTTGCAGGGAATTTATTTATCACAATGTAATCATGTGTGGCCATGATGATGGTGGTGTTATAATCTTTACAGATATGGAAGAGTAATTGCATTATCTCGTCACTGGTTTCCGGGTCTAAGTTACCTGTAGGTTCATCGGCCAGTATTAAACGGGGCGAATTCAGCAACGCCCTTGCAACATCCACACGCTGTTGCTCGCCGCCACTCAATTCAAAAGGCATTTTAAAACCTTTTGTTTTCAACCCTACTTTATCCAGTACATCCGCAATTTTCTCATCCATTAATTTATCATCTTTCCAGCCGGTGGCTCTTAAAACAAATTTCAGGTTCTCATTCACATTCCGGTCAGTCAGCAACTGAAAATCCTGGAACACCACACCCAGGTTACGGCGCAAAAAAGGAACGGTTTTCCAGGTAATATCCTTCAGGTTATGGCCCACAATAGAACCCTCACCTTCCCTCAAGGGCAAATCGCCATACATGGTTTTTAAAAGGCTGCTTTTACCGGTGCCGGTTTTACCCACCAGGTAAACAAATTCACCTTTATCAATAGAAATATTCACATCACTCAGTATAAGGTTATCACCCTGGAAAATTTTTACATTCTTTAATTCAACAACAGATTGAGACATGGTTTTGTTTTCGGTTTATGGTTTGTTCTTTATGTTACCGGCATTTGCTCATTATTCAGCTTCAGTGGCGTCGCACTCTTCAGCAGCTAATCTTTATTCATCTTTATTCGCACAGTAACTATCCGGGCAAATTTAGCCCTTAACACATCTTTACTAAAAATTATTTTCTGCACGCCTGTTAAAAAACCGCTAATGTCCATCGAAACTAAAAAAATAGTTGTAAAACTAAAATATTAGTTTTAGATTTGGTTTCACAATTACACAAACATGAAAACCTTAACCAAAGCAGAGGAACAGATTATGCAGGTAATCTGGAAACTGGACAAAGCTTTTTTACGAGAGATACTGGACGAACTGCCTGCACCCAAACCGCATAATAATACGGTAGCTACCATCTTAAAAATCCTGGTGGAAAAAGAATTTGTGGGTATCACAGTTTTTGGCCGCACCCATCAGTATTACCCGCTTATTACTAAAGATACTTACAGCAAATCCACCATGAAGAGTTTGGTGAAGGGGTATTTTGAAGGCAGCTTCAGCAATGCAGTTTCTTTTATGGTAAAAGAAAACAACATTAGCGTGGATGAACTGGAACTTTTACTGAAACAATTAAAAAAAGGCAAATAAAATCATTTCATCTTTAAACCGATTGTATGATAGTACTGGCTTACTACCTGCTTAAAGTAATAATTTGTTCTGCCATATTATTTGGTTATTACTGGCTGGCACTACGCAATAAAATTTTTCATCAGTATAACAGGTTTTATTTGCTGGCTGCTGTGGTGCTTTCGCTGCTGCTGCCTGTAATAAAAATAAATTTTTGGGAAAACAACGTGGCGGCAAAACCTGCAGTGATAAAAGTTTTACAGGCGGTGTCTGACGGAGATGTTTATCTTGATAATATTATTGTGAGCGACCAGTCGCCGAAATGGACCCTGACCGACTGGACGGTTATGGGATATTTTGTAACATCACTGATGATGCTGCTGGTGCTGTTTCAAACGCTGTTTGTTATTTACCGCCTGCTGAAAAAATACCCACGGCAGCAAATTGGCGATATAGCATTGGTAAATACAGATGCCAAAAGCACCCCTTTTTCTTTTCTAAACTATATATTCTGGAACAACAATATTGATACAGAATCAGCCACCGGCAAACAGATATTCAAACATGAAGTGGCTCATATACAGGAAAAACACACTTACGACAAACTGTTCATGAACCTGGTGCTTACTGTTTTCTGGTGCAACCCGGTGTTCTGGCTCCTGCGGCGTGAGCTGAACATAATTCATGAGTTTATTGCTGATAAAAAGGCTGTGGAAGACAGTGATACTGCTTCCTTCGCCGCCATGATATTGCAGGCAGCCTATCCCCAGCACCAGTTTTCTCTTGCCAATAATTTCTTTTACTCGCCCATAAAAAGAAGATTAGCTATGCTAATGAAAAACAAAAACCCAAAAGTGAGTTACTGGGGCCGGGTACTTATATTACCGGTGGCGGTTTTATTGTTTGCCGCATTTACGTTTAAAACAAAAAAGCAGGCTGATAGTATTGACTTAAAAGAAAAAATTATTGTTGTTGTTGATGCAGGGCATGGCGGTAAAGATTTGGGCGCACTCTACGAATCCTATGCAAATGGTATTAAGAACCCATCGATAACTGAAAAAGATATAGTGCTGGCAATAGCTAAAAAAGTAAAAGAATTAAATACTAATCCCGGTATTGAAATTATTCTTACCAGAGAAGAGGATGTTTTTATGACACCAAAAGAAAAAGCGGATTTTGCTAAAGCTAAAAACGCCGGATTATTAGTGTCGTTACATATGGAAGCATCACAAAAGCCCAACGAAAAATCGGGGCTTACAGTTTTTGTTTCCAGGGATGAGTTTATAAACTCGGCTCCGAGCAAGGTACTTGCATCCGCCTGCATTCAAACATTTCAGCAAAACTATCCTTTAGACGTTAATGCAAACCCCGTTCAAAGGAAAACCGGGATTTGGATTTTACAGGATGTTAGTATTCCTGCAATTTTAATTGAGCCCGGGGTAATCAATAATTATAATGATATTAAGTACGTCAGTACAGAAGAGGGCAAAACAACTATTGCAAAAAATATTTTAGCAGCAATTGAAAAGTACGCAGCCGCAAATTTGCAAGCCGGCAACATCACACCTGCGCAGGAAAATGCCTTTTCAGAAGTAATGGTGAATATGCAGCACTCCGATACCAATTACCTGAGATCCTCCAATTATAAAAACCATGCTTTAATTATACTGGATAATAAAGAAATAGGAAATTTTGGAGCTGATTATCTTGAAAAAAATAATATTCAGTATAATAGTATAGTGGTGTACAGTCCTGATGATGCTATGCAAAAGTTTGGGGCCAAAGGAAAATATGGCGTTATCAAACTCACTCAAAATTCAGTGGTTATTGTTAAAGCGGATTCAGTATTCGTTGATGATAAAACCAACGAAGTAAAGTTAAGAGGCAGCAATACACAATTAGGTGGCAGTTTTTCAGATGCCCTTATTTATATTGATGGAAAAGAAGCTACAGCCAAACAGCTAAAAGAAGTTAACGGCAGCAAAATAGCATCTGTGAATATTGTAAAGGGAGAAAACCTCGATGATATTACCATTGCTAAAGGGAAAAAATCTGTTATCTATGTTTCATTAAAACCCGAACCATTGCAGGAAGTGGTGGTGCAAGGTTATAGTTTACGTCCTCAACAAAATTCGCCGCAAGGAGCAGCAGCCACCCAGCCAAAAGAATATGTTACAAAATTGGAAAATTTGCAGGAAGTGGTAGTTGAAGGGTATCAAATAAAGCAAGACCACAACCCTTTATATGTAATAAACGGAAAGGAACAACCGGCTGCTTTTAATTTAAACAGCATTAATGCAAATGATATTGAAAGGATTGACGTTTTGAAGGATAAAACTGCTGTTGAAAGGTTTGGAGAAAAAGGCAGGAACGGTGTTATCCTGATTACTACAAAATCTAAAAATGATCAACTGGCTGAGGTTGTGGTTGAAGGTTATCAAACCAGCAAAACTAATTTACACCCAACAGAAAAACAATGGACAGAAGCAGCTGGTAAAAAATACAATGATAGTGTTTTGATACAGCAGAACATTGACAAAGTTTTTGTGAAAGTGGAGCATGAAGCAAGCTATGTTGGCGGCATGGAAGCATGGAGAAAATACCTTGAAAAGAACCTCGATGCTTCTATCCCTCAAAAGGAGGGCTGGGCTCCGGGCACATATACCATTATGATGGAGTTTGTGGTAACAGCAAATGGTAATGTTATTGATGTACAGGCACGTAATTATGTCAATTCAAAAACAGCACAACATTGTATTAGCCTAATAAAAAACAGCGGTAAATGGAATCCAGCCATACAAAACGGACGCCCTGTTAACTCTTACCGCAAGCAGCCCATCACTTTTGTAATTGCAGGAAAAGAAATTACTGAAGTGTACAGCATTCCGCTTAAGGTACATTTACTAAACAGCAATACTGTGGACACTTATGACATGGTAAGTAATGGCAGTTTATCACCTGATGGGAATACAACATTTTATGTAAACGGTAAACTGAGCATTAACCTGGCAAACATTAAAAGAGAAGATATACAATATATAGAAACTTACGATACAGGTGCTGCTCTAAAACTACTTGGAAGCAAAAGCAAAACAGGCATAACCTTTATTAAAACGAAAGTATAGCACTCCATATAAATAAAAGCCCGGAACT
>JBGAHV010000084.1:0-10414 GCA_044225995.1 Ferruginibacter sp. | reverse complement strand
AAAATACTTTTGTGTGTTGCAGTTGGCTGTATCCTTTTTCTGCACTGTATCTTTTTTAGGCGGTTCTTCAACTTTAATATCCGGCTCCACAACTGCAACAGTACCTTGCCATATTTCTGGCGGTGCTGCTATTTTACCTGCAGTTATTCCTTCAACCGTAACAGTTTTTGTTTTAGTGCATTTTGGTTTAACGGCTGTGTCAATTG
Source organism: Ferruginibacter sp. (assembly GCA_044225995.1). GTDB lineage: Bacteria > Bacteroidota > Bacteroidia > Chitinophagales > Chitinophagaceae > Ferruginibacter. Next base: position 10,208 of record JBGAHV010000084.1, on the reverse strand, counting down.
CAGGCTTACCCATTGTTGGTGACGGTAAAATAGTATCTCCCAATAAAACTTGTTCCTGCTTAGTTGGTCTTGCCATTACACCGGTTAATTCTTTTTCTGTTTGTGGCTCTCCTTGTGTATTTGTATTGCATGAAAAAAGTGTGGTGCCAAAAATTAGTAAGCAGGCCGCTAAAAATTTCTTCCACCACGGCATAGGTATATAATAAATATCTGCTGGCAGCTCAATGGTAATTTGATTTAGTTGCTTATTGGTAAACCGTCCGCAGGTGCGTTCGCCTTCTTTCTTGTTTAGAAAAAACTGTTTTATTTCTTCATTACACTCATTTGTGTAAAGTCGGTAACAGTTTTAGCACAAACGGCGCAGTGGCGGCCTTGTTCATTAGGTGTCATGGCTGCCCAATCTTCGTGGCAAGGCTTGGGTATGGATAGTTTAAGCATCTGTTGATTTTTACCTAAGATGCTGCAAAAAGATTTTTACATAAAGCAGATTGTATTAAACAATGAAAAGAGCCTCTCGTTATTTCTTTTTAAATAATGTACGGCGGTTGGGGAGAAGTGTTTGCGAAGTAATAAAAGCGGCTTCTAAAGGGTGATTTTTTTGTTTGCGTTTTTTTTCTGCAGGCTCATTACTATTATCAGATGTAAATGATGTTGAACTATTATTGATGACTTGCTTGTTTTCGAATGAGTCGGGTAAATCAGACTCAGGAAAGTCCTCCCTAAAGCAATCATGAATAGGTGGTATGAATGTAGGTGTAGGCATATATCCAAGTACGATATCTGTGAGATCAGGAAATGTCAAACTTGTATTAAGTGATTTTCGCTTTTTTCGATGATGACTTCTTTTCCAGTGCTTTTTACTTTTTCTTTCCTTTGTTTTTAATGATTGATAGATTGCTTTTGGCTCACCTTGAAAAAATGTAAGGTTGTTAGCAAAGCCAGTATCAATATTTAAAAAACTGCTTCCAAAACAAAGCAATAATATCACAAGAAATTTTTTCCAGGGAGAAAGCTTTAACTGAAAAATATTTTTTGGGAGCGTAATGGTAACCCTGTCAAGTTGTTCTTTTTTAAACCTTCCGCAAATTCTACTTCCATAATGTTTTAAGAAATAATTCTTTATTGATTCATCATTCCATGCAGTAAAATCAACAACAGTTTTTTTGCAGGAGTCGCAATAACGGCCATCACCATCCGGTGTCATTTGCTCCCAGCTTTTAAAACAGGGTTTTGGTATAGAGATTTTATACATTCGGTGTACTGACAGTCAATAACTAATAAATGCTGCTTATCCCTTCCCTTTCTTCTTTGGAGTTGTTTTGGGTTTTGCAGCTGGCTGCTCATCGGGGTTGGCAGGAAACTTATCATCAAACTTACCTTCTGTAATTGGGCTGGGTACTGGCATTTGGCCCAATGGAGTTACCTGGTTAAATATTTTTTCAATGTGCACCCATTTACCATTTTTCCATTTAAAACCTTCATAATCGCCATCACCCACATAGGTCCATTTTTTATTGGGCTCATTGGTTTCGCTTATTAAATGCTCCACCACAATCAAATCCATTTCAGGGTCATAATTTAGTTTGGGGCCGTCTTCTTTTTTAAACTCCATAATGTAACGGCCAATAGATGTTTTAAAAACACTGTCTTCTTCAAAGCTGAAGAAGCGGCCGCCAAAAATGGGCTCACCATCATCGAAGTGCAGTACCTCAATTAATTTTTTATTGCTGCGGATATTGTTTTCATCAAATCCTAACAATGTGTAAAAATCCTGGTTGCCCGCTTTCTTTTGAATAATGTTGTAATAGATGGCGCCTATCCATCCCTTGTTATTGGCAACGGTATCGTTCAGTTTAATGGTTACATCGCTTTTGTCAATCAGGGGAAACAGTTTTAGTGAGCCATCATAAGTACGCATTTGTATGGCCCCATGCTGGCGGATGACGTTGTCGTTAATCATCATTTGCCAGGTAAAAATTTTAAAGCTGCTGTCTGGGGCATAAAGATGAGATATGGTTTCCAGCGAATCGAAAGGATAATAGAAGGAGTGAGGCGTTTTTAAAGCCCGTACCAGCGTCTTGGTAAAAATGCTGTCGGCAATAAAACGGTCGCTGGAATTAATGCCCTGAATAATTTTTACTGAAAGCTTTTTAAGTGAATCTTCTTTCAGCTGCAAAAATTTTTCATCTGCTTTTGATAAACGCTGTGCAGGCAACGTGTAAACCAAAAATAACAATGGCAACAGTAGCGGCAATTTTTTCATTCGCTAAAATTAGTTAATACTTTAACAAATGGCGGGTAAAAATATTGCAGGTAAAATAATTTTAACTAAAGTTTGAGGGAGGGGTGGAACACAGATTGAACTGATTAGAAAGATGAACACTGATTTTATCAGTGCCAGTCAGTTAAATCAGTATCATCAGTGTTCTATTTATAAGTCCAGCGCAAAGGCAATTAAGGAAGGATATACCACATCTATTCGCTCATCATTGGTATCCACATCAGGCCGGTTGGTGGTTACAAAAACTGTTTTAGCACCAATGTTACGCCCAAAACCCATATCACTGATAGTATTGCCTACCATAATAGATTTACTTAAATCGATGTCCGGAAAATCTTTAGCCGCCTGTAAACCCATGCCCGGATTGGGTTTGCGGTTAGGGCTTTCCATTTCAGGGCAGTAATATACTGCATCAATTTTGCCACCCACTTTTTCCACTTCCTCCAGCATATTTTTATGTATCAGCTGCATATCTTCCAGTTTGGTAACGCCTTTGGCAATACCCCGCTGGTTGGTGACAACTATAATGCGGTTAAACTTTTGTGTGCAGATTTGAATGGCCACTTTTGCGCCATCATAAAATTTAAATTCCTCCCAGGTACTTACATATTTGGGATGTTCTTCGTGGTTAATAACGCCGTCACGGTCTAAAAAGAGCGTCCAGGTTTTGTCTATTTCTTCAAGGTTTAAATTCATTACACTAATTAAACGAATTACATGAATCGTTGTTTAAAACTCTTTGTTGGCACGTTCATAATCTTCAGGTATGCCAATGTCGATAAAATAATTATCGAAGGCCATAGCGAATAATTTTCCTGTTCTGGTGTTTTTTTCTAAATATTCTTTTTCAAAAGAAAATTGATCGGGGAATGATGCGTCTGTGACTGTTTTAGTACGCAATGCATAAATACCTCCGTTTATCATGCCCCTTTCGCAAAATTGTTTTTCATGAAAAGCTATAATGCTGTTATTGGCATCAATGTCAACGGCACCATAGCGGCTGAAATTTGTCATGGGTTTTAATGCAAGGCTGCAGGCCCCATTGTGTTTTGCATGAAAGGCTGACAACTTTTTTAAATCAATATCAAAGAAAGTATCTCCATTAAATACCAGCACATTTTCATTCACCGCTTTTTCGCAGGCAGCTTTAATGGCACCACCAGTGCCCAATGGTTCGTTCTCAATTACATATTCTTTATCAATGGAAGCAAAATGAGTGTTTACATAATCAATCACCACTTCGCTTTTATAACCTAATGAAAAAATAAAACGATTAACGCCTTGCTTTTGCAAATAGGCAATGATGTAACTAATGAATGGAATTCCTTTTACGGGGGCCATACACTTCGGCACATCGGCAACAACACTTCTTAGTCTTGTTCCTAAACCACCCGCCAAAATAATCGCTTCTTTTATCATTGTAAACTTTGTAAGCCCCTTTAGGGGTTTGGGGCACTGAAATATTTTTCTTCCACCAGTTCGCAAATAATATGCCCGAGCATGATATGGCTTTCCTGGATACGGGGTGTATCGTCGGATGGTACATTCAGTAAATAATCACTTACAGCTTTTAGCTTACCACCATGGCTGCCGGTAAAACCCATGGTGATCATTCCTTTTTCTTTGGCCACTTCAAAAGCTGCCATAATATTTTTACTGTTGCCGGAAGTAGAGAGGCCAATGAGCACATCACCTTTCACACCAATGCCATGAATGAGGCGGCTGTAAATAACATCATAACTGTAATCGTTGGCAACGGCTGTCATATAAGAAGTATTACAGTGTAATGCTTCTGCAGGTAATGCTTCCCTGTCTTTATAAAAGCGGCCGCTGAATTCTGCAGCCAGGTGCTGTGCATCGGCAGCGCTGCCGCCATTACCGCAAAACAATACTTTGTTGCCGCTTTTAAATGCAGCTACAATCACATCCACACAATCACTTACTGTTTTTAGCAGTGTTTCGTTTTGCAGCAGTTGTTGTTTTGTTTCAACAGAAGCTGCGATGATACTTTTTATTTTTTCTGTCATTTTTTATAATCAATTCTGTAATGTTTAAAAACGGTATGTGGTTGAAAGGATTGCGACGCAACGATAATGCCATGAAAAACTAAAGCTGGTATCAAAGCATTACACCGTCCAGCTTGTTAACCCATACTTTGTGAACGAATATTTTTTTACCTGCCCGCCAAAGTTATTTAAAGTATCAATAACGGCATAGCGGGTATTGCCGGGACAATAAAAAATCATGAATCCGCCGCCGCCTGCACCGCTTATTTTACCGCCGGTGGCACCGGCAGCTTTTGCAGCATCGTAAATACTTTCAATTTTGCTGTTGGAAATATTGTGGGCCATCAGGCGTTTTTGCTGAAAGCCGTAATCGAGTATTTCGCCAATTTCATTCAGTTTGCCTTTGAGCAATGCTTCCTTCATCATTTTTGCCTGCTCTTTTAAATGATGCATGGCTTCAATACTTTTTTCATTCTTGCTGTTTACATTGCTTACCTGCTCTTTAATAATGGCGGCGCTTTCCCTGGATGTATCGGTGAAGTATAATACCAGATTATTTTCCAGCTCATGCAAATATTCAGGGCGGATGCGGAGAGGGTTTACAATTACTTTATCGTTATCGTAAAACTCCATAAAGTTTACACCGCCAAAGGTGGCCGCATATTGGTCTTGTTTGCCGCCTGCCAATTGTAAATCGTTGCGCTCAATAGCATAAGCATATTGTGCAGCATCATATTCACTCAATGGCAGTTTCAGCATTTCTATAAATGCACCGAGTATGGCAACCACTAATGTTGAAGAAGTGCCAAGGCCAGAACCTGCAGGCGCATCTACAAAAGTGGATAATTGAAATCCGCCTTTAACACCGTAATCTTTTTGTATGCGGTTGTACACACCTTTTAAAAGATTGAGTGTGCCGTCGATGGGTAATTCATTTGCCCAGTCAAAACTTTGCTGTTCGTTTCTGTCAAGCGCCTGTACAATAATTTTATTTTCTGCCAGGGGTTCAATAGTGGCATAGGCAGATAAAGAAATGGTGGCATTTAAAATAGCGCCGCCATACAAATCGCTGTAAGGGCTAACATCGGTACCGCCGCCTGCAAGGCCAATACGCAGCGGAGCTTTGCTTCTGTAAATCATGAATAGATGAAATTGTGCGGCAAGTTACTTACTATTGGAACTTCAAAGATGGATTCTGTTAATTTGGCCCAGCAACTGAGTTTTTTCTTTTCTTGCACCCAGGTGTGCGGCATAAAGTGTGCCCGCCTTTTACAAAAATACTTCCTCAATTTTTTGCGCAATGCTTAGCATTAGGTTCTGCAACCAATCCCACTTTATCATCGGGCACTAAAGATGGCAGGTGTCGCCCACATTGGTAACCACCATTGGTTTTTCAAAATGATAGGCGAGAGGAGTAACGCCGCTTTGTGTGGCATTGCGGTAAGGCTGCACCACTACATCGGCAGCGCAGAGGTAATATTTTACTTCACTGTCGGGTATAAAATCAGTTCTTAAAATCAAACTGATCTTTTTTATGCCGAGCTTTCTATTTGCTCATCGTAGGGTTTACGGTCTTCGTAAAATTCACCGGCTACCAAGAGTTTTATACCAGTGTGCTTTAATAAGGGCATTGCTTCAAATAATACATCTAATCCTTTTGTACTACGGGATGAAGCCGAAAACAAAATAATTTTATCGGAGGCATTAATGTTTAAATGCGCTCTTGCAGTTTCCTTTTACTTGTTTTTCTCCAAAATTATCGTACAGCGGATGCGGTACTGTTTTGCAGGTTTTGTTTGGTGTAAACAAGCGTAAATCACTCAGCACTTTTTCACTTCATGGTAATAAAACCGTCAATGGGTTTTATGAAAAGTATTTGGAAGGGTTTATCGCCAAAACGTTTTTCATGCGGAATAACATTATCGGCAATGCAACCACTTTAGTGTGTTTATTTCTTTACAATTCGTAAAATTGTTCGTGCAGGACCCATCAACGGCAGCCAGTAACGCACCACAATTAAATCCGGCTTTTCTTTTTTAGTTTGTGTCCAACAGTTAACCAGTTAAATGGATTGACAGAGTTGATACAAACCTTAATTTTTAAATCTTTAGAGCCGGCTCGGTTGAATATTGAGTAGTGCCTGGAAAGCTATTCGTTGTAAAAACATCGTATTGCAGGGAGAAAAATTTTTTTGATATAAATCGTAACATCATTGCATTTGTCCTTGCGAATTCTTTTGCTAGACGTTCGTTATATGATTTAGCTCTGTTCTTCGATAAACCACCACGAAGTGGATGTGCAGTTCTTTATAATAAACTTCAATTGGGCCGATGATTATTATTTTCATAAGAAAAACCGAAACCTAATTTATTATATACATTGTTTTTTCCTTCAGGTAGAAGGTCGATTAATCCGCAGGAATTTCTTCAGTTTTTCCTCAATTAAAGCCTTTGTATCATGAATAGATGAAATTGTGCGGCAAGTTACTTACTATTGGCAACTTCAAAGATGGATTCTGTTAATTTGGCCCAGCTGAGTTTTTTCTTTTCTTGCACCAGGTGCGGCATAAAGTGTGCCTCGCCTTTTACAAAATACTCCTGAATTTTTTGCGCAATGGCCGCAGCATTAGGTTCTGCAACCAGGCCCACTTTATCATCGGGCACTAAAGATGGCAGGCCGCCCACATTGGTAACCACCATTGGTTTTTCAAAATGATAGGCGAGAGGAGTAACGCCGCTTTGTGTGGCATTGCGGTAAGGCTGCACCACTACATCGGCAGCGCAGAGGTAATATTTTACTTCACTGTCGGGTATAAAATCAGTTCTTAAAATCAACTGATCTTTTATGCCGAGCTGTTCTATTTGCTCATCGTAGGGTTTACGGTCTTCGTAAAATTCACCGGCTACCAAGAGTTTTATACCAGTGTGCTTTAATAAGGGCATTGCTTCAAATAATACATCTAATCCTTTGTACTTACGGATGAAGCCGAAAAACAAAATGATTTTATCGGAGGCATTAATGTTTAAATGCGCTCTTGCAGTTTCCTTACTTGTTTTTTCTCCAAAATTATCGTACAGCGGATGCGGTACTGCTTTGGCAGGTTTTGTTTGTGTAAACAAGCGTAAATCACTCAGCACTTTTTCACTCATGGTAATAAAACCGTTAATGGGTTTTATGAAGTATTTGGTAAAGGGTTTATCGCCAAAACGTTTTTCATGCGGAATAACATTATCGGCAATGCAAACCACTTTAGTGTGTTTATTTCTTTTTACAATTCGTAAAATTGTTCCCAGGCAGGGACCCATCAACGGCAGCCAGTAACGCACCACAATTAAATCGGGCTTTTCTTTTTTTAGTTTGTGTCCAACAGTTAACCAGTTAAATGGATTGACAGAGTTGATACAAACCTTAATTTTTAAATCTTTAGGAGCCGGCTCGGTTGAATATTGAGTAGTGCCCGGGAAAATAAAACCGGGGTATTGCAGGGAGAAAGTATAAATCGTAACATCATTGCCCTGGTCCTGGAATTCTTTTGCTAGACGTTCGTTGTATGAAGCTAAGCCACCACGAAGTGGATGTGCAGGGCCGATGATTATTATTTTCATAAGCCTGTTTTTTCCTCGATTAAGTAGGAATTTCTTTCAGAAGAATTTCTTGATATCAGTTCACCAATAAAACCTGCTAAAAATAATTGTGAGCCTATTATCATTACCGCCAGTGCCATATAGAAGGTGGGGCGGTTGGTAATGGCATAGTCAAAGTCAATAAGTTTTGAAACAATAAGGTACAGGCTCATTCCCAAACCAAACAAAAAGAAAACAGTACCCCATAAACCAAAAAAGTGCATGGGCCTTTTCCCAAACTTGCCCATAAAGAATATGGTCATCAGGTCTAAAAAACCATTAATGAAACGTGTCCATCCGAACTTGGTAACGCCGTATTTTCTAGCACGATGCTCCACCACTTTTTCTCCAATTTTTTTGTAGCCGGCCCATTTAGCCAGCACAGGAATGTAGCGGTGCATTTCCCCATAAACCTCCACACTCTTCACCACTTTTTTACTGTATGCTTTTAAACCGCAGTTAAAATCATGCAGTTTTATTTTACTCATACTGCGGGCAGCAGCATTAAATAATTTACTGGGAATATTTTTGGTAAGGGTATTATCGTACCGTTTCTTTTTCCAGCCGCTTACCAAATCAAAACCATCTTCCATCACCATGCGGCGCAGTTCGGGCACTTCATCCGGACTGTCCTGCATATCAGCATCCATTGTTATAATTACATCGCCCTGTGCTGCTTTAAAACCTTCGTTAAGTGCCGCACTTTTACCATAGTTGCGCTGGAATTTTATGCCTTTAATATTGCTGTTACCATTGCGTAACTGCTGCACCACATTCCAGGAGTTATCGGTGCTGCCATCATCAATCATTATTACTTCGTAGCTGTAATTATTGGCAAGCATCACCCGTTCAATCCATGCACACAGTTCCGGCAAAGATTCTTCTTCGTTAAAAAGAGGTATTACAATTGATAAGTCCATGTTTATTTTTTTGTAACGGGCATTTGTTCTTTTATCAACTTCACAGGCGTCGCACTCTTCAGCAATATATATCCACTCAGCTGCTCTTTCTGCTCAAAAAGACTGAACCTAATGCTGACACCAACGCCCCAATAGCAAGATAACTGAAAACAACTGCCATTATATATCCCGGCAAAAATAATTTTTTTGCAGTAGTAATGCTCTTCTCAATATCAATGGGTGTATAATCTTTATTCTTTGCCAGCTCTGCCCGCATTAAAACCGCCATCTGTTCTTTTAATTCAGGGTGAAGTAAAATAAAAGCAAGCGTAAACAGCACCATTAAAAAAGTCACCAGCACAAAGCACTTAAAACCTTCGGCAAAAAAACGTTTAAACCCGGGGTTTTCTGTACTGTTCTTTTTATAATTAAAGAGAGCCCATATAACTCCTGCCACATACATGGCATATGTAATGTAGGGGAGGTTGTTATCAAAATTGCCTTTAATCTTATAAATAATGAGAGAAAATGCAATCATTGCAGCGCCGGTTATTATGCCGATATTTCTTGCCGTAATCGTTTTCATCAGTTTAAAACCAGTTGTCCTTTATTAAAAATGCCAATCACCTTTCCCTTCAGTTTCTTGCCGGTAAATGGCGTATTTTTCGATTTCGATTTTATCATACTTTCATCAAACAGGTATTCAGTACCGGGATTAAAAAGAGTGACGGTGGCTTCGGCCCCTTCAGTAATTGCAGGCACGTTTACACCAAAAATTCTTCTTGGGTTTTCACAAAGCAGTTCAACCATTTTTTCGGCGCCCAGTTTGGTGGCAATACCCGTTACACCAAATAATGTTTCCAGGCCAATCATGCCTTCTTTGGCATATTCAAACTCACAGGTCTTGCTGTCCCAGTTTTGAGGAAAATGGTGCGATGCAATGCAGTCAATAGTCCCATCAGCCAGGGATTGTATCAGCACCTGCCTGTCAGCTTCGCTGCGTAAAGGCGGGTTTACCTTTAAATTCGTATCGTAGCCACGTACATCCTCATCTGTAAAAATCAAATGGTAGGGAGTAACTGAGCAGCTTACTTTAATGCCACTGCTTTTGGCCCGTTTAATATATTCTATGCTTTTTGCAGTGCTGATGCCGGTAAAATGAATACTGCTGTCTGTATACCTGGTCAGTTTAATATCTCTTGCTACCATCAGCTCTTCAGCAATGGCGGGTTTACCGGGTAAACCTAATTGTGTGGAAACAATCCCTTCATTCATCAGGCCGTTAGCGCCAATGCTTTTGTCATCGGGCACCTGTATAACGGTACCGTTAAAACTTTTTACATATTGCAACGCCTTTAATAAAATGCCCGCAGATTGTATGCTTTTGATACCGTCACCA
>JBGAHV010000005.1:0-97181 GCA_044225995.1 Ferruginibacter sp. | reverse complement strand
ATGGAGCATTGCTTACCATGGGAACAATGTAATAACCTAACCCGAGCATTCCCAACGATGCCCAACCCCAAAATACGGCATTGGTATGAACAGGGCGAAGCCGGCCAAAACTCAACCAACTGAAATGGTCTGCATCTGGTGCAACAAATTTAATACCCACATATTCACCAATGGTTGTACCAAATAGCAGCCACAATGCGGCACATCCAAAATACCACAAAATGAGTTTGGATAATTGCGGATCTATGTTGGGACGTTTCTGCGCTTTCTTTTTACGGGCAATAAAATTAATATACCCCTCTGTTTCAATATTACCCACCAACCCCTTTTTATCTACCGGTTCCTGGTCACCTGATAATTCATGATGGGTAAGTTTATAATCCAGTGCGGCTTTTCTTTTTGCCAGTGCTTCATTAGCTTCTTCTTCAGTTAAGGTAGACAGATAATCTGCAAACAGTGCCGCTTCTTCAAGGTCTTGCCTGTTTCGGTGTTTCCGTAGCATATTGGATAACTTTACAATCATCAGCACTATGGCTGCTAATATGGGGATCATGATCAGCGTAATAGTTATTAAGATACCGCCTTCACTGAATATACCTGCATTTGTTGCTTTAGTTTGAGCATATACTGAATGACCCGGAAATAACGTTGCCAGTAATGTAATGGCAATTATCAAAACACCTTTTATACTTCCTGAACTTTGTGCGTTATTATTTAAACCTTTCTGTTGGTGTTTGAGTTCTAATACCTTTTCTATCTGGTTACTATTCATGTTTTTTAAATACTTTTCAAATTGATGGGTGCTTCTTCCCGTCTTTTTATTCCTGATTTTAGCAACAAGTCCCTTAGCCTCAAAAGAAAGTAAGAGCACTGCAACAAGAACAATCAGTAACACTATCACTAACAAAACAATAAGGCCTGTATCATTTGGGGAAGACGAAATTCCGGCAGATTCCGTTTGTGCCAACATTGTTATTGGCGAACATATAAAACCAGGCAATAGCCATTGTAGCCGACTTTTTTTAAAACAAACTTGCATATAAAATAATTTAAGACCTTTTACTCATCTACTTAAATAAAAAAATTATCGCTTTAAATATTTTTCTCCCAATTCCAAAGCCGTGTTATAATCGCCCAGTTTGGCATTTTGCAGCATTACCTTGATGTGCTTTCTGACAATAACAAACTCCTCATGAACAGGACAGGGCATTTTTGCCGAGCAACTTTTTAATCCTAAACCACAGCCTGTAAATAATTTATCACCGTCAATGGCATTTACAATATCAGCAAGACTTTTCTTTAAACCTGCTTTGTCCAGGTAAAATCCACCGGTAGGCCCTTTGGAAGATAATACCAATCCTTTCTTTCCCAGATCCTGTAATATTTTAGCAATAAAAGGCTCAGGGGAATCAATCGCTTTGGCAATTTGCTTTACCCCAACCTTGCTGTCGTTCTTTGATTTTTGTGCTACAAAAAGCATTGCCCTGATCGCATATTCGCAGGTTTTTGATACCATTTTGTTGTTTTTATTCAGCGCAAAGATAAAAAACAATTTGTAATAAAAGAGTTTTTACTCCTCTACTTATTTTCATTTTTGTCTTTTTTTGCACCTGCAAATATTTCTCTTTCCTATTTTATTGTTTCCCCATCTTTTTCATCAATTTTCTACCATGTACCATTATTTTTTGTGTTCGTTTAGGCGATTCATAACTATGCTCTTTCAGTTTTTGATCGCTGTAATATTTTAAGATAGCAGTTGAAGTAATTACACCTACAGGCTGCATGTTGGCTTTGTTATCCAACACCAATAATGTGTCCAGGTTATATTTACCTAGCATTTCTGCCGCAAGGCCAGCATCATCGGTTCTATAAACATAAGGCATGTTGGTAATGCCGGTAGGAATCTCTGTTATCAATTCCTCCACATTGGCTCCATGCAGCACATCGGGTTCATAAGCATCTGGCGTTTTTACTCCCCTACGGATAATTTTCTCCGTCATGATGCTGCCCTTCATAAAGAAAAAGGAAACAAAGTATGCTGCTGAACAAGCCCCCAGCAATGGTAACAACCCATTTATCTGGCCCGTGGTTTCCAGGGCAAATAAAACGGAGGTAAGGAATGCCCTTGAAGCTCCCGCAAACATAGCTGCCATGCCTATTAACGCTGCAGTGGGCAGATTGATACCTAAAGAGGGGAAAGCATGCAACGTAAGGCTACCAAGTAACACACCCAATGCGCCGCCAATTGTAAACAAGGGTGCCAACGTGCCACCGGAAGTACCACTGCCCAGGGAAATAACCCAGGAGATATATTTAAGAAAGCAAAGTGAAAGCAACATCGTCAATGGCAAATTTCCTTTCAGCAAATCCTGAATATTGTCATACCCAACACCCATTGTTCGTGGTGCAAAAAAGCCTGTTACACCTATAACAACCGCACCTATTGCCGGCCACCACATCCAGTGAATGGGTGATTTTTCAAACAGGTCTTCTACCGCATACACCGACCTGGAAACAAAGGTTGCAATTATCCCTATCAGCAAGCCTAATAAAATATAAATAACCAATGCACTGTTTGTTGGAACCGGGATGGAAGGCATGGCGAATACGGGGCTCGATTCAAATAAAAAAAATATACCAGCCCCCGTGATGCAGGCCAAAGCAACCGGAATGAAAATTGACCTCATTGAAAACTCAAACAACAATAATTCGATGGCCAGTAAAATTGCGGCCAGCGGGCTACAAAAATAGCCGCCATACCAGCACAGGCACCTGCGGTTAAAATGATTTTTCTTTCGGCGGGCGATATGTGCATTGCCTGGCCTGTTAAAGATCCCAATGCACCTCCTGTGGCAATGATCGGTCCTTCTGCTCCAAACGGGCCTCCGGTACCTATAGATATGGCGGCAGACAAAGGTTTTAAAAAAGTAATAATCGGGGGGATTTTGCTGTCTTCTAAAATAATTTTTTCCATTGCTTCCGGAATGCCATGCCCTCTTATCGCCTTTGAACCATACCTCGCCATCAGCCCTACCAGGATACTGCCTGCTATTGGAATAAAAATTACCAACCAGCCTAACTGATTGCCTGCAGGAGAAGATAATTCGATTGAAAACCTGCCATAGAATGCTATGTTCGTAATGAGTCCAATTAACGCAACCAGTAATTTTGCAATAAAGCCAATCAACAGGGCATTGATAACAGCCTGGATACTCAGATAGAAAACCCGTTTATTTACAGGCGCTTTTCTGATGGCTTCTTTTTTGCCAAATAGCTGAAATAGTGTTGGTGAAACCGGTGTGCTTTCATCAATTCTCGACATGGTATTAAAATCTACTTTTTTGCAAAAGTATTGCAAAAACCATATTTTAACTAATTTTGCTGTAAATAAATCACGTTAAGTATTACCTAAGCAATATTTTAAATTTTACGAATGAGTACTGATGCCTGCGACTTAAGTAGTTGCTTTTTATGTGCTAATTGCATCCCGGAATGGAGGGAAGTAATTGTAGTGAAGAAAGAAACAATTCATTTTAAAAAAGGGGAATTGATATTTAAAGAAGGAGACAAAGTAAATGGGATATACTTGCTTTATTCAGGCGCAGTTAAAGTGCATAAACAATGGGTAGATCAAAAAGAATTGATTATACGTTTCACAAGGCAGGGCGATATAGTAGGCCACCGGGGCCTGGCGGCGGGGGATCTGTATCCTGTTTCAGCCACTGCATTGGCAGCATCGGAAGCCTGCTTTATCAGTAATTCTTTTTTGGAAACTATCCTCAAGGCTGATCACAGTTTTACCTACCGGCTGATGCAGTTTTATTCCAGCGAATTACAAAAGGCTGAAATGCGGATGCGAAACCTGGCACTGATGGAAGTGAAAGGCAGGATAGCAGAAACTTTGTTAGAATTACTGGAAGTTTTTGGTACCAACGCTGAAGGGTATATGACGGTACCAGTTACACGACAAGACATTGCGGCTTATGCCGGTACTACTTACGAAACCGTTTTTAAATTCTTAAAAACTTTAACCACCGATAAAATAATCAATACCGATGGGAAACATATCAAAATAAATGCTGAAAATAAGTTGCGAAAAATAGTTAAAAATGCAAAATGAAAAGATTGATTTAATCTTCTAAAACTCTTAATTATGAAACATTACAGCGATCTTAATGAAAGTGAAAAGAAACAGTTATTAAAATTACCGGCGTATATGTCATTGCTTACTTCAACAACAGAAGCGGGCATTGATAAGGAGGAAAAAGATACAGCCGTAAAGATTACCCATGTAAAAGCATATTCCAGCGATCCCATTCTGGTAGATTTTTACAAAGAAGCGGAAAGTGTTTTTGAAAAAACAATTACTGACCTGGATGCCAAATTACCACACAACAGGGAAGAAAGAAAAATCGCAATTCAACTGGAATTAAACAAGTTGGAAAGCTTGCTAAGTAAACTTGACCCCGATTTTGTAAGTGCTTTACGAAGAAGTATAAGGTCTTATGATTATTACATTTCTAAAGCGCATCAAAATGTTATGGAGTATTTCATTTTTCCCATGCCGATTGATGGAATATCAGATTAGTTCCTCGCTTTTTCGGCTTCATTAAAGAAAGTGATTTACCCGATCATAAAACAGGTAAATGAAGGTACCTGCAGTTTTATTTTGTATAGCAACGGGTTAAGAATCATTTCAAAACGGGATTCAATATATCTTCAGCAATATTTACCCGAATAGCGAGGGAATAGGATTGAACTTAATAAGTTAAAATATTGATAAGTTTATAATGCGGGCTTTTGTTTTGTAAAGGATGAATTATAAACTTTGTAGCTTTACTGAAATTGAAAAATAAAAATCACATACACGTTCTATTGTTTCCTGGCAAATCTCAAAACCTGCCGGAGCAATTTTTCTTTTGCCATACTTCTCTTGATTTCCTTCCCAATCAAAAGGCCTTTTGTACTTCACCCCCGGGCTGATAACTATTTACTTCAACCGGGGTACGCTTTATTTCATTTAATTCATTTTTTGAAAAATAACAACTATGTCACGAAATCATAAAATGGTTTCGGCAAGCGGAAGTATAGTATTAATTATTGTACTTCTAAATGTAATAGTACTGAAAGCAGCCTATATTAATAACCCTGTTTATTATTGGCTCTTATTACTATTACTGCCATTATTATTGCTTGCCGTATATAATATAACACAAAAAAAACACGCTGTATTACGTAATTATCCGGTGGTGGGTTATCTAAGATATATGCTGGAAACTATTCGCCCTGAAATACGACAATACTTTTTTGAATCGGATGACGATGGTAAGCCATTTAACCGGCGGCAACGATCCATTGTATATCAACGTGCAAAAAATGAACGTCAAACTGTTGCATTTGGTATGCAGGCAGATCCCAATAAACCCGGCCATGAATGGGTAGCCCATTCTATCTATCCGGCTTCCATACAAGAGAAAAATTTAAGGGTTACTATCGGGAATGATCAATGCCGTAAACCTTATAACGCAAGTATTTTAAACATTGGTGCCATGAGTTATGGGGCTTTAAGTAAAACTGCAATACAGGCACTAAATGAGGGCGCAAATTTAGGTGGCTTTGCACATAATACTGGCGAGGGAGGTATAAGCCCTTATCATCTCAAAGGCGGAGATCTGATCTGGCAAATAGGAACCGGGTATTTTGGATGCCGTGATGAAAAAGGAAATTTTGATGCGGAATTATTCAAAGTAAATGCATGCAGGCCGGAGGTGAAAATGATTGAATTGAAATTATCACAGGGCGCTAAACCTGGTCATGGGGGAATATTACCTGCGGCAAAGAATACATTTGAGATTGCTGCAATTAGGAACGTACCTGTTAACACAACTGTAGCTTCGCCTCCTGCCCATTCAGTGTTTATAAATGCGGAAAGCATGTTATTGTTTATTGAAAGATTGAGATACCTGTCCGGCGGAAAGCCTGTCGGTTTTAAACTGTGTATTGGAGATAAAAAGGAATTTCACCAAATATGTTATTACATGCGAAAGACTAACATCATTCCGGATTTTATTGTGATTGATGGAGCTGAAGGAGGCACCGGCGCCGCACCCCTGGAATTTACAGACAATGTAGGAATGCCATTATATGAAGCACTCACTTTTGCTTCAAAAACTTTACAGGTATATGGATTAAACGACCAGGTAAAGTTAATAGCAGCGGGTAAAATTATAACAGGGTTCGATATTCTTAAAGTGCTTGCATTGGGTGCCAGCGCATGCTATAGCTCAAGAGGAATGATGTTTTCGCTAGGATGCATTCAGGCATTAAAATGTGACAGCGACAAATGTCCCGTAGGTGTTGCCACTCAAAACCCCGCTTTGTACAAGGGCCTTGATGTATCCGATAAGCGGGTTCGGGTAGCCAATTTTCATACCAATACAATCAAAGCAACTGCAGAATTAATGGAAGCTTGTGGATTTAAGGATTTAAACCATATAACCATAGCTAGTTTTTTTCGCAAACTTGATGGTTTAAATACTAAAAGCTTTGGTGAAATTTATGGTTTACATAAAGCAAAAACAGGTAAAACACTTAATCCAATTTTAAATTAAATATTATGCAGAAAATAAAGAACAAACTCATTTTATTAAATGAGGATTATAATATGCTGAAAGCATATATCAAGTCGATGGTAAGCGCAAAGTTTATAGATAAAAATAATTTAGTGCAGTTAGAAAAGGAATTATTGAAGGGACCTGTTCTTGTAGACAAAAAAGACTTTCCTGAAGATGGCGTTTGTGTAAATTCGGAAGTTACCGTACAGGATCAATCTACAGGACGAAAACTTCAATTGAAACTTGTTTTACCTGCGCAGGCAAATTTAGGACTTGGCAGAATTTCTGTATTTGCTCCAATGGGAACAGCTTTAATTGGCTATCGCAAAGGCCAGTTGGTAAAATGGCAAATGCCAGGGGGAAGAAAAGAATTTCTTATAGTGGATGTGCTGAATGCTAGTTGTTAAAATATCAAATATTCCTTAGCATTCTCATCAATAAAATGCCCCCGCCATAGCCGGGGCATTTTACAAATAAGGCCTGGAAAGAAGAATACACAAGCATCTTTTTTTCAATTCCTTAAAAGCGTCTTGCTGGTTTATCCGAACCGGTTATAACCTTTCTTGCAATCTCTTTTTCGAATTATTATTTCCTGTTATTCTCATCTTTTAATCACATGATCATGTCAACTATAATTTCAGTAGCAATTTTAATTTTAACTACTACCGGTATTTTGTATTTTTTTATTTTTATCAACACTCAAAAAAATAAGAAGCGGCTGAAAATGTTAGTGAATACTTTCAGTAAGACTGGCGCAGATAAAAGATTATTTTTTCATAACAGGAAGTTCTAAAAGAAAAAATAATCGGACTGGATGGGGCCCAGCAAAAATGAATGATTTTTGATTTTAACGATTCCAATACTTTCATAAATATCAATGTTGGCGTTGTAAAAGACTGTTCATTCATAAAAGAATATATACAGGTAAGTTTTGGAAATGGAAAGGAAGCTGATATTGAACAATAACTTAGTTCTATGGGTTTGAAATTTAGTTTCAAAAATGGACCCGTACCTTTTTGCTTTCATTTTATAATGCCAACGCAAATTCGATTTATGAAATGGCCGACCTGGAAACAAAAGCAAAAAATCGGGGAATTATACTGTCTAAAATGCGCATAAAAGATTTTGAGGGAAAGCGTAATATGCCTTTAAAAATCAACTTAAATATAACAAACTCTTTCAACGATATTTTACCTTATGAATTAAACAATCACGAATACTATATTTGGTAACAAACAAACCACTAATAAGGAATTTGGGTGAAGTCATACAATTATAATTTAAAAAGCATTTTTAACTGATATGGATTCAGAAGAAAATACGATTATTTTTACGCTTGTTTACCTGGGAGGGGATTACCCTGTACGAACTTACAAAAATGAATATCACAGCTTGATGGTGTTGATTGCTGTTCATTTAGATTTGATTGGTTTTGGCTTGTGTAGCGGCATGGGTAGTTGTGGCACTTGTATGGTAGAAATTATGGAGAAGAAAGCTTCTGTTGTCAGGCACACTTTATCCTGCGATGTTCAGGTGAACGATGAACTTGCTAATACTATTATAACTGTAGTAAAGAGACGCTATTAAAATTAGCTGTTCAAGCAAGTAAGTGCAACACGTGATTTTAGTAAATATGCCTAATTATACGCTTTATAGTCAAGTAGGAAAGATGTTGCCGTTTTGCAGCTCTTATACAAAATTGGCGGTTTAATTTTGATCAATATGAAATTACTAATAGTCTTTTAACAGTTTCTGTTTTGATACTAAATCTCGGAGAAAGGATTGTTTTCAATATTGTGTTCTAAAAAGTGTAGTGATCAGAAGTTAGAAGCATCACTTTCGATTTATAAATCCTGTACTCTCGGGTTTAATAAAGAGAAACCAGTATCTTAGACTTGTTAGAAAACATCGCATATGATACTGGAGCGAAGGTGATTGACGTAGCCCTTGCGTGGATTAGACAGAAGTATGATCATTCCACTTTATCAACCGTTACAATCATTGGTCCGAGAACTCTGCAACAATTGGAAGATAATCTTTCATCCCTCGAATTACAATTGACTCAGGAGCAGATAAACCAATTAAACGACATCAGTAAATTCGATTTAGGGTCGCCACATGAAGTGATTGCAGCTTCACAGAATAACATAGTCGGAAAAGGATCGGGTAAAATAGAAATCAAACATTCAGTAAGGTAATAAAAATGGTCTTTATTTGTTTAACATCCTCGTGCTTAGAGGAGCTTTATTTTTTCCCTTACGGACTTTGAAACCTCTGTGATAAGTATCAATATTTCCTTTTAATTTTAATTGCTCATTAAACGTATTTACTGAATTTTTTACTGCAATAACTTACCTAATTCATTTGTATCAGGAAATATGCCTTTCATTTGCGCCGGTGTTTGTTTTGAAGTTTTATAAGTAGCTACTCCCATTGCCTTATCAAAACTTTTGATTGCAAACTCAACTACTGTATTATTTTTCTCTTTGCAAAGCACAATGCCAATACTGCTATTTTCCTGCTGCAGTTTCACTTTTTCATCCAGCACATTGAGATAAAAATTGAGTTGACCGGCATCAGCAGGTTTGAATTTACCCTTCTTCAATTCAAAAGCCACCAGACACTGCAGGTATCGGTTAAAAAATAATAGATCTATAAAAAATTCATCCCCATCCACTTCAAGCCGGTATTGGTTCCCAATAAAGCAAAATCCCTTACCCATTTGCAGGATAAAGTTTCTGATATTTAAAACGACCTGTTGTTCAATGTGCCGTTCGTCTTCCAATTCGTCGCCTGCAATAAAATCGAGCAGGTACTCATCCTTGAATACTTTTAAAGCCGAGGGCTTTAAACTCTCAGACAAAGTGCCTGAAAAATTGTTGGGTAACTTACCTTCCTTTCCGTATAGGTTGTTTTCAATATGGTGTTCCAGAACTGTCAGTGACCAGAAGTTGGCTGCTGCTGACTGGATGTAGAAAATCCGCGCATCCCAAGCCTTTATTTTGGTTAGAATGACGAAATGATGGGAGAAGCTGACACTTGTAAAAGCCTCATAAAATGCTTCATTTTCGATTAGGTTCGACAGTGCCGAACCTATTGAAAAATCTACTCTCACTTGGCCAGCTAATTGGTTCGACGGCGTCGAACCTATTACAAGATGGGGGCCATAGGCATCTGAAAATAGCCGTATTTTTTTGAGATTGCCAGAAGAAAATCCCTTTAGCCCTGGGAGTTCTTTCTGTAGGTCTACAGATATCTGGTCGAGAACTTTGGCGCCCCATTTTTGAACCCTAATTTTGTCCGAAATCATTAGGCCGGTTCTAAAATAGAGCATCAACTGTTCTCTGTTTGCTAACCTTGCAGCCACATAGCGGCTCTGCACAATTTGTTGCTTAATGGATTGAATAAAGTCAATGTAGCCTTTGTCAATTTTCATATTTGCCATTTTCGTTTAAGTATTTGTTGAAAAATAAAATCCCTAAAGCGTTGATTGCTAAGCAACAATGCTAGCCAATCGCTTTAGGTCCATTATAAATAAGTTCGAAAATTGTACAGGGAGGACGACACGCAACCCTAGCCCTTCTGGTTTTTCCAGAAGGGCTTTTTTATTCAACACTTTTTAATTGCCTTATGTGTTTTTGTGGTAATTGTTGCCCCAGCTTCGTAAGAGGTAAAAAGTAATTAATGCCTTCCAGCACACCAATGGCCATTGGATTTTTTGAAAAGTAAATGGATTTGTTTTTTCTGAGCACTTCCAGTTCACTGCTGTAATTAGATACAACAATAGATTTTGATTTGCCATTCAGCATATCCATATCGTTCCCGCTGTTTCCGGCAGTAATAAAATGATCTAAAGGCATTTTCCATTTATAACTCAGGTAGCGCACAGCACTTCCTTTGCTTGCACGGAATGGCAAAAAATCGAGATGCTTATTATCGGTAAGCAATACCCTTGTCCTGAATTTATTATCATCAAGAAATTTGTAAAGATTTGCTATATCATCTTCTGTAAAATCATCGTCCACATAATAACTCAGCTTAAATTGCCACTGAGCTTCTTTTTCCTGCAGGCGGATTCCGGGAAATTTTGATAAAGCAGCCTGCAATTCACTTCTTTTCCATAAATAATCAATATGGCTTTCCCATCCTTTGTCGGGAATAAATTTATCTGTGTAATAAATTTCAGATCCTGCAGAGCAAATTAAAATATCAGGGTTTGGTAAACCATATTTTTGGAAGGCGTGTGCAGTAAGCTCTTTGTTACGCCCACTGGCAATTCCAAAAGCCACTTGCTCTTTTTTACTGTTAATCCATTGCGTAAATTCTTGAAGCCCCTCTGTATTGTTTCCTTCTAACAGCGTACCATCCAGGTCAGAAATAACAAACAGGTCTGCATTGGCCAGTTTTTTTCCAAAAGGGGTTTTGTTGGCTTCAGTAATTGTATTCTTATCTTTTTGTTGCAGCAGTTCGCCAATTATTTCAACGTATTTATCAGCAAAGGAGCTCCATGAGTACAACTGGTTGGTTCCTTTAATGCCATTGGCAGAAAAATTTTCCCATGCAGCCTGGTCTGCAATTATTTTTTTGATCCCGGCAGCAATAGCTTTCGGATTTTCTACATCTACCAGCAAACCGTTATCACACTGGCTTAAAATTTCTTTGGGCCCTCCGGTTGGAGAAGCTATAACAGGCAGCCCGCATGCTGCAGCTTCCACAAGTGTAAGCCCAAAATTCTCACCGGGGGTAGCATTTACGAAAACCCCTTTTTTTCTTGCAGCGATGCGGTAAATTTCTGGTACATCAAGCTGGGGGTCATTTTTTTTAGGAATAGCCATTTTGCCATACAAGTCGTATTTATCCATTAGCAACAACAAGTTTGTCAAAATATCTTTTTCATCATCGGGCATTTGACTGATGTCTTTTCTTACACCTGCAAAAATGGCTAGGTTGGCCATAGCCTGTAACTCCACATCCTGCCCGTATGATTGAATAATGAGTTCAAAATTTTTTCTTTTGTCTGCACGGCCAATGGAAAGTATTAATGGTTTTGCAGGATTGAATAAAAAGCGGTCGATGTCTGAGTTTACCCTGTATAATGCCTGCTCCTGTTCAATAGACATTTTAAAAGATGGCATTTCCAGCCTGTAAAAAGGATAAAACACTTCCGGGTTAACTCCCGGTGGAATTACCCTGAACCTGCCGGCTTTAAAATTATCGTAAAGGGCATATTGTGTATCGATAATATTCTGAGTACTTACAACAATAGCATCAGCTGTTTTTAATAGAATTTCTTCCACGCTGATGCGTTGTTCCATGTTAAACTTCTCTTCTATTTTTTCAAGGCTCATTCCCTGTTGCAATAACAAATTTTGCTTGTTCCTGCCAAGGGAGTGCCCGGTGGCGATAAACGGAATGCCAAAAATTTCACTAATATGCCCGGCCAGGTAATTGCCATCAGCATAATGCCCATGTACTACATCGGGGAAATCTGCTTCTTCATCAATAAACCGGATGGTTTTATCAATGAACTCATCAAGGTAATTCCATAACGATTCTTTAGGCCGGTAAGTATTACCACCGCATGACATGCGCACAATACGGGCTTTTTCATTTACGGTTTCAATTTCTTTTTCGTAGGTAGCTGAAACACGTTTGTCAGAAATGCGTCGTGTAAAAAGGTCTACTTTCCGAACTTGTGGATGCTTTGAAAGACTTTCCAATAATTCCAATACATATTTAACCTGGCCACCTGTGTCCCTGTCTCTGCCAATCTCTGGGTCATAATATCGTATCAGTCCATGGGGGCTGTATAATTGTATGTAATATCCATTCATCACTTCTGTTGTATTGTGGTATGGCTAAAGCTAAGGCACCCACATTAAAATGGCTATATTTATACCTTAAAAAACGATTAAAAACTGAATGTACTCAGGATCAGGTTTTAACGACTGGGAAATTGGTGATATAACCGTAATTATACATGATGGAGTATATCATTTGTTTCATCTCATCATTCCTAACCATGATTATATTGCTCACGCAGTATCGGACGACGGCATTTCATGGAAAAGAGTAAACAATGCACTTTTTGTAGGTAACCCCGGGGAATGGGATGATGATATGCTGTGGACCATGCACGTGGTAAAGTCGGGCAATATTTTTGAAATGTATTACACCGGCTTGCAACGCAAAGACAGGGGCATTATTTCTAAAATAGGTTATGCCAGCTCTGAAAATCTTATAGACTGGAAAAAAGACTTAAAAAATATTTACCCCATTGAGCCGATGGGGGTTTATTACGAAACATATAAAACCAACCCACGTACCTGGCTTAGTTTTCGTGACCCGTACCATTTTGATTATAATGGTGACTCCTACTTGTTGGTTGCAACACGAACTATAAATGGACCTGTTTCCAGGAGAGGATGTGTAGGGCTGGTTAAAATTACCAATGACAGGATGGAGCTGCTGCCTCCTTTATTATCTCCAATGGTATATGATGATGTGGAATGCCCCTGTGTTTTTGAGCTGGGCAACCGGTTTTATTTACTTGGATCCATCAGGGAAGATATAAAAGTGCGCTATTGGTTTGCATCAGATTTTTTTGGGGAATACCACTCTTTTAATACCGATGTGCTGTTACCGCAGGGGAATTATGCTGCCCGTGTTGTAAAAGATGGCCCCCATTTGCTTTTGTATAATTTCTTTTATGCGTATGGAAAGATAGATGCATTGCGGGTATTGCCACCACCGAAAGAATTAATTACTGATGAAGAAGGAAGGCTGCAGTTGAAAACATATTACCGGTGGGAGAGTATGATTAATGGTGTGATTGCGCAAATGAATTTTGGCACAGTGAAAACCTTGCTGCATAATACCACCGCCAACGTTGACCAGCAGGAAAACAAATGGGTTTGCAGTTCCCGCAGTGGTTACGAGATATTTTGCTTTGAAAAACCATCTGCCAATTTTATATGGAAGGGGCAATTAACTGTGGAGGGTATGGGCAAATTTGGCCTTGTGTGTGATATGGATGCAGATGGAAACGGGTATTTTATTTCTTTCGATTTATTAAATGGCCTGGTGAACTTAAGGGCCTGGGGATTTAACCCCGGCAATAACAGGCACAATTTTGTTTTCAAAGAAATACAATCCGGCGTATTTACGTTGCAGGAACAAAACACGTTTAACTTTATTCTGATTCGCTATGGTAATTATTACGAACTTTCTATTGACGGAATTGTAAAACTTACCCTGATGGATTACACATTTACAGGTAACCACATTGGGCTTTATACTGCCTCTTCAGTTATTTCGCTGCAAGAGTCTGTTATTAGCAGCCTGCCCGATCAGCAAAGCGAATATGCCAGCCAGGAAGATGCTCATAAAGAGCATCACAACTAAAAGGGTTGAAGTGAGTTGTTTAGCGGTAGCTCTACCAGTGTTATTTCAACTTATTATTCTCATCAGGAAAAACAACCCAGGGTTTAAAGGTTTTGGCAATATCCATTGCAATGGTAAAATAACTGATGATAATGAGAATATCACCCACCACTACTTTACGGGCAGCTGCACCATTTAAACAAATAGTGCCGGTACCCCGGGCGCCTTTTATTACATAGGTTTCAAAACGTTCGCCATTATTGTTGTTTACTACCTGCACTTTTTCGTTTTCAATGATATTGGCTGCATCCATCAGGTCTTCATCAATAGTAATACTGCCGATATAATCTAAGTTGGCTTCGGTAACTTTTACACGGTGTATTTTAGATTTTAATACTTCAACAAGCATCATAGTGTTAACAGTTTATTGTTTGTAAAGCAAAGTTCGGTATACGGATTTATAGAACAGTGTTAATTCTCATCAGCATTTATCCAATGCCTGTAAAATGTCATTAAGAATATCATCAACATATTCCAGCCCAACAGAAATGCGGATTAGCCCGGGCGTGATATTCACCGCCAGCCTGTCTGCTTCTGATAATTTTGCATGCGTGGTACTCGCCGGGTGAGATGCGATGCTTCTTGTATCGCCAAGGTTGGCAGTGAGCGACAGCATTTTTAAATTGTTTAAAAACTTACGGCCACTTTCCACACCGCCTTTTAAATTAAAAGAAACCAGGCCGCCACCATTTTTCATTTGTTTTATGGCAATGCTATGCTGTGGATGGCTTGGTAAAAAAGGATATTTAAGCCATTCAATTTTCGGATGATTTTCCAAAGCCTTTGCAATATGCAGTGCATTGGCCGCATGGCGTTCCATGCGTACATCCAGTGTTTCCAAACTTTTGCTTAGTACCCATGCATTGAAGGGGGATAGTGCCGGGCCGGTACTGCGGCAAAATAAATATATCTGGTGTATCAATTCTTTTTTACCAACAATAACACCACCTAAAACACGGCCTTGTCCATCCAGCCATTTTGTTGCCGAGTGTACTACTAAGTCTGCGCCAAAATCTATCGGACGTTGACAAACCGGAGTAGCAAAACAATTGTCTACATTCAGCAAAAGGTTGTGTTTTTTAGCAATGGTATTTACAGCCTCCAAATCTATTATATCAAGCCCCGGGTTTGTGGGTGTTTCCAAATAAATCATTTTACTGCTGGGCTTAACAGCAGCTTCCCATTTTGAAATATCATTTGCAGGAACCCATGTTACCTCAATACCATAATTGGGAAGATATTTATTTAAAACTGTAACAGTGCTTCCAAAAACAGAGCTGCAGGCAATCAGGTGGTCGCCGCTTTTAAGCAGTGTCATAAACGTGGCGAAAATTGCACTCATGCCAGTAGCCGTGGCAAAACCAGCTTCAGCACCTTCCAGTGCTGCCATCTTATCAGTAAATTCCTGTACACCCGGGTTGCTGAAACGGCTGTAAATATTATCATTGCTTTCATCCGCAAAAGCGGCACGCATGTCTTCGGCATTATCAAAACAAAAACTGCTGGTAAAAAAAACGGGAGTGGAGTGCTCCATCTCGTTGGTACGTTCTGTTTGTATGCGTATGGCTTGTGTAATCGGGTTCATGATGATATATTAGTCATGGTCATTGGTCATCATTTAAAAAAATATTCAATGACTCAATGACCGGAATTAGTTAACTACAACTTCCCAGGTTAAATTGGTGCCACTTTTCATTAATGTGGCTGCCACACTGCAATATTTATCTATAGAAAGCTGGCAGGCACGCTCTGCCTTTTCCTTATCAATTGTACCTTTTAAAAAGAAAGTAATTTTTACAGTTTGCCATAACGATGGCTCTTTCCCTGGTTCTCTTTCCCCGGTTATTTTAATGGAGAAATCATTTACAGTCTGGCGCTGTTTTTTTAATATCATTACAATGTCTATAGCACTGCAACCACCAAGACCCATTAAAAGCACTTGCATAGGGCGTACACCAAAATTAACACCACCGGTTTCTTCACTTGTGTCAAGCCGTACTACGTGGCCATTGGCATCTGTGGCTTCCATCCCAAAATCTCCTTGCTTGCGATGTAAATTAATTTCTACCATTTTTGAAAATTTTTACAAATATAAACAGGGATGACCGTTACTTTGCAAACTGAAATAAGGGAATTTCCGATTTGGTAAACCTGTCCCGCAGACGGTCAACTGCAGGTGGTGTTATGCCACGGGTGAATTTTACCGGCTTTAAATTGCCGGGATTAAAATTGAAATTGATTAAATGACTATTTACAACCATGCCGGTGAATTTAAGTTAGAATGTGGTGCTGTGCTGCCGGAAATTGATATTGCTTACTCCACTTACGGAACACTAAATGCAGACAAAAGCAATGTAGTATGGGTTTGCCATGCGCTAACAGCCAATTCGGATGCGGCTGACTGGTGGAATGGCGTTGTGGGCAGCGGTCATGTAGTTGACCCGGAAAAATATTTTATTATTTGCGCCAATATACTGGGCTCCTGTTATGGCAGTACCGGCCCGCTGAGTAAAAATACATTAACCAATGAACCATATTTTGGCAATTTCCCTTTGGTAACAATCAGGGATATGGTGCAGGCTCATATTTTACTGCGTAAACATTTGGGCATTGAAAAAATTCATCTTTTAATGGGCGGCAGCATGGGTGGTTACCAGGCTATGGAATGGTGTGTAATGGAAAGCAATGCCATTGATAATTTATTTTTACTGGCAACAAGCGCCAGCGAAAGTGCCTGGGGAATAGCAACCCATACCGCACAGCGGCTGAGTATTGAAGCCGACAGCACCTGGAACACTGCCTCGCCAAAGGCGGGTGCAAAAGGATTGAAAGCAGCCCGTGCAATAGGTATGCTTACCTACCGCAATTATGGTATTATGGTACAGCAGCAATCCGATACAGATATTACAAAGCTGGATGATTTTAAAGCATCTTCCTATATCAATTACCAGGGGGATAAATTGGTGAAACGGTTTAATGCTTACAGTTACTGGACGCTTACAAAAAGCATGGACAGCCATAATATTGCCAGGGGCCGCAGCAGTAATTTAGAGGCGGTATTAAAAACAATTGTGCAGCGTACTTTAATTATTGGAATCACCAGTGATATTTTATGTCCATTAATAGAGCAGCATTTTTTGGCAAAACACATTCCCGGTTCAACTCTTATTGAAATAGACTCCAGTTATGGCCATGATGGTTTTATGGTAGAGTCACAGCTTATTTCACAACATTTGGCACATTGGCTGCAAGATTAATCACTTACACAGTATTTTTCTTTTTCCACCACAAACGTTTGCATCTTTTTATAAGCAGTTTGGTTAGTTAAATTTGAAACCTACTCAAAACGCTTGCTATGCTAACTGCTAAACCAAAACTAAGTTTTTGGCAAATCATTAATATGAACCTGGGCTTCTTTGGCATCCAGTACAGTTTTGGTTTGCAGCAGAGCGCTGTTAATCCTATTTATGATTTTTTAGGTGCAAGCCCCGACCAGATTCCAATATTGAATCTTGCAGGCCCGCTAACGGGTTTAATTATTCAGCCTATTATTGGCACATTAAGTGATAAAACGTGGAGTGCAAGATGGGGGCGACGTAAGCCCTATTTCTTTATTGGCGCCATATTGTGCAGTATTGCTTTATTCTTTTTTCCCTTTAGCAGTGCATTATGGATGGCAGTGGGTTTGTTATGGATTTTAGATATTGGCAATAATACAGCCATGGAACCGTACCGTGCCTTTGTTGCTGATAAGCTGGATAAATCACAACAGGCAACCGGTTTTCAGGCGCAAAGTTTTTTTACTGGTCTTGGGCAAACGCTGGCTAATTTTTCACTGCTGGCCTTTCCATTAATATTTATTGGTAAAACAGGAAAGCTGCCCACATGGGTATTTGCTTCTTTCTTTTTAGGGGCAATATGTTCCATTGCCACAGTATGGTGGAGTATGAAAACAACTCCTGAAATTCCACCCACAGAAACAGAGATAAAGGAAATAGAAGAGTACAACAGGAATAAGCCGCATCCCTTTATACAAATTGTAACAGTATTGTTGGTGATTGCAGCAGGCCCTGTAGCTATTTATTTTCTAATGCGGAATGCAATGAATACGGAGTTGCTTAGCCTGTTGCTGCTGCCTATTTGCTTAACGTGGGCCGTGTTATTATACATGCTTATTAAAAACCCTGACAGCAAGAATGGTATTGTAAAAATGTTGCAGGGGGTACTGTCTCCTTTTGTTGAAATTGTGCATGCCATACAATCCATGCCCAAAATAATGTGGATGCTTGCAGTGGTTTATTTATTCCAGTGGTATGCGCTGTTTTGTTACTGGCAAAACAGCGCCAAAGCGGTTGCAGAAAATGCATATGGCTGGCACTATAAAGAACTGAGCAAAGCGGAAGCAACTTATAAAGATGATTATAGTAAGTTTAAAAAAGCCGTTGTTGCTTACGAAGAAAAAAGTGGGGTTAGTGAAAAGGAAGTTTTTAAAAATTATCCTTCAGCAATATCGTTGTACACAGCCTTTAAAGATAAAGTACCCAATAATTTGTCGCAGGCCGGTATTGATGCGATGGTGCCTATAGAAGTGAACGACCAAAAGTATGAGCAGGCAGTTTCTGCAACTGGTGGAATAAATGGCTGGTATAATATTGTTACTTTTTTAGTAGCTTTTTTATTGGTAGGTTTTGCAAAACGTTTTTCTGCAAAGTATGTGCATTTTGTTTGTTTGTTACTTGCAGGCATTGGTTTTATCAGCTTCTCCCTGGTGCACCAGGTAAATTTATTTTATGTTGCTATTACTGGCTTTGGTATTGGGTGGGCAAGCATGATGGGCATACCTTATTTAATGGTGGTGGGTGATATTCCCAAAGAAAAATACGGTGTGTATATGGGCATCATCAACATGATGATTGTAATACCCATGTTCATTCAAACCACCACTTTTGGTTTTATAATGAAACATCATTTGCATAACGACAGCAGTAAAGCCATACACTTTGCAGGCATACTGTTGTTGATTGCTGCATGCGCAACACTTTTAATTAAAGCTAAAAAACCTGCCGATACTGCAGAGATAAATTTCTCTGCAGGCCATTAAAAATTTGTAAATGAAAAACTGCATATACATTTTATCACTGGTGGTTGCTGCGGCTGTAGTTGTTTCGTGCAAACCCAAAACAAAACAGCCTGCAGCAACTACGCTTACCAACGAAAAAAAATGGTGGAAAGAAGCAGTGGTTTACCAGCTTTATCCACGCAGTTTTAAAGACAGTGATGGCGATGGCATTGGCGATTTAAAAGGCATTATTTCAAAACTGGATTATTTAAAAAGCCTGGGTGTGGATGCCATTTGGCTCAATCCCATTTACAGTTCGCCCAACGATGATAATGGCTATGATGTAAGCGATTACCGTAACATCATGAAAGATTTTGGCACCATGGATGATTTTAATGCATTGCTTAAAGGCATGCATGAACGGGGCATTAAACTGGTAATGGATATTGTGGTAAATCACAGCAGTGATGAACACGAATGGTTTAAGCAAAGCCGCAGTTCAAGAACAAATCTATACAGGGATTATTATCATTGGTGGAATGCAGAACGTGGCAAACCACCATACCGTTACAGTTTATTTGATGTTAACCATGATGCATGGAAATACGATTCACTCACTAACGCTTATTACCTGCATTATTTTTCAAGAAAACAACCCGACCTGAACTGGGAAAATCCAAAACTGCGGAAGGAGATTTATGACATGATGAATTTTTGGGCAGACAAAGGTGTGGATGGCTTTCGCCTGGATGCGTTTCAGTTTGCAGCTAAAGACACCACATGGCCTGTATTTCCTGCCGGGTTTGAAAAAGATTTTATACAGTATTATGCAATGGTGAACGGCATTCACGGTTATTTGCAGGAAATGAACAAATCGGTATTCAGCACCCATGATGTGATGAGTGTTGCTGAAGGTGCAGGAAGAAACTTTAAAGACGCTCACGATTTGGTGGATGCATCAAGAAACGAATTAAATATGGCTTATGCTTTTGAGGCAGTAGACCTGGCAAAACCGGATGGTTACAGTGTGGTGCATTTAAAACAGGTATTCACCAAATGGGACAGCGCATTTGCAAATGATGGGTGGCTTTCTATATTTCTTTCAAACCACGACCAGGCAAGAATAGTGACAAGATTTGGAAATGATTCCCCGCAATTCAGGGAGCTTTCTTCAAAAATGCTTAATACCTTTTTACTCTCCATGCGGGGCACGCCTTATATATACAATGGTGATGAACTAGGGATGACTAATATCCGCTTTAATAAAATTGAAGATTACAGGGATGTGCAGACTTTAAATGAATACCAATACCAAAAGTCAAAAGGAGCTGATATGAACGCCTTCCTTCAACGTAAAGCATTTGAAAGCCGTGATAACGGGCGTACCCCTTTTCAATGGGATACCACTGCCAATGCTGGCTTTTCTACGGGTATTCCGTGGATAAAAACGAATCCGAATTATACCACTATTAATGAAACAGTGCAGGAGAATGATGCAAACAGCCCGTTGAATTATTTTAGAAAAATGGTAAAACTGCGTAAAGAAAACCCTGTGCTGGTGTATGGGAAATATACATTGCTGGATAAGGATAATGAAAGTGTATTTGCCTATACACGTGAACTGGATGGGAAAAAAATATTAGTGTTGCTGAATTTTAAGGACAAGCCGGCAAATGTAAATACCGGTATGAGTTTAAGCAATGCAAAAATTTTAATAGATAATTATAATACCGCATCTGCTGATGGTACATTAAAACCATACGAAGCGGTGATATATGAACTGAAGTAATGAATTTAAAACTCAATCATATTCAGCATGCGGGTATTCCTGTTACTGATATAAAAGTATCGGAAGCTTTTTATAAAAGGTTAGGTTTTAAAAATGTGATGGCAACAACTTTTACGTACAATGGAGGTACAGGCAATGTTGTTATGATGCAGCAGAATGAAATGGTAATTGAATTGTACCAGATGCCTGAAGCTGAGCTGAAAGAGATAAGAGAAAGAAAAAATGGCCATATTGATCATATTGCTTTTGATGTTGATGAAATAGATGCAGCTTTTACTGCCCTGAAAGAAAATGGTTTTACTATTTTAGAAGAGAAACCTGTTTTTCTTTCATTTTGGAAAAACGGGTGTAAGTATTTTAATATTACCGGGCCTGATGGCGAACGGCTGGAGTTTAATGAAATTATAAAATAAGCTATGAGCAAAATATTATGCATAGGAGAAGCACTCATTGATATGATTTGTACCGATAAGGGCAAGCCATTATCAGACGGAGATAACTTCTTAAAAAAGCCCGGCGGAGCTCCCACTAACGTAGCTGCTGCTATTGCTGCGTTGGGGGGCCGGGTTGATTTAGCGGCAAAAGTGGGTGTAGACCCTTTTGGTAAACACCTGGTTGACGTAATGAATGACTTTGGTGTGGGTACAAAATATATGCTGCAGGATGCAAATTATTTTACCACGTTTGCGTTTGTATCATTAATGGAAAATGGAGAAAGGGATTTCTACTTTAACCGCGGTGCTGATGGACAGCTGAGTGAAACGAATATTGCTGCAATTGACCTTACCGATGTATCCATCATTCATTTTGGTTCTGCCACCGGTTTTTTACCCGGCCCATTACAGTCGGCGTATAAAAGCTTACTCCAGGAAGCCCTGGTAAAAAATATATTCATCAGTTTCGACCCTAATTACAGGCATTTGCTTTTTAGAAATAATACGCAAACATTTATTGACCAGAGCTGGTATTTTTTAGAACACTGCAGTTTTTTTAAAGTGAGTGATGATGAAGCGATGATGCTTACCAGGCGCTCCAGTGTTGAGAATGCTGCCCGTGAACTGCTTTCAAAAACAAAGGCCGCTTTTGCCATTACACTGGGTAAAGAAGGAACCCTGCTTGGAATAAATAATACCACTTGTATTATTCCAAGTATACCTGTAAACCCTGTTGATACTACGGGCGCAGGAGATGCATTTGCTGGCGCTGTTCTTTACCAGCTAAGCAATTTGAGTATTGACGAAATGAAAACACTGCCGGTAGAAAACTGGAAAAAAATTATTGCCAATGCAAACAAAGCAGGAGCAAGAACCTGTGAATATATGGGTGCAATGGAAGCATTTAAACATTTAAGTAACTCCATCTTTAATTAATACAAGTGTACGATTCGTATTTACATAACCAGATTAGCGACGGGCTGAAAAAGAAAAAAATTGACATTGGCAATGCCGATAACCCTTTTTACACAAGGTTTGTAGCAAATGCAGCTGCCATACGCTATTTATACAACGAACTTTACCAGCATCACCCGCAAGCAAATCATTACTTTGATGCAATGATTGAAGTAATGGCAAATGCATACACAGCCCGCCCGCAATTGTTAAAAAAATTTGATGAAGAAAAAGAACAAAAAGGCAGCTGGCACTTAAGCAATGAAATTGCAGGAATGAGTTTGTATGTTGACCGGTTTTGCGGCACTCTCAGTAACCTGCCGGGCAAGCTTCCTTATTTAAAAAAACTTGGCGTAAATTTTTTACACCTGATGCCGGTAATGGAAAGTCCTGCCGGTGAAAGCGATGGCGGGTATGCAGTGTCGGACTTTAGAAAAGTAGATAAACGTTTTGGAACAATTGAAGAATTAAAAGCAGTGCAGGAAAAGATGAGTGAAGAAAAGATGTACCTGATGCTGGACATTGTTTTAAATCATACATCGCATAAGCACGAGTGGGCACAAAAAGCAAAACAGGGAGATAAAAAATACCAGGATTATTTCTACATGTACAACGACCGGGAAATACCCGATCAGTTTGACAGAACAATGCCGGAAATATTTCCTGAGGCTGCACCCGGCAATTTTACATGGGTAAAGGAATGTAATAAATGGGTAATGACGGTGTTTCACAATTATCAATGGGATTTAAACTATACTAACCCTGCCGTATTTGTTGAAATGCTGGATACCATTTTCTTTTACGCCAATTTAGGCGTGGATGTATTGCGTATAGATGCTCCCGCATTTATCTGGAAACAGTTGGGCACTACCTGCCAGAATCTTCCCCTTGCGCATAATTTGCTTCGGCTTATAAAACAATGTGTGCAGGTAACAACACCCGGAATGGTTTTGCTGGGCGAAGCTATTGTGGCACCCAAGGAAATAATGAAATATTTTGGCACCGGTTTATACACTGCCAAGGAATGTGACTTTGCATACAATGCCACGCATATGGCTTTGCAATGGGATGCGCTGGCAACTGCCGATACAAGAGTAATGCTTGCAGCGCAACATGAACTGCTGCAAAAACCTTACGGCACATCATGGATTACTTACACACGCTGCCACGATGATATTGGGCTGGGATACGATGATTACATGATTCAATATGCCGGTTACAATGCGTATGAACACCGCCGTTTTTTAAAAGAATATTATTCAGGCACCTATGCCGGGTCGCCGGCAAAAGGGGCATTGTTTGCCGTAAATGAAAAAACAGGCGATGCCCGTATCAGCGGTTCACTGGCTTCTTTATGCGGACTGGAAAAGGCTGTTGAAGAAAATAATGAATATGCGGTTACTGAATCTATCAATAAAATTTTAATGATGCAGGCGCACAGTTTTTTTATTGGCGGGCTGCCCATGATATTTTATGGTGATGAAGCCGGTTACACCAATGATTATTCCTATTTGAATGAAGCAGGAAAAAGTTATGATAACCGCTGGATGCACCGCCCTATTATTGACTGGGAAAAAAATAAACGTATTGATGAAGCAGGAACGACTGAAGAACGGATTTTTTCAGGTACACAAAAATTGATTGCCATCCGTAAAAAACTGCAGATGGTAAGTGATTATAAAAATTTAACCTGGCTGCCGCCGCATAATATACATGTTGCCGGTTACCTGCGTACGCATAACAACAGTAAACTGTATTGTCTTTTTAATTTTAGTAATAAATCTGCCTGGCTAACATGGTTTACATTTAAGCAACATGGCCCCGTTTCATCTAAAATGTATGATCACTGGAGCGGCAGGGAACTGCAAACCGGGTACGATAACGAATATCTTATTATAGAGCCGTATGGTTTTTACCTGCTTGAGCCTTTGTAACGTGGGGCTCAATGCTGAGGGTGATCTCAGTTTCTCATATGCAGTTAGTTTTGGTAAACAGCCCCTCGTTCACGGGGGGCTTACCTTTTTAACAGGGCAGCGCATGATAGTTGGGTATTTTTTATTTATACCTTAACAGCTTTAAATAAAGTACTGCAGTGCTTGCTTTCTTCAGCTAATTTTGCAGTGCAAAAATCAACGAGCAATGAATGTATTAACCTGTGTGCAGCCAGGATTGTTTGAGTATGGGGAAAAGCCTTTGCCGGTATTACAGCCCGGTCATGCAATAATAAAAATAAAACGTATTGGTATTTGTGGTACAGATTTACATGCGTTTGAAGGAACGCAGCCTTTCTTTTCATATCCACGTGTGTTAGGGCATGAGCTAAGCGGCGAATTAATTGAATTTGATAATGCGCCGGGTTTTGTAAAAGGGGAAATTGTTAGTTTTATTCCTTACTTCCGTTGTGGTACCTGTGTGGCATGCCGAAACGGATTGCCGAACTGTTGTGCTGCCATTAATGTTTGTGGCGTACATGTGGATGGTGGCTTTGCCGAATATTTACAAGTGCCGTCTTATTCATTATTGCATGGCGAAGGTTTGAGTTTTGATGAACTGGCACTGGTGGAACCATTGGCCATTGGCGCACATGGCATAAGAAGAGCCGGAGTAAAACAGGGAGAATTTGTTTTAGTAGTGGGTGCTGGTCCCATCGGTTTAGGCATTGTTGAGTTTGCACGCATTGCCGGTGGCAATGTAATTGTAATGGATGTAAATGATAACCGCCTGCAATTTTGTAAAGATCATTTAAAAATTGCCTACAGCATCAATCCGGTAAAGGAAGATGCAATGGAGCGGTTAAAAGAAATTACCAATGGCGATATGCCCACAGTGGTAATTGATGCTACCGGTAATCAAAAAGCCATTAACAATGCATTTCAATATATGGCGCATGGCGCAAGATATGTTTTGGTAGGGCTGCAGAAAGGTGAGATTAGCGTAAGCCATCCGGAATTTCATAAACGGGAAGCCACTTTAATGAGCAGCCGTAATGCTACAAGAGAAGATTTTGAACATGTGATTGCCTCTATGAAAAAAGGATTGGTAAAACCGGAGAATTATATCACACATAAAGTACAGTTTAACCAGGTAAAAGATAATTTTGAAAGCTGGCTGAAACCGGAAACCGGGGTGATAAAGGCAATGGTGGAAATGTAAAACAGTATTTGATACAAGCAATATGCAATACAGGAAATTAGGCAAAACGGGAATGAATATATCTGCCATTAGTTTGGGAACATGGCAGGTGGGAGGCAAATGGGGAAGTGATTTTAATAATGATAATGCAGCAGCCATTTTAAACAAAGCTGTTGATGCAGGCATCAATTTTATTGATACGGCAGATGTGTACAGCGATGGCGAAAGCGAAAAAGCTGTAGGCCGGATTTTAAAAAGCCGGAGCGAAAAAATTTATGTTGCCACTAAATGCGGCAGGCAAATTCAGCCGCATGTAAATGAAGGATACCAGCCTGCTGTATTGAGAAAATATGTGGAAGACAGTTTGAAAAGACTGCAACTGGAAACAATTGATTTGATACAACTGCATTGCCCGCCCACACAAGTATATTACCGCCCCGAAATCTTTGAATTGTTTAATCATCTAAAAAAGGAAGGTAAAATACAGCACTTAGGTGTAAGTGTGGAAAAAGTGGAAGAAGCATTAAAGGCCATTGAATACGATAATGTAACTACGGTTCAAATTATCTTCAATATGTTTCGCCAGCGACCGGCACAATTATTTTTTGAGCAGGCCATAAAAAAAGATATTGGTGTAATTGTACGTGTGCCTTTGGCAAGTGGTTTATTAACCGGTACGCTTAATAAGCAAACTAATTTCACCGCCGGAGATCACCGCACTTTTAACCGCAACGGAGAAGCATTTGATAAAGGAGAAACATTTTCCGGCATTGATTATGAAACGGGATTGATGGCTGTAGAGGAGCTGAAGAAAATTTTTCCCGGCCATAAAAATTTAGCGCCCGTTGCTTTAAAATGGATTTTGCAGCATGAAGCAGTAAGCTGCATCATACCCGGTGCCTCAACAGCGCAGCAGGTAGATGCCAACTTGATGGCGTTGCAGGAAAATGATTTAACTAAAGAACAATTTGATGCAGTGCAGCAGGTATATGAAAAATACATTCAGCCTGCAGTGCATCATCTTTGGTAAGATAAAAGACTATACAAATATTGAATTACGGTTGCTATGAATCATCCCATTATTGATACACATGTGCATGTATGGAATTTTGAGAAAGCCGAATACGGCTGGCTGAAGAATGACACTTCCATTCTCAACCGCACTTATCATATTGAAGAAATAGAAA
The DNA here is from genome assembly GCA_044225995.1 of Ferruginibacter sp. Classification (GTDB taxonomy): domain Bacteria; phylum Bacteroidota; class Bacteroidia; order Chitinophagales; family Chitinophagaceae; genus Ferruginibacter. The sequence continues at coordinate 70,569 of JBGAHV010000005.1, read as the reverse complement.
CAGAACGTAACAAAGCAGGTATTACAGCCGGTGTGTTAGTGCAGGCAAGTATTAATACCGATGATACCGACTGGATGCTGGAGGTGGCAGCGAAAACAGACTGGATAAAGGGTGTGGTGGGCTGGTTACCATTAATGGATCCTGAAAAAACAGAACAATTGCTGAATGACGTGTACTTAAAAAATAAGTACTATAAAGGAGTGCGGCATTTAATACATGATGAGGCAGACCCTAAATGGTTATTGCAGGATACCGTTATTGAAAGCCTGAAGATTTTAGTGAAATATAATTTATCCTACGATGTGGTGGGTGTATTGCCCGAACACATCCGCACAGTATTGACTGTTGCAGACAAAGTGCCGGAACTGAAAATGGTGTTCGATCATTTGAATGCACCGCCCATTGCAAGCGGGCAAAAATTTGGTGAATGGGGCGATCTGATGAAAGCCGCCGCAGCCAATAAAAATTTTCATGCAAAAATATCAGGGCTGGGCACTGTTGTGAAGAAAGAACATAACTGGGCGGCAGCCGATATTCAGCCTTATGTGGAATTTGTGCTGGAACAGTTTAGTACAGACAGGTGTTTTTGTGGTGGTGACTGGCCTGTGTCTTTACTGGCGGGATCTTATACCCGTACATGGGATATTTACAGCAGCATTATCACAAACACTTTAAATAATACGGATGCAGCAAAAGTTTTTTCCGGTAATGCACAACAATTTTATAAATTAATATCGTAAAACAATCAGCAAGATAAAATGTCATTACCAATCAATCAGCCAGACTCAGTATTATCAGAATTTGAGAAGCCTGAAAAAAATAAATATTTAGTTCCATTCATACTCGTGGCATTTTTATTTTTCCTGTGGGGAATGGTGCACAACCTGGATGGTATTTTAATTCCGCATTTAAAAAAAGCATGTGAGCTTACCAATGCACAGTCAACATTGATCGACGTGGCTATTTTCTTTGCTTATTTTTTAATGGCCATCCCGGCAGGGATGATATTGAAAAAATGGGGCTATAAAAATGGAATTATTGCCGGGTTGGTTTTAGCGGGTATTGGCGCATTCATGTTTGTGCCCGCTGCCAGCTCAAGAACCTATGAATTGTTTTTACTTGCATTATTTATCATCGGCTGTGGCATCACCATACTGGAAACAGCTGCTAATCCTTATGCGGCAGTGCTGGGAGATGAGAAGGGAGCCAGTACCCGTTTAAATTTAGGCGCTGCAATTAATGGTCTTGCCGTTTTTATAGCACCAGTGATTGGTGCAAAATTTATCCTTTCAGGAGTTGAACATACAAAGGAGCAATTAGCAATGATGCCGGCGGCAGAAAAAATTGCATATCTCAATATGGAATCATCGGCTGTGAAGATGCCATATATTTTTATCGCTTGCGGATTTTTATTAGTTGCCGGTCTTTTTTTATTGTTTCATTTGCCCGAAGTAAAAGATGATGCAAAAACAGCGAAATTCTCTGAGTTCATGCGTGCCTTCCGCCATAAACATTTATCGTGGGCAGTATTTGCGCAGTTTGCTTACGTGGGTGCACAGGTTTGCGTAACAAGTTTCTTTGTGCGCATGGCCATGAAGGGGGGCGGACTGGATGAAAAAACTGCCGGTTATTACCTGGGAACGATCTATGGTATTCTGTTTTTGGCAGGCCGCTTCATCGGAACGTTACTTACAAAATATTTTTCGTCCAATAAACTGCTTACTATTTATGCCATCATTGCTGCCGGGCTTTGCCTTGCTGCTATTTTTGGTAAGGGCAATACAGTGATCTATTCGTTGGGTGCTATTGGCTTTTTTATGTCCATCATGTTTCCCACCATATTTGCACTGGGCCTGGTGAATTTGGGGCATGAAACAAAGATCGGTGCCTCATTGCTGGTAATGTCTATCGTTGGCGGTGCGGTATTTCCATTTATCATGGGCCGTATCATCGACTTGTACAATGATAATATCCAGGTGGGTTACGTGGTGCCTTTCATTTGCTTTCTTATTATTATTTACTTCGGTGCCAAAGGCTATAAAGTAAAAGAACCCGAGCAGCATGTTGAGCTGAGCTAATTTATTTACGGAAAAATAATTTTCTGTAAATGGTGTATGCATGGCAACCGGCGCAAAAACCAAATACAGACTCCAGTAAAGCAAAGAATATTAAAACAACTGCAGCAGCTTCGGCTGCTGTTTTATATTGAAGCAATTGTAAAACCGTTATTGCGACAGTAAACAGCAAACCAATTTTTGCTGCAAATCTTTTGGGCGCCTGGTCAATTGGTTTTACCGGCCAGGATAATTGCTGTACAAAAAAACGGCTGGTAATATTCAGTAAACTGTACTTGCCAAAATTAAATGCACGGAGAAAAAAGTCAGGAATCAAAAAGGCTATTACAAACAAATTGCCCGTCAGCAACCAGGCTATGGTTGTCAGCAGCACTAAAAAAGCAGTGGTTCTCACCTGCGTCTCATTCACCTTAATAAAGTCAACAGGGCATTCAATAGTTTTTTCCATCTTTTTAAACGGGTTCTTTTTAAGAAGGTAAAGATAGGTATTTTTAGTTAGTCCATCAAATTAATAGACTTTATTTTAAGTATTTTTTTAGTAAGTAAAAGATGAAAGTAAATAAATGCTGAAGAGAGCCCCGCATTGCAGGGTAAACTGTGATTGCGAAACTGATAAAAGTTTAGCCGACGGTTACAAAAATATGGCCCTGTAAATAGTAATAAAACCCATTATAATTACTACACAGCCTACAACAATAAACATTTTTTTTGTGGGCAGCTTTGCAGTAAGCATAGCAGAGAAAGGGGCTGTAACAATGCCGCCTATTAATAAACCTGCCACAATATTCCAGTGGTGAATACCTACAGTAAAAATAAAGGTGATAGCGCTGGCAACGGTTAAAATAAATTTTGCCACGGTGGAACTGCCAATGACATAACGGGGAGTGTGCCCGTTTTTTATAAATGTTCCTGTTACTAATGGTCCCCAGCCGCCGCCGCCAAATGAATCTATAAAGCCTCCAATTAAACCCAATGCCGTTATGTTGGTTTTTTTCTTTTCGCTGTGATGCGCTTTTCTTTTAAAGGCATTTTGCAGTATGCGGAAACCGAGATACATAGTATATCCTGCAATAAAAGGCTTGGTCATTTTTGCATAACGCTCGCCTACGTAAGTGAGTGTGATGGCTCCGAGCACAGCGCCAAATACTGCAGGAATGGCCAGTGCTTTCACCAGTTTTTTATTTACATTACCCAGCTGCCAGTGGCTTACGGTGCCGGCGGCACTTGTAAATGATTCTGCAGAGTGTATACTGGCGCTGATGATAGGCGGGGGTACATTTAATATCAGCAATATGGTGGTGCATATTACACCGTATCCCATTCCCATAGAACCAGCCACTACTTCTGCAAAGAAGCCAGCAAGCAGCATCCAGTAAAACAGGTAATGATCTTTATGTAACACTGCCTGTAATGCAGTTAACTGTTCTGCTGATAAAAAAAGATAAGTAAACAATACAGCCAGCGCAATTATGGTAATTGCCACCACATATTTATTCACCACTTTGCGGCGTGATGAAAGTAACTCCTGCTGTGCAGGAATTACTACTGGTGAATGAATAATATCTTCTGCGGTTTCTTTATTGTTGCTGTCTGTCATTTTGTTTGTTGATTAATGATTTTGTGAGCTCATTGAGCTGTTTTACTTTTTCTGCAAAGTCGCCGCTTAGTTTGTTTCTTACCTGTTGCATGTTTTGTAACAGCTCATCTATTTCATCAGGGAAAGTTTGATTGAGTAATTCCTTTACTCTTTTTGAAATGGTGGGAGATTTGCCATTGGTGCTGATGGCTATTTTTAAATTCCCTTTTTGCACAATACTGCCCAGGTAAAAGTCGCAGAGTTCCGGTGTATCAGCTACATTCACCAATATGCCTGCCGCATTGGCCTGTTGTTTTATTTTTTTATGCAGCTCTTTATCATCGGTAGCACAAATAACAAGTTGTTTGTTTTGCAGGTCGCTTTCTTCATAAGCTCTTTCCAGTAATACACAACCCTGATAGTTTTTTATGTATACCCTCAGTTCATCTTTTACCAGTGGCGCCACAATGGTAATGGATGCATGGGGTGTATTGCGCAGCAGCGATTCCAGTTTTTCAAGCGCCACATTGCCGGCACCCACCAACAGTAGTTGCAGCTGTTCCAGCTTTAAAAAAACAGGATAGAGTGTATTGCTGCTGTTACCCATTTACCACAATGTTTTTTATAAATGTTATTGTTAAAATATGCTGGGATGAGTTGGCTGGCCTTTTTAACCACATGTACCCGGCTTGCAGTTGCATATCGCTTTTCATAGAATAAATGCCATTTACAATAAACCGGTTTTGGTCAAATGCCCATTTCCCAAATGCATACTGCTGCATATATTCATTGGCAAGTAATACTCCCCATCTGCCGGAAATCTTTTGCTGCAGGTAAGGTTTTACCCTGTAGCGGAATGCATGGTATGCAGCTTTGGTATTGGTAGAGGTAAAATTGCGTTCTTCTGTTCTAATGCGTAATTGCGCCGTAAATTTTTTTGAAATGCTTTTTTTGCAGTTCAATTCCTGCCACCACCGGAATTCTTTACCAAACTCTGTATTTGATTTTACAAAAGAAGTTCGTGTGAATGAAAATGCAACCCCGGCAGCAGCCCTCCATGTTTTATTGAAATTGTATTTAATGCCTGCACGGTGAAGGTGTTGCAATGCATTGAAAGAATTGCCAAGTGTCCTGTAATTAAAATCAGTGAGCAACTGCCATTTACTGCTGAGCTGAAGCGGAAACTGTACAGAAAACCAGGCACCGGTTGAAGGCCGCTGCTGGCAAAGTGCAAAAGCAGGATTCAGTAATGTAAAAAAAATCATTTTACTTTTCATTCAACAGGTGCGCTGCTAAAACACACGAAATGCAAAAGTAATTTATTTTCCTATTAAAATAGTAGACTAATGCCAAATAATTCCCTATAACAGAATTTGGACTATTAATTGAATTCCTGCAGGCTTTCTTTTGTTTTGCGGATGGTATTGTCAAGGTCCTGATAAGTAAGGGCATTATTGAGAAACCAGCTTTCGAAAGCGGATGGTGGTAAATAAACGCCCCGTTTCAACATCGAATGAAAATATTTTTTAAACAGTTCGTTGTTGGCAGCAGCAGCAGTTGCAAAATCGGTAACAGCGTGATCGCTGAAATGGATGCTGATCATGGAGCCAAACTGGTTAATAACATAAGGTTGCCCCCATGCTTTTAAAACAGTATCAAGCCCATTTCGTAAATAAACTGTTTTTTCTTCCAGCTCTTTATAAACAGAAGGATTATTTTTTAATTCGGTTAGCATGGTGAAACCAGCAATCATTGCAATAGGGTTACCGCTTAAAGTGCCTGCCTGGTAAACATTTCCCAATGGCGCTATATGCTGCATGATTTCTTTTTTACCACCAAATGCACCTACCGGCATACCGCCCCCTATAACTTTTCCATAAGTAACAAGGTCTGCTTTGATGTTTAATTTTTCCTGTGCACCACCGGGAGCTAAACGGAAACCAGTCATTACTTCATCAAAGATGAATACGATACCTTCCTCATCGCAAATCTTTCTCAATCCTTCATGAAAACCGGGCTGAGGTAAAATACAGCCCATATTACCAGCAACGGGTTCAACTATGATTGCAGCAATTTCATTTTTATTTTCAGCCACTAATTTTTTGACCGCTTCAAGATCATTGTAGGCTGCAGTTAATGTATCGTTCGCTACTCCTGCAGTTACACCAGGAACGGTTTGTATATTAAATGTAGCCAAACCACTTCCCGCTTTTACTAAAAAGGAATCGGCATGACCGTGATAGTTTCCTTCGAACTTGATGAATTTGTTTCTGCCGGTATAACCTCTTGCTAAGCGAATGGCACTCATGCATGCTTCGGTACCACTGCTTACCATGCGGATCATGTCCACATTGGGTACCATGCTAACAATAAGCTCGGCCATTTCAATTTCCAGTTCGGTGGGTGCACCAAAAGAAGTTGAATCCAGTGCTTTTTGCTGAATAGCTTTTACAACGGGTTCGTAAGCATGGCCAAGGATCATTGGTCCCCATGAAGCGATATAATCGATGTATTGATTGCCATCGGCATCATACAAATAAGCGCCTTTTGCACTCTTCATAAAAACCGGTGTGCCGCCTACGCTTTTAAATGCTCTAACGGGTGAGTTTACTCCACCGGGAATGGTTTGCTGGGCACGTTCGAATAATTGTTTGCTTTTTTCGTACATGGTTGTGAATATTACTTGAACCACAAAGGCACAAAGAACACAAAGTGCCACGAAGAATCTTTGTGCGGCTTAGCGCCTTTGTGTCTTAAGAGTTTAAAATCCTTATGGCATCTTTTGCAAAATACGTGGCAATCAAATCGGCTCCCGCTCTTTTAATGGAGGTCAGCACTTCCAGTATGGCCTTATCTTCATTGATCCAACCTTTAGCAGCAGCAGCTTTGATCATGGCATATTCACCGCTGATATTATATGCACTCACCGGAACATTCACCGCATTTTTTACATCACGGATAATATCGAGATAGCTCAATGCCGGTTTTACCATTACAATATCAGCACCTTCTTCCACATCCATTAATGTTTCTTTGACAGCTTCTGTACGGTTGCTGTAATCCATCTGGTAGGTTTTTTTATCGCCAAAACCGGGAGCACTATCCAGCGCATCACGGAAGGGTCCGTAAAAACAGGAAGCATATTTAGCACTGTAGCTCATGATGCCCACGTTCACAAAATTATTTTCTTCTAAACCTTTACGGATGGCGCCAATGCGTCCATCCATCATATCACTTGGTGCTACCATGTCGGCACCGGCCACTGCATGGCTGATGCTCATCTTCACCAACGCCTCTACTGTTTCATCGTTAACGATCTGCCCGTCTTTCACAATCCCATCATGACCATAGGAAGAATAGGGATCGAGAGCCACGTCAGTCATAACATAGATATCCGGAACTGCCTCTTTAATAGCTTTAATGCTGCGTTGCATCAGCCCGTCTTTATTCCAGGCTTCTTTGCCTGTATTATCTTTCAACTCATCTTTTGATTTTACAAAGAGCAGCACACTTTTTATTCCCATACTCCACAGCTTTTTCACTTCTTTAATTGTATTATCAAGACTGTTGCGGTAATAGCCTGGCATGGAAGCGATCTCGGTTTTTACATTTTCGCCTTCATCAATAAACAGCGGAACGATAAAATCATTCGGCGTAAGAATTGTTTCTGCCACCATTGAGCGAATGGCTTCAGACTGACGTGTGATTCGGTTTCTTCTTTGTAAATACATAAAAACAAGTTTAATCTTTTAACAAGAATTAGAACGTTTAGCCCATTCATTTCTTTCTTCTTCACTAATATCATTTACCCATTCTTTTGGTATAAGGCAGGCCTGTAATAATTTATCTTCTTCGCTGCCGGGCTCCGGCTGATAGTTATATTCAAACCGCACCGTGGGCGGCAGGCTCATCAAAATACTTTCAATGCGGCCATTTGTTTTCAATCCAAATAGTGTACCCCGGTCGTGTACCAGGTTGAACTCCACATATCTTCCCCTTCTTATTTCCTGCCAGTGTTTATTGGCTGCAGTGTAACTACTGCCTTTTCTTTTTTCAACGATAGGAACATAAGCCGGAATAAATGCATCGCCGCAGGCTTTTCCAAAACTCATCCAAAAATCAAGATCATGTTTTTCGCCTGGACGTTTGTGGTCGTAAAAAATTCCACCGATGCCTCTTCGCTCATTACCCCGATGTGTATTTACAAAGTAGTCATCGCAGGTCTTTTTCATTTCGGGATAGAAGCCGGCGTCAAAACCATCGCAAACATCTTTATAGGTTTTATGAAAATGCGCCGCATCTACATCGAATAAATAATATGGTGTAAGGTCTGTACCGCCACCAAACCAGCGATCGATCACTTCATCTTTATCATTGTACAGTTCAAACATGCGGTAGTTGCAATGTACCGTCGGTACAAATGGATTGTTCGGATGAATCACGAGGCTCAAACCACAGGCAAACCATTTGTCGCCACTTAATTTTAATTGTGCACGCATTGCATCTGTAACATCCCCGTACACCACTGAAGTATTCACACCACCTTTTTCAAACACATTGCCATTGGCAATAACCCTTGTTTTACCACCACCGCCTTCAGGGCGTTCCCATTTATCTTCCACAAATGTTGCTTTGCCATCACACTGCTCCAATGCAGTGCAAATGAGGTTCTGCAGATCGTGTATGAATGATATCCAGGTTTCTTTAACGTTCATGAATAATTCAAAAAATTAAAAGCCGGAATTTTGTTTTTTTAATTTTGACTTTTTACTTGTTGTATTCTTTCACAGCATCTACAAAAGCTCTTGCATGATCTACCGGCACATTGGGTGTAATGCCGTGTCCTAAATTAGCAATGTAATTCTGTACGCCAAAGGCGTCGATCATCTCTTTTACTGCTTTTTTAATATCAGGAATGGGAGCCAGTAATTTTGCCGGGTCAAAATTCCCCTGTATTGTGATCTTGTTCTGCGTTAACTCTCTTGCAAACTGTGGTGTAATGCACCAGTCGATACCCACACCGCTTGCAGCGCTTTCGCTAATGTCTTTCAATGCATACCAGCTTCCTTTTGGAAATAAAATCACGGGTGCATCATCTTTCAGTGCATCAGCAATCTGGAATAAATATGGTTGTGCAAAGGCTTTGAAATCTGCCGGGCTTAATGAACCTGCCCAGCTGTCAAATACCTGTACGGTATCAGCGCCAGCTTTTACTTGTGCCTTCAAATAATCAATGGTGATGCTGGTGATTTTTTGCAGCAAGGCGTGCGCCTGAGCAGGTTGTGTATATGCAAATTGTTTTGCCTTGTCCCATGTTTTACTTCCCTTGCCCTCCACCATATAACAAAGAATGGTCCATGGTGCACCCGCAAAACCAATCAATGGTACACGGCCGTTCAGTTCTTTTTTGGTAAGCGTTAAAGCATCACATACATATTTCAAACTCTCTTCTGCACCGGTTGTGATCAGTGCATCAATATCCTGCTGCGTCTTTATAGTTTTTGGCAATGATGGCCCTTTGCCTTCTTCCATCAGCACTTCTACACCCATGGCCTGTGGTATCACTAAAATATCACTGAAGATGATGGCTGCATCCACACCCACCTGGTCTACCGGCTGCAGGGTGATTTCAGTTGCCAGCTCCGGTGTTTGGCAACGGGTAAAGAAATCATATTTCTCACGCAGTTTGATGTAGTCGGGTAAATACCGTCCGGCCTGGCGCATCATCCATACCGGCGGACGTTCTACTGTTTCTTGCCTTAATGCTCTTAAAAGCAGGTCGTTCTTTAGTTGTGTCATTATTGTGTGTTGTCAATTGTGAATTATTAATGGTGAATGCGGCTTTGAAAATTGATGTTTTCATTGACCATTCATCATTCATGTTACCTGCCAAAATATTCCATCATTTTTTTCACCAGGTTTTCTTTACCGGGTTTATCGCTGATAACGGTAGTATTATCGCTGAACTTTTTTATTGTATTTGCGGTTGTGGCACCAATGGCAAACAGTATTGTTTGTTGTGGCAGTTTGTTATTGCTGAAAAAACTTTCCACTGCACTGGGGCTGAAAAACAGCACGCCGTTATATTCCTTTGTAATCTTATGCGGTACTGCTATGGTTTGGTATACCACTATCTCTGTCACCTCAATATCATTTTTACGAAGGATGTCCGGCAGTTCATCCCTGCGCTGGTTGCCGCAGAAAAAAATGACGTTATCAATAAACCTGTCTTCTGCTATTACTGCTGCCAGTGCTGCGGCACTATCGGCCGTTCCGGCAATGCTGCCGGCACCAAAATATTGTTCAACCAGTGCGGCTGTAGCCGTGCCAATGCAATATACCTGCCATTCAGGTTTTTGATATTCCATAAATTCTGCCACAGCTTCCACTGCATTCATACTGGTAAAAACCACAGTGGCAGATAATGCTAATACCTGTTCCACTTCCTGCTGCACTTCCACATTTTGTACAGGCACGGTTTCTATAAACGATAATTCATCAATGAAGATGCCCGCCGCTGCCGCTTCTTTAACCAGTTCTTCCTGCAATGGCCTTGTACATAATATGGCAATATTATTTTGCTGCATTACGAATGTCGCCGGCAATTTTTTGCCCGCCATTGGCCAGTAAATATTCCGCCGCAATTTTTCCTAATCCTGCGGCTTCGTGGATGGCTGCGGTTTTTTCCACTTCCACTTTTTCCTTCCCGTCCAGTGATAAAATATTGCCTTTGAAAACAACATTGCCGTCTTTTACCTGTGCCAGTGCGCTGATGGGAGTGGAGCACCCGCCCAGCAGTAATCTTAAAAAATCCCTTTCAATTGCGGTGCAAATAGCAGTGTTGTTATCATTAAAATGACTGCAGGCTTCCAGGCAATAATCATCTGCTTCCCTGCATACCACCATAATGGCACCTTGTGCTGGTGCAGGAAGCATCCATTCCAGTTCAATACTGTTTTGCGGCCGCAGGTTAATTCTTTCCAAACCGGCTGCTGCAAAAATGGCTCCATGCCAGTTGCTTTCATCCACTTTTCTTAAACGGGTATTTACATTTCCGCGTAAATTATCCAGCTGGTGATTTGGAAAACGGTTGAGCCATTGGGCTTTTCTTCTGATGCTGCTGGTGGCAATGGTAAATGGTGAATTTTGAGCGGTGAATAAGCTTTCAAATTTTGAAGGGTCTTCATCATTGATCATTGACCAATCACCGTTCGGCAGCTTTTCTGTTTTATATACTAAAAGATCTTTGTAAGAAGCCCTTTCTAAAACTGCTGCAGGCACAATACCTTTTGCCAATTGCGTGGGCACATCTTTCATCGAGTGTACGGCGATATCAATTTTGCCCGTGAGCAAGGCTATATCGAGGCTTTTGGTAAAAATGCCCTGAACACCCATTTCATATAAAGGCGTTTGCAGGTCAATATCACCTTCGCTTTTAATGTAAACTAACTCTGACTGGAAATTATTTTTTGCAAGTAAGTCCTGAACCTTTGCAGCCTGCCAAACCGCCAGCTGGCTTTCCCTGGTTCCGATGCGTATCAATTTGCCCATATGCTTTAGTTTGTGCCTGTGGCAATAAATTCATTAATCGCATCAATATAGCTGCAGCCTTTTTGGTTACTGCTGCGCATTTTTACTGCCATGCCGTTTACCACTTTTTGTATGCGGTTTTCGTTGTCGGCCGGCGTATAAACTGATGCATTCTGCCTGTTAATATAACTAATATACAGGTTACAGTTATGCATGTTGTTCAGTTTGTTTTTTATAGATTTTAAAGCGGGAACATTCTTGCGCATTTCGTGCCACTCTAAAAATTCAAATATCTGTTCATTAATGATGGCTTTGGCCTTTGGCACTTCAGCCTCTCTTTTATGAAGGGTGGCATCCTTTATTTTAGAAAGATCATCCACATTTACGAATGTGGTATTATCCAGTTCCTGCGCAGCGGTTTCCACGTTGCAGGGAATTGACAAATCAATGATGAGTTTATCACCACGGTCAGAAACATGCGATTCCAGTATCACCGGGTCAGCACTATTAGTGGCCACTACAATAATATCTGCGTCTGCCACTTGTTGCTCCAGTGTTTCAACCGGTGCAAATTGCAGACCTAATTCCTTGGCGAGCTCAGCCGCTTTTTCAATAGTGCGGTTTATTAAGGTTATGTTCTTTGTTTCCAGGTAATCTACCAGGTTCTTGCAGGTGTTGCGGCCAATTTTGCCGGTACCGATCAATACAATTTTTTTGTTTGCAACATCTGCTGCATGTTCTTTAATAAACTGGATGGCGGCAAAAGAAACAGATACGGTTCCATCGCTTAAGCCGGTATTGGTTTTAATTAATTTGGATGATTGTAAAACGGCACTGATGATCCTGTCCAGGTAAACCCCGATGAACCCTTTTTCCCTTGCAAATTTTATTGCCAGTTTCAACTGTCCTAAAATTTCATAATCGCCTAATATTTGCGAATCCAAACCGGCAGCTACTTCAAACAGGTGCTGTAAAGCAGGGCGGCCATTTTTTATATATGCAATGCTTTTGAATGTTTCAACAGAACCTTCTGTCTGGCTGCAAAGCAGGTTGCATAAAAGCGATGCATCTTCTGCAAAAGCATATATTTCGGTACGGTTACAGGTGGAAATTACAAACAATTCATGTACACCAAATGAGGGAGCCAGTTCAAGAATTTTGGCATATTGTTCGGCACCCACAGCAAACTGACCTCTTAAAGCAGCGTCGGTTTTTTTATAGTTAATGCCTGCAACAAAAAAGCCTGAAATATCCCTGTATTGTGCTGGTTCTGCCATTGAATAGAATCAATTAATTATTGACAACACAAAAATACTTTTCATTTTCTTCATACCCTTATTTCTGTGTCATTGCATTGTCATTTTGTACGGTGATTATCATCAGCTGTATGTCTGAGCAAACTCATATGCATGGATGACATGATTTGATTTGTATTAATACAATATTTGCACTCATAATATTTATACAGAGTTGAACTTTTACTAAGTCCAGTGGTTATTTTTGACATACATTTTGTTTATGACAGCAACTAAAAAAGGAATTATTTTGATGAATCTTGGTTCGCCGGATTCCACATCTGTAAAAGATGTTCGCCGTTATTTAGATGAATTTTTAATGGATGGGAGAGTGATTGATATGCCTTATCTCTTCAGGGCGTTATTGGTGAAAGGCATTATTGTTCCTTTCCGTGCGCCCAAATCAGCGGAGGCCTACAGTACTATCTGGACAAAAGAAGGCTCCCCACTCATTGTGCTTACTGAACAGTTGCAACAACAGTTGCAGCAATACATTGATGAACCTGTTGAAATTGCCATGCGCTATGGCAATCCATCACCGGCTGCAGCCTATGATGCACTGATGAAAAAAGTGCCAGGACTGGAAGAAGTGATTGCCGTTCCGCTGTACCCGCATTATGCCATGGCTTCTTATGAAACCGCAGTAGAATATGCAAAAGAAGTGCACCAGAAAAATAAATACCCGTTCAAACTTAGTTTTATAAAACCGTTTTATGATGAAGCTGATTATATTAATGCCATGGCAGAAAATATGAAGCCTTATCTTAATGAACCCTACGATCATATCCTGTTCAGTTATCATGGCATACCGGAGCGGCACCTTACAAAGACCGATCCCACCAAATCACATTGTATGGTGAACGGCGATTGCTGTAATGTATCATCAACAGCACACAATAAATGTTACCGCCACCAATGTTTTGTTACCACAAAACTGGTGACAGAGGCATTGAATATTCCAAAAGAAAAATACAGTATCTCTTTCCAGTCAAGACTTGGCAAGGGCTGGCTTACACCTTTTACCGATGTGAGGCTGGAAGAACTGCCCAAACAAGGCGTGAAAAAACTGGTTATTCTTTGCCCGGCTTTTATCAGCGACTGCCTGGAAACACTGGAAGAGATTGAAGAAAGAGGCAAGGAAACATTTTTGCATGCCGGAGGCGAATCGTATAAAATGATACCTTGTTTAAATACACATCCGCTTTGGGTGCAAACATTGCAAAAATGGCTGAAGCAGACAACGGAAGGTAACAGGGAAATGATTTTGTAAATTGTCAGTTGACAATTTGCAATTGACAATTTATAATTCACCATATGCTATACAATTACGTAAAAGCACTGCACATTATTTTTATTGTTACCTGGTTCAGCGGTATGTTTTATATCGTGCGGTTGTTCATCTATAATACCGAAGCAGGCAATAAAGAAGGGCAGGAAAAAGAAATTTTGCAAAAGCAGTTTGCCATTATGATAAAACGTTTGTGGCTGGGCATTACCTGGCCATCAGCCATACTTACTTTAATATTTGGCGGGTGGATGTTTTACCTGCTGGGTGTGGTACCCACCTGGCTCTGGATAAAACTGGGCTTTGTTGCGGGGCTATATGCCTACCATTTTACACTGCAGAAAATTTATGCAGATGAAATGAGGGGCATCTTTCGCTATACATCTAATCAATTAAGGGTATGGAATGAAGTGGCCACTATATTTTTAATTGCCATCATCATGATTGTGGTGGTAAAGGATAATATGAGCTGGTTATGGGGTATTGTGGGATTGGCGCTGTTTACTGCAGCACTCATGAGCGCCATCAAAATTTATAAAATTATCCGTACCAAAAAAGAACAACAGTCTAAATAGCTTTACTGAATCTTGGTGCCGCATTTTCCTTTTGATTGCGCAGCAGGTGCAGGTCAAATGCCTTGCAGATATTGCGGATAAAATTTCTTCCCAATGCGGTTACGGTAGCGCCTGTTTCATCCCATTCCACCAGTTTGTCTGCAGTTAGTTTTTCCAGTTCAGGAAAGCTGAATTCTCTTAGCAGTGGTAAATGTTCTTCTTTAAAAATAGTTTTACCCGTGCAGCTCATATCGAGTATATAATGCCGGAATGCCACATCTTCTTCATTGAGGAAGAAACCACGTGTAACAGGAATTGTATTGTTTTCGATAGCAGCATAATAGTCGTGCAGTGTTTTTTCATTCTGCGCAAAAGCAACGCCGGCATCACTGATGCTGGATACGCCCAGGCCTAACAGGAGTTTGGTATGCTGCGTGGTATATCCCATAAAATTCCGGTGCAGTCTTCCTTCCTGGCAGGCAATATATAAGTCATCATTGGGCAACGCAAAATGATCCATACCAATATCGTAATAACCATTTTCTGTCAGCATTTTTTTGCCCAACTGATACAGCTGCATTTTTTCTTCTGTTGAAGGCAGGTCGTTCTCATCAAACAAACGTTGTCCCCGGCTGGTCCAGGGCACGTGCGCATAACTGTAAAAAGCAATACGGTCGGGTTTCATGGCAATGGTTTGCTCAATGGTTCTTTTCAGGCTGGCAATGGTTTGTTTGGGCAGGCCATAAATCAAATCAAAATTCACGGAGTGGAAACCTGCTGCCCTGGCTGCATCGGTGGCACGCTGTACATTTTCCACCGGCTGAATGCGGTTAATGATGCGCTGTACTTCAGGGTCATTATCCTGCACCCCATAACTGATGCGGCGGAAACCGAGATCATACAATGCCTGCAAATGTGCAGTGGTGGTATTATTGGGATGCCCTTCAATACTGAACTCATGATCAGCAGCAATGATGGAGCTTTCAAAAATGATATTGAGTAAACGGGTTAAATTCTTTGGCGAAAAAAAGGTGGGGGTGCCGCCGCCTAAATGCAATTCCCGTATCACCGGCATTTCATCCATTAACTGGCGGTACAGTTCCCATTCTTTTGCAATGGCTGTGATGTATTCATCCTCCACACTGTGGTTGGTGGTGATTTTTTTATTGCAGCCGCAGTAAGTGCACAACGATTCGCAAAAAGGTAAATGCAGGTAAAGACTGATACCTTCTTTGCTGTTGGATACCTTAAACTGTTTGCTGAAAACTTCCTTCCATTGTTCCGCATCCAGGTTGTCTTTCCAAAATGGTACTGTGGGATAACTGGTGTACCGGGGCACCGGTACATTATACTTATTAAGTAAGAGGGGTTCAATAGTCATAGTCTTTGTATCAATAACACAAAACTATGTTTTGCAACAAATTTGCGGCTGACACAGGTCAGTTATGCTGTTGAATAATCTCAGGTTTTGCGGGGCATTCCTCAAATTAAAAAAGCACCCGGAAGGTGCTTTTATTCATTTACAGCTGTTTAGGCATTACACTAATTGTTTTCTTACAGCATAGTCGCCAAATGTTTCAGTGGCGTTCTTTTCCGCTTTAAAACTGCCAAACAGTGTATCCAGTTCGTTTAAAATTTCTGTCTCACCCAAATTCTCTTTGTAAATTTTATTGAGGCGTTGTCCTTCGTTATCGCCGCCCAGGTGCAGGTTGTATTTTCCGGCAGCGGTGCCAATCAACCCAATTTCTGCAGCGGCACTTCTGCCACAGCCATTGGGGCAACCGGTCATGCGTAAAATAATATCTTCATTTTGCAGCTGGTGTTTTACAAGCAGCGGCTCTACTTTATCCAGTAATTCCGGTAAATAACGCTGTGCTTCTGCCAATGCCAGCGGGCAGGTAGGCAATGCCACACAGGCAATGGAGTTTTTGCGGATGAGTGATGCGGCTTCTGTATGTGCATCCAGCTTAAACTGCTGCAGCAATAATTCAATAGCATTTTTGTCTGCGTCAGTCACATCAGCAATAATAATGTTCTGGCTGCTGGTGAACAGGAAGCTGCATTTGTTTGTTTTTGCAATTTCTAATAAGGCGGTTTTCATCGCAACCTTTTCATCATCCAGCACACGGCCGTTCTCTACAAACAACGTGTAATACCATAAACCATTCTGCCCTTTGTGCCAGCCATAATAATCTTTTCTTTCAGAGAAAGTGAATGGTTTTGCCGGTTCCAGTTTAAAGCCGGTGCGTTTCTCCACTTCTTCCCTGTATTTTTCAACGCCTAAATTATCAATAGTGTATTTTAAACGGGCCAGTTTACGGTCGCTGCGGTTACCAAAGTCACGCTGTACAGTTACAATTTCATACACCGTTCTCAATACTTTTTCTTCTGTATCTGCAAAACCTAAAACTGTTGCCAGTCTTGGGTAAGTGGCTGTGTTGCCGTGTGTGGCCGATAAGCCACCGCCTGCAGCAATATTAAAACCTTTGAGCTGCCCGTTTTCTTCAATAGCAATTAAAGCGATGTCGTTTATCAGCACATCTACTTCATTGTTGGGTGGAATACCAATGCCAATTTTTAATTTGCGTGGGAGGTAACGGTCCTGGTACAAAGGGTCTGTCTCGTCTACTTCTGCAATCTTTTCTTCGTCGATCCATATTTCATAATAAGCCCTTGTTTTGGGAAACAGCAGCTCACTTAATTTGGATGCATACGAAAATATTTCTGCATGCAGGGGCGATTGTGCCGGGTGCGATGCACAGGTAACATTTCGGTTCACATCCCCACAGGTGGCCACGGAATCGAGATGCGCTTTGTTAAACGACTGTATAGTGGGTTTGATGTGCGATTTGATGATGCCATGCAGCTGTATGGTTTGACGGGTGGTGATCTTGATAACACCAGTGGAATGCTCGTTGGCAATTTCATTTACAGCTATCCATTTATCGGCGCTGATGGCGCCACCGGGGAGGCGCAGGCGTATCATAAATGAATACAGGCGGTCCAGTTTTTTTGCTGCACGTTCATCACGGCGGTCACGGTCATCCTGCTGGTACATGCCATGAAATTTTATCAGCGCCTGGTCATCTTCACGGATGGCGCCGGTAATTTCATCCTGTAAACTTTCCTTAATAGTGCCACGCAGACCTTTACTTTCTGTTTTTATTTTCTCTATTGGCGATAGGTTGTTTTTTTCTGACATTTTTCTTTGCTTTTGAGCCCAACGGCAACTCACTCCTCAGCTTCATTGGCGTCGCACTCTTGTACAATAAATCTTAATTGGTCTTTAATGAAGTTATGCTTCTGTCATTAATACACATCCAGTTCATACCTTCCTGCTTCTTCTAAATTATGCAAATATTTTTTTGCTTCTTCTGCAGTTTTATTGCCCTGTTCCTGGATAATCAGCAGTAACGTGTTTTCAACATCAGTACTCATGGGATGCTTTTTACCACACACAAAAAATGATGCACCGCCTTCCAGCCATTCGTACAGTTCTTTGGCATGCTGCTGCATTTTATGCTGCACATAAATTTTCTCCTGTTGGTCGCGGCTGAAGGCAAGGCTCACTTTTGTAAGCACACCTGTTTCGTGCCAGTTCTGTATTTCGGTCTGGTATAAAAAGTCGCTGGCGAAATATTGTTCACCAAAGAACAGCCAGTTTCTTCCAGTTGCACCGGTGGCATCACGTTCAGCCAGGAAAGAGCGGAAGGCTGCAATACCGGTGCCGGGTCCCACCATGATTATGTCTTTGTCTTCAGCAGGCAAACGGAAGCGCTTGTTGGGTTGCACAAAGAATGATTGTGTGCCGTTTACTTTTATATTGCTTAAGTAACTGGAGCAAAGCCCGTGTTTTATTTTTCCATTGGCTTCAAAGCGGTCTTTCACCACCACAATATGTACTTCGCCTTCATGCGCCGAAGGCGAGGAGGCAATAGTGTACAAACGTGGCGACATGGCATTGAGTGTAACCAGTATCTCTTCAAACTGCGCCGCATTTTTTACTGGGTAGTTTTTTAATAAGTCGAGCAGGTCGTAACGGCCGGCGGGTATGATGTGCCCCGTTGCTGTGGCATATTGCTGCACCAGGCGTTCTGTAAGGTGAACAATATTTATTTTTCGTTTCAGCAGTTCGTAAACGGTTACTTTTTCTTTTTTAAACTCCAGCGATTTGTTGCCATCAAGGTTTACTTTGGCAATGATGTCTGTTACCAGTTGTGAATCATTCTCGGGAACAATACCAATGGAATCGCCGCACTGGTATTCTATTCCTTCTGCAGTAATTTCAATATGCCACGTTTCTTTGTTGGAACCACGGTCGTTTAAATTAACCGCATGCAGTATTTTACCAGTGTATTGTTGTTTGCCTTTTTTGGCCGGGGCTGCAGTAACAGCAACAACTGGTGTTGCAGCAGGTGCTTCGGGAGTTTCTAAATTTTTTATAATAGTATTGAACCATTTGTCAGCATCGTCATCATAATCCACATCGCATTTTTGAATAGGTGCAATACGATTGCCGCCCAGTTTATTCAGCTGTGCATCCACATCCTCCCCGGTTTTGCAAAACAAAGGATAAGAAGTATCGCCAAGGGCCAGCACGCTGTACTTTAATTTATCCAGGCGGAATCCATTATTATGTATATGATCGTAAAAAGTTTTTGCAGCAGCTGGTGGCTCGCCTTCACCATGGGTGCTGATAACAGCCAGCAGGTATTCTTCCTTGGTAAGATCGGTGAGGCGGTACTGGTCCATACCAATCACTTTTGCGGCAATGCGGTTTTGTTTGGCTTTTGCAGCAAAAGTGGTGGCGAGTTTTTTGGAGTTGCCTGTTTCGGTGCCATACACAATAGTGATCTTTTTTGCGCTGCCACTGGTTACCGCAGGCACGATTGTTGAAACGGTTGTTTTGTTTTTTACAATACCGTTCAGGTAGCCGTTCATCCACAGCAACTCTTCGTTGCTGGAATTTTTGATCAGCTCATCAAGCACTTTTAATTTTATGTCCGCCAGCATTTCTGTCTGTTTAACGCTTATTGAAATATTATTAAATCGCCTTAAAATACAGCTCTGTATCTTTTGCAATATTTGGAAGCCATGCAAACTGCCGGTGCAGTGCCACCACTTTCCCAATAATTACAATGGTGGGTGAAGCAAACTGTTTACCACCAATATTTTTATCATACTCATACAAACTGCTGATGGTGATATGCTGGTATGGTGTGGTGGCCTGTTCAATAACCGCCAGCAGTTTATCGCCTGATACCTGGTTTTTTACAAGGTTTTCCACCACGTTGCCCAGTGTATCACTGCTCATGTAAAATACCAGCGTGTCGGTGGTGTTAGCCAGTTCGTTCCAGTACGCATCCGTTACCACATCTTTTTTGTAGGATGTGAGAAAACGTACTGATGTGGCATGACCTCTTGCCGTTAACGGTATACCAGCATAAGATGCGGCACCCGATGCAGCTGTAACACCCGGTATAATTTCAAAAGGGATGTTGTTGTCTTTGAGTGTTTGCAGTTCGTCCAGGATATTACTGAAGAATGAAACATCACCGCCTTTTAAACGCACCACCAGTTTATGTTCAGATGCATATTTCACCAGCAGATTGTTTATTTCCTGCTGTTGCAGTGAAGCATCTTTATTGTATTGTTTACCTACACGGATTATTTCGGTGCCAGGCTGCACCCAGGTGTTCAATATCTCTTCACTCACCAGCCGGTCGGTAAGTACCACAGCAGCCTGCTGTAAATATTTTGCAGCCTTTACAGTAATGAGGTCCGGGTCGCCGCAGCCGGCGCCGGCCAAAATCACTTTACCTGTATGGGCTGATGTGTTGCTCACGTTTAAAGATTGTTACTTGTCAATTGATGAACAAAGTGGTAACTGTAAAGTGAGTAACAAAATCATATTTACAACGATGTTCAATAGAATTACTGCTGCCTGTTACAAAGTATTAATACAAACCCTCAATGCTCAAATACCTTTCGCCGGTATCATAGTTGAACGTAAGTACTTTAGCGCCTGCCGGAATTTCTGCCAGTTTTTTTGCAACGGCTGCCAACGAAGCACCGGTGGAAATACCTACAAGGATTCCCTCTTCTTTGGCAACACGCTGTGCATAGGAAAAAGCTTCGTCTTTTCCCACCTGTATTACACCGTCTAAAATTTTCGTGTTCATAATAGAAGGTATAAAACCGGCACCGATGCCCTGCAAAGGATGTGGCGATGGCGCACCGCCGCTTAACACCGGTGATAATTCAGGCTCAACAGCAAATACTTTTATATTGGGCCATTTTTCTTTTAATACTTCTGCAACGCCGGTGATATGACCACCAGTGCCCACACCGGTAATGATATAATCCAGCCCTTCCGGAAAGTCATTTAAAATTTCCAGCGCTGTTGTTTTACGGTGTATTTCTGTATTTGCAGGATTGTCGAATTGCAATGGTACCCAGCTGTTGGGTGTTTCCTTTGCCAGTTCGTTTGCTTTTTCAATAGCACCTTTCATTCCTTTCTCTCTTGGTGTTAATACAAACTCTGCGCCGTACAAACTCATCAGTCGCCGCCTTTCAATGCTCATGCTTTCGGGCATTACCAAAATTATTTTGTACCCTTTTACGGCGGCCACCAATGCTAAACCAATACCGGTGTTGCCACTGGTGGGTTCAATAATTACGCTGTCTTTATTCAGCAATCCTTTTTGTTCTGCATCTTCAATCATTGATAATGCAATACGGTCTTTAATGCTGGCACCGGGGTTGTTGCGTTCCAGCTTAATCCATACTTCATGACTGTTGCCAAACAGCCGGTTAATTTTTACATGCGGTGTGTTGCCAATAGTTTGTAAAATATTTTGTGCTTTCATTGTCTAAAGATTTAAATGAAAAAATTATAAGGTTCTGTAAATGTTTTTTTATCCTGAACGGTTACGGCCACTTCGTGATAAACGACAGAATAAGGCTGAACGGAATGTGTGAGCCAGGAGTTACCTCCAATTACACTGTCGTGCCCCACTACGGTTTCACCGCCAAGGATAGTGGCTCCTGAATAAATCACCACGTTATCTTCAATAGTAGGATGACGTTTCTGGCTGGCTTTTTCCTTTTGTACGCTCAAAGCACCCAGCGTAACGCCCTGGAATATTTTTACTTTATTGCCGATAACGGCCGTTTCGCCAATTACTATACCGGTACCATGGTCAATGGCAAACGACTCACCGATGTTGGCACCGGGATGAATATCAATGCCTGTTTTGCTATGAGCATACTCACTAATGATACGTGGCAGCAAAGGAATTTTTTGTTGGTATAACTGGTGTGCAATGCGGTGTGCTGCCACTGCAAAAAAACCGGGGTAAGAAACGAGCACTTCATCAATGGTTTTTGCCGCAGGGTCTGCATCGAATAAAGCTTTCGCATCCAACAACAGTTTTTTATACAATGCAGGCACACTGTTGAAGAATGTGTTTGTTTGTTCAGCACTTGCAGCTTCGCTGTGTAAAACAGGCTCCAGCAATAATTGTAATTGGCGCTCGAGTTTTTTTAACTGGCTGGCAATTTCAAATTCATTATTATCTGCTTCATTTTTGCAAATGAATAATACTTCAAACAGGCGGCGCACAAAACGGCGAGCCCTGGAAGCATCGGGTAATGAACAGCCCTGCTGCTTTTTAAAATTTACAATGTCTTTATAAAATACCTGTTCCATAATTATTGAAATAAAACTGCAGCCACAGTTGCGTTACTTGTTTCATCAATTAAAATAGCAGCGCCATTGCTGCGGTTGGCAGCGTATGCATCTTTTACCACAGGCGCAGCGGTTTTAATGCTGGCCTTTACAATTTCATTCAGCTTTACCCGCTGCACATCTTCTACATGCTCTAATGTGTTTACGTCAATTTTGTAACTCAGATTTTTAACCACGGTCTTTACACGACGTGTGTTGTGCTGTAAAATATATTTGTTGCCCGGCTGCAAAGGTTTTTCATCCAGCCAGCACAATAATACTTCTGCTTCGTTAACGGCAGCAATCTCATCTTCCACTTTAATAATACTGTCGCCACGGCTGATGTCAATGTCATCTTTTAATAAAATAGTTACGCTTTGCGGTGCAAATGCTTCCGCCACTTCTTTACCGGCAATTTCAATTTTGTCGATGGTGGTTTCAATACCTGCAGGCAGCACTTTTACTTTATCGCCTTTTTTGTAAACGCCACTGGTAATTCTTCCGGCGTAGCCACGGTAATCATGCAACTCTTCTGTTTGAGGGCGTATTACAAACTGCACCTGGAAACGGGCATCTTCATAATTGAGTGCATTGTCAATTTGTACTTCTTCTAAAAACTGTAATAAAGGCTTGCCATCATACCAGGGAGTTTGCGTTGATTGCTCCACGATGTTATCTCCTTTTAGTGCACTCAACGGAATGTACGTTGCATTTTTAATACCCAGCTTTTGCGCCAGTTTGTTGTATTCAATAACGATGTTATTGTACACATCCTCACTGTAATTAACCAAATCAATTTTATTAATGGCTACTACTACCTGCGGAATGCCTAACAACGACGCAATGATACTGTGGCGCTTGGTTTGCTCCACCACGCCATGTCTTGCATCAATTAACACAATTGCCAAATCAACATTACTGGCACCAGTGATCATGTTACGGGTGTATTGCACATGACCGGGTGCATCGGCAATAATAAATTTTCTTTTGCCTGTTGTAAAGTAGCGGTAGGCCACATCAATGGTAATGCCTTGTTCCCTCTCTGCACGCAGGCCATCAGTAAGCAATGCCAAATCAATTTCGCCATTGTCTTTATTCTTGGTACTTTTTTCAATGGCTTCTAATTGGTCGGCTAAAATACTTTTACTGTCGTACAGCAAACGACCAATTAATGTGCTTTTGCCATCATCAACACTTCCTGCAGTAATAAAACGTAAAATATCCATGGGCCCCTGTCCCCTAAAGGGGAACTTAGTTTTGTATCAGTATTAGATGTTTGTATTCTCTAAATACCGATGGTTAAAAATTATTTTGTTACAATCATTTAATCTCTGTTTAGCTTCATTGGCGTCGCACTCTTCAACAATATTTCTTTATTCAACTTTTATCTTAGCGTAGCTGTTAATCAATAATTATCAACTCAACAATCTTTGCCAAAGTCTCCGCCGGTTCCCCCTTCAGGGGGCGGAGGGGGCTAAAAATATCCATTCTTCTTCCTGTCTTCCATTGCTGCTTCTGTTACTTTATCATCAATACGTGTTTCGCCACGTTCGCTGATTCTTGTTTGTTTAATTTCATTGACCACTTCATCTAATGTGGCGGCATAACTTTCTACAGCAGCAGTACAGGTCATATCACCTACTGTTCTGTAACGCACTTGTTTTTTTATGATCACATCTTCCGCATCAATACGGATGAAAGGCGATACAGCGATTAACTGTCCTTCATGTTCAATCACTTCACGTTCATGCGTAAAATAAATAGACGGCAGTGTAATTTCTTCGGTACGTATATAACTCCATACGTCCAGTTCCGTCCAGTTGCTGATGGGAAACACACGTACATTTTCGCCTTTGTTTATTTTGCCATTATAAATGTTCCATAATTCGGGGCGCTGCAGTTTGGGGTCCCACTGTCCAAAATCATCCCGAACAGAAAATATTCTTTCCTTAGCCCGTGCTTTTTCTTCATCACGCCTGGCCCCGCCAATGCAGGCATCAAAACCGAATTCTTCAATGGTATCTAACAGTGTATGCGTTTGCAGCCAGTTACGGCTGGCAAATTTTCCTTTGGGCTCTGTTAAGTTTTTTGCTTTAATAGTGTCTTCCACTTTGCGTACAATTAAAGTGGCACCTACTTCATTGGCTAACCAATCCCTGTATTCCAGCGCTTCCGGAAAATTATGCCCCGTATCAATGTGTACTAAAGGAAAAGGAATTTTACCCGGGGCAAATGCTTTTTTCGCCAGCTGTACCAGTGTAATAGAATCTTTACCGCCACTAAAAAGCAAAGCAGGTTTTTCAAATTGCGCTGCCACTTCTCTAAAGATGTGAATGCTCTCTGCTTCTAATTGCTCTAAGTAATTTAAACTGTAGCCCCTGTCCCCTAAAGGGGAACCTGAATTCGTTGTTGTATTTGAAAGTTCCTTGCTCATTTATATTTTAAGTTTAATCTTCTCTTTTTATTACTTTTTAAAATATTTTTACTCCAGAGTACCCCTTTAGGGGGCGGAGGGGGCTTCTGTATGCACATGCAATCCGCATTCTTTTTTGCTTGCATTTTCCCACCACCAGCGGCCGGCTCTAAAATCTTCCCCCGGTTTTACCGCACGGGTGCAGGGCGCACAACCAATACTTATAAAGCCTTTATCGTGTAATGGATTGTAAGGAATATTATTTTCCCGAATGTGCCTGATCACTTCATCTGTTGTCCAGTGCAGCAACGGGTGATATTTAATAATGTTATTGCTTTCATCCCACTCCAAAATTGGTAAATCATGCCTGTTGGCAGAATGCTCAGCTCTTAAACCGGTTATCCAAACAGCATTGCCGGCAAGGGCTCTTTTTAGCGGCTCCACTTTACGAATGTTGCAACAGGCTTTGCGTAATTCAACCGATTCATAAAATGCATTAGGCCCGTTGGCAACAATATAATCCTGCAGTGGTTCTGCCTGCGGATAATATGCTTTAATAGAAGTATTATACTTTGAATTGGTGCTGCTCCATACAGAATAGGTTTCAGCAAAAAGCCTCCCTGTATCCAGTGTAAATATTTTTACCGGCAGGTTGTTGTTCAGTATTTCATGTGTTATAGCCTGGTCTTCGTAACTAAAGCTGCTGCTAAAAGTTACCTGGCCCGGAAACTCTTTTGTAAGGATTTCAATGGCAGCAGCAATATTTAGTCCACTAATTTGGTGGAGTAATTGAGGTACAATATTTTTGTTTTGATTTGACATTTTTAAAATTTGAAGTTGGGGGAGTATGCTTACCGGCTTTATTAACAGCGGAAAGGTTTACACATGCAGCGCATGCAAAGCCCGGTTATGGAGTTGTTTTTAAGCATACAAAATCAAGTGTGGCAAATTAGTCTATTAAATCGATGGACAAAAATACAGTGCTTTTTCCGTTTGCCCTAATTTTTTTATGTTAAAGATTATATTTTCATAACAGTGCGGCATGGTTTACAGAACCACACCTGCCAGTTCCAAACTGAGCTTGCTTATTTTTCGGTAATCAATATCTTCAATAACAGCATCGGGATAAGCAATCAGGCTGACGCCATCTTGTTGCCACCATTGTGTACTAAATAATTTTTTTGCATGTATAACGCCTGTAAGCCAGCTGAACTTTAATTCATTGTGCCATTCTTCAATCCACTCAAAGGCATTTTTATCCAGTTTATTAATATCATCTGTGCTTACAAATACTTTCAGGTAAAAATCCTGTGTCAGCTCCGTATCTGTCTGGTGATGGATTTTTTTGTATTCATATTTATAATCATACCGCAGGGCGGAAATATCACTTAATACCGCCGATGCAGTGGGAAAAGCACCAGCCCCTTTACCTTTAAAGAAATGTTTATCAGCAAACGTGCTTTCGGTTGTTACAGCGTTGAATTCATTTTTTACATGGTATAAATCATCGGTAGCAGCAACAAACTGCGGCAGCAGGAATACGGCCAGCTTGCCATTTTTTAGTTTTTGGGCATTAGCCACCAGTTTAATTGAGTAATTTTTTTCTTTAGCCACAGTAGCATCATTCAGCGAAATGTTTTCGATACCATTAAAAATAAAACCGCTTGTTTTGGTAACCACACCAAAAGAGTGTGCTAAAATGATGGCTAATTTATTTGCAGCATCAAAACCGCCAATGTCTAATTTAGGGTTACTTTCGGCAAAGCCGAGTTGCTGTGCCTGCAATAATGCTGCATTAAACTCCAGTTTATCATCAAATATTTTAGTTAAGATATAATTGGTGCTGCCGTTAATAATGCCACGAATGCTTTGCAGCAGATCATTATCATAATATTCTTCCAGGTTACGGATGATGGGCATACTGGCACAGCAGGAAGCTTCGTATAAAAAAGGCACATTGTAATGCTCTTGTAACTGCAGCAGTTCTTCAAAATGTTCAGCAATCATTTTTTTATTGGCGCTTACCACAGCTTTACCACTTTGCAGTGCTGTTTTAACAATGGTAAAAGCGGCATCAGCATCATCAATTACTTCCACAATTACATTAATATCGGCATCATTTAAAATTACAGCAGCATCAGTTGTAAAATTTTCTGCAGCAATGCTTCTTTTTTTATCTGCACTTTTAATACATATCTTTTTTATAGATGATTGTAATGTTGGGGTGCTGTGAAGCACATCATATAATCCCTTACCTACCACTCCAAAGCCAAAAAGGCCAATGTTTAATTGATTTGTTGCCATCTTATCGTTACTTAGTTGATTTGTTAATTGGTTAATCAGTAAAACTTATCAGCAAGGTAGATGGGGAATGGGCTGCTTATTTTACGGGAAGCGTAAAATAAAAAAGCTCATCCGTAAATCAGATGAGCTTTAACTATGTTGTAACAGTGTTGTTGAGCTTGAAATCTGACTTATCTGCCACGCCGTTGGCGTGATGGAATTGGCACCTTTGCTGTGGTTGTGATACACTAACCACGGCTGGTTGTCAAGGCTTCACCGGGCCATAACCCTCTGCCTTTCTTGATAAGCATTAACTAAAGAACTGGTACAAAGGTAATGCAACCTCACTTGTTTTTCCAAAAAAAATTCAGCTGAGAACCCACCACTGCGTATTTTTAAGCCAAAAAAAAAGAGATATTGAGTTTAAACCATTTACAATTAAACAGTCTATAAAATATTGATCACCTTAAAACTTATATTATGCGTTTCGTAAAAATTTTTAGTGCATTATTACTTGTTACTGCATTATTCAGTTTCCGCACAGCCAGCAGTACGTTTCAGGGCTGGAAGTTTGTTGGCGATAAAATAGTTGCTTACGGGCCTGACCGTGATGTGCTCTTTGTAACAGGTAACGATGTTTACCGCCAGATTAAAATAAAAGTAACCGGTGCACCATTACACATTGTTGATATGGATGTATATTTTGAAAACGGCGAAAAACAAAATGTAGAATTAAAAAACCACTTTCGCCAGGGGCAGGAAAGCCGGGTGATTGATTTTGCAGGTGGTGAAAGAAGGATTAAAAAAATTGAATTTTTATACTCAACCGTTGGAAGGGCAAAAGGAAAAGCACGGGTGGCAGTTTGGGGTAAGCGGTAATATTTAAAATACTTATAAATACGAAGTGCCGGAAAATAGTTCCGGCATTTTTATTTGACCAAATTCTTCTCCAGCCATTCCTTCTGCGACTGTGCACTTTGTTCCAACTCCACCATACCGGCAATTTTATCCTGCCCTTTAATAATAGATTTTGTTACCAGTGAGTGCTCAATCACTTCATCCTCCTTCATACCCAGTAATTTCATCAGCCCCAGCATTTTTTCGCTGCCGAAGTGCACAAACAACGGTTCATCCATGGCACTATAAACAATTATAGGTTGTTGTGTCCAGTTTTTTACCAGCTCCAGTTCTTTGCTGTGCAAGGGATGATGTTCTGTAAATACAGCTTTTTTATTTATCAACATAGCCGAATTAAAATTACGGGCATCAATTATTAGCGTTTCATCCAGGCCTTGTTGAGTAAAATAATCCTTAAATAGTTTTTGCGTACTGGCAAACCAGCAAATAAACCAGGTGCCGGGTTGTTCCTTAGCCAATGCAGCACAGGCTTTCAGTTTGGCGTTGGTGGTTTGGTAGCAGCGGTCGGTAAAAATACTTTGGGGTGCTTCCTCCTTTTTGCCAAATAAATTAAACAGCATACAATGAATTATGCTGCAAATTACTGAAACAAAATAGTAGCCAACCAAACAGCCCTTGTTTTGTTTTATCTTTACCAACAGTAAGTACTTATGGCAAAAACAAAAAAGCAATTACCGGATGCGGTAATTAGTAATGATATAATAGAAGTAGTCGGTGCAAG
The DNA here is from genome assembly GCA_044225995.1 of Ferruginibacter sp. GTDB lineage: Bacteria > Bacteroidota > Bacteroidia > Chitinophagales > Chitinophagaceae > Ferruginibacter. The sequence continues at coordinate 42,190 of JBGAHV010000005.1, read as the reverse complement.
GGAGCACAATCTCAAAAACCTTGATATCTCCATTCCAAAAAATCAGTTGGTGGTTTTTACCGGCGTTAGCGGCAGCGGTAAATCATCACTGGCGTTTGATACCATTTATAACGAAGGGCAGCGCCGCTATATGGAAAGTTTTAGTGCTTATGCCCGCCAGTTTGTGGGAGATATGGAACGGCCCGATGTAGATAAAATTACCGGACTTAGCCCCGTAATTTCTATTGAGCAAAAAACCACCAATAAAAATCCACGCAGTACTGTTGGTACTGTTACAGAGATTTATGATTTTCTGCGTTTGTTGTATGCAAGAGTAGGAGAGGCTTACAGCTATAACACCGGAAAAAAAATGGTGAAGTTTAGTGAGGAAGAAATTGTGGCTGCCATCTTTACCCGTTTTGCCAACAAAAAAATAAACCTGCTGGCGCCATTGGTACGTGGCCGTAAAGGGCATTACAGGGAGCTGTTTGAAGAAATGCGCAAGAAGGGTTATTTAAAAGTGAGGGTGGATGGAGAGATAAAAGACCTGGTACCTAAAATGCAGGTAGATCGTTATAAAATTCATGATATAGAACTGGTGGTGGACCGTATGCCGGTGAATGAAGACATGAAGCTGCGGCTTAGCCAGAGCGTACAAAAAACATTGCAGTTAGGTAAAGATTTATTATTTGTGCAAATTGAAGGAGATACAAAAGCAACACAATTTAGTAAACAACTGATGTGTGAAGATACCGGCATCAGTTATGAAGAACCCTCGCCTAATGCATTTTCATTTAACAGCCCGTATGGTGCATGCCCCACCTGTAAAGGTTTGGGCAATGTATATACCATAAGTATGGATGAAGTATTGCCTGATAAAAAACTAAGTGTAAAAGAGGGCGCCATTGTACCATTGGGTGAAGAGAGAGATGCCAGTGTGTACAGGCAAGTGGAAGCCTTTGCAAAAAAATATAAAATCAATCTGGATAAACCGGTTAAAGATTTACCACAGGCACAGTTAGATTTATTGTTGTACGGCGATAAAGAAATTAACCCGGCGCTTGAAATGGATCTAAGCGATGAAACGGTGCCACAGGAATACACCGGCAGTTATGAAGGCATCATTCCCATGCTGAAAAGATGGTTTTCAAGCCCACAAAGCAATGATGGTTTAAGAGAATGGGTGGAAAAATTTACCGAATTGAAAACATGCGCCACCTGCAACGGTGCAAGGCTGCGTAAAGAAAGCCTTTGGTTTAAAATAGTAGACCGCAATATTGCTGAGCTGGGTGATATGAATTTAGATAATTTGGCTGCATGGTTTGATGGTATTGAACTGCGGCTGGATAAAAAACAAAATGCTATTGCAAAAGACATTTTAAAAGAGATACGGGAGCGGTTACAGTTTTTATTAGATGTGGGCTTAACCTATTTAACCATTAACCGCCCCAGCAAAACGCTCAGCGGCGGCGAAAGCCAGCGCATACGCTTAGCCACACAAATTGGCAGCCAGTTGCAAGGCATTACTTATGTGCTGGATGAACCAAGTATTGGTTTGCACCAAAGAGATAATCACCGCCTCATAACTGCATTACAAAATTTACGGGATATTGGCAACAGCGTTTTAGTGGTGGAGCATGATAAAGATATTATGATGGCCAGCGATTACCTGGTGGACATTGGCCCTAAAGCCGGTAAGCACGGCGGGCAAATTGTTGCTGCAGGCACACCGGATGAAGTGGTAAAAAGTAAAAGTGAAACGGCACAATATTTAAGCGGAAAAAAAAATATTGAGGTACCAAAGGAAAGAAGAAATGGCAATGGAAAATTTATTGAGTTGACAGGAGTAACAGGAAATAACCTGCAAAATGTTTCTGTAAAGTTTCCATTGGGTAAATTGATTTTGGTAACCGGTGTAAGCGGCAGTGGTAAATCAACCTTAATAAATGAAACGTTGTACCCGCTGCTGAATAAGTATTGCTACAACAGCAAGGCCAATCCCATGCCGTATAAAAAAATTACAGGCATGGAAAATATTGATAAGGTTATTGAAATTGACCAAAGCCCTATTGGCCGTACGCCACGCAGTAACCCAGCAACCTACTGCGGCTTTTTTACTGATATACGAACATTGTTTGCAAGTGTTCCGGAAGCAAAAATCCGTGGGTACAATGCAGGCCGTTTTAGTTTTAATGTAAAAACGGGAAGATGCGATGTATGTGAAGGCGGCGGCATGAGGGTAATTGAAATGAACTTTTTACCGGATGTTTATGTGCATTGCGAAAAATGTAATGGCAGAAGATACAACAGGGAAACACTGGAAATTCGTTACAAAGGAAAAAGCATCAGCGATGTACTGGATATGACGGTGGATGAAGCCGTGGAGTTTTTTCAGCCGGTTCCATTTATATACCGTAAAATAAAAGTGCTGCAGGAAGTAGGCTTGGGTTACATTACTCTTGGACAAAGCGCTGTAACGCTCAGTGGCGGCGAAGCACAACGGGTGAAACTATCTACCGAGTTAGGTAAAAAAGATACGGGCAAAACGTTTTACATTTTAGATGAACCCACCACCGGTTTACACTTCCAGGATATACAACACTTGCTGGATGTATTGAATAAACTGGTTGACAGAGGTAACTCCGTTTTAGTGATTGAACACAACATGGATGTAATAAAAGTGGCCGACCATATTATTGATATTGGGCCCGAAGGTGGTGATGGCGGCGGCACCATTTTGTTTGAAGGGGTGCCCGAAGGCCTTGTAAAAGTGAAAGAAAGTTTTACAGGTAAGTTTTTATTGCCGGAGTTAAAGTGATGAATAGTGATTGACTGCTGGTAACAAATAAATATAAGAATCCCCCGTTTATTGCGGGGGATTCTTATTCAACTTGTACAACAAAATTAGTTCAAAGGATAATAACGAAATCGGTTTTTAAATGTGGTTTCAGGGGTAATCAATGAATATAAAAATATTCTTTGGTATCCGTGGGGGCTGACTTCAGTTGTATCACTTTGGACTACATACTCTTTATTTTAAATAATGCAGAATTAATACGGTGCATGTTGCCAGTACTAATGCTGCTTTTAAAGTAACCGGGTTAATGTGTAAATTATTATTCATGGTATTGGATTTTTACGTGATTGAATAATTAATAAACCGACGGACACCTTGTTTGTCTTGCTGCGCTGCGTGCAAAAGAGCTTGCGTAGATAGGCCCTAAGCGGAAACCAATTTTTGCCACAACAGAAAAGTAAGTGTCTTTATCTTTTGTATCGCCACGCTGTGTGCCTGCAGGATACCTTGTCATACCAGGATAAATGATACCAATTGATTTATCTGACAATTTAGTTGCCAGTGAGGCCTGCGAAGCAGGAAGGTATTTTGAAAAATTCTTGTAGTCGATATATTTCTGACTAACATCATCAATATAATCAGTAAATGTTTTACGGTATAATAATTCCACGCCTGCACTTACTCTTTCGCTAACATAGTATTTAATACCGCCACCCATTGGTATGTTTAACTGGGTTAATTGGTAAGGCTGGCTGCTGGGGTATTCTGCCATTCCCTGGCCTTCAAGGCGCAGCGGATGCAGGTAATACCATGTTTTATTTCCAGAAGCATCTTTTAATGAACCTTGCGGATTGAAATGAAACACACCAGCACCAATTAAACCATAAGGGCGCAGCCTTGGTTCATTTTCAGGGTCGGTGCTAAAAAGCATGGTGGGGAATAATTCAAGACAGGCATTGGCTTCCCAAACATTGGTTCTAAAATCCAGGTTACGCTGCTTGCGCCATAATTCATTAATGCCATTGGTATTGATTATTGCATCATCTCCTTCCAGGTAAGTAAGGCTGCCCGCAATACGAAGGCCGGCCCATTTTACAGGGTACATAGTTATATATGCACCTTTCATCAGTTTGGTAAACTCAAAATTTAAATCCTTCAGGGTGTTTTTACCTTTACCGGCATTACCGCCCAAATCTCCCAAAAAAAAACTTGGACCGAAGTTTAAACCAACTTCCCATTTAATTTTTTCATCGCCAAAAATAAATGCCTGTGAATATGATTTTGTAATCAGTGAAGTGCAGAGTAAAAGCAGCAGTAAATTTTTACCAACAAGGTTGGGTAAACTTGGTTTCATCAGAATCAGATTTTAGCGTTTTCTACAGTAATTGGATTCGGTATGGAACTTTTTCACGTAAAATCAACCCACTTTTCCTGTACCACAGCTTATAACGGGGGCTTTTTTCAAATATTGTTTGTCGCAGTAATTATTTTGAAAATATCATCTCAATATGAGGAATATTATCTTCCTGGTATTCATCACTGCATTGTACAAAGCCCAATGATTCGTAAAATTTTTTAAGATACAACTGGGCGCCAATTTGAATTGTATTACAGTTAAAAAGTATTAAAGTGTTTTGAATGCTCAGCTCCATTAATGCTCTTCCGGCACCGGTGCCCCTGTATTTTGGGTTGCTTACCACACGGCCAATGCTGGCATGGGTAAAAGAAACACCCGGCGGCAGCAACCTGGTATAAGCTGCTAATGTTGCGCCATCCCAACCCATAAAATGGTGGGCTTTCAGGTCTTTATTATCTGCATCCTGGTAAGGGCAATTTTGCTCCACCACAAATACTTCGTTGCGAAGCTGCAGAATGCAGTATAATTCAAACGGCGTTAATTCTTCAAATTTCTTAAGCGTCCAGTGTAAATTCATTTTTATGTTACGGGCATTTAATCTTTAATCAGCTTCACAGGCGTCGCACTCTTCAACATAAACTCTTTATCCAGTTTTTTAGAAATTATATAATTGAGTGGTTGTTGTTATTATTCATCTTATGCTGCATTACACCGGCAATTGATTTGGCTCTTGTTTTGGCTAAAGCGGCTGTTTTTCCTTCAAAGAGCTCATCAACAGTATCAGTAAAAAGCGCCACCCATTTTTTAAAATGCTCCGGCATCAGCGGTTCTTTTTCATTCAGTGTATAATGTACTTCCATAGCATTCTTTGTATAAACCGGGTTGTCCAGCAAAATTGCTTCCCAAAAATTTACAATTATGGGTATGTGGTGCGGCCAATCTATTTTAACAACCTCAGTAAAAATATAACCTATTACTGCATCAACTTTTACTTTATCATAAAAAGCAACAATCAGTTTTTCTATATCAGCTCTTGTGGTTATATCTTTCATTTGTTCGCTTTTGGTAAAAGTGGTAAAACGTCCTGCAGGGTAACGGGCTGTTGCTTATCATCAATTTCAATTACAATTAAATAACCATTGGCGCCGCCTGCTTTTTTTAAAGTATCTACTAATTTTTGCTGGTCACTTATTGTACGCCTGCCATTCTCCTCACTCCATATTTCTTTGGTGCACAGGCAACCTTGTGTGGGTGTATGCGGCCAGTAAGTACTGCCTTTGTAATAAGATGGATCAACAGTGGTGCCGTGTGCAATTATTTCGGTACGGCCAATGGCACTGGCGTAATAAGTGCCGTACAAAGGATGATATTTTTTTAATGATTCAGGCAGCAATTTTTCATAGAGTTCATCCGTCCAAACGGTATCGGTAATAGTGCTGTCTTTTAAAAAATACTGCGGGCTGGTTTCAAACGGCATCATCAGTTGTATATTTTCTGTTGGCCCAATAGCAGCGCTGCGGCTTACTGCAAAACCACTCATACGGAAAATGCCCTGCGGCGTGTTGCCATTGGTTAAGTAACCGGGCAAATTGGTAATGCTTCTTGCTAATTGCGGTACAGAAAAAATAGTACCCAATGAGTCTGTAACAAAATTTCCAGTACTGTCTCTTATAATAGCTATGCCGGGATAATTACGGTTTTTGCGTTGAATGCTGTATACAATTGTATTGCCGGCCAGCAGGTTTTTAGAAAAAACATCTTCGGGTTGCAGCTTTATCCTGTAACTTTCTTTTTCTGCAAGCTGCATGATGGGCCATAATATTTCATAGCTGATATAGGAAGCTTGTTGGGGGTTATCGAACTCATCAATATTTTTTTTGTAAACTATTGTTCCAATCTTATCCTTGTTTTGTGGTGATGGGTCGGCGCTTAATAAAAAGGCGGCACACATTCCAAAAACTTTTGCGTTGGTGGTTTTTAAAAATAGTGATTGCACATTGTTTTTAAATTGAGTGAGCTCCAAAGTATATGCAAGCTCTAATAGCGCTCTTTGAAAAGCAGGGCTTCTTTTGTCCGCTGCTTCAAATGCTGCCTGGATTTTTTGCTGTACCCACGGCTGTTTATACTGCAGTACTTCCATGGCATAAAATGCATCCTGCCAGTTTTCTTCGGTGCTGTCGGTTAATGGCAGCGATAAATTTTTTGTAATGATATTTTTTACAATGTTCTGGTATGTTTTGGTCCGGTTGGCAGCAATGGCATCTTTAAAAAAAGGGATACTGTCTGTTTGAGCTGTGACGGTATAATTTATGGCTAAAAGGAAAACAATAAATGTGTATCGAAAACAGGCTGTAATGCTGCCATTATGTATGCGGCTGAAAGGATTGTGACACAACGATGATGACATGGAAAACTAAAGTTGGTATTTAAAACACAAACTTACTGAACATTAATTAGTGCGGCAGCATAGAATATCTGTAACCCGCCTTCAACAAGTTAAGGCTGACAAACCTCTGCGGAAAGCTTACTGAACATTGGCTGCTAAAAACGCCTGTACATTGTTAAAGGCATCGGTGAACGTAGCCGCATTCCAGTCGCCATGGCCACCTGTTGGATAAAACACATATTGATTGGTAACGCCGGCCGTAACCAGCTTATTTTTTAATGCCAGCGATTGCGTGGTGGCATTCACCAGCGGATCGGCACCGCCTTGTAAAATAATGGTGGGGCAACATTGTGCCGTAACAAAATTTATGGGACTGCTTTGCTGGTACAATGCCGGGTTGCTGGTGGGTGTGGCGCCAACAATTAATGCAAGAGTGGCCGGTGGCACCATGCCCGGGTTGTTGTACAAATCAACCATATCAGTAGGTCCAAAAAAATCAATTACTGCTTTTATTTTAACCGGGGTGGTGTATTTATAAGCCTGCAGCAATGCTAAATGTGCACCGGCACTTTGGCCGTTCAATACAAATTTATCGCTGATGATGTATTCACTCCGCTTGCTGTAAATAAATTCAATGGCGGCTTTTACATCGTTTTCCTGCGTAGGAAAAAAATTGGAGCTTCCATTGGCCAGCCTGTAATTAATATTGGCAATGGCATAATCGGGCATGCGCCTTTTGAGTGTGTCAATAAAAGAATTCAAATCGGTTTTATCGCCGGTGCTCCATGCCCCGCCATGAATGATGATCATTATTTTGGTGTTGCTGGCAGTGCGGTTAGCAGGCAAGAACACATCCATTTTTTGGGCAGCATCTGCACCATAACTTACGTCTGTAAATGATTGTGCTTTGGCCGGGTCGGTGGTGCCAGTGCCGGTATCATTATTTTTTTTACAGGAAGTAATTATAACGGAAGCTGCTGTTACAAGCAGGAGGTGTTGTAATACTTTCATGGTGTATGATTTAAAGTAAGATACTGCTTTATTTACTGAGCGGTGTTTTCTCCAATAGTATTTATAACGGAGTTAACAATAAAGTTATTTTGTTTAAGGGCTTTGCGATATAACCTGGCATTTATAATAGCTGTAACACCTGCTGTTAATGAAAAAAATATGAAAATGAAAAGACCAATTAATTGACTTTGACCTGCTTTTGTTTCACCAATAAGAAAAGGGAGTGTTGCTAAAAGAGAGAAGAGGATATTCAGTATTGCTAAAATAATTACAATGACAGACAATATTTTTCCTGTTTTAGCGAAAGGCAATAATTCAAGGCTTTCGTTTTGGTGCCTTGTTTTAAGACAGATATAATTAAACCACAAAAATGAAGAGTAAACAAGTAACGTGTAGCAAATGGCAAAAAGTGTACTGGGGTCGGGTGTAGTGCCTTGAAAAAGCCCATAAGTTACAAGACCGATAAATGCAATAGAAAGAACAGTATTGGCCAACAGGGAAAATTTATACATAACAGGTATTGTATTTAAAAATTATATTTCTCCTTCCACAAAGCCTTTAAATGTTTTCTTAGCTCCTCTTCTCTTGCATTATTGCCCGGCTCGTAAAATTTACTGCCGCTTATTTCTTTTGGTAAGTATTCCTGTGGCGAAAAATTGTTTTCATAATTGTGGGAGTATTCATAACCTTTTCCGTAACCTTCTTTCTTCATCAGTTTGGTGGGTGCATTGCGTATGTGCAACGGCACCGATAAATCACCATGCTCTTTTACTGCACTCATAGCTGCACCAATGGCAACGGTAGCGCTGTTGCTTTTTGCACTGCTGGCTAAGTAAATGGCGCATTGCGATAAAATCAACTGGCTTTCAGGATAACCAATTTTATTTACTGCTTCAAATGTGGCGTTGGCTAACAATAATGCATTGGGATTGGCATTGCCAATATCTTCGCTGGCCAGTATCAGCATACGGCGGGCAATAAATTTTACATCTTCTCCGCCGGCAATCATTCGTGCTAAATAATAAACTGCCGCATTGGGGTCGCTGCCACGAATGGATTTTATGAATGCAGAAATGATATCGTAATGCTGTTCGCCTTTTTTGTCGTACAAGGCAATGCGCTGCTGGGCAATTTCCATTACCAGCTCATCAGTTATGGCCCCCTCCAACGAACTTCGTTCCTTCCCTTCGCTTTGCTTGGGAACCCCCGTGGGGGAGGCTTTCGGCGACTCTAATGAATTTGCAACAAGTTCAAGTAAGTTGAGAAGTTTGCGGGCATCACCACCTGAAATATTAATGAGTGCTTCTGTTTCTTTTAACTGAATATTTTTTGTCTTTAGCACTTCATCTGTTGCAATGGCATGTTGCAGCAGTGCAATTAAATCTGTTTCATCCAATGCCTTTAAAATATAAACTTGTGTACGGCTTAACAAGGCGCTGTTCACTTCAAACGAAGGATTTTCTGTAGTAGCACCAATTAATGTGATGATGCCTTTTTCCACCGCACCCAGCAAAGCATCCTGCTGGCCTTTGTTAAAACGGTGTATTTCATCAATAAATAAAATAACGTTCTGCTGTTTTTTGGCAAGGTCAATTACCTCCCGTACTTCTTTTACGCCGCTGCTGATGGCACTGAGTGTATAAAAAGGAACGTTTAATGTATTGGCAATAATGTTTGCAATGGTGGTTTTGCCCACACCCGGTGGCCCCCATAAGATCATACTGGGTACTTTACCTTGCTCAATAGCTTTACGCAAAATGCTGCCTTTGCCGGTAAGGTGCTGCTGGCCCACCAAATCATCGAGTGTGTTGGGGCGAAGGCGTTCGGCGAGTGGAGGGAGAGCATTCATTGATTAAAATTAGCAATTTATACGCCTATTTCTTCGATGGAATTATTTATTTCCTTTTCCAAAATGATTGCTGCCTGTTTACTAAAAGTACTTTGTTGAAATAAGATGTATATGCCAGTTAACACTGTTATGACTTGTAAAAAATATGACGCAATACGAAAAGGATTGCGATAATAAAAACTGAACCTGAACCCTTCGTAGCTACGTATTAAACCATAACCTAAAAAAATAATTACTACTGCAAACAAAACAGTTAAATTTCTGGTATGAACCGGGTTTATGATTATATCTCTTTTGTTGTATAGAATTACTTTGCACAATGAAATGTTTCTTACGCAATTCATATAAACAATAACCGAAAAGCCAGCAATGAACAAGATTGCAAAAATGGGCGAACTAAGTCTGCCTGAAAATAAAAATACTTCTAACAAATCCAGTATTATCAATAAGGTAAAACTGGTAATCACTATAATATTAATAAGAAGAAATGCTTTAGCTTTCATTATTATGCTATTAGAACATTAAAAGTAACGCTCGTTAAACAAAACTGCCGGAGTTTTTCCGGCAGTATAGTCTGTGTAAATCTATTCAATCAGTGTCATCAGTGTTCCATCACCCCTTCAAGTTCAGCTTTATACTTAACTCATCAAACTGTTTCTCTGCAATGGCACTCGGCGCATCCAGCATCACATCCCGGCCGGCATTGTTTTTAGGAAAAGCAATAAAGTCACGGATGCTTTCGCTGCCGCCGATAATGGCACACAAACGGTCGAACCCAAAAGCCAAACCACCATGCGGCGGTGCCCCATATTCAAAGGCGCCCAATAAGAAACCGAATTTATGCTGCTGTTCTTCCGCATCCATACCCAATGCTGCAAACATTTTTTCCTGCAGCTCCCTTTGGAAAATACGGATACTGCCACCGCCAATTTCATTACCATTTAAAACCATGTCGTAAGCATTGGCTTTAATGTTTGCGTAAGGATGTTCTAAATACTTATCTAAGTCCTCAACTTTCGGACTATTATTAATCATCGTTTCCACATCACTGGGCCTTGGGCTGGTAAACGGATGATGCCTTGCCACCCAGCGGCCGGCGCCACCGCCATCCTGGTCTTCCAAAGCAAATTCAAACAAAGGAAAATCGGTAACCCACAGCAATTTGAATTCATCTTTTTTGCGCATGCCGAGTTTATCAGCCATGTACATTCTTAAATCGCTGGTGGCTTTGCGGGTGCGCTCTTCGGTACCTGCTAAAATCAACACCAGGTCTCCGGCTTTTGCATTGGCGGCAGCAGCAATGGCTTTTAATTTTTCTTCGCTGTAAAATTTATCTACACTGCTTTTAAAAGTACCATCTGCATTGCATTTAATAAACACCAAACCCTTCATGCCAATTTGCGGACGTTTTACCCACTCCGTTAATTCATCAGTTTGTTTACGGGTATATTCACTGCAACCGGCAACAGCAATCGCAATCACTGTTTCTGCATCATTAAACACAGCAAACTCACCGGCAATTAACCCTGAAATATCTTCCCTTCCACGAAAAGTGTGCGCAGGGTATTTCAAATTGCACAGCTTCATGTCAAAACGAATGTCGGGCTTATCATTACCGTAAGTCCACATCGCATCTTCCCATGTCATGCGTTGTACTGTATCGGTGTAGTCAATGTTCTTTACATCTTTAAAAATGCGTTTCACCAAACCTTCAAACATGTTGATGATGTCTTCCTGCTCCACAAAACACATTTCGCAATCTATTTGTGTAAACTCCGGCTGGCGGTCTGCACGCAGATCTTCATCACGGAAACATTTTACAATTTGATAGTAACGGTCGTAACCGCTTACCATTAGTAACTGTTTAAATGTTTGCGGACTTTGCGGCAATGCATAAAACTGTCCCGGGTTCATTCTGCTGGGCACCACAAAATCCCTGGCACCTTCCGGTGTGCTCTTAATTAAAAAAGGCGTTTCAATATCCATGAAATTATTTTCATGCAAATAATTTCTTGTGCTGCGGCCCACGGCATAGCGCAGTTCTAAATTTTTCTTTACAGCATTGCGGCGCAGGTCTAAATAACGGTATTTCATGCGCAGGTCATCACCACCATCTGTATCATCTTCAATTTTAAAGGGCGGTACTGCACTCTTATTTAAAATCTTGAATTCACTTACCGCAATTTCAATTTCACCGGTGGGTATGTTGGCGTTTTTGCTGCTGCGTTCATTTACAGTGCCAGTAGCCTGCAATACAAACTCACGGCCCAGCGGGTTGGCTTCTAACTCTGCATTCAGGTTTTCGCTGAATAATAATTGTGTAATGCCATAGCGGTCACGAAGGTCAACAAATGTAATGCTGCCAAATTTTCTTACGGTTTGCACCCACCCGGCAAGGGTAACGGTGGTGCCTTTGTCTGTCAGTCTTAATTGGCCGCAGGTATGAGAACGGTACATGGTTATTTTTAATTGATAATTTTTAATTGATAATGATGGAGCCGGCGGCAGTTCCCTGGTGGTGCGACAGTGGCGACGCTCCGTTCAAAATCAGTACTGCTATCAGGCTTTTTTCAGGCGGCAAATATACGAATGATAAGGGTTAGGAAGAAATTGATTGCAAGCTTATGTAATTTCTTTAAACAACACATCCAGTACCTACAACCCTGTTTATGAAGCAATATTTCTTTATTACCCTTTTACTGTTATCAGCAACGGTTTACAGCCAGCAAAATTTAAAGCAGATCCGCACCCGGAGCTGGCAAACAATGGTATTTAAAATTTCCGCTAACGATGCCGAACAGTTTATGAAATGGGATTCTATACCTGTAAGCCGTTTTGAAAACGCAGAACCCATTTTAACCGCCCTGGCAGACTCTGTTGATACCGATACCCTGCCCGTTGGCCATTACGTGGAAATAAGGGTAATTGAAAACGAAGTGCAGGCCTGGTTATTTAATAACACCAACCTGCATGTACTTACTATTAATAACAAAAACAATTTACAACTGGATGTGCGAACTAAAACCGGTGAACTGCAAACAACGGTTACCGCATTTTTAAAAGGCAAATCCATTCCGTACAACAACAGCTCAAAAACATTTTGGGTAAAACAGCATAAACTGGACGAAGCCGTGGTAAAAATTTGTACACCCGGCGATACAACTTTTATTGAACTGGCAGATAAAGATGACCAGTACCGTACATTAGGTGAACAGCGCCGGCAAAACTACCACTATACAAAAATTTATGAAATACTCAACTGGCTGCCATCCCAAATTAAAAGATGGATACAACATCCCTATAAATATAAAAGCACCCGCATTGGAGCGCAGGGCTATATTATTTTCAATCAACCAAAATACAAACCGCTGGATACGGTAAAGTTTAAAGGTTATGTGGTTGATAAAAAATGGAAGCAGTATAACAAGCCCATACAGGTTTACTTAAATTACTATGGCAGGAATGAATATGTAAACCAGCTGGTGCAAGAGTTGAAGCCGGTAAGTGACGGTGCATTTACAGGTGAATTTGTTTTGGCGGATACCATTCCGTCGGATATTAACTGTACGCTGAGTTTTAAAACCGCTAAAGGCAAAGACATCATCCGCAATAATTTTAAAGTGGAAGATTATGTGCTGGATGAAATGGGCAGCTTTAGTTTTACTGCCAATAAAGAAACCGTATTTAAAAACGACAGCATTGTTTTCAGCGCCAGCAGTAAAGATGCTAACGGGCTGAATGTGCTGGATGCCACTGCCACATTAATTATTACCAGCGGCAACATCAGTAAATTTTATAAAGACACATTGTTTGTACCCGATACCTTGTACAGGGAAGAGAAAAAACTGCTGACCAGAACTGATACCAAATTTACTTTTTACACCAGCCAGTTACCCATGGCTGATGTTACACTGAATGCCAAACTGATTTTTAAGAACAGCAATAACGAACTGCACGAAGAAAATGAAACAGTGAATTATGTGTACGAAGCTGCCAGCATAACCATTACACAAGAGCAGGACAGTATAAAGGCGGTGCTTTTTATTAACGGCAAAGAAGTTTCGGCAGCCGGTGAAGTGGAAATGAATGATGAGCAGCCGAAAAAAATTCAGTATCCTTTTATTGCAAAAATTGACCCCATTGCCGAAGACTATACTTTTTATTATACAGATGCGGCAACAAAAAAGGAAATTAAATCCACAGAGGAAATTGAAAAAAACTACCGGCCTGATTTAACCCGTATCAGCCGTAATGATACACTGGGTTTCATCATCAATAATCCATATAAAATTCCGGTATATTATACGGTGCTGTTTGGAAAAAAAATTATTGCTGCCGGTAAAAGCAGTGATGGAAACATTATATGGCAAAAGAAAATGAGCAATTACCGGCAGGCTTATAAAGTGCGCTGGCAATATGTTTGGGGAGGCGAAGAAAAATCAGGCGAAGAAAGCATTGGCCTGTTTTATAAATTGCTGGATATAAAAATAAATACCAGCGAAACGGTTTTTCCCGGCCAGAAAGATAAAGTGAATATTGATGTAAAAGATTATAGGGGTAAACCCGCTGCTCATGTTAACCTTACTGCCGTAAGCTATAATAACCAGTTCAGTAAAGATATTCGTGTGCCGCAACCGCCCTACCTGGCAAAATACAAAGGCAGAAAATATTTGCTGCACGAAGGTTTTGAAAACGACGGCGAAGTGTTCCTGAATAAAAAATATTTACTCGGAAAAAACAAAGCATGGCTGCAACGGTTTTCTTTAGACAGCATGGAATATTATAAACTACTCTTTCCTGCAAAAGGATATTACGATGCGGTTACTTTAATTGATGGAGTAATGCCACAGCTTTCTGTAAATGTGGTACAGAAGGGTGTGCCGCAGGAAATTTATTTGCTGTATGTAAACCGTCAGCTGGTGTATTACAACGGTGTTACCGATAAAATGCCTTACAGTTTTGAAACCATGCCGGAAAATGTACAGTTACGCATACGGCTGAAAGATAAAATTGTGGAGATAGACAGTTTGTACATGCAGCCGCATTACAAACACGACCTGAGCTTTGATTTGGATAATTTACCCAAACACTCCACCATTGAGACCGCAGAAAAATACTGGAGCAGTGCTGAAATGTATTTACTGGAAAGCAGCCTTTGGCAAATGAAAAACGATTACCAGAATAACGATGGATGGATATGGCAGTATGGACGTGTGGTAAAATTAAGCGGCAGCCGCAGTCATGTTGTTGGGCCGTTCTCTTCCTTTAACCAAACCATATTTTTTAACCCCAACAGTTTTGATATTCAGTTTGCGTTTGAATCGGGTTATGAATACAGCTTGTCAAAGAAAATTGAACGGCTGGAGAAGAAAGCCCTTTTTCCCCGCAGGGATATTAATAACTATTTGCCTTATTATGATGCTAAACTGTTGTTAGGAGATACACTCCAGGATCCGCCACCAATAAAATTTGAGCAGAAAAAAGTAACGCCGTATTTAAAAACAACTAATAATACTTACGAGCACCAGTATTATGCCACAGCTATTAATGGCAGGGGGCGTTTGCAGTTTTCGTTACCAAAAGATACTGCACTGCGTTACATAGTACTGCAGCCGGAAAATGGAAAGCCTTTAATACTCTCCAATGATTACAGTTACAGTAATAAAATAAATAACCTTGACCCCGGTACTTATGATGTATATTTTATAACGAATGCATTTTATACCGCAGCAGTAAAAAACATCGTTATCAAGCGGTCCACCACTACCTGCATTAAAACTGAAATGTCATTGTTTGAAAGTGACAATGCCTTTATGAATGAACTATACAAAAAAGCAATGCAACCGGATGAGCAGGTAAAGGCAGCGCCAGCAGAGGCAAAAGTTTACGCTAAGGAATTTTATACAGATACAGTCTCCTTGTCATCCGGCAACATCAACGTTACCGGAAAAATAACGGACAACAAAGGAGGCAATCCCATACCATTTGCATCTGTAAGGGTAAAAGGAAGCAATATTAGTTTTTCTGCGGATGCTGCTGGTAATTACCATGCTAAACTGAGGGATGGCAAATATACCCTGGTGATTGCAGCAGTAGGTTATACAACAAAGGAAATAACTGTTGAAGTAATTAATGGAGTTGTCAAATTATTTAATGTGCAGCTGGAAGTGTCGTCACAAGCATTACAGGAAGTAGTGGTGACTGCAGCATATGGAGTAAAAAGAAGTCTTAGAAGTGTGACCGGCAGTATCAGCACTATAAGCGCTAAAGAATTGGAATTTAATAATGCCCTGCAGGGAAAAGTTGCTGGGATTCAGATCAGGGGACAATCTTCTTTTGGTTTAACAGATAATGTTTCAATACGTCTTGGTGGCGAAAGCGGGTTAAAAGAAGGTATAAGCCCTTTATATGTTATTGACGGAATTGTATATGAAAAAGCTCCTGCCAATTTAAATACAGACAATATAGAGGAGATTAATATTTTAAAAGATGCAGCAGCTGTTGCAATCTATGGTTCAAGAGGAGCAAATGGTGTTATCGTTATTACCACAAAAACCAAAACGCAGCGCACCATTTTCCGTGACTATGCTTTTTGGCAACCCAATTTTTTCACTGATGAAAATGGCAAAGCGTCCTTTGATGTGCAATACCCGGATAATATTACCGGCTGGAGCACTTTTGTGGTGGGTATGGATAAAAAAAGAAGAATGGGTAAAGCCTCCGTGTTAACACAGGCATACAAACCCATGGTGGCGCAACTGGCCTTACCGCAGTTTTTGTTAGAAGGTGATACTGCCTTTGTATTGGGCAAGGCAAAAAATTATACAGATGATGCTTACAATATTACTGCCACCTTTAAAATTAACGGCAGCGAAAAAAATGCTGTAAGTAAAACAGTACAGCCCAAAGAATCGCTGGAAGATGTGCAGGCAGTGATTGGTAGTAAAGACACCGTATCTGTTGATTATAACCTGCAAACCACCACTGGGTTTAAAGACGGGGAAGAAAAGAAAGTACCCGTGTTTAAAAAAGGAACCGAAGAAACCATTGGTAACTTTTGGGTACTGCAAAAAGATACTACGGTGCAGTACAAAGCATCAGTTAATGCAAATGAAATTACCTTATATGCACAAAATAATACGCTGGATGTATTGCTGGATGAAATTGAACACCTGAAGCAATATCCTTATTACTGCATGGAACAAACGGCCAGCAAGCTTACCGGCTATGCTATGGAGAAAAAAATTAAACAGCAGTTGCAACAGCCTTTTAAAAACGAAAAAGAAATGAACTACCTGCTGGGTAAGCTGCAAAAGGCGCAGCAGTTTGATGGCGGCTGGCCCTGGTGGGAGAGCGGCAAAAGTAATTTTTACATTACCTGCTACGTTGCCAATGCATTGCTGCCACTGCGTGAAAATACACTGGTGGAAACCAACATACGCAACAGCTTTTTGTATTTGCAAAACCAGCTGCCCAATTTAAAACGTAACGAACTGCTGGCGGCATTGGTAACATTGAATAATGGAAAGCATGTAATGAATTACGAAGAATGGATGAACCGGATAAGCTATGATTCATTGAGCCAGCACCAGCAATGGCAGTGGGTGAAAATAATGCAGGGGCAAAACCTGGAGCACACGCAACAACTGCAAAAATTACTGCAGCAGCAAATTGGCACCATGCTGGGGGGGGTACATTGGGGGGAAGATACTTACAGCTGGTACAGCAACAGCATTGCCACTACAGTGCTTGCCTTTGAAGTTTTGAAAAACGAACCAGGGTATGAATCTGTACTTCCAAAAATTATTCAGTATTTCTTAGAGCGCAGAAAAACAGGTTACTGGAGAAATACGGTGGAATCAGCCTCCATATTAAATGCCCTATTGCCAACCATACTGCAACAGCAAACCAACTTTAATGAAAAGGCGGTTTTAAATATCAGCGGCGACACGGTTATGCAGGTAACCAATTATCCTTACCGGTTAAAATTGAAAAATACAGCCATTAAAAATTTACAGGTTACAAAAACCGGTGGCGGTATGGTTTACTTTACGGCGTATGAAAAGCAGTTTAATCCATCGCCACAACCAGTGGACAGTAATTTTAAAATAACCACCTGGTTTGAAAAAGACGGCCAAACAATCAACACGATAAAAGCAGGCGAAAAAATATTTATGAAAGTTAAAGTGGATGTTAGTGCTGATGCACAATTTGTATTGCTGCAGGTGCCCATACCTGCCGGCTGTAACTATGCGGCTAAAAAGCAAGACTGGCGCACTTACCGTGAATTTTATAAAGACAAAATGCTGCTGTTTACAGAATCATTAAACAAAGGCATACATTATTTTGACATTGAACTGGAGCCGAGGTATAAAGGAAGTTATACGTTGAACCCTGCAAAGGCCGAGTTGATGTATTTTCCTGTTTTTTATGGAAGAAATGAAATGAAGCAGGTGCAGATTAAAGATTAAGTTTTAGAACAGCATGCAATGGCACTTCATTGCTACATGATGATGTAGTTGCACCCGGCCTGCCATAAAATTACTTTTGGATAATAAAACCGGGAAAATGAAAAAATTTCTAATTACATCACTTGCTTTATTGCTGTTGTTTAACTGTGTTAATGCGCAAACCCCTGTTGTACCAAAAGGAGTACCAGGCAAACCTTCTTTGCCCTCACCTAAGGTTACCATTTTATTGAAGCCCGACCTGCAGTTTGTGAGCGCTAATTTAATCGGGGTGGAAGAAATGACCGAACGGCATTTGTTCAAAATAAAACTTTCAATCACCTATAAAAATGCCGGCAATGCAGCAACGGCCAAAGGCTATTCGCTGGATTTGCAAAATTTTTTCCCCGGAAGAAGCGGCGGTACAAATCATGTTATTGTTGGGTCGCCATGCACCCTGCACCAGTTGGCAGCAGGTGCAGCACGTACCGAAGAGTGGTGGTTTATTAAAGATATTAACGAACTGGGAAGAGGTAAACGCCAGTTTATGGTACGTATCGATTGTACCAACAGTATAGATGAATCAAATGAAACCAATAACAACTCCCCTGTATTTGATATTGACCTGCATTAAAGATCTTTAAAAAGCAACACCTTCTACGCAGATACTATGTACTTTCGTAAAAAATAGTTTATGCGGAATAGCATTGCGTTGGTGTTTTTTATTTGCGTTAGTTTAACCAGTGTGGCACAAAAAGATTTTAAGCCACTAAGTTTTACAGGATTTACAATGCGTATTCCTGCAGCGATGGATACCATGCCTGCCGATAAGATCCTGGTTAAGTACAATAAAAAACCAGACACCAAATCGGCATATTATGCCAATGCTGACTTTTCCTTTTCAATAGTGATAGATGAAGTGGCAAAGGATATTACCGGGGATATGTTATTGCCCTTAAAGCCACAGCTGCTTACTCAACTGGGTAATCAAAAATTTACAGAAGACAAAATTCTTACCATTAACAATCACAAAGTAATTACCGTGTCTTTTAATTCTGAAGTGCCGGGTAATAAAATTTTTAACCGGCGTATATTTTTTGTGGCCAATAAAAAACTTTTTTCTGTTGCCTATAACACTACAGAGGCAGACCTGAAAAACCGGAAAGCTCAAATTGAAAGCAGCATCCGTTCTTTACTCATTAAATAAACATTTAATGATGCTATAGTAACGAATTTAATAGTACGCTTTTATAAAAGCTGCACAGATCGATACAAGATGAAAGGATTGCGACGCAACGATGCCCGGCAAAGCTGTAACGGCTCGTACCAAAATAACTACATTGTCTCCACTGTATTTTTATGCAGCGGACGCCAGATGAGGTAATAATAAATAAGGCAGGACAGCCCGAGTAAAAATGGTATCATCGCAGTATGTTTACCACTTAACCCAAACAGCAGCGGTGTTTCATCAAAATGAAAAAACTCACTGATCATCCAAAGGCTGTTAGCGCTTATCCACAAAACAATGGCCAGGTTATGGCATACTTCACTTACAAAAGCTTTGTTTTTAAAAACGATCCAGATGGCAATAGCTAATGTGGGCACAATCATTACAATGCCGAGTGGCCGCCACACCATGCACCAGCTGATGTCTTTAAACAGCCAGAAAACTATGTGCAGGTTTTCCATTTTTCTAAACTTCAGCGGTATGTTGTAGGAGGGTTGTTCAGGCATGTTTGCAGTTATAAATTATGAATGATGAGTTAGAGCTAAAATACAAAAACATTTTTTGTCACTCATAACTCATCATTTATCACTCAACACTCACCCTTATTCCCTCGCTGTGCGCTGTAAACTCCGGTGCATACATACATTGTATGGTGGTAATGCCATTGCTGAAATCACCTGAATGTGTTACAAACAAAGTGTACTCAAAAACATAAGTGCCGCGGCTTAACCAGCTAAAGAAAAAATTGGTGCTGGCATCTTTAGTGCTTTCGTAATAACCCAAGCCGCCCTGCCATTTGTATTCACTTAAAACATTTACAGGTTCCATGCAGGCGGCACGCATGTCTTTCATGTGTACGTATTCCATATCACGGTCGGCTTTTAACTCAATGCGCACTTTTACTTTGTCGCCCACTTTCAATTCAGCGCCATCGGCTAATGCTTCCAGCACCGGGCCTTTATCTGTGTTGCGTTCAACAAATAATTGCTTTTTCAATTTAAGCGGCGTTTCTGCAGTGGTTATTTTGTCTAAATCTTCAAAGTATTGCCAGTAAACGGAACCCCATGAGCCCCCTCCGCCCCCTGAAGGGGGAACCTGCGAAGCGCTTTTAGACTTGATACTTACTGAAATATTACCCATCTCAGGTTTTACATTTTTGCCTTCAATTGTTTTTTTGAAATAACCGGTTCCTTCTTCGCTTCGGTCAGTTCCTCCTCCCTGGGAAGAGGTTAGGAGGAGGCTGTTTCCTAATTGTATGCTTACTTCTTTTTCCTGCGCTGGCCAATTGCTGCCATTCAGCAATAATGCATAGCAGGCTTCTGCAGTGGCCTTGGTTGTTTTCCAGTTTTGTGTTTGCTTTTGTTTCAGCAGCCATGTTTTTAAATCATCCACGGTTGCAGTGGTTTTATCAATATCACTAAATGCTTCAATTATTATTGCCTGGCTTTCTATAGGCGCCTGGTACCAGTAATAACCGCCGGTTGCCCACTCTTTCCAGTACATGCCCATCTCTTCCTTAACAATGGCGTTTTCTTTTAAAGATTTGATAATTGCTTTGGGTGTAACAGCATCATTACTCCGGTGCAATGCCAGTGCAATCATGGCTTGTGAATACTTGCTGTTTTGCAACCAGTATTTTTTTGCCTGCCCCATGTAATAGGTAACAGCTGTTTGCGAAGCAGCAGGAATTTTATATTCACTGAAAAAGCTGCGCATGTATAAATACTGAATGGCAATATCACTCAGGTTGTTTTTGCTGAGTGTCACTTTATTTTTAACCAGCCAGTCATAATCGTCTTTTATTTTTTTATCTAGATAAGGCAATGCTTTGCTTACCATTAAAAGAATCTCACGGCTGTCATCACTAACCAGCGCTTTTAATTTTTTAAGATGGCCAATACCGGTGATGATGTATTGTGTAATGTAGCGGTCATCAGCACCGCCTTTAAACCATACAAAGCCGCCGTTACTGCTTTGCATTTCCTTCAGTTTGTTAATGGCTTTTGCCTGCTCTGCACTCATCTTTACCATATCAAACAGCAAGGCAATATTTTTCTTTTGCTGATTTTCATTTTGAGCCTCCAGCACCCAGGGTGTTTCTTCCAGTAATGCGGCTTTCAGTTCCTGGTTCTTTTCTAAATTACTCTGCAGCGCTGCGGTGTCAATGGTTTTCCATTTTTCAAATACCGATTTAATTTTTGGAATACTGTTGCTGATAAATGTTGCCAGCGTATTGGCATAATAGCGGTTAAAAGTTTGCTCTGCACATTCATACGGGTACTCCATTAAATAAGGCAATGCCTGTACGGCATACCAGGCAGGGTTACTGGTGTACTCAACAGTAAGTGCATGATTACTGATGGTGCTGCTGTTGCCACTGTTCAGTAATTTATCAAACTTAAATGCTTTGCCGGTTTCATTGCCTTTTAAATTTAACGGCAGTGATTCTGTAACTAACATGCGGTTGGTTAAAACCGGTAATGCCATTTCTTCGCCATCGCTGGCATCCGTTGTTTTAGCAACAATGCGGTAGCTCATGGCGCTGTTAAAATTAAACGGCACTTCCATAGGAAATTTAACAGCTGTACTTTGGCCTGCTTCCACCGTAAAATATTGTGTGGGAAAGATGTTTTTAAACCAGCCATCCACCGGTTTGTTGGTGGCCGCATCCAGTAATTCTAATTGTGCAGTGCCGGTAATTTCTTTACCGCTTAAGTTTACCACTTTGGCGCTGAATTCTATTTTGTCCCCTTCCCGTAAAAAACGGGGTGCATTGGGCTGCACCATTAATGGCTTTTGTGTGGTGATGGTTTGTGCGGTGTAACCGCTTGCCAAATCTTTGGTGTGAGCAAAGGTCATCAGTTTCCACTGTGTTAATGCTTCGGGTAAAGTGGCACTGAAACTTATGCTGCCGTTGGCGTCTGTTCTTAATTCAGGAAAGAAGAAAGCTGTTTCGTTAAAGTTTTTGCGGATTTGTACGGGAGGATTATTTTCTCCAACTTTTAAAAATGGAACTGCCGAAGTAATTTCCTCATCTTTTTTATAAACAAGTTTACCAGCTTCTTTTACTTTTCTTTCTGATACAACACTTCCATTTCCTGCTGCAAAATTTATCAGTCCTGAGGCATTACTGTCAAATGAAGGTGCTGCCATTGTTGCTTGACCTCTTATTCTTAACATATATGCCCCCCCTGGAGCTCCATCTCTATAAAAATACTGAAAGCCTACATAGTCAATATCACCATTTGAATTTTTCACTCCCAACCTGTCATACGTTTTCTCTATAGCTGATATAGTTCCTTCCTCCATTTTATTGTATTCATCAGAATTTACTTTTTCAAAACCATTATCACTCCAGCTAACACTATTGTATAATGATGGCCAGATGTTCAGCTTACTCCAGCTGTGCGGTTTAAACTGGTCTAACGATGCATCGTACATGGCTGCCAGCATTTCAGCCGCTGCTTTTTCACCTTTGGCACCGCTGATTTTAACCGTGTATTTTTCATTGCTGCCGGGCAATACTTTATCACGGAAGGTTTCAAAAGAAATATTCAGTTCTTTATTGCTCCAGGGAATAATAAAACTTTCTGCTTCAGTATAAACCCGGTTGTGTTTTACAAAGGCAATACTTGCAGCCATGCCGCCACGGTCTTGTTCCCCCGCAGTTATCACCGATGCCACAGACTGGCCCTGGGTTAAAATTTGATAAGCAGTTTGGGGCTGGCTGTTCATTTTGCTAAGTGTATGAATGGCCCATACATTATCAAAGCCGGTGCTTACATTGTATTTAATTTGATCGCCGGGTTCTGCATTGCCTTTTATAACATCTACAATAATGGCATCAGCCACCGGCGAATTATTTCCTGTAAGCTGAATGTATTTTTCTGCCTTTACATCCTCGCCGTATTTGTCTTTTGTAACAGCAATCACTTTATACCATCCAGCTTCTAAATTCCTAATTCCTAATTCCCAATTCCCCGATTCTTTTGTGCTGTCCGTTTTATCAACCACCCTGTCGCCCAATGGCCATGCGTTCATCTGGTCTTCATCTTTATACACATCATACGGAAAGCTGTTACTGTATTCTTCTTTGCTCATTACAAACTGGTCGGGCATATCCCAATAACGTTCCCTGTAAATTTTGCCTGGAGATTTTACTTTGTGTATGGTAACAGTAACAGCGGCCTTTTCAAAAATGTCATTCATGTTGGTGCTGCGTACCAATAAATTTTTCAGGCTGTCGGCAGGTAATTTATCAGGCATATCAATATTTAACTGCAACGCCTGGTAAGCTACTGCTACGGATGTATTACCACTTCTAGTTTCTCCATTTATGTCAGTAACATCAGCGCTTACTTCGTAGTAAAAAGTTGGCTGGTCTTTTTTATCAACCGTTTCATCGGGTAATGCCTTAAAGGTTATCTTAAATTCACCTGATGCATCAGTGGTAATTTCTCCATTGGTAATTTCCATTTCATCATTAC
This sequence comes from Ferruginibacter sp., assembly GCA_044225995.1. Classification (GTDB taxonomy): domain Bacteria; phylum Bacteroidota; class Bacteroidia; order Chitinophagales; family Chitinophagaceae; genus Ferruginibacter. The sequence continues at coordinate 18,649 of JBGAHV010000005.1, read as the reverse complement.
GGCCATAAGGAGAACCGAATTTACCACGACTATAAAAGCCGCCCCACCACCAAACAGGGTATTGCACTTTACGCACCACCCGGTATTTTACTTTTGCGCCGTCAATGTTATTGCCGGCATATGCTTTTGCTGTACCGGTTACTTTAATGCTGTCGTTAACCCGGTAAGTGCCTTTTGGTTTTTGCACTTCCACTATAAACTTAGGCCGCTTGTATTCTTCCACGCTGAAATTAACAGTGCCGTTGGTGGTACTGTCGTAAATACTGAAGTTGCCGTTAAGTACGCCTTCGGGTAATTTAAAGCTGCCGTTGTAGCTGCCAAATTCATTTGTTATCAGTTTTACATCTGCGGCTTTTTGGTAGTTGGCATTACGCAAAATTACTTTTGTAATAAAGCCGGAAACCACGGCGCTTTTGCTTCCGTCTTTTTCATCTTTCAACACAATGCCTTTAAAATATACCGTTTGGCCGGGGCGGTAAATGCTGCGGTCGGTAAATAAAAAAGTAACGGGTTTTGCCGGAGCTGCATCATAGCTGTTATAAGTATTGTAACCTTCATTATCGTCCATAAACAGCTCGTCGTTGTTGTATTTAAGCTGCAGTAAAAAGTTGCGGTACTCTTTGGTGTCTTTCAGTTTAAACAGGCCATTTTTGTCTGTGGTGTATTTTTCGGCTTTGTTTTCATCGTAGTTGCCACTTTGGTAATTGTATTTGCTTTCCCAAACCTGTACAGCGGTGTTTGCCAATGGCTGTCCGTTATCCCTGTGCAGCACATAATACTCCTGTTTATTGTTGTGTATATAACTAATGTTGCTTACATAAATAGTTTGTTTGGCTATAATGTTTTTTACAAGAGAAAAATTTTCATCAATACTGGCTAAAATAAAATACACGCCGCTGGTTAAGCCATCCACTTTAATTTCTGTACTATGGGTTTGATAGTCTTTTGGATCGGGTAACGGGACACTCCAGCTTTTAACTGGCTTCAATGCCACATAAGCAGCCCATAGCTTATCATAATCCCGGCGGTCCAGTTTTTTAATTTCATCCCTGCTGGTTTTAATAATGCGGAAATATAACTTCGGCACATTTTTGTAGTTTACCAATGTGCGGAAGGCATCATTAATGGTGTTTACTTTTTCACTTTCTATATTCAGCGATGGCTGTAAAATACCGGTAATTAAATTTTGTGCATTAATGCCGCCTTCGCTTTTGGGGTATTTTTTTACAGCGGCTTCGCATAATTCTTTTGCCCGCTTTACTTCGTATTGATTGGCTGTTTTTGTAAATGGCTCAAAATCCTGCCCACGTTCGTAATAAATTTTTGCCCGCAGGTAAGTGGCTTGTGCAGATGCTTCATTGTCCGCATATTTTTCTTCTATATTTTTTAAAGCAGCTTCGTATAGTTTTTCCTTATCGGTTAAAGTGCTGTGCTGTTGTACAAAATCTAGTCGTATTAAATCGGCATCCAGCAAAGCATCCGGTTTTGTATCATTTAAGTGAAATTTTAAAATATCCTGCAACAGTAAAATAGCTTTATGCTGTAACGAAGCTGTGTCTTTTGTTTTAAACGAAGCTGCAGCAAATTCTGCCGCAGGTGCAAATGCTTTTGCATTGTCTATTTTAAATTCATAGGCAGGTTTTGTTAAATTGTTTTCATCCGTCATAAAATAATCCAGTGCCCTGAATGCTAAAAAATCAAAAAGGGTGGGGCGCAACTGGCGGGTGTTTGTTCCCTTAACAATAACAGCGTTGTAACCATCCAGTTTTGTAGTTTTCAGCAGAGCATCGTTTTGTAAAGAAGCTTTGTAGAGTTTTGAAATTACACTGTGGATTTTATCAACGCTCCAGGTGGCAATGTCATTGCTTTTTTCTTCCTTCAATGTGGTGCGGTCGTAAAACTTCCAGCGGTTGTTTTGCAGGTATTGCCAAAACAGTTGTGCCTGCATGCTTTGCAAAATATTTTTTGCAGGCGACTTGGCACCGGCAATTAAAGTATCCACATAAAAAATATTGTTCTCGTGGCTGTCTTCTTCCACGGCATTGCGGTATTTAATTAAATACATGCAGGCTTTTATCTGCTGTGCATCATTATTATCTTTTTGCGCCAGTTTGTAAACAGCCGTTACTTCATCCTTGGCAGACTTTGTAAGACCTTTCTTCTCCAGGTCTTCCACCTTCTTCCAGTTTTTTGCATAATCGTTTGATGTTTGTGCCATGGTGTTTACGGTTGTGCTGATTAAAATAACCAGCAATAGTTTTCTTAAAAACATGAGAACTCAATTTTAATTACAAGATACAATTTGTTGCCCTGCGGTTGTATGCGGAAAAGTACAACGCATTATTCAGATGTACACTGTTTTATTATTTCATAAATCAGCGGCAACTTTTTCTTTAACGTTTTCTTAAGCAGGAATCTGGCACACGGCACGCCGTTTGAAATATACAGTATAAGCAGCCAAAAAATTAAAAGCTGCGAACAACATTGTTCACTTTATAAATTTACTACTATGAAAAAGATGTTTACATTTTTGGGTATGGCTTTAATGATGAGCTCTGCATTTGCACAATGGCAAAACCGCGGTAACGAACCCAAATACGACAACCGTAACGATGCTAAATTTGGTGGCACTTCAGTAGTGCTGAAGGCATATACGGAAAAACGTTTTACTGTAATGATTGATAATATGCAGTATGAAGTAAATGGCGGTTACCGGAAAGGAAGTTATGATAATGTTGTCAATATAGGCAGCATGCGCCCCGGCAAACATACAGTTACTGTGTATGAAACGTACTATGGTTTCTTTGGCAAGGCCAAACAACGCAGGGTATCTGATGTATGTTTTATTTTCAAGCCAGGTACAGAAACCACGCTGGCTGTAAATAACTACGGCCAGGTGAATTTAACTGAACGTACAATGTACAGGGAATTTGACCGTAATGATAAGCGGGATAATGACCATGACGATCATGGTAGCTGGAAACACTAAGGTTTTTTAGTCAGGTTGAATAGAAAAACAAAGCCTCTCCAATTGGAGAGGCTTGTTTTTTATAAACAGTTTGAAACGTTATTTTTTTATTGCTTCTGCCATTGTTTTACCAATATCTGCAGGGCTTGCCACTACATGTATACCACATTCCGCCATAATTTTCATTTTTGCAGCAGCAGTATCATCAGCACCGCCAACAATGGCACCGGCGTGGCCCATACGGCGGCCCGGAGGCGCTGTTTGGCCTGCAATAAATCCAACTACGGGTTTTTTATTACCTGTGCTCTTAATATAGTTAGCAGCTTCTGCTTCCATACCACCGCCAATTTCTCCAATCATAACAATGGCTTCGGTTTCCGGGTCGTTCATAAATAATTCTACCGCTTCTTTGGTGGTGGTACCAATAATGGGATCGCCACCAATACCAATAGCTGTAGAAATACCCAATCCTGCTTTTGCCACCTGGTCTGCGGCTTCATATGTCAAGGTGCCGGATTTAGATACAATACCAATTCGTCCTTTCTTAAAAATAAAACCGGGCATAATACCCACTTTACATTCTTCAGCAGTAATAACACCAGGGCAGTTAGGGCCTATTAAACGGGTGGTTTTACCCTGTAAATAATTTTTCACTTTCACCATATCCTGTACAGGAATACCTTCAGTAATACAAACCACCAATCCGATACCGGCATCAGCAGCTTCCATTACTGCATCAGCAGCAAATGCAGGGGGTACAAAAATGATGCTTACATCAGCACCCGTGGTTTTAACCGCATCGGCCACTGTATTAAACACCGGTTTATCCAGGTGCAGTGTACCGCCCTTACCGGGTGTAACACCGCCTACCAGCTTGGTGCCGTATTCAATCATTTGTGTGGCATGAAAAGTACCTTCGGTACCCGTAAAACCCTGTACAATTACTTTAGAGTTTTTGTTTACAAGAACAGACATGGTTCAAATATGAATTAGAAATGAACAATTAGGAATGCGGCGCAAAGATAGGGCAGAAGAATTATTACGGAAGTATATTTTTTACTGTATAAACGCACGCAAACGATGCCGGAAGCACCGGTTAAATATTATTTATTTAGGTTACGGGCTTTTATGCCCTGATGGGGCAGAAGTGGCGACGCTCCGTTCAGCATTGTTTTTCAATTGGTCTATTGTTTAAGCAAGTAAAAACAGCACAGATGTATATTTGTTAATGCTATTTTCTTTAGGCTATGCTTAAATCTCGTTTAATAACATACATACTGTCTTTTATACTTGTTTTTGCAGGCTATACAACTCTTAACTGGCTGCTGCAGGTTAATTTAAAGATGAATATAAATGTCTTGAATATATGTATTCTTATTGCAGCTTGTTGTATTGCAATGTATTTTTTATTGCGACCTATTTTTGCATCCCTTAAGGAAAACGAAAACGGATTAATTATTGTCCCAATTTTTTTAATTGGGTTTTCTTTATTTTTTCCCGCATATATTTCTCAACCATATTTTTCTGATTGGGGCTATCAAATAATTCCTATAAACACTCCTGTAGAATTAAATGACTTTCCTAAAGAGCGATTTTTTAAAATAAAGTCGTTTGTAATACTGCCAGCAAATCATATTACTTACGAGGAAAGATCAACAATAGATAAGCATGGAACTACACAAATTTCTAAATACTATATAACCCCGGTTTATAATGATAGTACAAAAAATAGCATAGAAAAGCCTGTAAATATTGGCTATGGTGAAAAATTTATCACCTCAATGCTTTATAAAAAGAACGAGAGTGGAACAGAGCAGGAATTAAAGGCTTTAAAAGAGTTTGATAAAAAATCAACTGAAGATTTCGAGAAAATTCATTTTAATGAATCGTACTTTTTTGAGAGGATTGAAAACACAGATGATGCAGAAAACTTCAGGCAGGCTTCAAAATTCAGCAGCAGTTTCGAAAAAACAAAAGATTGCTTAATTATTGTTAAACGAGAAGGTACTTTGGAAGATTTATTGGTAAAAGAAAAGAACAGGTTTTTGAATTCAACTATTATTTGTTTATCCGGTGGTGTTTTTTTAACTCTTTTGCTTTTTTATTTTTCAAATAAAGAGGATTAGTAACTACTTCATCAGCTCATCCATATCCCTGTCATCACTGATCTTTCCTTTGGCTTCCAGCATGCGCATATCTTTGGCATCCTGTAAAAATTCACTGGCAAAAATGAAAGCATTCAGGCGTTCATTTTTACTAAAGATGATTTCTTTATTATTGCCCGCCCATTCTTTTTGCCCCTGGTACATGTACAAAATATTTTCGCCAATCTCCATCACACTGTTCATGTCGTGGGTGTTTATCACTGTGGTCATGTTAAACTCTTTGGTGATGTCCATAATGAGTTTGTCAATTACCATACTGGTTTGAGGGTCCAGTCCGCTGTTGGGCTCGTCGCAGAATAAATATTTTGGGTTCAGCACAATGGCACGTGCAATACCCACACGCTTTTTCATGCCACCACTTATTTCGGCAGGGTACTTCTTGTTCGCTCCTGTAAGGTTTACCCTTGCCAGTACTTCATTCACCCGTTTTAATTTTTCGTCGTGGGATTGGTGGGTAAACATCTCCAGCGGAAACATTACATTTTGTTCCACCGTCATGCTGTCGAACAATGCACCGCCCTGGAAAAGCATACCAATTTGCTGGCGTAATTCCTTACGCTCTTTTTCCTCCATATGCAGAAAATTGCGGTCATCATAAAATATTTCTCCTTCATCCGGCTCAAACAGCCCCACCAGGCATTTTTGCAAAACAGTTTTGCCACTGCCACTAGTGCCGATGATAAGGTTGCATTTGCCGGTTTCCATTACATGACTTACGCCCTGCAGCACCACTTTATCATCAAAAGATTTTTTTATGTTGTTGAATCCAATCATTTCAATTACACGAATTTTTACGAATTACACGAATTATAAAACAAGGCGTTTATGAGTTAATGATTTTTCACCAAAATTTATCAGCAACGCAAGTTTTAAGCCAGATACAGCAAGATAGCTAAGCGATTGTGCCATGTGCGTTTCCAATAATGCTGGAACTGACTTTACTTCTAAAATTATCGAATTATTAATTACAAAATCAGCAATATAAGGGTTGCGTAAAACCTTGTCTTTATATTTTACCAAAAAGCGTTTTTCCCTTTCATAAATAATGCCCGCATCAGTTAAATCCATTTCCATAGCATCTTTATAGTTTATTTCTTTCAGCCCCGCGCCAAGCACACTATGTATTTTCATACAGATCCCTATGATTTTATAAGATTCTTCTTTGAAAACAAGTTCTGCCATCAAAAATGATTAGTGTAATTAGCTGCAATTCGTGTAATTCAAATCTTTTTTACAAGAATATCGCTGCCAAAATATAATCTGCAAAAAGTACCATAATACAGCTTACAACCACACTTTTTGTACTGCTGCGGCCAATTTCCAATGCACCACCTTTAACATAATAACCGTAATAAGCCGGTATACTGCTGATGATAAACGAGAAAGTGTATGCTTTGTATAATGCAAAGCGAACATTAAACGGCATAAAGTTTTCCAGCAGTCCCCGGTCGTATGTATCAGAAGACAAAATACCAGAAGCAGCACCCGCAATACGGCCGCCCCAAATACCCAGGCCCATAGAAATGATTACCAGCAGCGGTATCATAATGAGCGCTGCCATAATTTTGGGAGCAATGAGATATGATTTTGTATTGATGCCCATTATTTCCAGCGCATCTATCTGTTCACTCACCCGCATGTTGCCGAGCTCGCTGGCAATTTTACTGCCTACAACACCCGCCAATACTATACAAACTAATGTGGGTGCAAATTCCAATATCACGGTATCACGTACAATTTGTGCAATGGTGCTTTTTGGAATGATAGGGCTTACCAGCTGGTAAGCAGTTTGCACGGCGCTTACCGCACCCATAAACACAGAGATGATGGCTACAATACCTAATGAACCAAGGCCAATTTCGCTGCACTGGTGCATCAGTTCCTTCCAGTACATACGGCGGTTTTCGGGCCGGGTAAACATGCCCTTAATCATCAGAATGTACTTGCCAAAGTGTGAAAAAAAATTCATTAAATAGTTTCTTATTTGTGGCCGGCGGTTTATTATTAAACCTTAACGAAGATAAAACGATTTATGTACTGATTTTATCATTTAGTATTCCGCCTGCAAAACTGCCTTTATTAAATGATAAATTGTTAACAGTTTTATATTTCATGCGCCGGTTTTTTAAACCGTTTCCACCATTTGCTTTTCTTTATTTCTTCCTGTGTATTCTGGCTGCTTTTCATTTGGGCTTCCACTACAGCAATTAATACCATATTGAATATTGAACGGGTGGAGCTTCCCAACTGCAGCACATGTACCGGTTTGTTTAAGCCCAATATTACAGGCCCGATAGAGTCGGCGCCGCCAATTTCTTGTAACAGGTTGTAAGCAATATTGCCTGCTGCAAGGTTGGGGAAGATGAGTGTATTGGTATCACCATTCACTAATTCTGTAAAAGGATAATTTTCTTTCAGTATGTCTTTATTAAAAGCCATCATGCCCTGTATTTCGCCATCGCATACCAAACCGGGTTCTTTTTGTTTTACAATTTCCCTTGCCTTGCGCACCAGTTGGGCTTCTGCACCATTGCTGCTGCCAAAGTTGGAGTAACTAAGCATGGCTATTCTTGGCTTGATGTTAAAATGACGCACTTCATTTGCCACCAGCAATGTTATTTCTGCCAGCTCTTCTGCAGTGGGGTTAAAGTTGATGGTGGTGTCAGCTAAAAACAACGGCCCCCGTTTGGTGAACATGATGTACATGCCTGCAATTTTTTTTACACCCTCTTCCGTACCTATCACCTGTAACGCCGGTTTAATGGTGTCAGGATAATTACGGCTAAGTCCACTGATCAAACAATCAGCTTCACCAGTTTCCACCAGCATACAACCAAAATAGTTGCGGTCTTTCATCAGCTTGTGGGCTTCATATTTGTTTACGCCGCGGCGCTGGCGTTTGTTAAAGAACAGCTCTCCAAATTCTTTACGCTGCTCTTCTGTGTCATCACTTTTTGGATTGATGACAGGCATGCCCTCCAGGTCAATACCATTTTCGGCTGCAATTTTATTAATGCGGTTTTCATCGCCCAGTAAAATGGGATAAGCCACCCCTTCCTCCTGCGCCATTTGTGCCACACGCAAAATTTTCAAATTTTCCGCATCTGCAAATACCACACGTTTGGGATCACGTCTTGCTTTGTTGCCAATAACACGGCTTAACTGGTTGTCTAAACCTAACCGCTTATTCAGTTCCACTTCGTATGCATCCCAGTCGGTAATTATGTTTTTTGCAACACCACTTTCTATAGCAGCTTTTGCCACCGCAGGCGCTACTGTAGACAATAAGCGTGGGTCAACCGGTTTTGGAATAATATAATTATGGCCGAAAGAAATGTTCTTTTCATTGTAAGCCATGTTTACAATATCGGGTACCGGCTCTTTAGCCAATGCTGCCAGTGCTTTTACGGCTGCCAGTTTCATAGCTTCATTAATGGTGGTGGCACGTACATCCAGCGCACCACGGAAAATATAGGGAAAGCCCAGTACATTGTTTACCTGGTTAGGATAATCACTGCGGCCGGTAGCCATAATCACATCTTTACGGGCAGCAATGGCATCTTCATAACTAATTTCAGGGTCGGGATTAGCCATAGCAAAAATGATGGGGTTTTTTGCCATCGATTTTACCATATCCTGCGTTACCACGTTGCCCTTGCTTAACCCAATAAATACATCCGCATCTTTCATGCCTTCCTGCAGGGTATATGCTTTTGACGTGGAGATGAATTCTTTTTTAATTTCATCCAGGTCATTACGGCCGGCATGTATTAAACCCTTGCTGTCGTACACTTTTATATTTTCCCTGCTGGCGCCAAGGCTGATGTATAATTTCATACAACTAACTGCAGCTGCACCGGCGCCATTCACCACAATTTGTATTTTACTGATTTTCTTTTTTTGAATTTCAACTGCATTTAACAAAGCGGCTGCACTGATGATGGCAGTGCCATGCTGGTCATCATGCATGATGGGAATTTTTGCACGCTTCTTCAGCTCCTGTTCAATATAAAAACATTCAGGTGCTTTTATGTCTTCTAAATTAATACCACCAAAGGTTGGCTCCAGTGCATGCACTATTTGTACAAACTTTTCCGGGTCTTTTTCATTTATTTCAATATCGAATACATCAATGTCGGCAAATATTTTAAACAATACGCCTTTTCCTTCCATTACCGGTTTGCCGGCTTCCGGGCCAATATCACCCAAGCCTAACACAGCCGTTCCGTTGCTAATTACAGCCACCAGGTTTCCTTTGCTGGTGTATTTGTAAACATCTTCTGGATTGTCTTTAATTGCCAAACACGGTACAGCCACACCGGGTGAATAAGCTAAGGATAAATCTCTTTGTGTTTTGGCTTCTTTGGTAGGCACCACTTCAATTTTCCCGGGTCTTCCTTTGGCGTGGTATTCTAATGCCTGTTGTTTGCGCAGTTCTTCTTTAAGCATGTTGATTGGTTAATGGTTTACGATTCAAAGGGGATTTTTAAACCGGCTTTGGAATCATCATTGATCATTGTTGTGTCACTCACTTGTGCCACACCAATACTATTGAACTTTAGGGGTGCAAGTTAGGGAAATAGGGGGAGAGAAAAACTTATATTGATCAGGCTTGTTTTGCTTTAAAACTCCACGTTACTTCAAATACCGCCACCACTTCTCCCTGTTCATTAACGCCACTGCTTTTTGCAGTAATGGCTTTTCCTTCGCCAGTGGCAATTGCCTCTTCAATAGTTTTTTTAATGGCAGCACCATCGTTGCAGGTAAATGTTGTTTTGCCGATGGCTTTTTTCAAAAAGTCGCCTTTAATACTTACCACCAGCATGCTTACAGCTGGTTTGCGCCCATGTATATGTGCCAACCCTAATACGCCGGTACTCATTTCTGCAGCCATACTTAAGCAGGCGAAATACGTACTCCTAAAAGGGTTTTGGCTAAACCATTTAAAGGGAACAGTTACCACACATTTTTCCTCATCAGCATATTTTACTCTTACGCCGCTGAAAAAAGCGCTCGGCAGTTTGTACAATAAAAACATCCTGAATTTAACAGGATGCTGAATAAGTTGTATGAATTTATTTGCCATATAGGACGGAACACTGATGATACAGATGAAACTGATTAAAACAGATCAGTACAAATCAGCCCAATCAATTTCATCAATGTTCTATTTAGTTCTTATCTACTTCCACCATTGTTACCACCAAACCACTTTGCCCGGGATTATTTGCTTTTACGCTCATAATGCCGGCACCTGCATTGCCAAATTGTGCGGTCTTCAATGCAGTGCTCCCTAAAGCTTCATTTACTTTGGCAGGAAAAGTTGCAGCCGTGCTTTTATTGATAGCAGCATTGAGTGCATTGTAATCTAATTGTTGTGTGCTTACTACGATCGCCATAAAATCTTTATCACCTACTGCATCGGCTTCCATACTTTCTTTACGGGGAAATAAGCGGTAACCGGTTATGCCGCAATAGGGCGAGTGAATGGGTTTATAAGGAAACAATACCTGGCTGCTGTTATCTGTTTGCGAAGCAAATAAATAAATGTAACACTCGGTGGTATTTTTAATTTCCATTTTAAAACGGGTGCCTTTTTTTACAGGCGATGTGGTTTTAAAAACATTGCCACCAGCATTGGTAAGCGGTATATAACTTTTAGTAGCGTTATCCACCAGGCCAATATTATACTCCAGCGGAATGTTTAATGCAGCGCCACGTTTAGGCAGCGGGTCAACACCATACGCTTCACGTACAAACTCTTTAAAATCTCCATAACGAACCCATGCTAAACCATTCTGCCCCCATTCAGGCCCCCAGCTGTTCATTATTTGAAAAGCGCCACCTTCCAGGCGGTCATCATATCCAATTACACACATGGCGTGGCCGCCAAAACCCATTTGCTGCCTGTCCTGTGATGTGGGATGCCAAACTTTTTGCCCCATCATATCCTGCATAAAACTGCCACCCACCATCATGCCAATTACAACGGGTGCATCTTTTGCCAAATGTTCTTTTATAGCACGTATATTAAATGCAGTAAGTTCATCTCCTTCTGTTAAACGGGTAAAGCCATGAATTTTGTAGGCCTGTGCTTTATCAATTAATGATTGCGATGCCTGGCGGCTGCAGTTGGTGGGATCGTAAGGAAAATCATTAAAAGGCAATGCTCCATTCCTGCTCATAAACTCCATTGCCTTTTGAATATAACTGCCCTGGCAACCATCCATACCAATATAATTGTATAAAAATGCCGGGCTGAATTTTAATGCTTCAGGATTTTGCCGGGTGCTGGCTGCTTCCAGTATTGTACGTGCAGCATAGCCGCTGCTCCATGCCACACAACTGCCTTGCTCACCCTGGTTTAAACGCTGTGGTGCAAAGGCCGCTAATGATACAGCTTCTGGTAAAGGGTTTTTTGTATTGTCATCAGAGAGCCCTTCGTAAACACTGGCTTTTTTAAATTCTTCAGGATTATAATTATAACCAGACTGCGAAAATAATTTGGTGATGGGGTTATCTCCTCCTGTACCCATGCAGCCACCGTTGCGGAAAAATAAAAAATACGCAGCCCCGCCCAGTACTAATAACAATAATAAACTGCTTTTGCCACCACGGAATAAACCAAATACCAGCGGTAATAAACTCATTAATCCTCCGCCACCGCCACCGGGAAAATTGCCACCACCTCCTCCGCCACCGGAGTTATCATTTTGGTCATTGTAATCTTCCTGTTGATTTTCCGGGTCGTCAGTCATTCTTATTGGCATAGCAAAAAGTTTTAGATTTTAAAAGTAAAAATTATTTGGTAATAATTCAGGAAGGAAAGGTTATGGCAAAAATAAGCTTAGTTTTCTTTTTCCAGTATTTCAAACTGCCGGCTGATGCTTACACCATTTTCATCCACCAGTGTAATAATATGTTTGCCCGGTGAGGGGTTTAAAGCCATTTGATGAAAGTTTTGTGTAGTGCCAATAAAATTATCATCCAGGCTCCAGAAAATTTTAGCGCTGCTGCGCCGGTGTGCTGCAGTAAAAATGGTGTTGCCTTTTTGCCCGTTTATTTCAAGCGGCACATAAATTTTTGCATCAGGCTGCGGATAAATTAATTCAATGGCTTTGCCGCTTTCTGTTGTTTCACAGCCGGGTTTGTAAGGCGGCAATATTTTATAGTCGGCATTTTTTTGTTTGTAGTAATACTCCATTGCCGGCGATAAAATGAACCAGCTTTTATGCTGCATGGAGGAAGGGCTTTCACAATCAGCCGTAACACGGTAATTGCCTGTAGCATCTAAATGAATTATTTTATGGTACGGACACTGCGGCGCTTTTAATGCATTCGGTGGCATAAATAATGTATCCACATCCGGGCAATCAATATTGGCACGGTAACCACTTTGCCGGCATACAGGAACAAAGGTGTAATTGTATGTTGGTTTTTCAAACCAGTTGGTGTTGGGCAGCAAACGAAAAATGTCGAATAAAATGGGTGCTGCAGTTTGCACACCCACTAACCCCGGTCTTCCTTCACCATCGGTATTGCCCACCCAAACAGCCACTACGTTTTTAGGCGTAATGCCAATGGCCCATCCATCTCTAAAACCAAAACTGGTACCTGTTTTCCATGCAATTTTTTGTGATGAGGTGAATTGCTGCCACAAGCCTTCTTCACCAGGCCGCATTACTTCCTGCATGGCCTGGAAGGTGAAATAAATTGAAGTGGCATCGAGAGGGAAGTTTGTGGTTTGTTGTTTATGGTTTATGGTTTGTTGTTTGTTAGAGATGTATACAGCCGGATGAAAATCTTCAGTATTGATTTGTCCATGATTTTTTGTTTGATGGTTGAGTGTACGTGCCATGGATGCATACACACCTGCCAGGTCCCAGGGTGTTACTTCACAACCACCGAGAATTAAACTAAGGCCATATGTATCTGCACTGCGGTTTAATGTAGTAATGCCGCATTGCTGCAGTGTTTCATAAAAGCGCTGGTACTTGTACTGCTGCAATAATTTTACGGCAGGTATATTTAAACTGCGTGCCAATGCACGGCTGGCAGGCACAGCACCGTCATAACCCAAATCAAAATTTTGCGGCGCATAACTTCCTATTTGTGTTGGAATGTCTGCAATTAATGAATTGGGTAAAATCAATCCATCGCTTAACATGGAAGCATACAGAATGGGTTTTAATGCGCTGCCGGGACTGCGGGGCGCTGCAATAACATCCACATCGCTTTCCATTTCTTTATTCAGCGGCTCATAAATATTTCCCACGTAGGCTAAAGTATTTCCAGTCTCTACATCCAGCACCAGTGCGCAGGCATTGTTAATACCATTGCCTTTTAAAATACTTTGATGCTGCTGCACAATGCGGCTTACATTTTTTTGCAGGGCGCCATCCAGTGTTGTTTTAATTTTTGTTGAAGCGGTGTAAGCCTGTGCTGAGTTAGCCGAAGCATCTTTTTTAAAACGCTGCAATAAATGCGGTGCAAACTGCGGTAGTGCAATGGGCGCACCGGGCAGCGGTTCCAGTTTTGCTAAATCGCAACTGCTTTTATCAATTTTTTCTGCGGCCAATAATTTGTCTAATAAATCATTCCTTTTTTTTAATAACACTTCCCTGTTTTTACCGGGATGCACCAATGCCGGTGCATTGGGCAATACAGCCAGCGTGGCCATTTCTCCCCAGCTTAATTTGTCAGCACTTCTTCCAAAGTAGCGCCATGCGGCAGCATCTAATCCCACCACATTACTGCCAAAGGGTGCATTGCTGGCATACAATGCCAGTATTTCTTTTTTTGAGTAAGAGCATTCCAGCCGTACAGCCAAAATACTTTCTTTCAGTTTATTCCAGATGCTGCGTTTATCATCTTTCTTCCATAACCGGATTACCTGCATGGTGATGGTGCTGCCGCCCTGCACCACTTCTTTGTTTTTAATATTTTTTACAACGGCTCTTCCTATTGAAACAGGGTCAACACCGGGATGTTTAAAAAAACGTTTGTCTTCAAAAGTGGTAATGCAGTCGATAAATTTTTGCGGCACATTTTTATTGTACGGGAAACGCCACTGCCCGTCGGCAGCAATGGTGGCGTTGAGTAAATTGCCGTCGGCATCTTCAATTACATAGCTGGTGGGTGCGTTAAATAATTTTTTGGGAAGCGATAACCAAAACCAGATAAGCAAACCCAGCAACACTGCTAATTTTATTTTAGAAGAGGTGCTGCGTAAGCTGAGCTTAGGAAGTATAGCAACTATTTTTTTCAAGATGATAATACGCTTAGATAAAAGCTGAATAAAGGTATGCCGTTGCAGTGAGTGACACAACGATGCTGAACAGAATTACATATGATGGTAATAAAAATGGAACACTGATGATACGGATGAAACTGATTAACACTGATAAAATCTGTGTTAATCAGTCCAATCAATTAAATCAGTGTTCCATCTTCTCACTGCACCACATCCACCCACTTGCCATTTACGCCGGCACTTACGGTATTATCATACATGGCTTCGGTAAATGTGCCCGGCATAAAGTAATGGCCGAGGTACGAAGCATTGAGCTGTATATAATACGTGAGTGTTTCGTTTTGGTTAATGTTGTAGTAGGTGTACACACGGTCGTCACGAATATCCTGGTAAGTGGAAGGCGATGATTTGAAAGCGCCTTCGCCACCATACATTCTTGCATTTAAAATTTCCCAGCCGCTGGGGAATATTTGTGATAACGCCATTTCGCTGTAACGGCCACGGCCGCCGGGGTTTTTAATGGTAACTTTCGCTACAAAATCAGTTCCCTGTTTTAATTGATTTACCTCAATGGCTTTACCATCCTGCGTTAAATAGCTTACGCTCATTGCCAGTACTGCAGGGTTGTTGTTTACTTTTAAGCTGTCGCCTGCAAGCGGCTGGCCTTTTGTAATGATACGCACATATAAGTTGTTGCTGCCTTTGTTGGTAATAACCACATTGCTGCTGTTTTGATTTTTAAACACCACCGGTAACTGGCGCAAATAATTATTAGCGTTGATGTCGGTTTGTTTACCATCAATATTGGCAGATGAAATTATTTTAGCACCACTTGGATTTTTGCCGCAGAATTTTGCAATAGCAATTAAACTGTATGCCGTGGTTTGTGTGCTGTACCAATAATCTTGTGATAATTTGGCGGCAATGGTACGCACCAGTTCTTCTGCTTTTGCTTTTTTACCAAGC
Source organism: Ferruginibacter sp. (assembly GCA_044225995.1). Lineage (GTDB taxonomy): Bacteria > Bacteroidota > Bacteroidia > Chitinophagales > Chitinophagaceae > Ferruginibacter. The sequence goes on along the minus strand of JBGAHV010000005.1, from coordinate 3,297 downwards.
AGTGTTAATGTTTCCAGCACCATGGCTTCATCACGTGTATCAGAACCATAGGTAAAGCCCCAGCCGGTTCTTGCAGGGAAAGAAGTTGCCAGGCCGCTGATTAAATCCAGTGCAATGTTATTTTGCCCGGCTAATTGGTATGCCGCAGCCAAACGCCATTTTGCTTCGTTGGATAAATATTTAAATTCCTTCAGCCGGTTCATAGCACCTAATTCCGGTGCTTTTGCCAATGCCAGCGTATATAAGCGGTATGCTTGCGATAAATCGCCGCCATAAAAATTATTGGTACTTGGCACCCAGCTGTTGGCTTTGCCACGCTGAAAGTTCTTCCATTGCTGCAGCATATAATCGCTTACCAAATAACCATTGCTTTGTGCTTCCACTAAAAAATGCCCGGCGTAGTTGCTGCCCCATTCATCGCTTTCGTTTAAACCCGGCCAATAGCTGAAGCCGCCATCGGGCCGTTGAAAATTTTGCAATTTCATAATGCCGGCACGGATGTTTTTATCCACCTGCGATTTCCTGTAATCATCCAGGTCGGTTAACTGGTTTAATACGAGCTGCGGAAATACAGCGGAAGTGGTTTGCTCAATACAGCCATGCGGATAGTCAATTAAATAATCCAGCCGCTTTTGCAAATTCATAGATGGGATGCTGGAAATTTCGATGGTTGCAGTACTGGTTGCTGCCACACCAATAGGAGCAGCAGTTGTTTTCCATTGCTGGCCCGGTGCCAATGTAATTTCACTAATGCTGGTTACCGGCGGGTTGGGATTACGAATATCCAATTCCACTTCGTAGTCAGCTTTTTCGCCGCCACTGCTTGCCAGCAATTTTACTTTACCAATGCCTACATTGGGTTTTACACGAACATCGTAATAAAGCATTTGCTCACCCTGTTGCGTAAAGTTTACTGCCTGTGCTGAAGACCCCACCACTTCTAAAAACGGATTGCTTTCCAGTGATACGTTTACTTTTTTAATGTTATTCTCCATTGCAAAAACAGTAACGGGCAGTTTGATAGTTTCACCGGGGCCTAACACACGTGGCATGGTAGCCAGCATCATTAATGGTTTTTTAACGGTGATGGTTTTTTCTGCGGAACCATAGCTGCCTTTATGTGCTGCCACAATCATGGCACGTACAGAACCGATGTATGATGGTAGCGTGAAACTTTGTTTTTGTGTTTGCCCGCTGCTTAAATGGAACGGCCCCATAAACTTTACCACAGGTTTAAAACGGTTGGCCGTTTTTTGTTTGCCCGGCCCTGCGTCGGCATCACCACCAATGGTTAATATGCGTTCTAAATCGCCACCCCATGCACCAATCACATAATCGTACATGTCAAAACTTTTTACACCGAGTGCTTCACGTGCATAAAATGCTTCATGCGGATTGGGCGTTTTAAAACGTGTTAAATCCAGCAAGCCATCATCTACTATCGCTACGCAATAAGTCATTTCTTTTCCGCTTTGCTCGCTTACAGTAAATGATACATTTTGTTCAGGACGAATGGTGCCGGCAATATTCAATACAGGATTCAGCACCGTGTTTTTATCTTCTACAAAAATGGGTACAGAGCCATACATTCTTATGGGTAAATCATTAATGGTTTGCGAGTGTTTTTGTAAAAGACTTACGGTAGCATATACATTCGGCGCCATACTTCCATCAGCTTTAAACTTAACAATGGTTTGTCCTTGTTTTGTTTCCTGCCAGAAAGATTTTAAAACTTTGCTGCCGTTTTCAATGCTTACTAACACTCTGCCGCCGGCACTGCTTGGTATGGTTAAACTCACTTCTTCACCTACATTATATTTTTCTTTGTTTGGCTGAAATTGCAGCATGGTGGCGGCAGTCTGGTCATCGTTACCGCTCCTTGTTTGCCAACCCGGTTCATCAATATATAATGTGCTGCCGCTTACATGACCGCTTTGCACATCTCTTACCAATATTAAATAGCGGCCCCATTCATGTTCACTTGTTCCAAACGTCCATTGACCACGGCCATTAGTGAGTTTTACTGTTTCTTTCTTCAGCAGTTTGTTGTATTCATTTTGTGTAAAATTGCTGAGGTTATCGCCGTAATCATCCCACCACCAGCGCCATTGTATGCGGTAAAATTCCACTTCCACTTCGTTGCTGCCGTTAATTAAATTTCCTTTGGCATCTACATTTACAATTTGTGCGGTATGATTTTTTCCAGCCAGCAAATAGTCAAAAGGTTTTTCACCGTCAGGTAATTTTAAACCCACATAACTGTTGTAAGGACTGTAAGGCACACTTACATTATCGATACTGAATGTGCCGCCGGGTTCAAATACTTTTACAACAAGGCTGGCAGTTAACATGCCTGGTGCTGCTTCATCTGTTTCAAAAGTTGGTTTTAAAGAAGCGTTACCTGCGGTATCTAAAGTGCCTTCGTAAATTGTTTTTTGCTGTGTTTCGTAATTGGATGTAGGGTTATCAAACTCAAACCCTGCAAATTTTGGAAAGGAAGTTGTTTTTGCATACAGCGATGCATCAATTTTTGCTTTTAAATTTTTGCCGGGTGCACCAAATAACCATTTTGCATTAAGTTTTCCGTTTTCTGTACTGCCTTCACCCAGCATCGGATCTTTACCAAAGTCTAAATTAATTTTTAACCGGTTGGGCATTACGGTTTCCACCTTAATGCGTTTTTCAAAACTGGCACCACCCACTTTTACTTTTGCCAGCCAGTTACCGGTAGGTGAAGAAACATCTGTATTAGTTTTAAATAAATAAAAACCATCTTCCGCATCAGTTTGCACCGCATGTTTGTACAGTTGCCCATTAGGTGTAAACAAACTGAATTCCACCGGATGATCTTTCGGCAGTTTGCCTTCTTTATCTTCTACAATAAAGTTTAAGTACATGGTATCGCCGGGGCGCCAAACACCCCGTTCACCAAAAATGAATCCCTTGATACCGTTCTTCACTTCTTCACCGCTTACATCAAAGCGGCTAAGTGCCAATGAGTTTCCGTCATCCAATTTTAAATAACCTCTTTCCGTACCTTTTTTAGCAATGAGCAAATAAGGTTTTCTTTTTAAATCGATGTTTGCAAAACCATCTCCATCACTTTTTCCATTGCTGATGATGGTTTGCTGGTAATCCATTATCTCTAAATCAACGCCGCCCATGGGTTCTGTTGTAAGAATATTACTTACAGCAACAGTAAGGCTGTTGTCATTACCCCGTTTTGCAGTAAGGCCAATATTGCTGGCAAGAATATTTCTTGTGGCCCAGCGGTCTTTGTTGTAATAGGATTTACTG